>JAHIUX010000048.1 GCA_018816765.1 Bacteroidota bacterium
AAAAACATCACCACAATCATGATAAAGAACGAAAGAATGATCCCAATCAGCGGCGACAGAACAATAAACAACAATACCTTGTGTAGTCCTGTGGTCAAAATTGCCGATGTTCCGCCCACGACAAGTGCAGGCCCCATCAGACCGCCAATCAGGGCGTGCGACACACTGATGGGCATACCCAGGTAAGTGCAGCCATATACCCAGATGATGGCGCCAAGCAAGCTGCCCAGTATCACATATTCATTGATGATGGAAGGGTCAACAATGCCTTTGCCAATGGTTGTGGCCACATGTACACCGAAAAAAAACACCGCCGCAAAATTGAAAAAGGCTGCCCAGAGTACTGCCATGATTGGAGACAGTACCTTCGTAGAGACAATGGTCGCAATGGAGTTTGCCGCATCATTCATCCCGTTGAGGAAATCGAAAAGCAGCGCGATAACGATCGTTATAATAATAAGGGTTGTCATAATGCTGGCTTAAGACACTTTGAGTATGATGGTTTTCAATATGTTGGAAACAACCTTGATGCGGTCTGCAGTGTCTTCCATGGTTTCCAGAATCTCTTTCTGCTTAATCAGTTCAATGGCGTCTTTTTCCTTCTTGAAAATGGTCGAAATGGTAAAGTGATACAGGTCATCGGCTTCCTTTTCGAGGTCGCTGATTTTCTTGCAGGCCTTGAGAATTTTGTTTGGCTTTTTCACGTCGCTGAGCTCTCTGACAGCGATCATCTGTTGGTCGCACGATTTGTTGATCAATTTGGCGAAATCCTTGAATTCACCCGGAATTTCCTTTGGGCGGTACAACCGGATGCGTTCCGATACCCCGTTGATGCGGTTCAACACCTCGTCGAGTGAGGTGGTCAGGTGGTTCATGTCCTCGCGGTCAAAAGGTGGCACGAAAGATTTGTCGATTTCATCGAAGATATGCTGGGCCATCTCATCACCCTTCTCTTCGTTTTCCCTGATTTGTTTGATGAGGTCTTTTTGCTTCACGGGATCATCATGCTCAAAGATCTGTAACTGCAAGGCAGCAGTTTTCAAAATCAGGTCGGCAACGCCCTCATATAAGGGAAAGAATTTCCTGTCAGTAGGAACAAACTTTTGAAAAAACGTGTTGATACTCATTGGTTTAAATAAATAAGGTGTAAGTTGAAATATTCAGCGAGATTAGGTGATTAATATTAAATCTATGTTAACAAAATATTAATATTCGTCAATGTTAAGCAGCCCGTGAATTGATTTTGACCATTGGTTGAAGTTGTAAATGTACGTCACAAACACATCGATTCCAAGCAGAAAAATCCCGCAAGCTGCTTACATCGGTCCTGACTTCGTTTGGCGACCACGGCAAACCTGCTGCACCCCTGGTTGATGTTGCTGTAAGTAATCCCATTTCCTCAGGCTTGTTGTTTCTGACCAGGGATGTGAGTCAGCATCTGCCTGATTTCTTCGGGCTTTTGCGTGCCAACCAGCAGCTTTGTTCCATTCTTCATAACGAGCTGCAAGCCCTCATTCCCCGACACATTCCATGCCCCTGTCCTGCCCGTTAATCCGGTACGGATTCCCCATCCGCCAAATTCCCTGAGCGGCTTGTATTCCCTCACATAAGCCTCTGCGATGTCGGCCCAGTCAATATGCCTTATTTTGTTGACAAAAGGGAAAAAGCGAATATCGATGCCCTTGCTGCTGATGTAGGTTTCGAGCGTGGCGCGCGAAAAGAGCCAGGTGAGGGCCAGCGGAATAACTGTGATAAACAACATGCCAATGGACCCTGCTGTGCCGTTTTTAGCCGCTTCACCTTCCACAAAATAAATTGCAAAACCAATCAGAAAAACTAAACTGATGCCCAACAATACGGCCCAAATCCACCATTGTCTGAACCGTTGTTTTTCCGAAAATAACACCTCATCTGCCATCGGCTAATTTGTATTATTGTTTGCATTAAAAAAAACCTACCTGCGGAAGTAAAAATCACCTTTCAGCTTCGACCATTCCTGCGGACTTTGCGCACCGTTGCTCATTTTCTCCACCTCAACCCGTGTTTTCTTAAACACGCTTTCGATGGGCTGCGGAACCTGCATCTGTTTCACCAGCTGTTCGGTAAACAGCCCCTGAATGCCATCGCCATCCGAGGCAAGAGAACCTTCGGAAGTGGCAAAGGATATGATGGTTCCACTGGTGGGAGCGATGGCCTTGAACCCCCGCTCGCCACCCCTGGCCCAGCTGCGGAAAGGGTTGTTGCGGCAGGCGTCGAGGATCACTATGTTCACATTGTTCGGAAACGACTCGAACTCTTCGACAACGAAATTCACCGATATGGCTTCAAACTTGCAATCCGTCTTGTCTTGCAGCGTGGCATCGGTCGGGATGAGGTAGTTCATCCCATCGACCTGTACGCCATGGCCTGCATAGTAGAACAAACACACGGTGTAATTGGGCAGCTTTTTGGTGAATTCCCGTATGGCTGTTTCCATGCCTTGTTTGTTGGCATTGATGCGTTTGATCACCTCAAACCCCAGGTTTTGCAATGTCGTGGCCATCAGGCTGGCATCATTGGCAGGGTTTTGCAGGGTCTGGCCGCCGCTATAGTTCGCGTTTCCGATGACAAGGGCCAGCCGCTTTTCGTTGCCAGGGTTATTGAACCCCATCAGTGCAGAAGCGGAGCGTCGTTCAACATAAAAGGTTTTTGTTGCCGTGTTGTATTTTGTATCCCTTGCCCTGATGGTGATGGTGTTGTCGCCCAGGACGAGGTTCACATGCTGTTCAAAATATCCCCGTGCATCCACAGAACCCCCGAAACCATTGATGCTCACATCGGAGATACCGGAGGCATCATCGGCAAAACCACGCACCACAAGTTGTTCCTGGTCGGTGACGATGCGGCCACCCTCGTTCACGGCAGGTTCATACAGGCTGATTGCCGGTGACATATAGTCGGCTTGTACGGCTTGTTTTCGTTCGAGGTACGACACCCTGAGGTAGTCGACCCTGATGGTTGAATTCTGGTTGCAGTGCAGGTTCAGCGCCTGTCCGTAAAAGGGCTGGAAAGGGCAGGAGAACACCAGCCCTTCGTTGATGAAAAAATAGTACATGGTGCTGATTTTACGCACCGTAAGTTTGTTGTAGGCGTTTTTGCGGATCAGGTCGCTAATGGTCCATTCCCTAAGGTCGGACCAAACGCTGTTATAGCGGGATACCTTGAATGAGCCGTTGGCAGTGAACAGAAACGCAAAACCCTTCCAGTCGTTCAGGTCCTTTCCCCACCATACACCGTTGCCATTGTTGTCTTCACCGGCAACAAACAGGATGTTGGTTTCAATTTCAAAATCCCTGTTCTGGTCAATGGCGTTGGGGTTGTTGATGTTATAACCGGCATTGCTGTTACACACCGACTGAACTTCAAAATACCCATTGCCAATGCTGTAAGTACGGCAGTTCTCGAAGGTGCCCAGCGTCCAGCCGGTAGGGTTGGTGCCCAGGAAATCCTCAAAATACAGGCTGCCTGAAACGGGGATGGTGTAATCACCGAAATTCGATTGAGAGAGCAACTGCAGCTGCGTCGCCAGCAGCCAAAACAACAGGGTGAATTGTTTTTTCATGGCCATACGTTTTCAGGTCAGTACACAAAACATGCTGGCTGTTCATCCGGCCCCGAAGCTGTAAATCCTGAATTAATGCAGGCTGCAGCACATTGACCAACAACACTGTCGGACGACATCCGGCGCAATGGCGACCGAAAGTTACTGCAATTATCAATCAGCTGATGCAGCGATAAGGCAAATCAATAAAATTTTTTTTCCTTCCCGGAAACATAAGCGGCCCGGCATGATCCGCCCAGGACCAGCAGCCTAAGCGCGGCGCTGGCATTGGCTCACTTTTTAGTGAGGCCTGAGGAGATCCTGGCGCCGAGCCAGCCCATGGGCAGATAGGCGCCGCCAAGGTCAACAATGCTAAACCAAAGGGGCGAAGGCAGCATGAAGATATTGGCGATGCCGCCCATGAGGAAAAATACCCCGACGAGCAGGGCGAAGACCAGCTTGTTTTTGGCGGCAATCAGGGCAGCAACTACTGCCCCGGCAAGGGTGCCGATGGCGTGGGCCAGCCATGGAAAAATAAAATGCTGCGGACCAAAGAGGTGCATCGAGGCCTTGAGGCTTTCCATATTGGTGACATCGACGCCTTCAGGTGGCGGAATGATGGCGCCAGAGATCATGATGATGCCCATATTGACAAGGCTTCCGAGGATGATGCCGGCAAGGACGGCTAAGATGTTTCTGAGGATAGGATGCATAGGGTGTTGGTGTTTGTGCGGTAAAAATACACTTTTTGATTAGTTGCCAGCATCCGGCGGCCGGAACTTTTCGGGCAGCTTAACCGGCTTTGCTGAACCCGGGCTGAGGTTGCTGCAGGCAATGGGATTGCGGGACAATGAAAGCCGACCCACAAGAACGATCGTGGGGGCTACAAGCCTTAATTATGCTTCGGGATCCAACCTGTGTGATTGCCCTGGCAGGGCACAGGCATTTGTCATATTTTCAATGAGTTGCCCACCATATTGAATGAACGCATCCAGGTCGTTTTCTTTGTACAGCCATAAATCTGTCTCAATTCCGATTACCGTTTTGCCTTTCAGTTCCTCAATGATTGAAAGATAGTCATGCTGAATCGTGATTTTCAGGGGTTCAATTTTATCATTGAGTGCAAGAAATAAGCCGGCATCCGTCCTGGATAGTAAACCAGCAGGCGTCCAATCGGTCGCGGAAGTTATCGTTAGGGTGTCGTCGAGGTAACTGAGTCCGGATTTGCGTTTGTGATATCGCAGCAACAGGTCAACCCAGTCTTTTTTATAGATGTGGCAGTCTGTTTCGGGCGGTAAATTTATGGACGAATACATTCCCGTGAACGTCCTTGACGCATACGCACTTGTGCCATGGGAGTCATAGGCACAGAAGAAAAGTGAATGGTGCCTGGCAATCACATATTTTGTATTTGACATCCGGTCTTTCCCGGGCACAACAAAGTTTCTTTCTGAAATTCGTTTTTCAGGCTGCATGCCCCTTGCAGTAAGGTTGTCGAAAAGAAGGTCAACGGCTGTTTTGTCTGTCATGGTTTTCTGTGGTTTATTCAGCAGGTCGTTGTTTGAAGCTTGTGCTCAACTGGCGTCAACGTAAAAACACCGGTTCCGCCATCAAATTTAGCGTTTACCTGAGTCGAAAAGCAGTATGGTCAACAATAAAAAGCCTACACCATGAAATATGTTATTTCAAGGTGACGATGTCTGCGCTGCCACAGATATGACACCATGCTGATGTGTAATCTGCACCTTATTGACGATTGTATGTATTATCCAACAGAACCAAGCCGGCAACTTCAGGGTGAATAAGCGGTAGTGTTTACCTCTGTATACATCCCGGGCAATTTAGGTGGGGATGATCAGCATGTGGCTGATGAGCGTGCTGCCCTGAGTTGCGTATCCGCACCAGCTGAGATTTATTGGTATTCAATGACAAAATCGAACATATATTCATTTTCAGGCGGACAGGCAAAGTCCATGCGATCAATGCCGCAGTCCCACCCATGCTGGTGCAGATTTGCAATCTGCACCTCTTATAAGTGGATTTATAATCCATTCAGATCACACTGACAACTACCGCAATGCCATCAGCAAATCGGTATGGAAGGACTATCCATACCAATACCATCTCGGCTGATGCGCGTATTAGCCGACAGCATATTGTTTGGTCGTCATGTTTAAGCTTCCTTTTCTTGTGAGAGGTAGGAATAGACCAGTCCGGCAATGATTGCGCCCACGATGGGAGCCACCCAGAACAGCCACAGTTGTCCGAGCGCCCAGTCACCAGCGAAGATGGCCTGGCTGGTACTTCTTGCCGGGTTCACCGATGTGTTGGTAACGGGAATGCTGATCAGGTGAATCAGGGTCAGGCCAAGGCCAATGGCGAGTCCGGCAAAACCTTTCGGCGCCTTCGGATGGGTAGCGCCCAGGATAATCACCAGAAACATGAATGTCATCACGATCTCGGTGATGAGTGCAGCAAGCATCGAATAGCCGCCGGGTGAATGATCCCCGTAGCCATTGGCGGCAAAACCGCCGGTTTCAAAACCGGGTTTCCCGCTGGCGATGAGGTAGAGTAGGCCTGCGCCGGCAATCCCTCCGAGCAGCTGTGCGGCAATATACGGCAAGAGGTCCTTTTTGTCGAAGCGACCGCCAATCCACAGGCCGACAGAGACGGCAGGATTCAGGTGACAGCCTGAAATATGTCCGATGGCATAGGCCATGGTGACCACAGTGAGGCCAAAGGCGATGGCAACGCCGGCAAATCCAATGCCTAATTCGGGATAGGCAGCAGCCAGCACGGCACTGCCGCAACCGCCAAGCACCAGCCATAAGGTTCCAATAAATTCTGCGACTAGTTTTTTCATGTGTGTTGGTTTTTATGTAATTAACCACCAAATATAATCAGAGGTTGCTTATTTCCGACAACAGGCTGTGCTATCATGGAAAATATTCTTTTTTTACATCAGCCTTGCGGCCATATGCCGAAATGCTGCCAGGCGCTTTCATCTCCCGGGAAAAGCGGTAGTGTTTGCTTTTGTATAAAGCTTGAAATTTTTTTGGGATTGCAAATCCCGGACCATGCGATGCAGATTATCAGCAGCTTGCTGCTGATAATCTGCATCGCATAACAAGTGGATTTATAATCCAAAGCACCAAAGCATTTGGATTGATACCCGCGCTGACTGAGTGCTATTCGTACTCAATGACAAAATCGAACATATATTCATTTTCAGGCGGACAGGCAAAGTCCATGCGATCAATGCCGCAGTCCCACACAAGGTTGCTGTTTTCATCGATGAGATAGGTGGTACAAGGCTGGGTTGCCCCCGCACCCAACCGCCAGCTCACGATGGCTGTTTTCTCTTCTTCGATGGTAAATCCGGCTACCTTTTCGCCTGCCGAAGCAACCATAAAAACGCCGTTTTCCAAATAGTGATTTCCGCCCGAACCAAAATAATTGGTCTTCGCCCAGCTTGTATCATTTTCGTCGCAGGGCGATGTCCAGCTCCCCATTGTTTCAAGCAGCTCAAATGCTGTTGCGGGGTCTGATGCCAATTGGGCATATCTGTAAAAAACGTTTCTAAAGGTGATTTTGATGCTTCTGTAGGTTCCCACAGGCAGCTCGACAGGTGAAAACACATAATCCTCAAATAGTTTCAATTCGGTATTCGTCGTGCTGGTAAGCCGCATCCATTCAAGATTGTCTGTATTGCCTTCCTGCACTTCATCTTGTGAAACCCACACATCGCCCACGGCAACCCGGAAACTGGTTGTGTATGTTACTGTGGTGTCACCTGTCAGCGGTGGGTTTGTCATGACGGATCTAAAGTTTGCCGTACTTTTATTGCTGTTTTTCAAGGGATTGATGGCCCTGAACTGCAATACGCCGGTTTTTTCATCATTGCCAGCCTTTTTGCAGCCGGCAACAAGGATGATGGAGCAACATAGGATGCCCGCAAATGTTGTTGTTTTCATTGGTCTGAATGTTGATTTTTCCTACTTGTATGGCTCTTCGGAATACGCCCCGTTGGTTGAATGGATACTGGTCTCCAATAATTTTTTTATCTGTTCATAAAACCCCATAAATGTCATTTTTTTCGTTCCTGTTGCCCTGCTTCATAGATGCACCTTGCATCTCCGCCGATGCAGATTTGTAAGCTGCACCGCACGACAGGTGGATTTGAATGCTACTTCAAACACCTTCCCGTCACACACGGGCAAAACCACCTCAATCCTTCACACACCTAACTGAACAACCGAAATATTTCGATTGTGCTGCTTCTTCGAGTGTAGCACGGAAGCTCATCACATGTTTAAACCATGCCTGACTGTCATTTTTCTCTGTCGAGGTCCACCAGTAGGCGCCAATGCCCGATGGGGTGCTGAAGCCTCCGTTGGTTGTACGGAAGCCGCCCGGGAGTGCCGTAAAGCCCGATTTATTCCTGAACTCCGGCAGCTGGTCGCTACCCACATCGGAGGGCATGGCCGAAGGCGTCCAGCCGTAGTTTGCTGCGAGCGACTTGCCGATCATCTCAGCCTTGCCTTTGTTTGAATTATGCCCGTTGGCCACCAGGTACTCCTCCAGCTCCTTCCAGTCGTTGTCCGACGAAACATGCCAGCCCGTAGGGCATAGGTTGCCGGTGTTTACGGCATACCAGTTGTAGATGGCGCCATATGGGTTTTTGTTGGCCGACTCATCGTTGTTGTACCAGCAATATGCCGGGGTCTTCAACTCGTACCACGCCTTGTTTTCGGTGACCTGCGGAATGGGCTTGCCATTGTTGAAGCGTGTTGTTTTGAGGTTTTCGGCCATCCATAGCTGACGGCCGATGCGGACGGTCTTGTAGCTATTCCCGTCGGCGTCTTTGAGGAGCTCGCCTTCGCCCGCCGTGGAACTGCTGAAGTCGATAAAGTCGATTTCTGTCACGGGAACGGAAATGACGGTCTTGTCCTTTTTGTGCACCTGCATGATCTCCTGTGCGGGTGTTGCTGCCGGAAAGCCAAGCCAGACTAGGCATAACAGCATACTGACTGAAAGCTGTGTTTTCATGTTGCGGTTTTTGTGTTACAATAGGTGTGGCTTAAAGATAAGGTAGCACCGCGCCCGTGATGCACTAAAAATGACAAAGCGCCCCAAAAATTTATTATTCGTGGGGGTGTGTGAGCTCCCCCAAAATGAGCAAGGTTTAAACCCGGCAAAAGAAAAAATCTGAACAAAATGGATTGATGTGGTATTGCAAATCCTCCTGGATCAGCTGGCGCCGTTTGCGCCGGAATGGTGGCGCTGAATCAGCGGAATAGTCATTTGATCTTTTTGGTCGATTATACTTCGTCTTTGTTCTACCGGCATCAGTGTAATTTTTTTTATACCAGTCATTCGCAAACTTCAGTTCACCGATTTGCCTGAACAATTCGTCACGTTCTTTTTTGAGACGTTCAAGCCCGTCTGATTGTTTTTGATCTCCCTCAAAAACTTCCGCTGAATGCGCTAGAAGGTCCTTCTTCCATTGCGTAACCTGCACCGGATGAAGCTCGTAATGCTAGGCGATTTCTGATATTGTTTAAATGCCTTTGATGGCTTCAAGGGCTACCTCAGCCTTGAAGGTTGAACTAAATTTTCTTCGATTCTGTTTCATAGGACATAAAATTAATAAGTTAATTTTTATGTACAGTTTTTCTAGACCAGCTCAAAACCGCAATGGCAAAAGGGTTGAAAATGGAATATATTATACTAAGCTTTCAAATTCCGGACATTCAAAATCAATAAAAATCATGGTTCTAAAGGGCGGTTCTGCGCATACTGATATTATACCATCACATACCAATGCGATGTTATTATACTATAAGCAGGCCTCGAATACCTCCGGCAATATCGGCTGCTTCTTAAGCGGAGTTTGCATCTAAGGCGATATGGGTTGCTAAAACCAAACGTCTCCGTAGGTTTCACTTCTTTTTTGGCTTATTTTTGAGTTAACGTTAGTTCATACAGTGACATGAAGTTAAAATTGAGTTTTTCAGATTGTTATTGTATTTTTGTTAGAAGTAATACAATATTATGGCTGGATTTAACTCATATTTTTTGACTTTTGTCTTTATAGTGCTTTCTACGATACCAGTATTTAGTCAAGAAACTACGCGTGATTTACTGGTTAAAGGCGTGGATGCCATGATGGAAGGTGAGTATGGTAAATCATTGGAGCTGTTGATCAAGGCAAAAGGTCAGGCAGAAAAGGAGGGAGACTATAAAAATCTTTTTGTGGCGCTTAACAATATTGGTTTGCACTATCATAAAATGCTGGATAGTAATGAAGCGCTTGAATACTATTTGGAGTCTTATAAAATTGCAATTAAGGAATTGGATGCCTCTTATGAAATGACCTCTTTAAATAATATCGGCATACTGTATTCTCAGGAAAATAACCTGGAAAAGGCCATTGAATATTTTAAACAAGCCTATGATCTGGCTGAATTGCCAGAAGAAAAATTAAAAAAAGGCATTTATGCAGTTAATCTTGCTCAAGCCTATTTTGATATTTCCAAGTATGAGGTTGCTAATCAGTATATTGACGCGGCAATAAAATATTTGAAAGATGATCCGGATTATTTACTTGAAGCCCTGGCTTTTGAGGCAATTTTGCTTAATGGTTTAAAACAAACAAAGCAAGCAGAGAATTATATCAGCGAGTTATTGCCCAAACTTACTGAAAACAGATATGCAGAAACCCGTGTGATGCTACTTCTTACTCTTGCAGAAATTAAAAATAATAATGCAGATGTAAATGAAGCCTTAATCATTTGTCGGAGAGCTTTGGAACAGCAACCTGTTAATTTAGAAACGCGTTATAAAATATTCAGTCAAATCAATACTTATAGTCGCGAAACCAAAAACTTTCAACAAGCGCTTGTTGCTATGGATAGTATGCTTTTTTTAAAGCAAACCATTTATGATTTAAGAAGAGAAAGGCAGTATCAAGCCAATCGGGTTAAATTTGAAGTTTTGAATTATGAAACAGAATTGACAAAAGGAGCTGAACATATTTCATTTCAGAGAAAATTAATCATAATATTTGCTACTGGGGCCACACTCATTATGATGCTCTTAATGTGGTCTTTGAGATTAAGTAGAATTCGAAGCAATCAGCGAAAAGATATACAGGCACGTCAAGAGAAAATATTGCATCTTGAGCTTGAAAACGAAAAAGCAAACATTTTACTACTTGACAAACAATTAAAAGAAAACGAAACGAAATTATTATTAGAACAAGAACTATACAAACACGAAATTGAATCAAAAAACAGGGAGTTATCTGCAAAAGCGCTCTATTTAACAAATCGGAATCATCTAATCGAAAACATAATCAGCGATTTAGAACAATTTGATACGATAAAACCAAGTCAAGAAATAACCCAACATATAAGACGTTTAAAAGAATTACTTAAAAGTGATGAAGAATGGAAAAACTTTATGCAATACTTTGATGAAGTGAACCATGGTCTATTAAGTCGCTTAAAGGAGAAGCATGATAATCTGAATGCCAACGACATCAGATATATATCATACCTCTACATGAATCTTTCGATGAAAGAAATAGCTTCCATAATGAATATTACTCCGGAAGCATGCCGGAAGCGTAAGGAACGAATTTCAAAGAAAATACAACTTAACGAGCACGAAGAGCTCTATAGCTATCTCTCTCAAATATAAGCTAACTCACATTTTTTATTCAAGATGTCACGTTTTGTCCCGCCTCAAATTTGATTGCAACTTACTAATTGGTTGATCTTTGCAAATATTAATTAAAAGTCACCACCATGCAAAAAAAATGCAAAATGAAAAGGTTAAGTTTATTTTTCATAAGCTTGTTAATGATTGGAATCACAAATTCCTTCTCACAGGTAACTACAGTAAGTTCATCTGAATATGGACGCATTTTTGATGTTGTATACGATCAAAATACCCAAAACGGCGTTTATGCAGCCAGCATGAACAACCATATTTTAGTTTCTAATGATAATGGCGTCAGCTGGGAGGTGTTCTACTCCTTTTCGTCAGGTTATGTAAAAGAATTGAGAATGGTAAATGATACCCATTTGAGCTTTTACTTAACCAATGCAAATAATCCGGAAGACAATAGCATTCATCTTATACAGCTTTCTGATTTAACGCTTACAACAATTAATAGGCCTATTAATAATGAATCGACGGATAGAGCGATTGAGGATTATAGCATTTATGAAAATAATATTGACATCATGCTTTATAAAGAAATATACACTATTGGGATTGATAATTACAACAGGGTTCATTATACTACCAATGGCGGTCAAACATGGACAATGGTTTATGACGAAATATCAAGCAATTTAATTTCGGTAGATAAAGTATTGATAAACTATAACAATCCAAACCAATTATTCATCACACGCGGCAATGGTGCAAATGGTGTTAATGGGGGATTTTTGGTAAGCAATGATGCCGGAGTCAACTGGACAGAATACTATGCGGAAACAAATATAAGAGCTGTGGCTGTAGATTTATTTGATGCAAATCATTGGATGATTGGCACAGATCCGGGATGGGGTCAAGACGAAGCAGTATACGAGACTTTAGATGCTGGAGCCAATTGGAGCCAGGTAACAATTGCATTTGATGACCATTGGGAAAAAGCAATTAATGAAGTCATTTTTCATCCAAACATTCCAAATAAAATCTATGTGCTGGAAACCAATGAGATAGCGATAAGTACTGATGGAGGTGCAACCTGGTCGGTGCAGGTTTACGATCCTTTTACGCCGAGTTATTATTTTGGACTTTCTGCAACATTCAATCCTTTTAATGATAATGAAGTAATTTATACATCTAACTGGTATCCTTATCGTTCCACAGATGGTGGAATTACAATTGAACGTATGTATACACCATATTCCTGGGTGAGTTCAGTTGACTTGTCGGCCAATTCAGGTGGAGGTCAGGATCCTTATCTTTATTATGGAGTTCAAGGAGGGCTTGTCTCTAAAAATCTGGTGACCAATAGTGAGACTTCGTACGGGGTTCAATCTGTCGATATAATTTCGGGAAGTGCACCTCCAGCATTTTTTGCTGATAACAATCTTTACGGTCGTATTTTTGCTTCTGTTGAAGATTTTAATGGCAAAGCATTAAACGTAAGCACAGATCATGGCCAATCATTTGAAACCTTTTATACGGGATTTTGGGATCCGGTCTTGAATATTCAACCAGATCCGGTAAATACTACTGATGTATGGGTGTCTTTTGATGTTTTTTCAGGAAGCGGAACCTATATTGTTGATGTAACCAGTTCCGACCCATGGAATCCAAACTTAACAAACCTTACCATGCCAAGTTCAGCGAAACATCATTCAACCTGGATTAATCCAATTAATAATCAGGAAGTATTGGCAGGACTAGGAGGTGAAATTTGGTCAAGTACCGATCGGGGTACAAATTGGACTAATTCCAGTAATGGCTTAACACTTGACCCTGATTTGGGACGCATTTATTCTATTGTTCGAAATCCTTCAGACGTCAATGAATTTGTTTTAGCAAGTTCAGGTGGCGTATGGAAATCAACTGATAATTGTGCAAATTGGACGAATATGTTAACTACAAATGGTGTCCGTCAAGTAGTGTACGACCCAAATGACGCAGAAGTCCTAGTAGCAGCAACCTATGATTCACCTGAAAGTAGTACTGCCATCTATTTCTCTACAGATTCAGGAGCAACCTGGAACATGATACCTGTTGAAGAATTTGTTTTTTGTAATTCAACTAGTATGGCTTTTGACTTCACTGGCGAAGGTTTTACAGTTTATATGGCTACTTATGACTTAGGTGTGATTACATACGATGTTATGTACGATCCAACCGGCATAAACAATCCAATTACTGATTTCTCAGGATTGGCACTGTACCCTAATCCTGTAGTAGATGTTTTAAATGTAACATTTGAGAATGAATCAATACCAAGTATAACAGTTATTTATAATACAATTGGGGAGGAAGTTGATCGCTTTGTAAATCAAACTAAATTTGATTTATCTCATTTAATTACCGGAGTTTATTTGGTAAAAGTTAGCAATCAAAATGGAAAAAGTTTTGTAAAGAGGATTATCAAGAACTAGTTCTGACACACATCTAATTTTTGTCCATTAAACTCTTTGAGGCTGTCCGAAATTTCCGAGACAGCCTCTTTTGTGTCTTTAGGGTCGGCGGTTTAACTGAAATATATTGTTTACCTGATAATAAGGTTGTATTTGATCAATCTACAGCAGGGAAATATGAACACGACTTATAGAAGGGTTGCGCCTACCCAAACCATGGCAGGTTTAATTAGTTGACACTATCTGGATACGAATGCCCATTCGATTTTAAACTCAATTTTTATATTCCTTAAATAACTCATTTTCACTAATTGTTATATAGCATTTCTATGTTGTCAATGATCAAAGTACTCCCAACTGCTCCGGCAAAATTTGCTCCATCAAAGCTGGAGGAGGCGACAAAGGTGATATGTGTTGGTAAGGCGAAAGCAGCTGAATCGGCACTGACATAAACATTGTCCGCCGGCTTCATATAGTCAGGGAAGGTATTATCCAGTTCACCATAAGTAAAAAGAATCTCGATACTTGTCAAATTCCCTACCTCATCAGCGCTTCGGAACCATGCGGTGGCAAGACGCTTTACTTCACCATTGAATCTGATTTCGAGGAAGGCATAAATGTCCAACATATCAGAATAGCTCAATGCATTGCCTTCCCTGTCTTTGTTTTCCTCTCCTGCCTGATATTGGTATTGAAAACGGAGCGTGGCCGGCCGGCCTGTAAAGGGGGTTCCGAACTCAATTGCTGCCTGTGGATCTGTTGGATCCAGATTATCCGGATTAAAAAAGCCTGTAAACAAAGATCCTGTAGAAATTGGCATTCCCAATGAAGCCGGTATCAGTCCATTGTACAAAGTTTCCATTTTTGCCGCCTTGTTGCTTCCGCCAAGGTCAACGGGTGTGGTGGCGAGTTTGTTGAGTAACTGGGTGCCAGGATTGCCGGTTCCCCAAACGGTTGATTGGGCACTATTGCCGGGCTCATAATAATCCGAAGCCGTTTGATACCATTCATCCAGCTGCCAGTTATCCAACTGAGGATTTGCACTGGCAACAAAGGATTTTACAGTCCAAACATGTGAGCTACCATCTTCTGCAATAACTGTTATGTTTGCAGGATCATTCAGATCAAGTTGATCTCCAACCGCTTTATCGGCTGATGCAAATGATGATACTTCCATGGTTTGGATGGTAATTGCCGAAAGATCGATACCGCCGGGAATCTCAACCACAACAGTCATCGAATCGTTGCTGATCTTGGCATTTCCTGCCTGATTGCTCACCAAAAATGATTTTATATTCCCATAGGGTGATAAACCGAAATAATCTTCTCTCACACATGAGCTCGCGATTATTATGGCAAACATCAGCATTATATTCAAAAGTCTTTTCATTTTTTGTTACATTTACTGTTATTTCTTTGAACCCAAATAATAGGACAAGCCAAGGTTTAAGGATAAGAGATCAATTTTTGCGTCTACTTTTTGATCCACTCTCCTTGATTCGGGGCCATTATTTGTGGATTGTTGTAAAACCGCCAGGTCATAACCGATAAGATTTAACTGCACCTCAAAAGCAAAACTTTCCATTGCAAAGAATGTAATGCCCGGGCTTATTCCTGCCCTGAAATGAAATCCTTCGGTGTATTGTGTATTTACTTCATCACCCTTTTTAACATTCCTTGTAAGTGCTGAGGTGTAGCCGAAGGTAAGCCCTGTTTCTACGAAAAAACTCAGCCGCTCATTTTTTGTTATCGGAAAGGATGGCCGGATGTTGGGTGTGAAATCAAACGATTTGGTCATGGAGTTGGACTGCAAAGTATCGGGGTCACGGAATACCGTACCCCCAAATTTATCGTGTTCATAGCTGAAATTAAAACCAACCATCGTATAATCGCTAATGTAATATCCACTTTTGAATTTGATGTTGTAGTCAAGACTTTGCCCATCCACAACATTTTGTAAAAGACCTGTCGTGTTTTCTTGCTGCAGGTCTTGCAGTGAAAAAGACAGGCCGATGTAAATATTTTTCTTTTTAAAAGGTTGAAAGTTGTTAACGTAGTATTCTGACATCAATTCATAAGGTGTGAACTCGTCTTCTTGGCTATCTTGTTCCTTTTGTGCAAAGCACAACTGTAAAGTTATTAAACTTATAAATGTTAGAATGCCTGCTTTTTTCATTTTTAGATGGTTGAAGTTTGTTTTGAATTCTGTAGATCAAATACTTAGAGTTGCTTTAAATATTTTTGCTTTAGCTGTATAAATTCAGCCTGATTAATAATCTCATCATCAAACAGCTCCTTTAGTTTTTTAAGATTTTCAATAGCTTTGGCTTTTTCAATTTCAATATAAACCACATGGTTTTCGACATATTGTTGATGAGAAATTATACTATCAGTGCGTCTTAAAAGTTGTTCATTTGTTCGATTTAATTGAATTAAAGAATCTTGCATCATTTGATGCTGCATTAACAAATGTTCATCTGTTGAATCAACCATCGCAATAAGAGAATCTATAAGCACAGCAGAGCGAATGGGGTCAAAATCTTGTTTCATGAGTTTTTCTTTGAAGGCTAAATAAGTAACACTATAATTATCAACTAATTTTTGAAGCGAATCGTTTTTATAAGACAAGACCTTTAATGTGTCTGTTAATCTTTCAATTTCTATGTTTTTTTTATTGGCTAGGAATTGAGAATAACCAGATATTGAAATAAAAGTTAATGCTATGAATAAAAGAGGTATCTTTTTCATTTTAAAGCTACTGTTTAGTAAATAAATTTGTTTTGTTTTGTGTAGTTTTTTGTTAAATATTGAGGCGTATAAATGACTACTCCTATTTCAAAACCAACCTCAGGGTTACTTTTCTCCATTTTAATTATACTTTTCTATTGACTTGGGCCTCATTGAGTATCCCAGTCGTATTTCTGATTTACCGTCTACTAAAAAAAGCTCCTTGGTTAAACTTTCTGTTCGTAACGTACCTTCAACCCACACTGGCGTAAAAAGAGAACTGGTTTCATAGCCCTTATCAAATTTTATATAAACAATTTGATTTTGCGGCGGTGGCGGTGTATGTATACAAGCTCCTACCCAAGGCACCAAAAGAAATTCTACTCCTTTTTTCCCATCAAAGTCAAGCGGCAATAAATAACCTATCATTCTAATATACAATCCATTTAATGAATCAACAACAGCTTCCGCCCTCTCTCTCCGAAGCTCCGTAATGGCTTCGCGCTTGGCAAGCAAGCCCTCAATGTCAACTCCTTCAGCGGTGAGTTTTTTCTCTATTTCTTCAATTTTTTTCAGAGTTTCATTGCCCACACTGCCAAATTTTCTTTCTTTAAGCATCCGCATTCTCTCTACATAACTTAAATCAATAATTTGGTCCTTCGTCAATTTTTCAAAAGGATCATCAAATTTAACTTCATCCGAAACTAGATTATGCCATTGAATTACTTCAACCTTCTGGGCAAATATGCTGGTAAAAACGGTTATAAACAGAAAAGTGAAAATAATATTGCGCATATTTTTTTAGTTTTTTTGTATGAATGCAAGTTACATTTTAACTGTCATTCCATCCAAAAGTGAGTATTTATATATTTTATAACCAGGAATTATCCCAATTAATATTCCCAAAATTATTACCGTTCCGATAATATAAATTTCCTGTAATGATATCCCTGAGGGGTTTAAATAAATACCGTACTGTGTTTCGAGTATTGGTTTTGCTATTTGCAACAGGAGAAAAACAAAAGCTATACCCAGTGCAATTCCCGACAAGGTAATTACGATAGATTCGCTGGAAATTAAACCGAATATTTTAAACGGACTGGCACCAACCGAACGTAGGATTGCCATTTCGCGCCGTCTTTCGTTTATGCCGGTGAGCAATGCCACAAGCATCCCAATTAATCCGGCTAAGGCAACAAAACCGGAGACAATCAGCAGTGCTGTTTCAATCTTTCCCATCATGTTCCAAAGTCGTTGTAAGGTAATCCCCGGCATAACTGCAGTCAGGGGCTCACTCTTGTTCTGATTGATCAGGCGTTGTACTGTTAATACGTCTGTTCTGCTTTTTAATCCCACCAAAAAAGCAGTAATGTTTTCGGGTTCAAGATGAAGGTGTTCTACTTCTTCGGCCGAAAAGTGCATGTGTTTGTCGGGCATTCCATCTACCCAATCGATATGAATGGCTTCAATTCCTTCTAAACTTACATGAATGGTTTGATCGACAGGAGTGCCGGTCCGCTGCAGAATTCCTGAAACATGAAAGGGTTTATCGGCGTGGTCATGAAAAGCAATTTCACCCGAACCGTGGTTGATTACAATTTCATCGCCAATTTTATATTCATGAGAAGCTGCAACATCTGCTCCCAAAACGGCATCAAAAGTTTCATGAAATGCTTTTCCCGCCTGAAATTGCAAATGCTGTTTATTGGCAAACTGATAATGTGTAAAATAGTCATCGTTCGTACCAATTACGCTAAATCCTTCATGCGAATCGCCCATTGAAATCGGAATCGTCCAGTCTATTAATTCATTGGCAGCTATATCTTCGTAGCTATGCCAACTGATATTGTTGGAAGCCATTCCGATATGAAATACAGTTGACAAAAGAAGTTGCTCGTCGCCGGTGCGTGCGCCAACAACCAAATCGGTGCCCGAAATTGTATTGGTGAAACTATTTTCAAGACCAATCCTTATCCGTTCAACACCCAATAAAAGAGTGATACTAATAGCGATAGAAAATATGGTGAGCGCCACCGTAAACTTACGGTTCAGCAGACTTTTTAACGCGAGCTTTAAGATAAACATTCCAAAGCCTCCTTTTTTGTTTTCTCAGTAACCGGTATGTTTTCAGTAAAATCATGAATGGAAATGCTTTGTTGGAATTTTTGATGGATGCGATTGTCGTGACTTACATACAACAAAGTGCTGTTGTTTTTTTTGCACTCCTCTAGAAGCAGGTCGAGGAAGCGCATGGAATTGTTTTCATCGAGTGCTGAAGTTGGTTCATCGGCCAGTATAATTTCGGGCGAACCAATTAATGCCCGGGCTGCTGCAACGCGTTGCTGTTGCCCAACACTGAGTTCAGTAACTTTTTTTTCGTGTATCTCTTTTTGCTGAAGACCTAATTCGGACAGTAAACGGATTGCTTCATCCTTTGCACTTACTCCTTTTGCTATAATTTTATTCTTTTTGACTTCAGAAAAATGAATGGGAATAAGTACATTTTCGATAACCGAAAGATAGGGGATGAGATTAAACATCTGGAAAATAACACCCATATGATTTGCCCTGATGGCATCGCGTTTTGAAGATGACACATCAAGCAAATTTTCGCCTAATATTTTCATCTCCCCACTGCTAAGGGGCAAAACACCGGAAATTAAATTCAGAAAAGTAGTCTTTCCACTTCCGCTGTCGCCTTTAATCAAAAGATGTTCACCTTTCAAAACTTCAAGTTCTGGAATTATAATAAAAGGAACCTTTGATTTGTCCCAATTAAACTGTAAGTCCTGAATTTGTATGATTGAATTATTCAAGATGAATTTAGTATTGAATGGTATTATTTTTTATAAAATCCTTTGTTAAATATTGAGGCGTATAAATAACTAGTCCTATTTCAAAACCAGCCCCACTTGTGCCATCCAAACCTGCTCCATAGGTAATGGCCGGAATAATAAAATCATTAGGTTCCCAACGCAAGCCAACTTTGTATTCCGGCTTTGAGCTTACTTCGCCTTTCGTGCCGTATAATTCACCCACAATAGATATTTTGGGGATAATTTTAGAAATTGCCAAACGCGTAGACCAAGTAAAACCAAAAGCTGTTTCTTTATTGTTACCATAATCAAAGTCAACCATTGCTCCAGGCATAATATCCCACGAAAACATGTTATTGAGGAACGGAATTGTAATAGGAACTGCTGTCCATATGTTTTTATGCAATTCGGTAAATTCTGTTTTATTATAATAGCCTGGCGATTGACCAAAGCCTAAAAACACCCCTCCGCCACCAGTGTTTGCTTTATTTTTCCAAAACATATACTTTCCGTAAACAGTGGTTGTAAAATATTGTGGACTTTGTTCATCTCTATAATCCCGGTACAAATTACCTTGGGCAAAAAACTCAAACCGGTCTATTAAGGCAAAAGACATCAACAATGTTGAGTTTCTTTGACCAGATGTAGGGCAAAAAGTGCCAGTACCTTTAGGCATCGTCAGGTAATTGTCGGAGTTGAATTGTTGCGAAATACCATCAAATGTTATCGCCAAAAGAAGGATGGTAATCCATGTTCTTCTCTTATTTTTACTTAAAAAGTGTTTATGCATAGAGATAAATTTAATATGTAATGATAAAATTAATACATAATTATAAAATTAAAACCAAGAGGTTCCAAAAACAATGTAAAATGCAAAATCCTTGGCGTTACCCCAAGCAAAATCAACGCCCATGTGTGTTCCAAGCGTCTTAGCTATTTCATATCGAAAACCTGTTCCCACATTATAGGCCCAATCAATATCATTAAAATTACTGGTTGATTGAAATGCTTTACCCAAACCGGTAAATGCAAGTATAGAATAACGTTTGTAAATATTATACCTCCATTCGGTTTCTGCCACTAAAGTATTATTGCTTTGATATCGCATTGCTGGTATACCACGTAAAGAAACAAAAGGGTAAGCATAAAAAGGCGCATCGCCGAGCAAGTAACTCCCTTGAAATCGATAGCTTGAGAACAAGCGCGATACTACCGGCACATAACCCAAAAACTTAGTGTTAATTACACCATAGTCATCACTCGACCCTAACCATTGGGCGCTGTAATTACATGATACCTCAGCATTTATTCCCTTGGTAGGGGTGAAAACATTATCCCTGTTATCATAAACAACCATGGGTTTAATGGTACTTATAACTGAATTAACATTAAGCTGTTTTATTAACAAATTTATTAAGGGCCGACCGGGAAGGGTATCCAACGTAATATCGCTTTGAAAATAGGAATAGGAGGCGCCAAGGTAAAAGTTTGATTTGGCAAGTCGCACTTGTGCTTGTTGAAAAACAAGCCACGAATTAAGGTTAATGGTAATAGGGTTCTTGCTTAGCAACTCACTATTATTCCCATAATAATTAATTTTAACACTGGGTTTAATTAGTGCCGTTAGTGTGCGTACTCTATTTTCGCCAAAGGTGTGCGCATGAAAAGCCCCAGCTGCCCAAGTACCATTTTCGGTTATGAGTCCAACACCTCCTGTAATATCTGGCGGAACATAAGAATTGTATTGCTTTTTGCGATTGTGAAAATAAATTAAGGCTGCTCCTCCACCATAGCCAACAGCCGGTTCCGTAATTAAAATGGGTATAGGTAACAGACCTTTGTGTTCCAATAAAAAGGAACTCATGTCAAAGGCATTATCATCCGGGTGGCGAAACGATATTTTCTTTTTTTCTTTCTTCACCTGCGATGTGTCATTTTGAGCCCTAGCTGAATATATCCCAAATGCATAAAAGAATAGAATTACTAATAAAGTGTTTTTAAAGATTCTCATCTGTTTTTTATTATAAGGTTACCCCATGTAAATAATTCTTGCCTTTCCAACCAAATCTATAAGTAAAACCAACTATAAACTGTTCCCTGCTTCCCAGAAATTTCATTTGCTCCCCCTGAATTTTATAAATAGATAGCTTTTTTTGGTTTAAAACTTTAATAAATCGTATTTACATTTTTTCTAAAATAAATATTTAGCCATGAGCTGAAGTCTTTTTCCAACTCCTGATTTTCCATCTCCATTTTCGCGATACAATGTCATAAATTCAATGCCTGTATTTACATTTTTTATAGGCGACCATATTAAATTAATATGACCTGAACCTCCCATTTTGATTTTATCAGCATCTCGATGCTCCGAAGGATTCAACCCAAACCAGCTGGTGTTGATATTAGCTACTAAAACAGGCGAAATGTTTAGAGCAACACCTGTTCCAAGATTCCATGCAGGCATGGTTTCTAACTTTTCATCAGGAGTCAGAATTGCTGAAGCTGATGTTCCAACAGCAGCTACAATATTACTTCCCCAGCCATCGCCGTATGAGGCCATCCAGCGGAAATAGTGCTTTTTTTGTCCAAAATACTCACGTCCACTGAAGCTTGCTCCCCAGCCAAATGCCGTAGCATCAGGCCCCGAAGATTGCCCATCCCAACGTAGTTGAAAAGCCGATGCGCCAAGAAACAAACGGCCACCCGAAGCGGTAGTTCTTGTTATTCTACCCGCAAGCAAAGGCAGCTTCATGCTGGCTTGTCCATCAAAATTATTTCCATCAATATCAGGAAACTCAAGCATTTCAAGGCCTAGCGCATAGTTCATTTTATCTGATATTTTATCTTCAAAACGAACTTGAGCACGTCTTGTGCCGGTTAAAGCATCACCCGCAGCAAAATCAATGGTTGATGGAACTGCATATAAATCAGATTGTGTGCCCCATGTGCGGCCAATTAATAAACGCCCCAATACGCCATAAAAATGTCTTAATCGAGGTGCTTGGTTGAAGGGCCCTCTATCCAGATTGTAAAAATCCAATTCAAAAAACACACGCACCGGCATGCCTGTTTCAGTGATGTTTCTAACATCAATATTAAAGCGCGATTCTCGGGCATGCATGTTCATATAGCCGCTTTGGGGAGACCGCCCATCTCCATCTACCTGAACATTTTGGATTTCGTATTGAAAGCGATCATAGCCGCCATCAAAATCCTGTATGTAATCTAATCTGGCATAACCACCAATGGCCATACGTGCTTTAGAACCAAACAATGGCCAGGAATTTGGAAAGGTGGCATCAATTAAATCCTGACCAGTCCAATCGATCATATTGTCCCTAAAATCACTAATTCGATTTTCTTTTGTGGGCTGCGTGTTTAACGTATCTCCAGAGTCCCAGTTTTGGGCTTTTAATTGTATTGTTAATGCAAAAAATATTATAATTAATACTACTAAGCGATCTACATGCTTCATTTCATAAGAATTTATTATATATACTAATCTGATTGAATTAATTGATGCTACCAAGGTAAAGCAACAACAGGAGAAACAGTAAAACGTATTTGATGCTGTGGACCAAATGCATCTGGTGATGCCACATAATACCAATATTGAAGCTGAAACTTCATCGGCAATTTACCAAAACGGACCACTTTGACTGCACCACCACCAACTGGTAGGGTAAATTTATTTCCTTTTTCCGCTTTGTGGTTATAGGAATATGTTGGCCCCCCAGCAATCTGCCAACCATTTTTTAAACTAATATTATAGAAATATTGGCCGGAAGTTATACTTGCAGATTCACCTGCTTTTGAGGCAGCAAATACATCGTTACCCATTATAGAAACTCTACCAGCAGTAGGATCATCGTACTTATTAACACTCCACCCATGAGATACCAATAGTCCAACTACACCCCATTTAAAGATTTGTCCAACGGCAATTTCAGGACCTAATAGGGTATAAGGAGAACGTAAGTCCTCATTACTTGCCGTACGGAAACTACCAAACACACCAAGTACTCCAACTGTTTTTGATGGAAATGATTTTCCTACCGCAACATCGGCGCTGATATTCCCTAAGTTGACTCCCTGATTTTCAAACCCATTCACCCCAAATGTTGGTTGCGTAAAATAGAGGGGGATATTGGGTCTTACGAAAAGATTTACCGTCTTATTTAATGGTACCGGAAGGACAGGTTGAAAACCCATACTAAAGCTGTTTTGGCTTCCTGCTTCAGGCAAATCTCCCTGATAATTTATATAATCGAAATTGAAGTTCAAGGTACCCAAAACGGTGTTGGGGTCCGCTAATTCTTTCGCTATTTCGTCTGCTGACTTTTTATCGCCCTTAGTCTGATTATCTTCTTGCGCACTAATCAATGTAGTTGTAAATATCATTAATGCAATAATACAAGTTTTAATTCTAATTACTTTTTTCATGGTAAAAGTTTTTTGTTTTTTTTGTTATTAAAATCTATATCCAATAATGGCTGTTAGTGAGCTACGTTTTCCCCAACCAGTTTGTAATGAAATATCGAAATGATCTGTAATGGGAGCATAAACACCTGCTATAAAATTCCAATTTATCGGCTTAAAGTTAACAGCAAAATCTAAACTGTTGTTAGGACCATCAGGATTTGGAAGTTTAATAGAACCTGCTGTTAAAGTATTGTAAAATTGGCCTTGTGCACCTGCCATAATATTTACACCGGAAGAAGGGAAACGGTATCCAATAGCAGGGTTAAATATCTGAGCAAATTTTCTAGTATTAACTTCAAAAACCTCAGCAAAAGCGACTTGATAGGTTAAAGATAAATTAAAATTACCAACACCTCCAGCCATTGTTGCTCCACCACCATATACTAAAGAAGTTAATTCGGATTGGATAGGCAAAAATTCAGGTATATCATCCTTACTGATACCAATTAGCCAACCATATTTTTCTAAAGCCGCTATAAGTTCGTCACTAAGGTATATCTTTCCGTCGAGTCTGTTTTTACCTGTTCCTACCATCGCAGATAAATTAAGAAAAGGAAATATCCAAACATCTGCACGGAAATTTTGTGCCTCAGAAGTCTGTGGTACACTTGAAGCATCAAAATTAACTAAAGAAGAAACATCTCTTAGTTCTCCACCATTAAGTCCAACTTTTATATCATTTAGCTTAAGTGTTTGCGATTGAAAGTGCACAAAAGCATTTACACCAATTGGACGCGGTAGTTTGTAACCCAGTTTTGTTGCCCCTTTCCCAAAAATTGGCAATGCCCAACCTAAACTCTTTTCCAGTATTTCCATGTTTGCTGTACTTACTGTGGCTGGTTTTTCTGCCCAATTTAAAGCTATACCTTTGGCATCGTTATATTCGACGGTTTCAGAATTAATGGTAGTTTTAATTTCTTTACCTTTCTTAGTATAAGTTATATGATCAACAGAGGAAGCTTCTATATGTCCACCATTAAGAGTACGTCTATAATAGATAGTCGAATTATATTCATTAGCTGCCACTTTTTGTCCAAGAAATTTGATAGGCTTTGTATTTGTAAGCTCAACCTTAACCAATTCTTTGTTCTTTACATAAATCAACCCCTTTGCTTTTTTACCATACTTCAGTTCAGGTTCGAGTTTATCAGCATCATAAAAAAAGCTTAAAACTATTTCATCCTCTTTCATGCTTATTACTTTAAGACTTTTTTCATCATAAAGGTAGGAGGTGGATTTTCGGCTAAAGGAATGCATTTGTTGCATCAATTTTACAAGCTTTTTACTTTCTAAATAGCCTATAGAATCTTTATGATATGCAACTTGAATATCAATTCCGTCCTTATATTTTGGATCATATATAAAGATAAAATCTGCTTTTTTAACAACATCTCCATCATCGCGAATCATATGCACTTTTTCTTTAAAGGAACCTTCTTGTAAAGTAGAACTTAAGGCTGCATCAAGCACCTTTGGAGAAATCCCATATTCAATTAACAAATTGCTATTGACAGGTAATGCCTCTTGCCCCATCAGCGTAGTTGCTACTATACAGTTAAAAATGATAAAGCTAAGGGATTTAATAATAATTGGTTTTAATTTCATGTGTTTTAGATTTACTTATTAGTTAAATTAAAATTTATAATATGTATTTACTCAATTACTGCTTATTGCTTTAGATGAAGTAATTAGGTCTAGAATCGATCGCATATTTTCAGGTGTCAAAGTCCTTTTTCAGGCTTAATTATAGTATATCCAATCATTATCCCGGCAAGTATCGTCATAGCCACTACGAACATTTGAAAAAGTTGCTGAACACCTAATATTAGATCGCCTTGTGCCATAGAGGCCAAGCCACGAAACCCGATACTGCCACTTACCAACAATACGATGGCCGGAATAAGAACAATAGAAGTTGGACGTTCTGTTTTTCTGGCCCAAACATTGGCAACAACCACTGCAACAATAGTCCCTATCAAATTACCTAGGTTACTATCCATAATCGAACTCCCACCCAAAACTCCCAAATAGGCTGTGGCAGAAACCAATACAGCCCAAATGAAATCTCTGCGCGAAACTTGAAAAACGACACAAAGTCCACCAAGTAGTAGGGGAAAAAGCACCATCGACCAGATTTGTTCAACAGGTGCTGCCAGACCGCTAGTCTCCAAAGCAAAGATGGAACCAGCCACAACGATACCAAGCCAGCTTCCTGCGATTTGCTTAACCAGGCAGATTAATCCGTTCATTAGGTTGGCAGTCCCCGATACCACACGCTGTGCCACCAACTCTCCGGCACCAAGACTAATGGTATATCCCGGAAGAATAACTGCTACTGCTGATAAAATAATCAAAACAAGATTAAGCTCTGGAATAAATGCCTTTAAGCTTGTTGCCAAAAGCCCAACAACGAAAGCTGATGTGAGCGGCATCCATGTTAAAGCGGCAGATCCCAGTTTTGTGGAAAGTAAAACTATGCCGTAAACGAGCATGCTAAAAATTGTTGCAAATAGGAGATCAAGCCAACCAGCACCCAGAAGGGCTGCAAGGCCAAGGCCAACAAAAGCATAGCCCAACATAGTAGCAAACTTTCCCCAGGGTGGCTGTACATGTTCAATGGCATCGATACGTGCCCAGGCTTCTTTAAGCGACATTGTTTCAGTACTATATTCCTTAAGCAGGTCACCCAAACGCGCCAGTTTATCCAAGTTGAGATCAGGAGCCGAGGTTGCAATGACTTCCACACGTTGAGGCGACTCAAGGGTCTCCCTTAAACCAAAAACAATCTCGGAGGGGTTTGACCGAAATACACCCTCATAGCCAAAACTTTTTGACAGGTCAACAAGAAATGATTCCAACCGTGCTGATGTTGAACCATATTTGTGAGCCGCTATTCCAACTTTATTTATAAAACCCCAGGCATCGTCAAAGGAAACCTTCGAACCCTTACTGAATTTTGCATCTGCCATATATCGTCACTTATAAGGGGCTGTCTCAAAAGTCATTGTGTAAATTAGTGATACCTTTGTGCTACTTAGTGAAATTTTATTAAAGCATTGGATCACAGAGTATCTCAAAGTAAGCACAAAGTCTCTCAAGGTGAAATATTATCGTATTATTACTTTTGAGACAGCCCCTTTTGTTAATTATTTATTTATCTCCAAACCTGTTTGAAAACCCGGTAATTATTACCACCAATAATTTTGGCACAATCTTCTTTGGAATATCCCTTCTCAAGCAACTTATCCACAAGAGCAGGAAGAATCTGATAAGAAGCAGGTGTTGGGAATCCTTTTTTACCCACTTCAAATGAATAGCCTCCATCCGGGAAGATTGCCTGACCAAATGGTGTTTGCATACCATCAGAAGTAAAGGCGGTATCCGGGATAAAATCAGAACCGTAACCGACATGGTCAATACCAACAAGATTTACCATGTAATCAATATGTTTGAAAAGCATATCCGTCGTCACGATATCCGGGTTAGATGTATCAACAAAAGCACCTACAGAGTTAATGGAGCAAACACCGCCACTCTGGGCTACGCCCTTAATAACCGAATCCTCTAAACTACGTTGATATTTTGCGATTGCCATGGCTACTGAGTGGGAGGATATTACCGGCTGACTGCTGCGCTCAATGGCATCTAGTGCAGTACGTTCACCAGTATGACTAACATCTACGAGCATGCCGTAACGGTTGTAGGCGTCAATCAATGTCTTTCCATAAGCAGTAAGCCCTTTGTTCTCTTTCATAAAACATCCGTCACCCACAGGATTACGCTGGTTGTATGCCAATAAACAGTATCCATAACCGAGCTGACGCCAAATAGCTACATTATCGACATCACCTTCATAATGTCCTGTACCCTGATGGGTAAAGTATAAGCCCAACTTCTTTTCCGCTATCGCCTCATCAATATCCTTGGTTGTGCGCACAATCTTGTATTTATCAGGGCGTTCGTTGATCTTCTTGAGATAGAACTGCAGAGCCTTTAAGGTTGCTGAAGCAGCTGGATTCAGAGAATCAGCTGATGCGCATAGACCCATTACCTTTACTCCTACAGCAATACAGCGGTCCATCTCGTCATGAAACTCAGGGCCTTCAGGAGATGACCACTGCTCTGGCCAGGTACCCGAAAAAAGAGTATCTATGGCTATGGAGTCATGTACGAGCTTCTTCGCTTTATCGGAAGAAGGGTATTTGTGTAAACGCTGGGGTATTTTGTAATAATCCTTTCCGGTTGCGTATGGATTAAATTCAGTCGCAATCGGATTGTCTTTGGTTGCAAACGGATTGTCTTTGGTTGCAAACGGATTGTCTTTGGTTGCGTACGGATTGTCTTTAGTTGCGTACGGATTTTCTTTACTACTTGTCATTTTTTTAATTTTTTAGTTAAACAATTATTTATTATTTCCCTGCTAACATTTTCGCAGCAGCTCTTAAAAAACCTGGTGAATGATCGATTCCTGAAATCGAATCTGGATTTGGTGCTAAGCCAAAGTATATTCCACAGAAGTCACGCTTCGGATCTACATAGATCCCTTGACCCATATTTCCGTGTTTAAACATTCCTCCATCAGGAAAATAATGATCCCATTGTGCTGTATTTTTTTCAGGAACTTCTCCAAACCAATCTGAACCATACTTTTCTTCTGTAGATCCTTTGTAGGCTTTAGCATTTCCAAGATCTTGAATGGATTTAAGTAAATCATCTGAAATAACCTGTTCGCTTGCAACTGCATTCCAACTTGGTGTATATAATAATGCAAAGCGAAGAAAATCTTCCGGTGTACAATTGTGAAGACCTGCACCTAATGGCACGCCCTCTGAAAGTCCACAAATAAACTGTCCTTGTGCTCCAATTTTAGACCATACTCTTTCATTAAAGTATTCTTGCCATCTCATTCCTGTTACCTGTTCCGTAACAAGAACCAGCATCATTGTGTTAGCACCGGAGTATCTGAAACGCTCACCGGCAGATTCATTGGGTAAAGGTTGTGCATCTTGAGCCATAGCTTGCCAATCACCTGTTCCTTCAAAAGCAGCTGTAAACCACTTCGCAATCCAGGTTTCCGGATTCAAAAGATTCTCTATCGTTTCTTCAATGTTAAGTCCGGCTGACATGTTCATGGCATTTTTCACACTTACCTTTTCCCAAGCTGAACCTTTTAATCTTGGTACATAGGTCGGTATTGGTTTTTCAAGGTCTATTTTACCTTCTTGAGCTAGCATTGAAATAAGCAAACCCACCGTTGTTTTAGCTGCAGACATCCATATGTGTATATCATTTGGATTCATTCCCGGATACGTTTCAAAGACTACTTTTCCTTTGTGCGCCATCATCATAGCTTGCACCTGACGTTTGCCACCTAAATATTCTTTTAATGTAGGTGTAGTAGTACCATCAAATGCGGTATAAGTTAAATCCAATAAGTCAGGATTAAGATCTCGATCTATAATACTCTTTCTAGTTGGTGCCGGTACCACACAACATTTAAAAAATTCCGGGATATGTAAATTAAAATAAATCGAATCTTCGCTTCCCGATTGCCAGTTTGGAAAGCTATATCGTTTTGTAGCCGCTTCTACAAATTCTAATGATTGAGGTTTTTTCCATTTGTTCATAGGAGTTACTAAGTTTAGCATCTCCTTTATTCTATCTTGTTTACTCATTTTGATTAATTTTTAATTGTTAAATAAATATTTGTCTTATCACTTTAAATAATAAAAGTCGTATAAAGTCCGGGTAACTTCCGCAACGGCTCGATCCCGATCAGCTTCAGACGTCGTACTGCTCTTAGTAAATACCACAATCGCAAAACGTCGGCCATCAGGAAGTGTTATGTAACCCACGTCATTAGCCACACCGCCAATAGTTCCTGTTTTGTGGGCAACTGGTGTTCCTTTTGGCAGAAGGCCTTTTAGCCTTCCTTTACCTGTACGCGTGCGTGACATTGTAGCAAGCAGGAATTCGCGGCTTTCCTTACTCAACACCTTTCCGCTGTCGATAGCTAAAAGCAATTCCAGCATTGCTTTTGGTGTTGAGTGGTCACGTGGGTCTTCTTTTTCGAATTCAAGGTTTCGATCAGATTGTTTTGCTGCGAGCGTTGGGTCTTTGGCAATGGCAGCTGCAAGAACTGATGCGTAGGCCTTATCAGGTAAACCATAGAAGTCCCTTAAAATTTCGCTGGTAGACCTATCAACTCGTAGTTCTGTTATCCCTATACTGCGCATCATCTTTGTTACCGCTTCGGGACCTCCCGCGAGTTTTAGACAGGCGTCTGTGGCAGTATTGTCGCTTTCCGTTATCATGGGTTCAATCAAATTTGCTACAGACAACTTTATACCGGGATGAACGAAGTTCAGTGCGATTGCATTGTCGCCTGCGACCATCATTTCTTGTGTGATATCGATTAAATCGGTTAATTTAATCTCGCCTTTATCGACACGGTTTAGCAAGGTGGTTGCAATCGCAACTTTATAGGTACTCGCCATAACAAACGATTCATCGCCGTTTATGGTGACATTTACTCCTGAGCCAATTTCCTGTGCAGCCACACCAATGCGGCCAACCAGCCCCTCTGAAAGTTTTTCAATCTTCTGAGAAACCTCTTTAACATTTTGTTGCTGAGCAAATGCGGGTTGAACTGTAAATAATGACGCGATTATTACAGTAAATAATAGTACATTGTTTTTTTTCATGATTCTTTTTTTTTTAATTATTAATAATTGAGTTTAACTATTTTGATTACATTACTAGATTTTTCATGTTGCTTTAAACTTTCTTGCCAGTAATTGCTTTCTTGCGATGGCCACCCTTGCCTTCTTGCATAAGCGTGGCCATCATCAGGGCAAATACCATGAAACCTATTTAGCGAGACGGAAGATCCGGTGCTGCATGCTAAGGAACGCCGGCTTTCCAGACTTGTCACGCAGCAACTCACCAACCGTTCCTTGAAAGGCACCATCTGTCATGATAACCATGTCTTTACCCGCGCTACTCATCGAAATAGGTGGAGGGTTCTTATAAATTTGGAGGTCTCCAAGTGGTTTGTACAAGCGCTCAGCCATGAGCTGATCCTTGTCAAAATAGATTTTGTAGTCTTCATTATCCCCTAACCAAAGTCCTACGAAAGGTTCAAGGGAACTACGATCTGCAGTGATTGCGACCAAGGGTGTTCTCTCAATATCCAAATACTTTTTGAGAGCCAATGCGATAACCGCATCGTACACTTCAATACCGCGGTCGCTGTTCGTAAGAACAACGATCCCAAATTTCTTGTCCGGTGCAAACAGCATCTTGGCGGTAGCCCCTGCCGACCGACCGGCATGAAAAACGGTTCGCACACCGCCGATATCCTCAACGAACCACGTAACACCGTTGTTTTCACTCAGCTCGCCTTCGACCAAGGGACTGTGCGCCATGTCCAGCAACTTTGGAGACAACAGTTGACTGCCGTCCTTGTCCTTACCGTCAAACTGAAATTTCATATACTTCATCATATCACTGACATTACTGAGTATGCCTCCGGCCGGATAGACGCTGCGCGGAAAAGGCGCAAAGCTGACCTGAGGTTCGGACGTCCCGTCATATACTCCGGCATGGCCAACAGCAAAGCGTTCTGCCATTAGATCCGCCATGTAGAATGAGCTATGCGTCATGCCCAGGGGCAGAAACAACTCGTCCTTAACTTTTTGTTCATAAGATTTTGCACGGCTTACGACTTGAATGAGGCGTCCTGCAATGACGAAGTTGATATTGTTGTAGGCCCAGACCTCGCCATAAGGTGTGCGTTGCGGTAGGAATCGAAAAGCCCGCACGGCCTTCTCCAAGGCATCTTCCCCCGAACTGGGATCCTCAAAGTAGTCGCCTTGCCAGCCAGTCCGGTGCTGGAAAAGGTCGATGACCTTCGCCTTTTCTGAAGCCTCTCTATCCAGGACCGAAAACTCCGGGAGATACTTCCGAACCGGGGCTTTGAGGTCGAGCTCTCCGCGTTCTGACATTTTAAGAACTACGGTGGACGTAAAAGTCTTCGATATGGAGCCGATATAAAACACGGTGGCTTCAGTGACAGCCTGAGGATCGTCAACATTGGTAATGCCGAGACCGGCCATTTGGACCTTGCCATCGTGCATGATCCCAATGGCTATACCTGGGACTTTGATCTCGTCCATGAGTCGCTGAGCTTCGCTCTTAATTTCCTCAAACTGCGTGTCCATGTTTTTCTGTGCAAATGCCTGTTGAAATGTCATCAATGACGAGACTAGTGCAATAAAAAAAAATAGTACAATGCTTTTTTTCATGGTTCTTTTTTTTATTAAATGCTGCTGATTTTAAAAATCAAATTTTACCATGGCCTGTACCCGATTTGCCC
>JAHIUX010000049.1 GCA_018816765.1 Bacteroidota bacterium
CGGGCCTGAACGCATTGCTGACCCTGAGTGATTGCGCAGGGCGGTGTGTTGTATCTTACGAAGCCATTGACATATTGCCGCTTGATATTGACATCGTGAAGCAGCTAAACTATTGTGAACATCATAGCCTTCAGGGACACAAACAGGTTTTTTTGAATATGCACAAGGCTGAATGGAATGTTTCAACGGCATTGCGTGCTGATTTTACGATCCGAAAAAGCCTTGTTGCACTTGAAGATTACAGGCCCCCGGCCGCCAGGTTCGACCTGATTTACTTTGATGCTTTCAGCCCGAATGTACAGCCGGAACTCTGGCAGGCCGAAATCTTTAAACGCATGCATACAAGCCTGTCAAGCCCGGGAATACTGGTCACCTACAGTGCACGTGGCATTGTGAAAACGGCACTGAGGGATGCTGGGTTCAAGGTGGAAAGACTTGAGGGGCCACCGGGAAAACGACACGTTATCCGGGCGATCAAATGCGCTTAACGACCATGTTTTATTTCGAACTGCAGGTAACCAATGACTGGGATTTCTGTTATGCTCACATCGCTAACCCTTGACCAGCCTGGGTTTCGTCGGCACCATTGTATCAACTCACTGAGCTGTTCAACAGGTCCTTCCGCTTCAATCATAACACTGCCATCCGGCAGGTTTTGCACAAATCCAACAAGGCCGAGCTCTGTAGCTTTGCGTTGCGTCATTGCCCGAAAACCTACTCCTTGCACCCTTCCGACAACATTGAGGGATAAGGATACGATTTGTGTCATGGGCTTAAGCGTTTCATTACCAACTCATCAATCTGTTGAAACAACTGATCAGGTAAGACTCCACGCCAATTAAACTGATCAAATTTTCCTCCGAAAGCAAGGTAATAATCGAGCCGGGCCTTCACGAAATCATGGATGACATGCTCCCTGAAATTGAGACAGACAATCCAGCCGTCCTCAATATTATCAAACCATTCCTGGTAATAGTCATCGCCGTCGTCGTGAAAACTCAACACATTTTCACCAACAAGGATGAAGAAATGAATGCCATGATCGAGCAATGGCTCAACAACATCGCGGTAAAGAAACATAATGTCGTTGTAGAGCAGGTCATTCCATTCCCCTAAAAACTCGATGACACAATAGTGTAAAGAATAATTGCAGGCCAGAATTTTCAGGTAAAGTGTGTTCGAACCAAACTCATCCCATTGTGGATGGATATAATAATTGTAGATGGTATTGGTGAAATAGATTTCACTGTATTGCCGGCCAAAAAACGGTGATTTGGGATCGTGCTCAGCAGTGTAGTAATCGCGCCAGCCAAAATGGGGTTCAATATCGTGCATGCCTGAAGGTTCAATGATATTGAATCAACTTCACGGTATAATATCCTGCAAAACAGAAGCCAATGCCCAACACATTGTTTAACAGTATATTCAACATGGCCAACTTAAAGGCGCCCTGATGAACGAGGTTTAAGCTGTCGAAAGCAAAAGAGGAAAATGTCGTAAAACTGCCCAAAAATCCGATGAACAGGAAAAGCCTGGTGGCAGGTGGTACATTGGTTTTATCCATAAGGCTCCAGAGGACACCAATAAGCAGCGAACCTACAACGTTTACTGTGAGTGTGCCCCAGGGAAAGCTGTTGTTCAGGTAGCGGTCGGCCGTCTGATAAACGAGGTAGCGCAGCAAGGTTCCTGAGCTTCCGCCGGCGATGAGTAGAAGAAATACTTTCAATTGATTCATCTCAGATGGCCACTTTTATCCCGGGCAATGACTTTAATCTTTCATACATCAATTGCATCTGTTCGGCAAATTGAAGCGTTACAGGTATCGAATAGCTGACGAAATTGTTTTTGTTGCTTGCCTTTGAAGTAAACTTTCCAAATCGCAGGTCAAGCCCTTTCAGGATTTCTGCAATATCGCTTTCAGGAGCTTCGCTACATGAACTTGTATCGAGTATCACCTTGAGCACATAGCTGACCGGAAATTCAATTTGCTGACTTTTAAATGAATCACTCTCAGAAGAAGTATATCCCATATTTATCTTGAGTTAGAAGTTGAAAAACAGTTTGAACGCACCCCACTTATGACTCATACCCCTTTTAAACTCGGGCGAAATGGCGGTTAGGCTGCTTTGCAGGCCAATGCCCTTGTATGCAACAACAAAGCCGGTTTCGATGTTCCCAACAAGGTGTTTTGTATCGGCAAAGCCAAAAGTATGCGGGCTGTTGCGGTTAAATACGCCACCGTTAAGTGTTACATCGTATAGTACGAAGCGCGCACCCGGATTGATAAATACCCAATACTGCCAGTCGGTTGCATTTCTTTCAGACGCTATGCCTTGTGCGGCAAAGCTGAGGTCGTTGAAATAAGGCCTGAATTTCCCAAATCGGAATTGAAATGCAACAGAGCCATTGGTGGCATAGGTGCCCGCCATCAGGCCGCCCTGGGCGATGGCTTCAAACTGCCTTGAAGCAACGATTCCCTTTTCGAGCTGCATATTGTAATTCAGGAGGATGTCGTTTTTGATTTGAAAATCCCAGCCTACGGGCTCTTTTTGATGGAGGCTTTGTTGCACTGTATGGGCCAGAGATCCGGAACCAACGGTTCCGATGATAACTTCGGATTGCCACCGCAGTTTAAGATCGGCGCGGGTGCTGATTTTAAAAAAACTCACATACAAGATTCCTGCAAACGGCCTGTCGTGCCTGTCAATGGCAGTAGCCTCAGGGTCAATAGAAGTGTATAGGTTTTGCCTGAGTTTCATGCCATAATGATTCAGCGATGATTTTCCCAGGCCCGGAAGTCCACCGGCAAGCTTAAGATGTTGAAATACGGGATGAATCAGGGTTAACTGTGTTCCGTTTGTGAAATACAGATCGGTGTTTGTGAACACATCATTCTCAAAATCAATCACGAAATACCGCTTCATGCCCGTGATTGGCACCGCGACATCGGGCCAGGGCACAAAAGGCGTATGAGCATCTCTCAATGATGAATTATCCACTGTACTTGCAATTGATTCAGCGTGCTGGGCGCAAATCACACCAACATTTGCCGATTGCACCATGTTCACTGAACTGTCTGTTGCGCTGTGAAAACCAGGTAAGTTGCTTTCGCTGATTATAATTGCAGCCACCTCTTTTCCATCTGGCTGCGCCAAAGGCAAAATAACCGTCGAATCCTTTGCTAAATTCTTGTTTTTGTGGAAGTTATCATCGATACGCACACTTGGACCTGAGCATGCACAAACCACCGTAAACATTGCATAAGCAACTAAACGGCTGATTTTCAAATTGCTCAAATACGTTCTTGTTGTCAATGTTTACCCTGTCTTAGCATTAAACCTGCTGATGCACGAATTGGTTCAATCTGTTCAGAAAATTTTCGGATATTTTACCGGATTATATTCATGCATCATATTGTAAACCATATCAAAGACATCTTCTGCATTGGGGTTCGAGAAGTAGTCGCCATCGGTGCTGTATGCTGCCCGGTGACCTTTCGAAGTAAGTGTTCTGGGTTCAGCATCAAGGAAGTTGAAGCCTTTCTGATCTTCAAGCACCTGTTGCATCATATAGCTCGAAGCCCCGCCGGGAACATCTTCATCAAAGAAAAGGATTTTATTTGTTTTCTTCAATGAGTTTACAATCATATTGTTCACGTCGAAAGGCAGCAATGTCTGCACATCGATGAGTTCTGTTGAAATGCCAAAATCGCTCAGTTGTGCTGCTGCATCCTGCGCAATCCTCACACAGGAGCCATAGGTCACAATGGTAATATCGCTGCCTTCACGGATAATTTCAGGTACGCCGGGTGCAATGCGGAATTCGCCCATATTTGTGGGCTTGCGTTCCCTGAGCCTGTATCCGTTCAGTGGTTCAATGATCAGCGCCGGCTCATCGGAAGCTAGAAATGTATTGTAAAAACCTGCGGCCTGCGTCATGTTTCTGGGCACAGCCACATACACTCCCCGGATTGAATTGATGACCATGCTGAGTGGCGAACCGGCATGCCAGATGCCTTCAAGCCTGTGTCCGCGTGTGCTGATGATCAGCGGTGCTTTTTGCCCGCCTTTTGTTCTGTATTGCAGGGTGGCCAGGTCATCACTGATGACTTGCAGGGCATAGAGCAGGTAATCGAAATACTGGATTTCGGCAATGGGTCGGAGGCCTCGCATGGCCATGCCAATGCCCTGCCCGATAATGCTTGCTTCACGGATGCCTGTGTCGCTTATGCGCAAGGGACCGTATTTGTCCTGCAAGCCTTCGTAGGTTTGGTTCACTCCGCCGATCTTTCCAACATCTTCGCCAAAAGCAACCACCATTGGGTTTGAAGCAAAAATCCAATCAAAATTATCACGCAGGATTTCCCTTCCTGGAACCAGTGTTTCTGTCTCACCATAAGTCGGAGCCACTGGCAATATGTTCATGGCTGAATGCGCTGAACGGGAATACAAATGCGAGCTGTAGCGGTCGTTTCCTTCAGTGATTTCCTTGTTGAGCCAATTGGTTACATTGGTTTTCAGTGAGTTGTTTGGGTTAGAACAGGAATTGCAGATCAGGCGAAGAATTTTTTTGCCCGATGAAATGATGTCTTTTCTGATGGGCTCACCAGTTTTCATCAGGTCCTGTTTGATCTGCTCGATCTTGTTTGTCTTGGCGCAGTGGCAGGTAGTTACATCCACCAGTTTGACGAACGCATCCCTTTTCTTCATGAGGGGTTGTTGAAAATTGTGCCAGGCAGATTTACGGGCATTGCGCACCCTTTTTTCGGCTTCCTTTTCAATGCTTTCCAACTCAATTTCTGTGGCAAATTTCTTTTCAATAAGCCATTTTCCCATTCGGAGAATGCCATCGGTTTCCAGCTCGTGCTGCAGTTGTTCCTTCGACTTATACCGTTCATGCGATCCGGAGGTGGAGTGACCCTGTGGTTGGGTGCAGCCAACGATATGAAACAAAACAGGAACATGTTCGTTGCGGCATTTGGTAATTCCTTCGGCATACATTCGCACAAGCGCCTCATAATCCCATGCGTATTCGCGGTAGATATAGTAGCCGTTTGAGTGTTCGTTTTTGGCAAAGCCGTTTAAAATTTCCGAGATGCTTCCCTTGGTCGTTTGGAATTTATTAGGAACAGAGATGCCCCAGCCATCGTCCCATACCGACAGTGCCATGGGGACCTGCAACACACCTGCCGCATTGAATGCTTCGAAAAAGTGGCCTTCTGATGTTGATGCATCGCCAATGGTACCAAACGCAACTTCATTGCCATGAATTGAAAACTGATGCATGCCATGCAGGGCTTCATTATCGCGGTAATGTTTTGAGGCTAGGGCGAGTCCCAGCAAGCGCAACATCTGGCTGGCGGTAGGAGAGGTGTCAGCCGATGAGTTTTTGATGGTCGTATGTTCTTTCCAAAGCCCTGATTCGTCGAGTGCGCGTGTTGCAAAATGATTGTTCATCAGCCTGCCGCCATTGCCCGGGTTGGCATCAAGGTCAGTGTCGCCATAGAGCTGGGCAAACAGCTCTTCAAGCGAAATCATTCCTGCTGCCAGCATGAAGGTTTGGTCCCGGTAGTATCCTGAACGCCAGTCGCCTGGCTGAAAAACCTTTGCCATTGCCAGTTGAGGTACTTCTTTGCCGTCGCCAAAAATCCCGAATTTTGCCTTTCCGGTAAGCACCTCCCTGCGGCCCAACAAGCTTGCCTGCCGGCTCTCAACAGCGATTCTATAATCGTTAAGGACCTCCTCTCTTGTAAATTCATGGTGATGAGAAGGGCTCTTTTTTCTAGTCATATGCGTGTGAAAATTTAGATCGTATTAGCCCAATAATGCCTTGCAAAGGTAGCAAAAATCAGGACATATTGTTCAATGCCTTCCTGTTAAAAGATATCAGCAGGGTGTTTATTTCACGAGCATCGGCCGGAATATCGCCTTTCGCGCAAAGAAGGTCATACTGATTCCCCGGGCCAGCATAAACAAGTGAAACGCAAGCCAAATGCCATGGTTGTCAAAAACACCTGTAAGCAGGAAATAAGCCGGAAAAAACACGCCTAATACAGCAATGATCATGGTGTTTCGCATGGCCTTTGCCGCAGTAACACCCACATAAATTCCGTCCCAGATAAAGGCTGCAAAGGTACTCAGCGGAATAAAAACCATCCAGAAGTAATAGTGATAGGCTTGCTGTGAAACACTTTCAATGTCGGTGAGCAAACCAACCAGCCAATGACCGAAGAAAAGGTAGACCAATGAAAAAACAAGGCTTACGGCAATTCCCCAGCCAAACAGCAGCCAGGTGAGTTTCTGCAAGCCTGTTGCCTGTTTTGCGCCAAACAGGTTCCCGGCCATCGCTTCACCGGCGTAAGCAAAGCCATCCATGAAATAAGAAAAGAAAAAGAAAAACTGCAAAAAGATGGCATTGATGGCCAATACATCGTTTCCAAAAATGGCAGATTTGCTCGTGAAAAAGCTTAAGGCTACCAGCAACAAGATGCTTCTGATCAGGATGTCGGTGTTGATGGAAAGAAATTTTCGCATCGGGGCTTTTTGAAGAATGAGCTGCAGCGCAGGTTTTATCAGAACCGATCTGTATTTTACCAGCAAAAAAACCAGGCCAATGATCACGCCACCATACTGTGCAAGCAAAGTGCCCCAGGCAACACCTTCGACCTGCATATGAAAGCCTAACACAAACAGGATGTTGAATCCAATATTCAGCACATTGACTGCAATGCTGATGATCATTGGGATAAGGGTATTTTGCATGCCAATGAACCAGCCCATCAGTACATACAAGGCCAGGGTGGCAGGTGCCGCCAAAATCCTGATTCTGAAATACTTTAACGCAAGCAGCTTAACTTCCTTGTCGCCATCCAGCAATTGATAAGCGATCCATTCGATGGGCTTCTGGAAAATGATAAAAGATAATGCAATCAACATGGCAATGGTAAGGGCCCTGTAAAGCGTATAGCTGATTTCGTGATTGTTGCCTGCTCCTGAAGCCTGTGCTGTGAATCCGGTAGTCCCCATCCTCAGAAATCCAAGGCTGAGGTAAAGCATATTGAAGATAACAGTGCCAAGGGCAACGGCGCCGATGAACACGGGAGAATTTAGCCGCCCCATCATTGCCAGGTCAACCATACCCAAAAGAGGCACAGTGATATTGCTCACGATGTTAGGAACTGTTAGCCTGATAATCTGTTTATTAATCGCTGCAGTTGAGGCTGAAAAGAAACGGTCTCTGTTCATTTACTTTTTATGAAGACCACATTCTTTCTGCTCGGGATTTTCCCACCACCAACGGCCAGCCCTGATGTCTTCATCCGGGCTGATGGCCCTGGTGCATGGCTGACATCCTATGCTTGGAAATCCTTTGGCATGCAAAGGACTTACCGGTATATTTTCTGCCTTGATGAAATCGTTAATCTGCGCAGCTGACCAGTTGATCAGGGGATTAATTTTATACAACCCATGCATGGCATCCCACTCAATTACTTCCATATGTGTTCTGGTGACAGATTGGTCTTTCCGTAAGCCCGTAATCCAACCGTTTAAGCCAGTCAAAGCCCTGTCCAGCGGCTGGGTTTTCCGTACAGTGCAACACATTTTTCTGTTCCCGATACTTTCGTAGAACAAATTAACTCCACCTGTTTTTACCATTTCTTCCACTGCTGCTGCATCCGGAAAAAAAACTTCAATATTGGTTTTGTACCTTGCATTGGTTCGGGCAATAAGGTCATAAGTTTCAGGAAACAAGCGTCCGGTATCGAGGGTAAAAATCCTTATTTCAGGACAGTGTCTGGCAATAAAATGGGTCAACACCTGATCTTCAAGTCCCAAACTGCTTGCAAAGGCAAGCTTTCCACCCAGCAACTGATGACAGTCTGCGAGTACCTGTCCAACATCGAATTGGGTATATTTGCTGTTTAACTGATTAATATCCAGCTTAATCATCTGTAATTCCTTTCTTGTTTTACGTGACAAATATACTGATTGTGTTGCATAAGCCAAAAGTCTCGTGAAGAAGGCATGTGTTGCAGCACAATGGTTGGCTGGTTCAATTTTGACTTGTCCTTCAGCCGCGAAAGAAGTAATGAAATGCGTTCCTGATTTTTTCAAAAAACCATGGCTGGGAATACTTGCCGTACAAAGGAATTATTCTATATTTGGCCCTTCAATATATGCCTGGCATGAAAAAGGCTCATTTTATTGCAATTGGCGGAAGTGCAATGCACAATCTTGCGTTAGCCCTTGGACAGGAAGGTTATACTGTCACAGGGTCGGACGATGAAATTGCCGAGCCATCGCGTTCGCGTCTTGAAAGCGCAGGCATGCTTCCTGGCGAAATTGGCTGGTTTGCGGAAAAAATCAATACTGACATTGACGAAGTCATTGTCGGCATGCACGCCAGAAAAGACAATCCTGAACTAATGAGAGCCATCGAATTGGGATTGACGGTGTATTCCTATCCGGAATACCTGTATGAGCGTGCAAAACACAAAAGTAGGGTTGTTATTGGCGGAAGCCATGGAAAAACAACCATAACCTCGATGATCCTTCATGTGTTGCAGCATGCAGGCGTTGAAGCCGATTATATGGTGGGCGCACAGCTCGAAGGCTTTAATATCATGGTGCAGCTCACCGATAAAGCCAAATGGATGGTTATGGAGGGCGATGAATACCTGACCTCACCACTTGACCCTCAACCAAAATTCTTGCATTATCATCCAAATATTGCGGTGATTAGCGGCATTGGTTGGGACCATATGAATGTGTTTCCTACATTCGATAACTACCTTCAGCAGTTCAGGCTGTTTATTCAATCCATCGAAAAAGGAGGTGCGCTTATTTATTGCAGTGATGATGTGCAATTATGCATGCTGGCAGAAGAAGCCACTTGCAGTAAAAAGGCTTATGGCGCCCACAATCACCGTGTCGTAGATGAAAAGACATTTTTGATCGATCAAAAGGGAAACGCAATTCCGATGCAGATATTCGGTGCACACAATATGGCGAATGTGTCGGCAGCAAAGGAGGTGTGCCTGGCCATGGGTGTTGAGGAAAGGATGTTTTATCAGGCAATAAGCAGTTTCAAAGGAGCATCGCGTCGGCTTGAACTATTATGGGAAAAGGGCAACACGGCTGTTTTTCGCGATTTCGCCCATGCCCCATCAAAGGTAAAGGCCAGTGTTAGGGCATTGCGCGAGCAGTTTCCCTCGCGGAAATTACTTTCATGCCTCGAACTGCATACATTCAGCAGCCTCAATGACCGGTTTTTACCACAATATACAGACTCCTTAAGCCTGTCCGACGAAGCCGTTGTATTTTACGATCCGCATGCCGTGGCGCTGAAAAGACTCCCGGCCCTTAGTCCCGACAGCATCAGGCAGGCCTTTAACCATCCATCGCTCAGGGTGATCACCAATACTGAGGAGCTAGCTGTGTTTCTCAATACTGTCGAATTAAAGAATACAGTTGCCGTGTTTATGAGTTCCGGTAACTTTGGCGGGTATGATTTTAACCAATTGAAATCATGCCTATGAAAAACTGCCTCTTTCTGTTGTTTGTGTCCTTGATGGTTATGCTTACTTCAGTTGGTATTGCACAAAACAGCAATACTGCCGGCGATGCGTATAAGGTGAAAATCGGAAATATTGGATTTGCCCTCGATAGCATCGATTTTCAACTGGGCACGGTAATGACAGGAAAGGTCTTCGAAAAAGAAATTGGAGTGATGAACCTTGGTAAAAAAAACATTGGTTTTTTGAATACCAAGCAGCAGCCCTATCTCGATGTAATTGTGATGCCGGCAAACCTGGCTCCCGGAAGCACCGGAAAGATCATCATGAAATTCAACCCTGATTTGTGTTATAAAATCGGAAAGTTTGATGCCGAAGTCACCATGCAGACGGATGATCCGGTGAATGCCTACAAGTTTTTGTATTTCAGCGCCTACATTGTTGATGATACCGTTTCAAAGTTCGGTTATGGCCTCATCGACAGTGTTCCACGTTTGGTATTCGACCAGCTGAATTATTCTTTTGGCGATCTTTCGCATGCAAAATCAATGGAATACAACTTCACCTTCAAAAACCTTGGTGCTGAGGAATTGGTTATTGATTCGCTCTCAGCTTCGAAAGGATGTAAGGTGGTTGCTTTTCCTAAGAAAGTATATTCACCCGGAGAAACAGGCTCAGTCACCATAAAAATAAGCACACTTTATTCCTATGGCGTTCAGCACCGTTGGGTGAAAATATTCTCGAACGACCCAAGAAACCCAATGATTATACTTGGTACACACGGCAGTGTTTATTATAAGGGTGAAAAAAACCGCGACACGGGTTTTTGCTACGAGTAAGCATGCATTGTGTGGATCTAATCACTGAATGAGTGGTGATCAGGTACTGGAAATCAACTATATTTAATGGCAACCCATCAATGGATAAAAATCAGGAATTACACGCTTCGATCAGGCTTATTAACGAAAAACTGCACTTCGAAGGTTCTGTTACTGGCAATGCGCCTATTTCAATTGATTACACTCCGCCCTTGGGCGACAATTTGGGCTATACTTCGCTCGAATTGCTTCTCCTGAGCTTATCTTCCTGTATGGGGAGTGCTGTGCTGACATTCCTGCGCCGCATGAACAAAACCATCCATGGCTTTGAGATACATGCCAGGGGTATCAGACGTGAAGCCCATCCCACCGGGTTTAAAACCATCTTTATTGAGCTAGTGCTCCGTTCACCTGATACCACTGATTCAGATGTGGAAAAAGTACTCAAGCTTGCCGAGGACACCTATTGTCCGGTATGGGCAATGATCAAAGGCAATACAGTGGTAATTGCTGCACAAAGGGTTGAAGCCTGAGGAAGTATTTTTTTAGCTATTTTCTGATCGTCCGCTCGATCTCTTTGAGGTTGTCAAATTTTTTCTTTTCCAGGAAGCTGTGAATATCACCAAGGTGTTCACTTACCTGCTTGTTTCCAAACTCATACACCTTTGTGGCGAGTCCATCGAGGAAATCGCGGTCGTGAGAAACAAGGATCATGGTTCCATCGTAGTCCTGAAGGGCGCTTTTCAGGATTTCCTTTGTACGCATATCGAGGTGGTTCGTGGGCTCATCAAGGATAAGCAGGTTCACTGGCTCAAGCAGGAGCTTGATCATGGCGAGCCTGGTACGCTCGCCACCCGACAACACCTTTACTTTTTTGTTCCAGCTTTCATCGCCAAACATAAAGGCTCCAAGTAAATCCTTGATTTTTGTGCGGATATCGCCCTTGGCTACATCGTCGATTGTTTGAAAGACTGTTGCCTCTTCATCGAGTAATGAAGCTTCATTCTGGGCAAAATAGCCGATCAGGGTGTTATGTCCGATGGCCATTTTGCCTTCGAATGCAATTTCACCCATCAATGCCTTTACCATGGTCGATTTCCCCTCACCATTCTTGCCTACAAAAGCGATGCGTTCGCCACGCTCCAAAATGAAGGAGGCGCCTGAAAACACCTTGTGCGTGCCATAGTGTTTTCCCATGTCCTCAACAATAACAGGATAGCTTCCTGAACGCGGTGAAGGGGGGAACCTCAACCTGAGTGCAGAAGTATCTTCTTCGTCAATTTCTACAATGTCAAGCTTTTCGAGCATCCTCACACGTGATTGTACCTGGTTGGTTTTTGAGTAGGTGCCTTTGAACCGCTCGATAAATTCCTGGTTCTCGGCGATGAATTTCTGTTGCTCGTCAAATTGCTTCTGCTGTTGCTCGCGCCTTTCTTTACGTAATTGCAGGTATTTTGAATAATTAACCCGGTAGTCGTAAATTCGGCCCATAGTCACTTCAACTGTTCGGGTAGTGATGTTGTCAACAAAAGCCTTGTCATGAGAAATCACGATAACAGCCTTTGCACTATTGATCAGAAAGTCCTCAAACCACTGAACAGATTCAATATCAAGGTGGTTGGTAGGCTCATCGAGCAAAATAAGGTCGGGTTTCTGAAGCAGGATTTTTGCCAGTTCGATGCGCATACGCCAGCCTCCGCTGAATTCACTGGTAGGCCGAGTAAAATGGCTGCGCTCAAATCCAAGGCCGATCAGGATTTTTTCTACTTCAGCATCGAAATTTACTTCTTCGACAGCATAATACTTCTCGCTCAGTGTAGAGACCTGCTCGATCAGGGCGTAATATTCAGGTGATTCGTAATCCGTGCGTTCTGTCAGTTGCAGGTTGAGGTGTTCGATTTCCTTTTCCATGGCAAACACATGGGCAAAGGCCTGGGCGGCTTCCTCGAAAACAGTTCTGCTGTCGTCGGTGAGCAGATGCTGTGGCAGGTATGCAATAATGGCATCTTTTGGGGCTGATATTTTTCCGCGCGTAGGGGTTTTTATCCCGGCAATTATTTTAAGCAATGTCGACTTGCCAGCGCCGTTTTTACCCATGAGGGCGATCCGGTCTTTTTCGTTAATGGCGAATGAAATATCTTTAAAAAGTGTCGTTCCTCCAAACGCCACTGTGAGTCCGTCAACTGAGATCATGCGTGTGCTTTAGTGAGCGGCAAAGATAGTCATAATCGGATGACGGTTTAAGGGGTTCGATGGTCGTTCATTATATTGAATATCAGTCGTGTAAACATTATAGTAATTAATTTTACGCTGCGGACCCGGGCTGATTTGTAAGTATTCCGGTTTCCTGTTTACATTAATTAAGCGAAAATGAAGGTGCAAATGTTTGATGTCATGGAATGAATAAGGTAAGTAAGTGGTTAAAACATGTGAAAAACAATTTATTTGACGTCAGGCAAATAAACGAAACACCTAACTTTGTTGGATTATAAATATTTGTTGCTGGCGCGCATGTTTTTGACATATAAATTTGATTTCAGCCCAACAACATCATAGGGTTAAGCAATTCATGAAATGCCTGTATAGTTTATTGTTTCTGCTGTTCATTCAGTTTTCAGTCAGCCTGCATGCCCAATCAAACCTGCCCGATGATATAGCTGTTTATGGAAATGACCCATTGCTGCACAATGGTAAACTATACACCTATTTTCAGCCTGTGGGAACGGAAGGAAATCCGTTTCTGAACGACAACAAGCTGGTACGCGGTTCGGTCATGTTAAGGGGCGTTCATTACGACAGCCTCTCAATGAAATATGATATCTTCAACCAGCAACTTGTGTTGTTGTATAAGACCATCAACGGCCAATATACACAAATAAGCCTCTCCATGGCCTGGATGGATTCATTTGAGCTTGGAACCTCACATTTTGAACTGATGGAATTGCAGGACACGATTAAGCAAATTGTTCAAACCATCGGAAAAGGAAAATTGCGGGTTGCTTATAAATGGCGTAAGGAGATTGCACTTGAAAACAAGATTGGTACATCTTATTTTGTTTTCTCAGTACCTAAACGAACGGCATACCTGCAGGATAAGCAAGGCATTAGAAAATACAAGAACAATAAAACCTTTGTGCGCTTGTTTGACAATGACATACAACCGATGGTTAAAAAGCGCTTAAGGCAGATGCACCTCAGCGTGAAAAAGGCTGACGATCAACAGATGGCTGAACTGCTCAGTTATTGCAATACATTGAAACCATGATGAAAAGGCTGATTGTCTTCATGTCTGTATTCTTCATCATGAGTATAGTAAAGGCTCAGGGACCTGAAAAACTGATATCATGCCATGTTGATAAGGTGTCTTTTAGTCAGTTTTCCGATTGGCTTAATAAAGAATCCGGAGTACAGGTTTTTTACCTCCCTTCATGGGTGTCTCCCATCAAGGTCACCGTCCACCAGGACCAGATTAGTGTGATTGATGCTGTTAAGCTGGCCATCAGGGGAACCGGCCTGGAAGTGTCGGCTTGGAATGGTCACCTGGTATTGCTTAAAGGCGAAAAACTGATTACTGAGTTGCCTTTATATGACAAAATTGGAATGGCCTCTGATACATTAACCGAACAGGCAAAGGAACTCACAGCCAGCGAAGAAAGGTATCTTACCGGAAGGATGGCAGATGTGGTGCAGACCATCCGCGTGGGTAAAGTTGGTGGGAACAACTTCAACAGCAAAGCGAAAGTCCTTGGCCGGGTACTCGATGTTGAAACCGGAGAACCGGTGTTTTATGCAACGATTTATTTCCCTGAACTTAAAAGCGGGGCAGTGTCCGATATCAACGGATTCTTCTCTGTCATGCTAAAACCTGGAAAATATACAGTTCTGTTTGAATTTCTTGGTTATGAGAAAAAGAAATACATGTTAGACGTCATTTCTGATGGTGAATTAAGCATTCAGCTAAAGAAAGCAGTTATTCAGATGAAGGAATTCGTCGTTTACGGCGACAGGCAGATGAATATCAAGGCCAAGGATGCCGGCCTGGACAAGATCTCGATGAAATCGATCAAGGAACTTCCAATGATGATGGGCGAACGCGACATCCTCAAGGTGTCGGAAATGCTTCCGGGTATTGTCAGTGCCGGAGAAGGTTCTGCCGGGCTCAATGTGAGGGGAGGAAGTTCGGATCAGAATGCGTTTTATATCAATAAGATACCAATTTACAACACCTCCCATTTGTTTGGCTTTTTCCCAGCCTTTAATTCCGATATCATCAAGGATTTTTCAATTTACAAAGGACATATTCCGGCACAATACGGGGGAAGACTTTCATCGGTGTTTAACATCGTGACCCGACAGGGAAACAGAAAACACTTTACCGCGCATGGTGGCATCAGCCCGATCACCGGAAATATTGTTGTCGAAGGGCCGCTCAAAAAAGACACCTGCACCTTGCTGATCAGTGCCCGTTCATCCTATTCTGACTGGATCCTGAAAAAAATCAAAAATCCTGATATCAGGGCCGGCAGTGCCGGGTTTTATGATTTCTCAGCCGCAGTAAACTATGATATCCAGAAAACACAGTTGTCGTTGTTTGTTTATCACAGCAGCGACAGTTTCAAGATGCCCGAAATCAACAATTTCAATTATGCAAACAGTGGCATGGCCATGTCCTTCAGCCACAATTACAGCAATGCCTTGCGTGGTGAATTTGCGGTGATTGGCTCACAATACAGCTTCAACACCATCAATATGCAGGAGAAAAGCAGCGCATACGAACATGGTTATCTGATGGGACATTATGAGGCAAAAGCTGATTTTAAACATATGATTGGCGGAAATAATGCCCTGATGTATGGCGCGGGAACAGTATTGTACCAGCTTGACAGGGGAAACGTTGAACCATTTGGATCCCAATCATTGCACAACAGGGTGCTGCTGGGAAAAGAACAGGGGCTCGAAAGTGCCATTTATCTGGCCGACTCCTACGACCCAAGCCCAAGGTTAAATATCACCTTAGGCTTACGCTACACCATATTTAACCCAATGGGACCGGGTACGGTGTTCACCTATCAACCGGATTCGCCAAGAGAGCTCAGGTATGTAAGTGACACCCTGATCTATGGAAATAACAACATCATTAATTGGTATCACGAACCGGATATCAGGGCTTCGGTGAATTTTGAAACTGATGAAAACGGTTCATTAAAGCTGGCTTTCAACCAGATGCATCAAAACCTGTTTATGCTTAACAACGCCATCTCGATTGCGCCCAATGCGCAATGGAAACTGGCCGACTATCACCTGAAACCTTCTGCCAGCAACCAGTTTTCGTTCGGTATTTTTCGCACCCTTGCCCGCAGCGGACTCGAAACTTCGGTTGAGGTTTATTACAAAACAACCACTGATTATCCTGACTTTAAAGACGGGGCCGACTTTCTCGAAAGCTCTCATGTTGAAACCCAGGTGCTGCAGGGAACACAAAAAGCCTATGGAGTTGAGTTTTTCCTGCGACGCAGCAACACAAAACTCGAAGGCTGGCTGTCGTACACCTTATCGCGCTCTATGGTTCATATTTCTGGCGAGAATGCATGGGATAAAATTAACTATGGCGAATCATTCCCAGCCAATTACGACATTCCGCATGCACTCAACCTGGTGCTGAACTATCACCTGAGCCGCAGGGTGACCTTTTCTTCCATTGTTGCCTATCAATCCGGAAAACCGATCACCTATCCGGTTTCCGTGTATTATATCGATGGTGTTCCGCAACTCGACTTTTCAAAACGCAATGCCTACCGCATCCCGGATTATTTTCGCACCGATGTTTCGCTCACTGTCGAAGGCAGCCTGAAGAAGCACAAGCTGATGCACAGTTCATTGATCATCAGCGTGTATAACCTAACCGGAAGGCAAAACCCATATTCAGTATATTTTACAAACGAAAATGGCAAAATCAGGGGCTATCAATATTCTGTTATCGGCGTGCCGATAATGACGGCAACCTGGATCTTTAAACTTGGAAATTATGCATCAGAATAAACTAAACGCGGTGTTTCTGGTGCTGACGCTGATTGTTACGTCCTGCATCAAATCATTCACACCAAATATCGAAAGCGGCGACCTGAATAAAATTGTGGTAACCGGACAGGTAAACCTGGGCGAAGAAATTCAACGTGTGAATATTTCACGGTCCTCGCCGATATCATCTCCTGAGTACTTGCCCATAATTGGTTGCAGTGTTGAAATCAGCGACGACAAGGGTAATGTGTTTGTACTTGGCGATGATGGCAATGGCAACTACACCGGCCAGATTGACCAAGGCTATTTGCAGGCAGGGACTTCGTTCAGGATTAAAATTATTACTCCGGATGGAGATGAGATTGTTTCTGATTATGATCAGATCAATGCCTGTCCGGTGATTGACACTGTGTACTATGAAAGAAAAGATGTTGAACTCAATACACCCGGTAAATATTCACTTGGTATCCAGTTTTATGTCAACCTTGATGCAAGGGCAACAACCAGCAGGTACTTTATGTGGGAAGCCTATGAAACCTGGGAATACCATGCTGATTACCCGATCGAATGGTGGTACGACGGCGTAGTTCACCATGTGTGGCCCCCGGATTATTCGCGCAAGGTGTGCTGGAAGACCCGAAAAATACAGCACATCTATACCCTGACAACCAGAAACCTGACCGATAACCTTTTTAACCGCTATGAGCTGCAATTTGTCGATAATTTATCAGCCAGGTTAATGTACGGCTACAGCCTGCTTGTTAAGCAATATGCACTCAGCGAAACTGCATATACTTACTGGGATCAAATGCGCATCAACAGCAACCAGCAAGGAGGCTTGTATGAGAAACAACCACTGGCTATTCGCGGCAACCTGCGCAATTTAACTCACCCGGATAACGAGGTCCTTGGATTCTTTGGGGCCGCCGGCCTAAGATCGACCAGAATATTTGTTGCCAATGTGCCCGATTTACCACTCGACTTCAGCACCTATTGTTCACCCTCAGCACTGCGACAGGGGCTTAGGGAGATCGGCCCGTCCGACTACCCTGCCTACCTGATGGGCAACGAATTTGGCTATTCACTGGTCCAACTAAATGTTGAATGTGTTGATTGCCTGGCACAGAAAGGTGGAACCAATGTTAAACCTGATTTTTGGCCAAATTAATATTTAAAATGAATAACCGATTGATTTATAATACATTATTGCTGATTGGAATGAGTCTTAACGCATTCTGCCAATCTGCTGATGCATTAATGGTACAAGAGTCAGTGCAGCTTGTAATTGACCGGAATTTGTATGTGGCAGGAGAAGAGATACAGTTTGCAGCCTTTGTGAGCGCAATGGAAGGCCCTCAGAATCAGCTGAGCAAGGTGCTGTATGCTGAAATCATTGAACCTGACGGCAAGAGCCTGGTGAATGGCAAAAGCCTGATCACAAATCATTTTTCTTCTGGTTCACTAAACATACCTATTGACCTCATTTCTGGCATTTATTACATTAGGGCCTACACCCGTGTCATGCGCAACCAAGGCCCCGGAGCATATGCCTATTGCCTGGTGAAAATTGTTAACCCATTGGTGACTGATGTTCTGGAAGGGACTGACACTTTGGTGCTTAAACCGGTTGAAGCGATTTCAGATGGTCAGTGGGGGCAGCAGCGCATAACCTTGCCAAAGGCACGATTTCTGCCCAGAGAAACCATTAATCCAGTGGTGAGTGCTGCCCAGAATAACGCCAAAATAAATTTCCGATGCGTTTCAGTTGTGCCTGAAGCCTGTTTTGCTGAAGCAGATTTCACACCGGTGGCGAAAAGCCCGGCACCTGGAAACCAGCTGTATTATGCTGAAACCAGGGGAGTGAGCGTGACAGGAGAGGTGAGGGATAAGAAAAATGACCGGTTGTTGCCCGGAATAAGAATTAACTTATCCATCATTGGTGAAGGTCGCGATTTTATGGCAACCCAGACAGATAGTGCCGGACAGTACTATTTTTCATTACCAGCTTATCATGGGTACAGGGATGTGTTTATTTGCGCAGAAACAGCCGACACCGCTGTTCAGGCGGTTGTTTATATTGATAATGATTTTTGTGTTCAACCCGTGAGGTTGCTATCGCCTGCGTTTAGTTTGTCAACAGAAGAAAGCGCAGCAGCGCTGCAGCTTGCCCGAAACTTAAGAATTACAAATCAGTTTCAGACCATAGCCACAGACAAAACATCAGTTCTTGACTATGACGAAAAGGCATTTTACGGACGCCCCAACATTAAGCTTGAGCTCGAAAACTATGTGCTGCTGCCTACCATGGAAGAGTACTTTGTCGAATTGCCCACCATGGTAAAACTTAGAAAGAAACAAGGAATAAAATACTTTAAGGTATTTGGCCCACAATCAGAAATGACCTTTAACGATCCCCTGGTACTTGTTGATTGGGTTGCGATTAACAATCCCGAGAAGGTGCTGGCAGTTTCTCCCTCCAATGTAGCACGCATTGAGGTCGTTAATGAGCCTTATGTTAAAGGCGACATCACCTATGGCGGAATCGTGAGCCTGATATCAAAACGGGGCGATTTTGCGGGCATTGACCTGCCTTCATCAGGCGTGTTTCTGAATTACCTGTTTTACAGCAATCCAACCAATTTCTCAACACAAATGCCTGATTTGCAAAGTATCCCCGATGCGCGCAACACACTTCTTTGGGTTACTGATTTCGGGAGTGAACAGCCGGATGCACACAGGCTGCAGCTTACAGCCCCCGATTCTCCCGGCAAATATGTCATACTTTGGCGAGAGCTTTCATCAGATGGAGTGATTCAAACAACAATGGCCAAATTTGAGGTTCACCCCTGATGTCTTTCTTTGTCATTTTTTCAAAGCCAGTCTCATCAAGACTTTCTATCCCTCGACAATGTAATTCCGCTGCTTGCTGCAAATCAGCTCATTTATCATCATTGAGTGATATTGCGATTTGAAATCCACTTCCAGCGTAAAAGCTTGTTTTTTGTATTTATTATTATGTATATTTGACTGCTGACTCAGCTAAGATTTAAGGATAAGCTGCCCTATGGAATTCATGAATGAAAAAGAAAAGTTTGAGGCGCAAGGGGCGGATTACAAGCCATTTCTGGATGCATTGTTATCGGGTAATCAAATGAAATGCAGTCAGTTGACTGATGAATTTCTGCAACATGAGCCTGATGTGAAGTTGCTGTATGAAGAAATCTACAAGAAGTCACTTTATGCCGTTGGTGAGCTTTGGGAGTATAACAAGATCAGCGTGGCAACCGAACACCTGGCATCGGCCATCGTTGAATCGCTGTTGAATAAGCTCTATTACAGGAACCTGGCACATGTTACACCACGAAAAAAGACAGTGATTGTTTCCTGCGTGCAGAACGAGTTTCACCAGATTGGCCTTAAAATGATCAGCGATGTGTTTGAAATCAACGGCTGGAATTCACACTTCCTGGGTGCCAACACGCCGACAACAGAGCTGATCCATTATGCAAAACTCATCAATCCTGACCTGATTGCAGTTTCACTAAGCATTTATTTCAATTTACCCAACCTGATCAGTATGGTTCATGACATCAGAAATAATTTCCCGGAATTACCAATATTGGTGGGCGGGCAAGCATTCAGGCATGTCGGTACTGACGCTTTTTCTGCAGTTGATTTGATTCACTATTACCCTGATTTAATGAGCACGGAATCCTATATTCAACAATTTAACACATGAACAGAGCATATTTATTAAGCAGCGCCGGAAAATTGATACAGGTGGGTGCCCAAACGGCCGTTGAGTACGCCGAAAAAGCCGATCAGTTAATTGCTGCTATGAATGCCCATATGATGGGCAGACCTGACATAGAGGCGCTTGTTGGTGCCAACAACATCAATATGATGAAAGATAACCATGCCAACCATGTCAGGTTTATGGCATCAATTTTTGTCAACCACAACCCTGAAGTCCTTGTTGATACCATACTATGGGTATTCAGGGCTTATCGCAGCCATGCCTTTACCACCAACTATTGGGCGGCTCAGCTTAATGGCTGGATGATCATCTTAAAAGAAAAGCTTTCGAAGGAAACGTATGAGCAGGTGTATCCTTATTATGAATGGATGCAGGTCAATATACCTGTTTTCGTTAAGGTGTCTGACGAAAAGCTTGAAGGTTTAAACACCATGCACTGATTCATGAATTCGGCAGATTTGTCAGAACTAATTGACAGGTGGGCGCCTGAGGTTGAACTTGCGCTCAGGGAAAACACCTCAATGTGTATGGCGGTATTTTCGGATGAGAAGGTGCTGCTGTTCGCAAATCGTGCTATGACTAACTTATTTAAAGGTGAGCCTTGTCAAAGTTTCATTAATCCGGTTTTTGACAAGCTGCTTTCACTGCCAAACGACAAGCCGCTTATTTTTGAGGGCATGATGACAATCGGAGATTACATTTCGGTAAATACTTCAATTCTGGCCCAGGTTTTTCGGAAAGCAAACCAATTGCTCGTATTGGGCGGAGTCGATTCGAAACAGTTACTCGATCAAAACGCATCGATGCATGCACTCAACCGCGAAATTGGTGATCTGCAGCGGCAGTTGATCAGGGAAAAGCATGCGCTTGAACAAACCCTGGCCAGACTGAATGAAGCCAACACAGAGCTTAAGGAGCTTGATGCGACAAAAAACAAATTCTTTTCAATCATCGCCCACGACCTTAAAAACCCATTTAATGCCTTGTTGGGATTAACCGATTTGATGATGAATGAATTCAACAATTTCAACCAGGACGAGGTGAGAAATATGGCGGCTGCGATGCATGAAACTTCCCTTCAGACCTATACCTTACTTGAGAACCTATTGGAATGGTCACGGCTTCAGACAGGCAAACTCAATCCGGTCATTGAGCACATAATGCCAGATTTGATTGTAAATGAAGTGATTGATCAGACAAGCGCTGCGGCTAAGCTCAAAAACATCAACCTGAATGGTAAATTGGCAGGAACGGATGCTGTGCTGGCAGACAGGTCGATGCTGAACACGGTATTGCGAAACCTTGTTACCAACGCAATTAAATTCACCGCTAATAATGGAACAATCACGATAACCACTATCCTTAAACCTGCTTTTCTGGAGTTTGCTGTCACAGATACTGGTATTGGTATTGAACCTGAGCATCTTTCAAATTTGTTCGGCCTCGATTGTGGCCTGTCGAAGCGGGGCACGGCCAACGAAAAGGGCACTGGGCTTGGGCTCATTTTATGCCGGGAGTTTGTTGAGTTGCAGCATGGAAACATTTGGGTTGAGAGTGAGTTAGGCAAAGGAAGTTCGTTTATTTTTACCCTTCCTTTGGCGTTTCCTTCCTGAAAAGAGCCAACTAAGTACTTTCATTAGTCAGCGATCAGGGATAGGGGCACAAATACAATCCCCAGGATGGCAAGGGGAAAGTGTTGATTTAGCTTGCGGAATGAATTCAGGCTCCTATAACCGGTTTTTGGCAGATGCTGGTAGAGCCTGTTTGAGATGAATAATTGTGGAAACTGCTGCTGTCGGGTAATGAACATTTTATGTCATGTTCAACAAGCTATGCCTCACACCTCCTTCTAGTACTGAAGTACAATTCAAATAAATTTGATTTTCACTTGATTATCAACTATCTTTGTCAGATATTTTATGACAATAAGTCAATATTTAGCACCAGATAATAAAAACACTGATAGGAACTCCCTCCGTTGCAATGCCCCATGGCAGCCTGAAAAATCCCCGGGCAGCCACATATCACGGTTCCGAACAAGCAAGATTACCTCAGCTAATAGTTGATCAGAAATCATCCTGCAGTTGCCTTTCAGGGGTTAACAAAGCCTGATGGTAGCTTACTTTTTGCATGAATTGTTCTAGTATCAACCTTGTTCAAAATGAATTGTGTCATGAACCGACTACATACCTTCCATATTCCCGTAATGGGCATCGGCTTTACCCTCGAAACCCCATTGAAAGTGTCACATTATGGCATCGACTCGGCCATCTCTTTGGTCGACGACGGCCTGCTCGAAAAACTCAGAAAAATGTATTGCGCAATCTTTGAGATGTCGTATACAGAAATTTCAGATCAACAGGAAGATTACAGGGCTGAGCGCATTACCTCTTATTTAAACATGATCAACAGCCTGACTGCCAGGAAATTTGAGGAGTTTAAAAAATCAGCATCAGAGAAAAGCAACGAGTTAAAGGCATATTTCAGCCTGTTGCCTGATACCGCATCAATAAAAGAGGAATTTAAGAAGTTCACTGATAAATACTTCAATATAGGCGAGTTAAAAAGCTGGATATCTGAAAATATGGCCATAGGCAGCATTGATGTCAATATCATGACTAAAGTCGACAGGCCGAACTTCAAACATGGAAAAAAACTACCGGCCGAATACAATGATGCACATGCTGCACTGAGGGGATATGCCCAAAGTGACTTATCCTCTTCGGTGATTTTGTCGGCTGGCATGAACCCGCGGTTGTATAGTTACCTTGAAAATTTTGAAGACTTTTACCCAAACAAAAAGGGTGAAATAAGAAAGAAAATCACCTTAAAGGTAAGCGATTACCGCTCGGCGCAAATTCAGGGAAAGTTTCTGGCACGTAAGGGATTATGGGTTTCAGAATTCAGGGTTGAATCGGGTTTGAACTGTGGAGGCCATGCCTTTGCTACGGAAGGATTTTTACTGGGGCCTATACTCGAAGTGTTTAAAGGGCAAAGGCAAGAGCTCGAACGTGAAAGTTTTGAAATCCTGAGCCAGTCCCTGTCTGAAAAAAACAGGGAAATCCCTGATGAACCACTGACCATTAAAATCACGGCACAGGGAGGCGTAGGAACAGCTGAAGAGCACCGGTTTTTACTCGACTATTATCAGGTTGATTCGGTTGGCTGGGGAACACCATTTTTGTTGGTCCCCGAAGCCACTTCAGTGGATGTACTAACGTTGGCAAAGCTGGCTAAAGCGAAAGAAAATGATGTGTATCTGAGCAATATCTCACCATTGGGTGTGCCCTTTAACAGCTTACGCAGCAATAGCAAGGATGTTGAAAAAACGATCCTCATCGGCAGTGGAAAGCCAGGAAGTCTGTGTCCGAAGCAATATGTCGCAATCAACTACGAATTCAACGAAAAAGGCCTGTGTACGGCCTCCAGGCTTTACCAGAAAAAAAAGATCCAGGCCTTGCAGGAGGAAACCAACCCGCCTGAAATGTATAAGGAAAAATATGCACAGATCGTCGAAAAATCATGCATCTGCGTTGGATTGGGGACTGCAGCCCTGCTTGTAAATCACCTGGATACAGTGGTAGAAGGTCCTGGAGTTTCGGTTTGTCCGGGTCCGAATATCGCTTACTTCCAGAAAATCATGAGCCTGCAAGAAATCACCGGACATATTTATGGCCGCAACAACTGTATCGAGCGAACTGACAGGCCAAATATGTTTATGAAGGAGCTGGGCATTTATATTGATTTTTTAAAGGAAAGAATGGCAGAAACAAAGGCGGCATTGACTGCTAAACAAGCGCAATACTTTTCAAACTTCTCAGAAAACCTGCATGGCGGCATCAACTACTACGAGGCCCTTTTTAGTGGCTTAAACGGCTGGTTCGAAGAAACAAAAGCCGCAATGCTGCTTGAATTGAAGGCGCGCAGACAAGAACTTCGCTTAATTATGGTTGAAAAGCAAACACACACTTTTCGCTAAACCATGCACCTTGCGTATGCAGCCGGAACAGATCAGGGAAATCATTTTCCCTGGAAGAACTTTGCATGCCCTTTTGTGTCCGGTTTTTGTATGCCTTAATTGATGCTGTGCCTGTGAAAGCTTAAGCGCCATGAAAATCACGGAAGCGTTCGGGTTTGCTGATGTTCATGTGTGCACTTTTACATGGTGAAAAATAGGTTTTTAAATGTCATCATCAAATGGATGAAACCTGCGTCACCACTGATCGTGTTGATGTACGCGGTTATTACTGGTTGCGCGAAAGAAAAAGACAGCATAAACCAAAAACCTACACTCGCATTTTCCGGAGTGGCAGATGGCTTCAAACTCACCTTAACGCGAACCTCCGCTGACAAAGCCGGTAAGGTGGTGAAACTGAAGATCGATTGGAATGACGCACACAGCAATGTATTTGAAAACCACGACTTCAGCCATTTTGAATTTTCCCACATTTACCTCAATCCCGGTCATTATCAAGCTAACGTAACAGTATTCAACGTATCGGGCGACAGTGCATTTCTGATGAAAGGCTTTAAGGTTGATTTTCACGAAACATCAGGTGCTCCAATAGAAGCACCCCCATTTAAGTCCTCAGCAGATGAATTCCTTCTCCTAAGGGTGACGTCAAGCCCGAAGCCAGCAACATACCTCCGCCATCAGCCTGTTATACCTTAGGTGGCACCCTTCCGGGAAGGATTGATTATGTATATGTCAAAAAAAAAAGCCTGAATGCTTCTGGAATGAATACCCAGATCACCTTTACAGATGATGTCATGGGTTGGGTTTCCGGCCATTTTGGCGTCCTGACAAAAGTCCGGCTGAATTAACAAATTTTTTGCCTGAAAGTTAAGAGCAGAAAAAAAATGATTGTCCGCGCTTGCATTGTTCAGGCAAACAATGATTAGCTAAAAACGCTTGGTAACGAATAGTTTGGGTTTAGATTATTTATTCACTACATTTGAACTTCTTTTGAATTGAAGTGACTTGAAGCAATGCTTTGTATTGTCCATTATAATAAGCGATTCGCGGGGTTAATGGTTTCGGGAAGTAACCCATGGTGCTTTATTGGAACCTGCAGAATTCGTATTTGTTGGCATAGCGTTGACCAGGATTTAGTTTAACAAAAAATCTAATCATTGTGAAGAAAACGAAACCTTCAGATGAAGTCTCTGCCGCCTATATTGTAGCTGGTCAATCGGAAGAAATAACAGAATTGTTGTTTCATATCGACAATTCGCCCCTTGCAATCGTTGAATGGGACAAGGACTTTATTGTCACCCGCTGGGCGGGTGCCTCTGAGCGAATGTTTGGATGGACAGCAAAAGAGGTGCTGGGAAAGGCCATCACTGACTTACATTTGATTTATCCGGAAGATATGCAAGTAGTGGAAAATACCATGAAAAAGCTCACTGACGGAGTGTCAAGCCGGGTCGTATCAGCGAACCGAAATTTGACAAAAGAGGGGCGCATTATTCACTGCGAATGGTATAATTCAGTCTATTTTGACGAATCAGGTAAAATGACTTCAGTTTTGTCACAGGTACTCGACATTACTGATAAAGTTGAAGCCCAGAAAACCATCATGGACAGCCATGACCGATTAGCTATGGCACTGCAGGTTGGTAATGAAGGCATTTGGGAATGGGATCAACAATCAGGTATTGTTGGATTCGACTTTGCTTTTCACCAGATGTTGGGCTATGTGCCCGGTGAGTTACCTCTAACAGCTGAGGAGTGGTTCACTTTTCACCATCCTGATGATATTCCCCTGATGCTCGCAAGGGTCGATGCCTACCTAAATAACAATGAGCCATATTACGAAAGCGAACACCGCATCCGCAACAAGTCTGGCGATTGGAACTGGATCCTGACCCGGGGAAAACTCGTTCAGCAACAACCAAACTCCGGGTCTCATTATTTTATGGGGATCGCCTTGAATATCAATAGTAAAAAAGAAGCCGAAGCTGAGCTGCGGGCCAGTGAGGAAAAATATAAATCCATTTTCGAAAATGTCCAGGATGTATTTTATCAGACAGACCTTAATGGCGTAATCACCGAGATAAGCCCTTCGATTAAATACTTTTCGGACTTTAACAGGCAGGATTTGTTGGGTGGCTCAGTCTTTGACCTGTATAATGACCCTGCCGACCGGCATCAACTGGTCGGGGAATTGTTAAAAAACAAAGAGCTGAGAGACTATGAAATAAAAGTCAAAAACAAAGGAGGAGACATTAAATATGCATCAATAAATGCAAGGCTGGTATTTGATGAAAACGGGACTCCGACCTGCATCAATGGCGCACTGCGCGATGTTACTGAAAGAATGCTGGTTCAAGAGGCCATGCGCGAAAAAGAGGAATTGTTCTCAAAAGTCTTCCAGACTTCGCACTATGCCATTACGATTACTGCCGCTTTAGATGGAAAATTTATCGACGTGAATGATGCCTTTACTGTGATTTCTGGTTATACCAGGGAGGAAGCTTTGGCTGATTCGTCTATTGGTTTGAAATTGTGGTTAGAGCAAAGAGAAAGAGAAGAAGTTGTGCGTCAGCTGAAAAGCGGTAAAGTAATCCGGGACAAGGAGTGCTTGTTTATGACGAAGTTTGGTAATGTGATCATTGGTTTGATTTCTGCTCAGATTATTCACATAAAGAATCAGCCATATATCCTGTCGAGTATCAATGATATTACCGACCACAAAAGGGCAGAGCAGGCGCTGCATGAAAGCGACCTGCAATACCAGACTTTGGCTAACGCAGGTACTGCCTTAATCTGGCAGGTGAACGAGAATATGGTATGGCAGTTTTTTAATAAACCCTGGCTTCACTTTACAGGCTTGACATTACGGCAGGCGATCACCGGAAAATGGTCAGACTGGGTTCACGCTGAAGATTTCGAAATCTGCAGCAGCAACTTTAATCGGGCATTTGCGCTACGCGAGTCATTTGATATGGAATACCGACTGAAAAACAGGGACGGTGAATATAGGTGGGTAAGGGATATGGGAACTCCGAATTTTAATCGTAATGGCGATTTCATTGGGTATATCGGACATTGCTTCGATGTTCATCACCACAAACAGTTGCTGGAATCCCTTGAAAAAAAGTCGACCGAATTGGAAGTGTTGAATCAGTTCTTTGTGGGAAGGGAATTGAAAATGATCGCATTGAAAAAAGAAATCAACGAGCTGCTGAGGGAGTCTGGCCATGAGGAAAAATACACCATTCACAACTAATCTGCACATTGCACATCCTGGCATTTCCTTTGCAGGAGCTGGCAAAAAATCAGTTGCTGCTTATTTCATGCTCAGGTGAAGAATAATCCAATTTGCATTTTCATTTTCAATCGCGTACTTTTATTATCATTTTCCGGCTTGTTGCATTTATTTTGGGATTATTAAGAGAAATGTAGTAAATTGGCTTTCGGTTCTTCGTCGAATAACATGAAATTATTCGACGATTTTACTGTTAATTTTATTTAAGTAGCTGATATATTGAGAATAACCATCGACACAACACATCATGATTATGGATCGTTTTAGCCCTGTTGATATTTTGTTGATTGAGGACAATGCCACTGATGCTGAACTCACCATGAGGGCATTCAGAAAACACAACCTTGCAAACCGCATTTTCGCAGTGGAAACTGGTGAGGACGCCATAGATTATATCTTTAGTAAAGGGGCTTTTGCCGAACGAGCCGAGCTTAAACTTCCGAAAGTCGTTTTACTCGACCTCAGGTTGCCACGCATGAGTGGGATTGAAATGCTTGAAATGCTCAAATCAGACCCACGCACCAAATCCATTCCGGTAATCATCATTACACAATCGAAGGAAGATCCCGACATCAGAAGTGCTTATGAGTTGGGTGCTTCCGGATATGTTACAAAACCCGTTGATTTTAATTCATTTATAAACTCAATGTGTAATTCTGGATTGTTCCTGATGGTAGTGGACCAGAATTCCGAGTAATAAGCAAGCGCAAAAATGCACCCTTAATGGGAATAGTATGGCAACAGAAAAATTTCATATCCTGATCGCTGAAGATATAGCCTCAGACGCCGAACTCGCGAAGCGTGAAGTATTAAAGGTATTTCCTACAGCCTTATTCAGGCTTGTTGCACAAGAAGGGGAGTTTATAAAAGCGCTGGAGGTGTTTAAACCCGAAATTGTGATATCGGACTTCAGCATGCCAGCTTTCGATGGACTTCAGGCCATTGCCCTGGTAAAACAACTGAGCCCTGAAACGCCTCTGATTATCCTCACCGGTTCGATGAATGAAGACACTGCAGTGGATTGTCTGAAAGCTGGTGCCATCGATTATGTAATCAAAGAACACATCAAACGCTTAGGTCCCGCATTGCTCAATGCGTATGAATACAAACAGCAACTTGTAGAAAAAAATAAACTTTTAAGGCAGCTGGTCGAAAGTGAAGAACGCTTCAGAAACCTGGCAGAAAATGCTGAGGACATTATTTATCGGTACGATTTCTTTCCGAAGCCGGGTTTTACCTATGTGAGTCCGGCGGCAACGCGTATTACAGGATACTCGCCGGAGGAGCATTATGCAGATCCACAACTGGGGATTAAACTGATCCACCCCGATGACAGGTACCTGCTTGAAAACCTGCACGAAATGGGAACCAATTCCCAAAAGCCATTGGAAATCCGTTGGGTTAAAAAAGATGGCAGTATTGTCTGGACTGAACAGCGCAACAAAGCCATCTGTGATGCCAATGGTAAACTCGTTGCATTGGAAGGCATTGCACGCGACATCACCCAACGAAAAACAGACCAGGAAACAATCTATTCCAGCCAGAAACTATTAAAGGAAATAATCGACAACAGCAATGCCCTCATTTATGCCACTGACAAAGAAGGCCGGTTTATGTTGGTGAACAGTCAGCTTGAAAAACTATTTGGAGTCGAAAGTGAATTGCTTGTTGGCAAAACCCGTGCTGCAATACAGCCTGACAGTATTGCTCAGATTCATCGCAATAATGACCTTGAGGTGATTCATCAGCGCAAGCCCATTAGTGTAATTGAGGAGAACATGCAGCCCGATGGCATGCATTTTTACCATACGGTTAAGTTCCCGCTCTTCGACGCAGTGGGGAAACTAACTGGTGTTGCCGGCATTTCAACGGATGTGACTAAAGAAGAGAAGGCTAAACAGCTGATAAAAAACAGCGAAGAGTTACTGAACTACTTTTTCACACAATCGCTCGATGGATTTTTCTTCATGATGCTCGATGAACCTGTTGACTGGGAAAATGCAGTGGATAAGGAGGAATTGCTTGATTATGTGTTTTTACATCAGCGTATTACGAAGATTAACAAGGCCATGCTTGAGCAATATAGTGCCACTGAGGAAGCGTTTCTTGCAAAAACACCCAATGACTTTTTTGCTCACGACATTGCCTACGGACGACAGGTGTGGAAAGACTTCTTCAACCAGGGCCATCTGCATATTGATACCAATGAAAAGAAATTCGACGGCACCGACATGATTATCGAAGGCGATTATATCTGCCTTTACGATGAAAACAGGCACATCACCGGGCATTTTGGTATCCAGCGTGATGTTACTGATGCGCGGAACGCTGAGAAAAGCCTGTCAACCCAATATGCTATCCTGAAAGGAATCATTGAAAGCACCGATGACCTGATCTTCTCAGTCGATACGAAATACCGCTACACCAGCTTCAATAACAACCATTTTGTGTTGATGAAAGCCATTTATGGTGTGGAAATTTGTATTGGAAAAAGCATTTTCGACTTTATGACCGTAGCCGACGATGCTGTTAAGGCTAAACTAAACATCAACAGGGCGCTTGCGGGCGAAAGTTTTGTTGACGAAGCTTTCTCAGGCGATGAAGCGTTCAACAGGCTATACTTCGAAGTGAAACACAGTCCGATCAGAGACTCTAACGGCCAGATCATCGGTGTTTCTGTTAAATCGGAAGAAGTGACAGCCCGAAAGCGCGTCGAAATGGAGTTAGAGGAAAGTAGAAAAGAGCTGCAGGAATACTTTGAAAACGATATTTCGGCCAATTACATGGTATCAGCTGATGGACGCATTATTAGCTGCAACAAAACATTTATTGAGTTGTTTGGTTTTGCTGATAAACAGGAAGCTGAGCAAACGAATATTACCAGTATTTATAAGGTGGCTGCCGACAGGTTAGTACTACTCAACAAAATACGCGAAAACGGAAGCGTCGTAAACTATGAAGTAAGTTTTGTTACGAAGAAAAACACATCCATTGATGCCATCATCAATGCCATTGGGATATTTGATGACAAACACACACTGTTAAAGGTCCGCGGGTACATTGTCGATATCTCCGAGCGGAAATTAGCCGAGAATGAATTGCTTAAGTTCAAACTATGCATACAGCGCTCATCTGAGGCTGTGTTTATGACTGATCCCGAAGGAAAAATCATCTTTGTGAATGAGGGTTTTGAAAACGTATATGGATATGGTTTGCAAGAATCCCTTGGGAAAACACCACGCATCTTGAAGTCAGGATTATATCCGGAAGAGATGTACATCGATTTTTGGAAAACCCTGTTAGCCAAAGAAGTGGTAGGAGGTGAAGTTGTGAATAAGACAAAAGCGGGTAAGTTAATAACCGTGGAAACAAACAACTTTTCAATCCTTGACCTGAACCAAAGCATCATTGGTTTTGTTGGAATGCACCGCAACATCACACAGCGCAAGGCGTCTGAAACTAACTTAAAGTTGTTTCGTACCCTGATCGATGGTACAAACGATGCGATCGAAGTGGTTGATCCTGAAAGCGGTCAGTTTTTGGATGTCAATGAGCGGGGTTTGATTGATCTTGGCTATACACGCGAAGAATTTATTAACCTGACAGTGTTCGATATTGACCCCATGGTGTCAACCGGTATCTTTCATAAAATCGTTGGTGAATTGAGGGCAAAGGAAAACCTGATCTGGCAAGGTATCCATGAACGCAAAGACAAATCACAGTTTCCTGTTGAAGTAAACCTGAAACTGGTCCGCCTCGACAAAGAATACCTTGTAACGGTTGTGCGTGACATCACCCAGCGGAAACGCGATGAAGAGGCCCTGAAGTATTCCGAACAGCGGCACCGTGACATCTTTACTTATGCTCCTGTTGGAATTTACCAGTCGACACCTGATGGTGATTTTATCACCGTGAATCAACAGCTGGTAAAAATTTTGGGATACAGAAATGTTGATGAACTGATGTTGAGAAATTTGCGTGATGACATCTATTTCGATCCCCAGGAGCGCAACTCACTGATCAGACAGTTTGAACCCAGGGGGCATATACACAACCTGGAGCTAAAGTGGTTGAAGAAGGATGGAACGCCCGTTTGGGTTGGATTGAGTTCACATGCCATTAAAGATGAAAACAACCAAACACTTTTCTTTGAGGGCTTTGTGCAGGATATCACTGAACGAAAACGGGCGAATGATGAGTTGCTGAAGCTTTCACGGGCAGTTGAGCAAAGTCCTGCTTCGATTATCATCACTGACACGCTTGGTAATATCGAGTATGTAAATCCCAAATGCCAGCAAATCTCAGGCTATTCATCAGAAGACCTGATAGGGGTTAATCCAAGGATATTTAGTTCAGGTGAACAACCTAAGGAATTTTATATCAAACTGTGGAACACCATCACGCAAGGCAAGGAGTGGGTAGGGGAGTTTCATAACAGAAATAAAAACGGGTCTTTGTATTGGGAGCTTGCTTTAATATCACCAATCATAAATGAACAAGGGGAAACTTCGCATTACCTTGCTGTAAAAGAAGATATTACCGAATCAAAACGAACGGCCCAGATTCAAAGAGTCCTGTATAATATTTCCAAGGCTGCCATTTCTTCTGACAGCCTGAGGCATTTTGTCCGGCTGATTCAGTCAGAGTTAATGCCAATTATCGATACAACCAATTTTTACCTGGCGTTTTATAATGAAGCAGATGAAACCATCAGCCTGCCATTCTTTGAAGATGAGTTTGACCAGTTCACCACATTTCCGGCTGCAAACACCATCACCCATTACGTCATCAGGTCAAAAGAGTCGTTGCTGGCCGATTGGAGCACCATTAAAATGCTTGAGCAAAAAGGCGAAATCGGCCGTTTTGGCACTGACTCGCTGATTTGGCTTGGCGTCCCTCTTAAAATTGATGGTAAGGTGATAGGGGTATTGGCCTTGCAAAGCTATTCGAACCCACTTGCTTACACTGAAGCAGATAAAATCATGCTCGAGTTTATTGCCGACCAGATCAGCATACTGATTCATCGCCGGAAAGTGAATGATGATCTGCTGCAGGCACTGGCAAGAGCAGAAGAGTCAGACAGACTGAAATCGGCATTTCTGGCCAATATGAGCCACGAAATCAGAACGCCGATGAATGGAATCCTTGGCTTTGCTGAGTTACTCAAAGAACCTGGCCTTACAGGTGCCGAGCAGCAAAAGTATATCGGGATGATCGAGAAAAGTGGTGACCGTATGCTCAATATCATCAACGACATCGTAAACATCAGCAGAATCGAATCGGGATTGATGGATGTGTATTACGACAAAACAAATGTGAACGAGCAACTGGAGTTCATTTACCAGTTTTTTAAACCCGAAGGTGAGCGAAAAGGCCTGGAGGTTTTGCTCACAGACCAATTGCCTGCAGATCAGGCCATCATTGAAACTGACAAAGAGAAACTGTATGCCGTGCTGACAAATCTGGTAAAAAATGCCATTAAATTTACAGCAACAGGATTCATCAGGCTTGGATGCGTGCAAAAGCTGGATATGCTTGAGTTTTATGTCAAAGATTCTGGCTTTGGTATCCCCGATGATCAGGTGGACATTATTTTTGAACGGTTCAGGCAGGGAAGCGAATTGCTGACACGTAATTATGAAGGAGCTGGCCTTGGCCTGGCCATTTCCAAAGCCTATGTCGAAATGATGGGTGGAAGCATATGGGTTGAAAGCAAAATAGGCAAAGGATCTGCCTTCTGGTTTACCATTCCGGTGTCAACAAAAAATGATTAATAGAATTTCCAAATATTAGATAAAGCGATTATAGGTGGATCATTGCTTTGATAAAAATGTCTTGAAAAGGGAACTTTAAAATACCAGCTAACAAGCTCCCAAAGAGGGTAATTATTGGCACTGATCAACCACATTTTATACCATGCATCACCTGATGCACGGAGACTGTAATGATGATTGTGACAATGAATACCTTAATGAAATGGAAACCAATTTACATTCAGAATCGGAAAGGTCAACCCAACAGCAAAGAGGTGATGGCCACCGGCATGATCCTGCTTCCGACGAAACAAATGACCAACATGAAGCCCTGTTGCGTTCCTTAGTCAGGCAGATGAAAATTAATCAGGTAGATATTGGTAACCAAAATGAAGCCCTCATTGAAGCCATTGAAAAGTCGGAACTGAGGCTACGAAAATATACTGTAATGTATGACCTCGCACCAACAGCCTACCTGACCTTAGCCAGCAGTGGCCATATCATTGAAATGAACAAAGCCGGTGCAAGCCTGTTAAATGCCAATAGTGACAGCCTTCCTGGCCAGCCATTTGAACATTATCTCGACCTAAATTCCCGGGATGAATATACCCGATTTACCAGGGCATTAATCACAGGGGAGCCCACTGTTCCATGCCAGGTCAACCTGAGACTGGAAAGAGACTGTATAAAAAATGTATTGCTTACCGGATATTTCAATGAGATTGAAAAAACCTGGCTTCTCAACCTGTTGGATATCAGTGAGCGCTTTAAATATGAACAACTGTTGCAACAAACGCTTTCTTTTACAGAGTCGATTCTCAATTCCATTCACAACGGCATTCTTGTGGTAGACAACAAGGGTAAGGTGATGAAAACGAATGAAAATTTTGCCAGAATGTGGCAAATACCGGGCGAAATACTCGAGAGCGCAGACGACCAAATGCTGCTCAAGTTTGTTATGAGTCAGCTTGAAGACCCCCAGGAGTTTATGCAAAAAGTAGCATCCTTGTATAACACTCCTTTTACAGAAAGCTTCGACCTGATCAGGTTTAAGGATAAACGGGTGTTCGAGCGAATTTCAAAACCGGTATTCGACAATGCTCAGCCCGTCGGACGTGTCTGGTCATTCCTTGATGTGACAACAAAAGTCAATCATGAAGCTGAAATAAGTCAGAAAAATGAAGCACTCCAACGCATCAATGCTGAGAAAGATAAATTCTTTTCAATCATAGCACATGACCTGAAAAGTCCGTTTAATGTATTTCTGGGCGTCACTGAGCTGATCTCTGAAGATGCCCGTGATTTAAGCCGTGAGCAAATATCAAAACTAACCGCTTCATTGCATGGCTCTGCTCAGAAACTTTATCATTTGCTTGAAAACCTCCTGGAATGGTCACAGATGCAAAGGGGTAAAATTCCATTTGAACCAAAAAAACTCAGCTTGGAACCTTTTTTGTCTGATTGCCTCTCAACGTCTATTGAAATGGCTGACAAAAAAAACATTGAGGTCACCATTTCTGTCCCACCTGACGCTAAAGTCGTTGCCGATGAATTGATGCTGGCATCTGTGCTACGCAACCTTACCACAAATGCAGTCAAATTTACCCCCGTAGGTGGACATATTTCAATTGTTGCTGAATCAATTGAAGACCAAAAAATCCGTATTATGGTCCGCGATAGTGGTATTGGCATGGATAAGCAATTAATAAACGGGCTTTTCCGCCTGGATGAAAACACAAACCGTGTCGGCACAGAAGGGGAGCCTAGTACTGGTTTGGGCTTAATGCTCTGCAAAGGCTTTGTGGAGAAACACCATGGAAAAATTTGGGTTGAAAGCGAAACCAACAAAGGAAGTTCATTTTATTTAACCCTGAGCGATCAAAAACACTGCACTACCTAATTACATCCTGAATACCATATTTTGCTGCTATTTTAAGGAATAAGGATTGAAGGCAAATTGAGAAATCGCTGAGACCCGACTCCTGGTCTAAAATCGAAAATAATACCAAACATCCTTGTCTCTTTTCCTTGTATACGATATATTTTTTGTTTTATCGTGTAAATTTTCTCAAAAAGTCAATTTGCTGCTTATCTTTAGCAAGGAAAAAGGACGATTCGATTAACTGATCTGTGTGATTATGGCTGATCTTAGGTGGCGTTTACGGTTGAAATCAGGAATTGCTGCTATGGTAGATATTGCAGCCTGGTTCATGATACTTATTGGCTTTGCGTCAATAATCGGTTGGTATTTTGATATTTATGGATTAAATGGCGTGTGGCTGCCAGGTTTTTATGCTGTAAATCCGATAGTGGCATTGTGTCTGCTGGCTTATGGAGCAATGATTGCAACCGGGGCATTCCATAAGGAAAACTGTAGCCGTAAGCATTACCTCACTGTATTGGTTGGACTCACCATGATGTATTGCCTCCTTTGCCTTTTCGCATTTATGGATGGGCAGGGTGATTTGGTTGGTTTTTTTGAAGGCAGGAAACCAGGACCTGATTCATCGCTGGGTGTTTTCAGCATGTCAGTCCTTACTTCACTGATGTTTTTTATTGGAGGAGCCTTGCTCATCCTGAAACTTTATTTTCAGAAAAATCAGCTGGTCCTGCAAATACTCAGTGGCTTCGGGGTCATTACAGCGTTTATTGGTTTTTTGGGTAGTCTGGGTTATTTGTTCAGCACCCCATTGTTGTACGAAGCAAAGATCATTCAGCTTTCGATCAATAACTCTGTGGGTTTCATGTGGTTTGGAACTGCCTTGTATTGTATGAGTGGCTCAAATACATTTTTTACTAAGCATTTTTTTGGGACTTCATCAAGTGCCATTGTGCTGCGGGTGTTTTTGCCCCTGGTGATCGGCGGAATATTGTTTGAAGCGGTTTTGTTCGATTACCTGACGAGTAACTCCCAGGAAAGTACAGCCATGACAATGGCCATCCTGACTGTTTTTTCAGTCATACTCACGACAGTGGTGTTGGTGCTTGTTTCAAAATTCGTGTTTAAACGTGCTGACCAGGCTGAAGCCGGGCGAAAAAAATCACAGGAGATCATTCACCGCGAACGAATATTAATGCGCACCCTGATTGATAACCTGCCCGACACCATTTATGTGAAGGACAGGCATGCCAGAAAGGTATTGGCCAACCTGGCCGATGTGGAAGCAACCGGAAGAAAAACGGAAGCTGAAATCCTGGGTAAAACCGACAAGGAAATATTTAACGAGGTTGATGGCGCACATGGTTATGAGCAGGATATGCTGGTCATGAAGTCGGGTAGACCACTGATAAATGACGAAAAAGAGTATGTTGATAAATTTGGTCGAATCAAGTGGCTGAGCACATCGAAAATTCCGCTGCGTGATACAAATGATCAGATTGTTGGTTTGGTTGGAATTGGTCACGACATCACAGCAAAAAAAGCGCATGAAGAACAGATGATTCTGATGACGCATGCCATGCAGAGCCTGAACGACTGCGTGAGCATTACCGATACAGCAGACAAAATCATTTATGTAAATGACGCATTTATCAGAACCTATGGTTATTCAAGGGAGGAATTAATCGGTGAAAACATCAAAATCGTCAGGAAAAAGGGCGATGAGGATGAGAAAACACAGACGATTTTACCCTCTACAATACAATCAGGCTGGCATGGTGAAATTGTCAATTGCAAAAAAGACGGTACAACCTTTGAAGTCGAAATTTCAACTTCCCCTGTACGGAATGAAGCTGGCGAAATCATTGCATTGTCAGGCATAGCGGTTGATATCAGTGAGCGCAAGCGCATGGAAAAAGCCCTGGAAAGCAGCAAGGAACGCTATAGAACGCTGATTGAAAACCAGGGCGAGGGTGTTGGTCTCGTCGATGTTGATGAGGTTGTGACCTTTGCCAATCCAGCTGCTGAGCAGATTTTTGGTGTACAGCCAGGAGAGCTATTGGGCAAGAACCTGATGGAATTTGTAACTCCTGAGTCAATGGAGTTGATCCGGCAGCAGACTGCAAAGCGGGCAAAAAATGAGAAGTCGTCCTACGAAATCGAAATTCTCGGTGGCGATCGGGTGAAGCGGATGATCCTTGTGACGGCCACCCCACAATTCAATGAAGAAGGGAAGCATACAGGCGCTTTTGGGATTTTCAGGGATATCACCCTCCAGAAGGAAGCAGAGGCAGCCCGCCGCAAGAGCGAAGAAAAGTACCGCGTATTGGTCGAATCTATTCCCGATGGGGTGTATAAACGTGGCGCCAATGGCAGGTTTATCGAAATTAACCCGGCATTGATGCAGATGCTTGGATTTGACGACAAGGAATCAGTGTATCAGGTGGATGCCATTAACCGTTTCTTCCCCAGCCGCAATGAACGCAAACTGGTCTTTTCGAACGATAAGACAGAGGAAATTTGCGAATACCAAATCACGACAAAAGACAACAGGATAATATGGGTTGAGGATCACAGCCACAAAGCCATTGATGAAGAGTCGGGTGTTGAGTACTTTGAAGGAATAATGCGCGACATTACCTCACGCAAACTCGCCGATGAGGAGCTCATCAGGCAGAAAAATTTCCTCGAAACAATTATCGAATCGCTTAATTATCCATTCTACGTGGTTAATGTGGACGACTATACGATCAGGTTGGCGAATTCGGCAGCAAAAAAGCATTTCATCAAAGGGAAACAAACCTGTTATGGACTTACCCATGGCATCGATATGCCCTGCATCAATATGGGCGAGAGTTGCCCATTGCACATTTGTGTCGAGACAAAACAATCTGTAATATTAGAGCATATTCATCAGGAGCCCAACGGGGATATGCAGGTGGCCGACGTGCATGTGTATCCAATATTTGACCAGGAAGGCGATGTGACCCAGATTATTGAGTATTCATTGGATATCACTGAGCGTAAAAAAATTGAGCTGCAGCTGGCCAAACAGTCTGAAGAACTCAGGGAACTGAACACAACCAAGGATAAGTTCTTTTCCATTATCGCCCATGACCTGCGCAGTCCGTTTAATGCAATCCTGGGACTGTCAGGCATGCTGACAGCTGATTTCGATGACTACGACAGAAAATCAATTCATGAAACTGTCCTGGAAATTGACCAGGCCTCAAAAAAGGCATTTACCCTGCTCGAAAACCTGCTGGAGTGGGCCCGCTCACAGACCGGCAAGATTGAATACCGCCCTGTTGCCTTCGACCTCGTTGAACTGATTGACCTGACTGTGTCCTCAGCACAACCTCCGGCCAACAACAAGCAGGTTGAACTCAGTGCCGATGTGCCAAAGTTTATGTCGGTTGTTGCCGATAAAAACATGGTTTACACCATATTGCGTAACCTGATTTCAAATGCCATTAAGTTTACCCCTGAACATGGTAAAGTAACTGTAAAGGCAAAAAAATCAGACAGCGAGGTGCTCATCTCAGTTTCCGACACTGGGGTGGGAATTTCAAATGAGAACCTGTCGAAATTGTTTAAAATTGACAAAACATTTACCAGCCCTGGAACAAACAATGAAAAAGGAACAGGATTGGGCTTGGTGTTGTGTAAGGAATTTGTTGAAAAACACCATGGCAACATCTGGGTTGACAGTGTGTTGCATGATGCCGAAAAGGGAATCACAGGTGGATCAACATTTATTTTTTCAATCCCGGTAGGAATACAACCAATCTCCTGATTGCGACTATATGTGCAAGTTATCTAATGTTCATCTCCTCTCAGGCATCTTTTTCTTTTTTCACTATAAATCGTTGGATATCAGTCGCCGGGTATGTTGTGCCTAAGGCATTTATTGCACATATAGTTCTGTTCACTATATTTTCAATGGCATGTAAGGGGATATAGGACTATTTCCACCTAGAAACAGGCTTGTAACGAGGAATATGACAAAGCCCTCAATCCGTGAGAGAACATTAAACCTAAAATTGGCAACAAGTGTAAAAAGACAGATACGATAGTGTTAGATAATAAAGAAAGGATTTAGCTGTTTAACAGGAAAGTGCAAATTTGATGGAACCGAAACAAAGTGAAGTTCAGCGGAGTCAAATTCATTTTGTTTTTACATCCCGCCCACAAAGAAAAGAAGAAAGAAACCCCACCCAAATTGTAACACATTTGCAAGCCCGACTGCCTGTCCTGAACTTGCTTCGGGAAGCCGACACTCATAACCAAAGGTTGCAAAAGCGCTGCAAACGACCAAAGGGAGCTCAAGAGTAACGTTGAAAACTACAAAAATGGGCGGGAAATTTTGCTTACGCACCCATGCTAATTTGCTACATTTGAACTTTAAAAATAGTGGACAGGAAATATTATGACAGATAATTTAGAATTAGAGAAAACCCTTTGGCAGGCTGCCGATAAACTCCGCAACAATATGGATGCGGCTGAATACAAACACGTAGTTTTGGGTTTGATATTCCTAAAATACATTTCCGATGCTTTTGATGAGCTTTTCAAAAAGTTGGAGAGTGAGAAAAACGAAACAGGTGCCGACCCTGAAGATAAAGACGAATATACAGCCGAAAGGGTTTTCTATGTTCCACCACAAGCCCGTTGGAAATGGCTTCAAGGAAGGGCAAAACTGCCAACTATTGGCAAAGACATTGACGATGCAATGGATGCCATTGAAAAAGACAACGCTACGCTCAAAGGAGTTTTGCCAAAAGACTATGCCCGACCTTCATTAGATAAACAGCGATTAGGAGAATTAATTGACTTAATTGGTTCTATCACTTTGAGCAAAAATGGAAACGGAAAAGTCAAAGACGTTTTAGGTTTTGTATTTGAGTATTTTTTGGGACAATTTGCCGATGCCGAAGGCAAAAAAGGCGGACAATTTTATACTCCCCAAAGCATTGTAAAAATATTGGTTGATATGCTTGCACCTGAACCCGAAAAACGGGTTTATGACGGATGTTGTGGTAGTGGTGGTATGTTTGTGCAAAGCGAACGCTTTATCGAAATGCACGAACACCGAAAAGGCAAAATTTCTATTTATGGACAGGAAAGCAACCCGACAACTCATAAATTAGCCAAAATGAATTTGGCTATTCGAGGTATTGATGCCAAAATTGAATTGGGCGATACTTTGATGAACGATAAGTTTCCCGAACTCAAAGTTGATTATGTAATTGCAAATCCACCTTTCAATGTTAGCGACTACAATATAAACAAAGCGGAAACCCACAAATGGAAATACGGCATTCCACCAACAGGAAACGCCAACTACGCTTGGTTGCAACACTTCGTTAGCAAGCTTGCACCTTATGGAACAGCAGGAATTGTTTTGGCAAATGGCAGTATGAGTTCTGAAATTGCAACCGAAGGAGAAATCCGAAAAGCAATGATAGAAGCTGATTTAATTGACTGTATGGTTTCATTACCTTCGCAGTTATTTTACAACACACAAATTCCCGCTTGTTTGTGGTTTTTAGCACGCAACAAAACCAGCACCTCTCCCTCTGGGAGAGGCGGGGGTGAGGGCTTCAGAAACCGCACAAATGAAATCTTGTTTATTGACGCCCGAGAGTTGGGCACAATGATTAGTCGCAAGCAAAAGGAATTGAGCGATAATGACATTGCTAAAATTTCGGACACTTACCACAAATGGAGAAGTAAAGAATTTGAAACAAAGTACAAAGACGTTGCGGGTTTTTGTAAATCTGCAAACATACAAGATGTTCGCAAAAACAATTACATCCTTACGCCAGGCAGATATATTGACTTTAAAGAAGTAGCCGAAGATGGACAGGCATTTGACGAGAAAATGCAAATGCTCATTTCTACCCTTTCAGTGCAGATGCAGAAAGCCAATGAATTGGATGAAGAAATTAAAAGAAATCTAGCAAAAATTGGATACATGATATAGAAAGGAGGCGCATCATGAACTATGAATTAAAAATTGAGCATGCTATAGAAGAAAATGGCACCATTGACCTTCAAAGACTGGTAACAATTGCGACTGGGATACGCAATATTGCCGAAGGTGCGCTGCAAATGCGGCTGCGTGGTGTTAGTCTTACAAAAGGAAGGAAAAAGGTGTCATTGTCAGAAGCACTCAGGGTTTCTTTGACAGGCATCAAAGATGGAAGTACGATTTTGCAGCTTAATGCCGAGCAGTTTTCAAAAACGCTTGAACCATGGCAAACAGATATCTTCAGGCAAGAGGCTCAGCAGAACCTGCCAGACCACACACCTGTTTCACTTTTTATTGAGGCGTTCAGGGACGCAACCCTTGAAAACGGAAATCAGGATCTACTTGACAAATCATTACTAAAAGAACTTAAGCAGTTCAAAAAGGCTTTTCAGAGCGATAATGAAGTATTTGTTATTAGCAACGAAGGCACAATACCGGCATTAGAACTAAAAAAGCCTGATTTTAAAAAAATTCAGGAGTTGGATGAAGAAATCCCTGATTCAGAACCTATTTTGATAAATGGTATTGTTGAAGAACTAAAATACAGCAAACTAAAAGTTAAAATTAAAACCAGTGAAGGCATTGTGGATGGTTTTTTGAGCGACGATTTGACGTCAGATGATATTGCACAATATTGGGGAAAAGAAGTAACGATCGGAGGTACGGCGCACTTTAAAGGAGGTGGCAGATCAGTCATTGAAATTTCTAGAATTTTTGAAGCTTCAGAAGGTGACCAATACTTTTCGAGAAAGCCCAAAGCCGAAACGGTTGAACAACAGATCAACAGACAACTTAAAGAAAAAGGCTTTAAAAATACCCTGGCCGATATTGTTGGCAAATGGCCGGGAGAGGAAACGGATGAAGAATTTGAGGAACTTCTGAAAAACTTGTAAAAGATGAAGCGCTACATTATCGACACCAGCATTCTGCTGCATTACATCCGGCAATCAGCACTTGCTTTGAAAATTGAAAGTGAACATCAACTCATGTCGCAGGATGTTGTACCTATGGTGGCTGCTGTTTCAATTGGGGAAATTGAGGGCTTTGTACAGAGAAGGAATTGGGGCGAGAAAAAAATAAACAATCTGAAAAGGTTACTTTCCAGAATATTGGTGGTTGATATTGCCGGACAGGATGAAAACCTGATGAAAGCCTTTGCCACGCTCACCAATTATAGCCGCAATTGCTTGCCGGAAAAACCACTCGGCAGGTCTGTCAGCATTGGACAAAACGATTTATGGATAGCAGCTGTGGCAAAAGTGGCAAATGCTGAACTAATCACCGCTGATGGTGATTTTGACCATCTGAATGGTGCATGGCTTGCCGTGCATAAGTATGATCAAAGTATAAATAGTCGATCCTTACCAAGTTAATTTCAGCTTTTGGCATGAATGAAGTTGAAGGTTTTCGATGAGCCAAAAAATGAGATTTTTAGACTCTGTTTTTAGTTTTTCCATCATTTTCTTGAAATTCCAACCAGTAGCAGCC
>JAHIUX010000050.1 GCA_018816765.1 Bacteroidota bacterium
CAGGAAGAACCCCTGAATATGGGTGCCTGGAGATTCATTCACCACGAGTTCAAAGAAGTGAAGCTCAGGCTTATTTCACGGCCAGCCAGTGGCAGCCCGGCAACAGGTTCTTCAAAATTCCATGCGATCAGGCAGCAGAAAATCATCGACAAGACCTTTGAATCGTGCATCTGCCCTCATGTCGAAAAAGAATGCAATATGCTGTGCATAGGCAATAAATGGAGGTCATTTGAAAAGGAATTACACGACATGCATGTTGACCAGATCGACAGCAAATTTCATTCAGGCACCAAACGCTTGCAATAAATAATAAAACATCAGTACAGTCATGGCCATCGAAATTAAAGTACCCAGTCCGGGTGAGTCCATAAACGAAGTTCAACTGGCGAGCTGGCTCGTTGAGGATGGCACTTTTGTGGACAAAGACCAGGATATTGCAGAAATTGATTCAGACAAAGCTACACTCAGTATCTCCGCAAGCGCATCAGGCATTATCACCCTGATCGCCAAAGCAGGCGACACCATCGAGGTTGGTGCGATAATTGCCAGCATCGCCCCGGCTGAAGGCAAAGCTTCCGGCACCGTTTCGCCAAAACCTACCGCCGAAAAACCAAAGGCAAAGGTTGCGGAACAAAACATCCAAACCAAGCCTGAACAGCCAGTCAGCAGCAGCGCAGACATCGCCGTAAAACACGACCTGCAGCTATCGCCTCTGGCCCGCAAGCTTATGGAAACAGAAGGCATTAGCGAAAGTGAACTGCTCGAATTGATCAAACACTATCGTTTTGGTAAAAAAGATGTTGCCTTTTTCAGCCAACATGCAGCCAACAAACCTGCTGAGGGCAAAAACGTACACGATAAAGCCAGTGACTCAGCCGATTGGCAGGGAGGCCGCAATGCCGATCGTAAAAAAATCAGTATGCTGCGCAGGAAACTGGCAGAAAGGCTTGTTTCTGTAAAAAATGAAACCGCCATGCTCACCACATTCAATGAGGTGAACATGACACCCATCATGGAAATCAGGAAGCAATACAAGGAACTGTTCAAGGAAAAGCATGGGGTTGGTCTTGGGTTCATGTCCTTCTTTACCAAAGCCGTAACAGAAGCACTGAAATGTTACCCGCAAGTGAATGCCCAGATTGATGGCGATGAACTGGTGCAGTTCAATTATGCCGACATCAGCATCGCTGTTTCCGGGCCAAAAGGACTCGTTGTACCGGTAATCCGCAATGCCGAAACCCTGTCGCTCGCTCAAATTGAATCGGCGGTTAAGGAATTGGCAATAAAAGCCCGCGACAACAAACTCAGCCTCGAAGAAATGAGTGGCGGAACCTTTACCATCACCAATGGTGGTGTTTTTGGCTCCATGCTTTCGACTCCAATCCTCAATCCGCCTCAGTCTGGTATCCTGGGTATGCACAATATCGTTGAGAGGCCAATCGCTGTGAATGGGCGTGTTGAAGTTCATCCCATGATGTATGTCGCCTTGAGTTATGATCACCGCATCATCGACGGGCGCGAATCGGTTGGATTTTTGGTAAAAGTCAAGGAAATGCTCGAAAACCCGAGCCGCATGCTCTTTGGTTCAAAGGATCCGGTTGAAGCATTGTTGGAGTTATAAAATATTGCCATTAAGGTAGTTGAGAATCAAACAATACAAAGCAAACTGGTCATGAGGCGTGAAGTTGATTTTCTGGTAATAGGTTCCGGCATTGCTGGCCTGAGTTATGCATTAAAGGTAGCCGATCACGGAAAAGTACTCATCGTAAGCAAAACATTTGTTAACGAAACATCGACATGGTATGCCCAGGGCGGCATCGCGGCAGTGATGTACAATCCCGATTCGTATGAAAAGCACATTCAGGACACACTGAATGCAGGCAATCACCTGAATGATGAAGAAATCGTCAGGATCACGATAACAGAATCGACTGAGCGCGTGAAAGAATTGATTGGATGGGGAACACATTTCGATATGGAATCCTCTGGCCGGTATGCCCTTGCCCGTGAGGGCGGGCACTCTGAATACCGGGTGCTGCATCACCAGGATAAAACCGGAGCTGAAATCCAGCGTGCTTTAACAGAGAAAGTGCAGTCGCATCCCAATATCGAAATCCTGGAAAACCATTTTACCATCGATATCATCACCCAGCACCATCTTGGCCGCATCGTGAGGCGCACACACAGCGACATTCAGTGCTTTGGCGCTTATGTCCTCGATCCTGCAACCGGAATAATTGACACCGTGCTGGCAAAAACCACACAGATTGCAACAGGTGGCGCGGGAAATGTGTATCAAACCACCACCAATCCAACCATTTCGACGGGTGATGGCATCGCCATGTTTTACAGGGCAAAAGGCGTTGTCGACAATATGGAATTCATCCAGTTTCACCCCACTTCCTTATACAACCCACATGAAAAACCCTCATTTCTGATTACCGAAGCCTTACGTGGTGCCGGTGCAATTTTAAAGGACATCAAAGGAAATGAGTTCATGCACAAGTATGATGAGCGCGGCTCACTGGCCCCACGCGATATTGTGGCCAGGGCCATCGACAGCGAAATGAAACTTTCGGGCAGTGACCATGTTTACCTTGACGCCAGGCTGATTTCCGAGCGCGAAATCATGAACCATTTCCCGAGCATTTACGCCAAATGCCTGAGTGTCGGCATCAACATCCTGAAAGAGATGATCCCGGTAGTTCCAGCAGCGCATTATATCTGTGGCGGCATCAAAACAGATGAGTTCGGACAAACAAGCATTAAAAACCTGTATGCCTCAGGCGAAGTGGCTTCGACAGGTTTGCACGGAGCCAACCGATTGGCTTCAAACTCATTGCTCGAGTCGGTAGTGTTTTCTCACCGTGCCAGTCTGCATGCCATTGAGGCAGCTGCGGTCACCAAATTGCAACAGGGAATCCCTAACTGGAACGCCGAAGGCACTGTACTGAACGAAGAAATGGTGCTCATTACACAGTCGCGCAAAGAACTGCAGGCAATCATGAGCAATTATGTTGGCATAGTCAGGTCGAACCTGAGGCTCAAACGGGCTTTCGACAGGCTGTATACCATTTATAATGAAACTGAAGAACTTTACGACAAATCTGTGATCTCTCCCGAAATCTGTGAGCTGCGCAATATGATCAGTGTTGCCTACCTGATCATCAAATTCGCTTCCCAGCGCAAAGAAAGCATTGGCCTTCACTATTCAATTGACTATCCCCCAAAGCAATCATAAACAATGGCTCTGATCAGAAGTGTAAAAGGAATGCATCCGAAATTTGGCAAGAACTGCTTTTTTGCTGAGAATGCAACAATTGTTGGCGAAGTGGAAATGGGCGACAACTGCAGCGTTTGGTTTAATGCGGTTGTCAGGGGCGATGTGCATTATATTAAGATTGGAAATAATGTCAACATTCAGGACGGTGTGATCATCCATTGCACCTATCAGAAAGCCCCCGTGAGCATTGGCAACAATGTTTCTATAGCCCATGCCGCCATCATTCACGGATGTACCATTCACGACAATGTACTCATAGGGATGGGTGCCATTATCATGGATCAGGCCGTAATTGGCAGCAACTCAATCATTGCGGCTGGTGCAGTAGTTTCGAAGGACACCATTGTTGAGTCAGGAAGTGTGTATGCAGGTGTTCCGGCAAGGAAAATCAAGTCCATTGATAAGGCCTTGCTCGAAGACGAAGTTCACCGTATCGCCCGATCCTACACCTTGTATGCGAGCTGGCATGATGAACACATTGAGCCAATTGACGAGATGTAGGCAAAAAAAAATAAATATTTGTTAAAAACCAGCATTCAGGCAAGGCACAACCTTGAATTGGCAAGCATTTTGATGTTAAAGCCACAATTATATTAAACCTGTCATTATGTCGATTTGGATTATTTTCGGAATATTTATGCTCCTGAGCTGGATCGTAGGCGCGCAGCTCAAAAGCAAGTTCAGGGAATACAGCAAAATACCTGTCAATTTTGGCATGACCGGGCGTGAGATTGCTCTTAAGATGCTTTCTGACAACGGTATTTATGATGTAAAAGTTGAATCTGTTGAGGGTGAACTCACGGATCACTATAATCCCCTGAAAAAAACAATTAACCTAAGCCATGATGTATTTCATGGAAACAGTGTTGCCGCTGCTGCAGTAGCGGCGCACGAGTGCGGACATGCTGTGCAGCACGCAACTGCCTATCACTGGTTGCAGATGCGCAGCACCCTGGTGCCCTTTGTGAGTTTCAGTTCCAAATGGGTGCAGTGGGTACTGCTTGCAGGCATCTTAATGCTCAATGTGTTTCCTCAACTGTTGCTCCTGGGGATCATCATGTTTGCAATGACAACTGTATTTAGCCTGATTACACTGCCTGTTGAAATTGATGCCAGTCAACGGGCCCTTGCCTGGCTGAGTGTGAGCAATGTTACTACACAAAGCACACACCCCAAGGCACAGGAGGCTTTGCGATGGGCTGCCTACACCTATGTTGTGGCTGCCTTGTCGTCGCTTGCCACCTTGCTGTATTATTTATCCATTTATCTTGGAAAACGCGATTAGATTTTATTAACCATTAATAACCCTTTAAACACTTAATTTTAATCATTTATGAGAAAACTAACCCAAATTCTGTTTGTAACAATGCTGGTTATTACCGCATCGTTTGTCACCAGTTGTAAAAAAGACACCGTTGATGTTGACCCAAGTCCAGCCATCAATTTCAAAGGCGGTTCAAACTACACCTCTGCTGATGCCACCATTGGCACTGATGCTTCTATCCTTGTTGGCGTGAATGCAAGCTCCAATGCCAGCACAAACAAAGACCTCAAAAAGTTCACCATCGTAATCACCACGAACAATGTTCCTTCAACATTGGTTGACTCAACCATCAGTACCGAAGTGTTCAATGCGGATTACAACATTTCTTTCCCTGGTGTTGGCGTTTATCGCCTTGTTGCTAAAGTAACCGATTCCGACAGCCAGTCGAGCGAAGTTGCCTTTAACATCACTGTTGAGCAAACAGGTGTTACCGTTAAAAAGAAAACCGGAATTGAAATGGGTTCTTTTAATGACTCATGGGGAAGTTTCTATTCGGGAACCAATGAACTGGTTTACACTGTGGCCAACGCCAAACTGAACCAGTCAGCCGTTGATTTTCTGTTCTTCAAAGGCGCTACGAATCAAAACACTATTGCTGCTCCTGATGACGCAGACGCAAACACCATCAGCGATTTTCAGCTTGGTGACTGGACCGTTAAAAACCAAACCAGGTTTAACACCACATCAATGACTGTTGCTGAGTTTGATGCCATTGGAACAACTTATGAGTTTCCTGAATTCAACGCTACTACCGCTGCTTCAAAGCTGAACAACCTTGTTACCGGCCAGGTAGTGTACTTCAAGACACAGGCAGGCAAACGTGGTTACATCAAAATCGTTGACCTGTATTCAAGGGGCGATGTTGCCAAGTTTGAAGTGATTTTCGAGCAATAAACCGTAAATAACCGGATAAAAAAAGCCCCGCAGCAAGCTACGGGGCTTTTTTTTATCATCAAAGTAAGAGATGTTACCTATTCATCCCGGCGTACCTTCACCAGACTCATTGCAATGGTACCTACAACCCCAAGGGCAACAACAAGCGCCCTGAAGGCCATATGATCAACAAAAAAAACGACAGAAATCAGGATCATGGTCCACATCATCGACATGGCCCTGATCTTTTCCTGGATGCTCATGCCTTTGCGAAAGTTTCTGATATAAGATCCCAGGAACTTACTTTGAACCAAAGCGTTATATATCCTTTGTGAGCCTTTGGCATACAGGCCTGCTGCAATCAGTAAAAAAACTGTTGTCGGCAGTCCGGGCACCACGATACCGAGCAGCCCTACGAAGACTGAAACCGAACCAAGGAAGATGTATATATACCTGAGCATGTGATGGTATTCATATAAAAAAACCAGCCTGAATTTCAGACTGGTTTGTATGTTTTCGGCTAAAAACCTGCCTATTTCAGTTTAAGCTTGGCTTTCACCAGTGTCAGTACGTTTTCAGCATTGGGCCCGATATGCAGGATCACGCCGGTGGCTGAGTCAAGGATGTAAGTATAGTTGTTTTCTTTACCCACATCGTCGATGGCCTTTTTCACTTTGTCGATCAAGGGATTTAACAGTTCGATGCGTTTGTCGTTAAATTCCTGATCAGCATTCTGCTGAAATTCCTGGATCCTGTTCTGAAGGTCAGTAATTTCTTTTTCCTTCGACTGTTTAACCAGGTTCGACATGGTGGCCATATCGTTTTGGTAAGAAGTTACCTTGGTCTGATATTCAGTTGCCATCGCTTTGAGTTCTTTCTCGAGCTGCTGCTGAAATTTCATCAGCGCCACTTCAATCGAGTCGCGTTCCGGCATAATATTCATTACTTCATTTGAATCAATATACCCTATTTTAAGGGACTGTGCGCCGGCAGAAACGCTAATCAGAATCAATGCAGCGAAAAAAAGTACTCGGGTTAATGTTTTCATTTTCTGTTGAATAGATATTAATTATTTAATTAATTGCAAAATTAGTATTTTTTCTTTGGTTGACAAGAAAAAGGTTGGTCCTTAAGAATCATTAACAGACCTATTTCCGTTTTCTGTCTTCGCGCCTGACCGTTTGCATCACATTGCCAATTTCATCGAGCACTTCATCGCTGATGTCGAGTTTAGGACTGGCGTAAAGCATTGAAGCACCGGAGGCTTTGTCGAAGATAAAGGCATAGTTGCGGGTTTCAGCAATTTGTTGAATTGCGTTATATACCTTTTCCTGAATGGGCTTTACAAGCTCTTCGCGTTTCTTATAGAGGTCACCGGTAGGCCCAAAGTACTTCATCTGAAGGTCCTTGGCTTCCTTTTCCTTTTTCAGGATTTCGTCTTCCTTTTTTTTCTTCAGGTCCTGAGGAAGCAAAACCGACTCCGTCTGATACTCCTTGTACATATCTTCAACCTGTTTGAAAGCCTTTGTTACTTCGGCTTCCCACTTGGTTGACAAGGCATTGAGTTCTTCCTGAGCGTCGTTGTATTCAGGAATATTGGTCAGCAGATAATCGCTGTCGACAAAAGCAAATTTCTGGTTTTGTGCCTGCAGGCGGTTGGCAAACAAGGCTGTTCCGATAAACAGTAAGGATGCCAGAAGCAAATTACGTGATTTCATAACTATATTCGTTTGTTATTTAAAGCGTTTTCCGATGGAATATGCAAAAAACCTGCCAAATTTTCACTAATCGATCGATTGGTTGATGGAGAAGTGAAACTGACTTCCGTTAGCCCCGGGAATTCCCGGGATTTTGTCGAAGCCGTAACCCCAGTCGAGGCCCAGCACGCCAAACATTGGCAGATAAACCCTCACACCAAAACCAGCTGATCGTTTCACATCGAATGGATTGAAATTATCAAATCCAAGCCATGCATTTCCTGCCTCAACAAATCCAAGTCCATAAATGGTGGCACTCGGATTCAGCGACAAGGGGTAGCGCAACTCCATGGTATATTTTGCGAAAATGTTTCCGCCAATATTTTTATTCTTGTAATAGTAAGGCGTGATGGTTTCATTTCCGTAACCCCTCATGCCGATAATCTCACGGCCGTCGAGGTTGTTGTATCCCGATAAGCCATCACCACCAAGGTAAAAACGTTGAAATGGTGTAATTCCAATGTCGCTGTTGTAATAGCCTAAGAACCCGAATTTCACCCTGGTGGCCAACACGAATTTATTGACCAGCTCGGTATAGAATGAGGTACTGAATTTCCATTTGTGGTATTCCACCCATTTATACCGGTCATTCTCATCCATGGAAGCATAGTCCTTATCGTTAAACCATGAATAGGGTGGCGTGAATTCGAGGGATACCGAAAAATCACTCCCATTACGCGGGTAAATGGGCTGACTGATTGAGCTCCTGCCCAGGATAACGTTGTAACTGAACACATTAAAATACCCAGTTCCTGTACCGACAGTAAAAATCTGTGAATAATTCTTCAGGTCATAACGCTGCAGGTTTACCCCATTATACAAGGTGAAAAAGTCGTCAGGCCAGGTGAGTCTTTTACCCAGGCCCACAGTTAGTCCGTTAATTTTGAACGAGGCCCTGTTGGTATCTGACTTTGCAAGGCCATTGGTATATAAGGAATGGTAATACGACAGGGTAAGTGCATTTGGTTTGCGTCCGCCAAGCCAGGGTTCGGTAAACGAGGCGCTGTAGCTGAGATAGCCTTTTCCATATGTCTGAAAACGCAGGGCAAGTTTTTGTCCGTCGCCGGTAGGGATAGGACGGTATGCTTCCTTTTTTAGGATATTGCGCAAAGAGAAATTATTAAATGACAAGCCCAGCGTTCCAATGATACGTCCATAACCCCAGCCTCCCGAAAGTTCGATTTGGTCGGCTGATGTCTCTTCAACGGCATATTCAACATCGACGGAGCCGTCTGCCGGATTAGGGACTACATTGGGCACAATGCCTTCCGCGTTGAAATAACGCAGGTTTGCAAGTTCGCGTGTTGACCGGATTATGTTCGACCGGCTGAAAAGCTGGCCCGGGCGGGTATACAGTTCCCTGATAACAACATGATCGTTGGTTTTTGTATTGCCCTTGATGGTAACATGGCTGATGCGGGCCTGCTTCCCTTCGCGGATACGGATTTCGAGGTCGATTGAATCGTTTTCGATCAGCACTTCAACCGGTTCTGCATTGAAAAACAGGTAGCCGTCGTCCATATACAATGAACTGACATCAAAGCCATTTGGATTGTAGCTCAAATTTGTTTCAAGCAACTCGCGGTTGTAAATGTCACCTGCTTTCAGTCCTAAAATGGTACTCAGAAATTCATCGGTGTATTTGGTGTTTCCAACCCAGTCGATTTTTCTGAAATAATACCGGTCACCTTCATTAACGTCAATATCAATGGCAATATTCTTCTTGTCAACAACATACACAGAGTCCCTGAGCACCTTTGCGTCACGGTAGCCCTTTTGGTTGTATTTAAAGACGATTTTCTGCAAATCCTCTTCATACTTTGACTCGATGAACTTGGAGGACTTGAAAATGGCCAGTTTATAATTGTCAGTAAAATAAGATTCGACACTTCTGATGGCTTTGAGCGGTTTCAATGTTACCACATTCTTTGCCACGTCGATCACCATTGGACCCAGGGGTGTGAGCGGATCAAACACGCCCCGCTGCTTGGTGTTTTTCATTGCGGCCCTGACCTGATCATCACTCAGGGCTTCGTTGCCGCTAATGTTGATGTTGCCAATTTTGACCTTCGCATTTTTCTTAATGCTGATGTTCAGGTCGACATAATTTTCCCTTGTGGCATCAGGGGTTTGAGTAATAGTGACTTCTGCATTGAGGTAGCCCTTTTCGTAAAGGCTTTTTTTTATGATATTGGAAGTCTTCACAAAGAGGTGGTCGGTTGCCACATCGCCCCTCGAAAGGTTAATTTTTGTGCGGATATCGTCAGCTTCTGATTTTTTAATGCCAACAAACGAAAATTTCGAAACCCTGGGGCGTTCTTTCAGGTCGATATTCAAAAAGATGATGTTGCCCTGAATATTTGATGCAGCAATATTGATGTACTCGAACAGGCCCTGATCCCAAAGTTTTTTAACGGCATTGGTCATTTTATCGCCCGGCACCTTCACCTTGTCACCAACAGTAAGTCCGGAGAGCATGATCAGCACATTTTGGTCGAGGTATTTAATGCCTGTGACGGTGATTCCCCCGATTTCATATTCTTTGGGTTTGCTGTAGTCGAACACTGACTGGTCGCTGCCCAGGCTGATTTGAGCAATGCCGCTAATGGCAGGAAACAACAGGCAAAATGCCAGAGCAAAGGGTAATATGTAATGAAATCGGTTACTGATGAAGCTTTTATTCCACATGTCGTCTGACTACTTTTTTAAAATTTGTTCACTGGTTTTGCCGAATCTGCGCTCGCGGCATTGATAATCGAGTATGGCTTCATACAAATCTTCCTTTCTGAAGTCGGGCCAGAATTTAGGAGAGAAGTACAATTCGGAATAGGCAATCTGCCATAACATGAAGTTGCTGATCCGGTATTCGCCGCTGGTACGGATAAGTAATTCGGGGTCAGGAATATTATTGGTGGTCAGGTGTTTTTCAAATACTTGCTGATCAATCTCTTCGGGGCGAAGGCTCCCGTTTTTTACCTTTTCGCCGATTTGCCGCACAGCCTGTAGGATTTCCCAACGACTGGAATAGCTCAGCGCAAGGGTGAGTGTCATCCGGTCATTTTTACTTGTTTGTTCGATGGCTTTCAGCAAATGCTTGTAATTTCTGGGGGGCAGGTTTTCGAGGTCACCAATGGCATTGAGGCGGATGTTGTTGTTGTTCATGGTCACCACCTCATCCTTGATGGTTTGCAGCAACAAACTCATCAGGGCATTCACCTCAGTTTTCGGACGGCTCCAGTTTTCAGTTGAAAAAGCATACAGCGTGAGGTATGAAATACCCAGCTCAGCAGCTGCTTCGGCTGCTTCACGCACAGAGGTAACGCCGTTCTTATGTCCAAAGATCCTGTGCTTTCCCTTTTGTTTTGCCCAACGCCCGTTTCCATCCATGATGATGGCCACATGCTTGGGTAGTTTATCCGGGTTGATATTATCTTTGAGACTGCTCATATGCACTTATGCCTACTGGCTGATTTTGTTGTTGAATGTGTTGCAGGTGCTCCTTGATTTCATGTTGAAACGATAGGTAATCGACAAACCAGTGTAATTAAACCAATCGTTTGTTTTACTGTCGCCGCGCTGCATACCAGGTTCGTGGTTCATGCCGGGATCAGATAGCACCTGGCCTTGATTTCCCGGGTCGATGGCTCCGCTCTCGAGGTAATATGTTGTGCTCACATCGTCGATATAGTCAGTAAAGGTTTTGTGCATGCGCCATTCGAATGCCATGCCAATGCGTTTTGTGAGGCTGTATTTGAACCCAAAACCAAAGGGAATCGAAAAACCCATTTTACTGTATTGCTTCCTGCCCTGATAGCCAATATTCTGACCCTCAGTACCAAGGGCCCTAAGACCAACGCCATCAAGTGATTGCGGATTGTATTGAAACACGGAAAAACCGCCAAAGATGAAGGGGGTGAAATAGTCCTTTTTGCTTCCGGTGAAGTATTCGAGGAAGTTAAATTCTGCCACTAAGGCGGCATCATTGATGGTGGTGTTGAAACTTAAGGAGCGGTCTTCGTTGAATTTTACTTTTTGATCATCGCCGGTAACCTCTGCCGATGTCAGGCATAACCTGAAAGCCCATCTGCTGTTGCTGTTGTACCGGGCAATTGCGCCGAACGAAGGTTTAAGCTGATTAAAATGCAGCACCGGATTGATGTCGCCAATATAATACGCTCCGCCTCCAAAAAGTCCAACTTCAAGTGTCTGCGCCTGCACAGCAACTACTGCTATCAACAATGATATCAATAATTTCAGTTTCCTCATAAAATCGTACAATTGGGTGAAATGGCCATAATTAATTGTCAACAGCTCGCTTACTGGAAGGTTTGATTCAATGCATTTGGTTTTCAGGCCACAAAATTATCATTTTTTTTTATCCTTTGGACGTCTAATTTCTGATATCAAGCCCCCACAACAGTTTTTCCCTGATGGTGGCAAAAAAATCCTTTCCCTCCATTTTCACCAGTTTCATATTAAAATCGGCCTTGCAGATTTCCAACGTGGTCGATTTCTCGATGATTTGTGAGCGGGAATCCATGCTCAATACAAATTTTGAATGACGGCCGGTTACCATAAGCCTGATGTTGCTGTTGTCGGGGATAACGATCGGCCGTACGCTTAAATTGTGCGTTGCAATAGGAGTTATTACAAAGTTGGCCGAGGCCGGAGTAAGAATGGGTCCGCCTGCGCTCAGCGAATAGGCTGTTGATCCGGTTGGTGTAGCAATAATCAGGCCGTCGGCCCAATATGAATTCACAAACACATCATCAACAAATACCTGAATAACAATCAATGAGGTTGTTTCATGGCGAAAAACACTGAGTTCATTCAAGGCAAAGTTCAGTTCACCAAAAAGGTGTTTTGGATTCTGCAGGCTGATCAGGCTGCGTGATTCAATGCTGAATTGATGGTTTAGTATCAGGTCGATGGCCTGGTCAATATCCTGTTTGGCGATGCTCGACAAAAAGCCCATCCTGCCCATATTGATGCCCAGAACCGGAATGCCCGAGTTCCTTACGATCGGAACCGTATCGAGCATGGTGCCATCACCGCCGATGGAAAAAAGCAGGTCGGCCTTACCATTGATCTCGTGGTGTGATTCGAATAAGCGTGTATTTTCCGGCAGCTGAACAAAAGGTTTCAGCAAGTCTGCATATGGCTTGTATACCATCAGGTTTACTTTCGCCGCGCTGAGTCTGTTGATCAGCTGATGAAAAAACGGACTGCGCTCAGCAGAAAACGATTTACCAAAAAGTGCAATGTTCATGGCCACAATGGCTTTAGGGCACAAGGTTAACAATTAATCTTCTATGCCGGTTAAAATTAACATTTTTTATTAGTCGCAACGCCCCTCGAAAGTTCCCCGATCAGACAAGAATCCGAAGCGGTTTAATAGCACCGCGATCCTTAAATCGGAGCTACAAAATGGATAAACAAACCCTTCTCACCCCTGTGGTTGATTCCATACTCCAGCCTGAAGACCAGGTCGTAGTAAGTAACAAAATCGAGGCCCACTCCCGATCCGACCAGCAATGCGTTGTTGAGTGTTGATTCTGTGGCCGATTGCGGCCGTTTCACAAAGCCCAGGTCGGTAAACAGGTTTATATAACAGGCGTAATGAATCTTATTGAATTTTTCTGATTTGATGCCCCTGATCTTTCCAACGCGTGTGGGCAGCAGGGCGAATTTCAGGTTATTCTTCATCAGACCCCAGTCCTGCCCCTCGATTACATACAATTCGTAGGACCGGACAAAGTCATTGTTAAACCCAAAGGTGTTCGACATGAAATAGGGCTGTTGTGTTTTTGATGAAAACCGCGAGGTGACATTGCTCGCCCAAAACCACCGTTTGGTAATTGTCAAATACACATCGAAGGTTGTTTTTATTGCATAATAGAAGGGTGATTTGACATCAGAATATTCCTGACGACCTGCAAATTCCACATCGAAATAATGTCCGGTAAGCGGATACGGCTTGTAATCGCGGTAGTCGTGCTTAAACAAATAGCTCACCGACAAAAACTTAAGGTATGAATCCGATCCCATTACATACCCTGGATTCAAAAGGAGCAAGGAGTCAGCAAAATGATAGCTATCGAGTCCAATGGTAAGGCTGTGGATATTCCGGAATGCAGGTCTGTAATGCAAAGTGATGGCAGCATAGGCATCCTCCCGCGCATAGCCCGAAGCCGGCTTGTAATACACTTGCTTGTCGTTAACCGTTTTATAGGCAGTTTCGTGGCTTCTTGAAAAGCCAAAAATAAAGCCAAGTCCAAATGTCTGGTCCCGCGAGAGGTAAGGGAAGTCGTACCTGAGCAACAAGTTCTGGTTGTATCCCGCCCTGATCAGCACCCGGAGTTGTTCGCGCCGTCCCCTGAAATTATTGTGTGTGAGCAG
>JAHIUX010000003.1 GCA_018816765.1 Bacteroidota bacterium
AATAACTGATGATCATCAGCTGATCCTCGACGGGTTAAGGTCAATCCTGGAGCAGCAAACTGATATCAAGGTCATCTCAACAGCAAACAATGGTGCCGACCTGCTCAGGCAGCTGGGATTTATCAAGCCTGACATTGTTTTGATGGATATCGACATGCCAATAATGAATGGCATTGAAGCAACGCAACAGGTAAAATCAACCTACCCCGACATTAAAATCATCATGCTCACCATGCATGATGAGAAAGCAATGGTAAAGAAACTCACCGATATCGGCGCTTGCGGTTTCATATTAAAAAATTCTGACAAGGATGAACTGCTGCAGGCCATAAAAAGGGTTCATCAGGGAGGAAAATATTTCTCTTCAGAATTGACCTTGAACTTAATTTCACATGGAATCTCTCCTGTTATGCCTGGTTCTGTGGACGATAAAAAAGCCATGTTGACAGAAAGGGAAATTGAAATCCTGAAGCTGATCGCGGAAGGATTGTCGAACAAAGAAATTGGTGATAAGCTGTTTATCAGTCATCGCACTGTCGATACACACCGCACTAACCTGATGAAGAAGCTTGATGTGTCAAATATTGCTGGCTTGATCCGATATGCCATCAAAAATGGATTCATCGACTGACAAGAATCTCCGAATAATAAAAGCCGTTTAACCCTGCAGGTTAAACGGCTTTTAGTTTTGTTCAATTAGTGATCTTTCTACCGGGTTGCGGTTAGAGTTTAATCAGTTTTCTTGTCTGGGTTTGCGCTCCCATCATCACCTGGATAAAATAAACGCCAGGTTTCAGGCCATTGATTGCTTTCATTGCTGAAGCTGACATTGTAGCTTCAACGCTGAAAGTGTTGAGCAGCCTGCCATTGATATCGAGTAGCCTCAGGGTTTCAGCACCTGCTTTGATGTTGATCTGGGTTGTTTCATTCACCGGATTCGGGTAAACCTGAACCAGGTTTGCCTGTTCCGAGGAAGGCTGGTCGATCACTGTAAGCAGTGAATTAGCAAGCACATAATCAGGAATTCCATAGCCATAATAGGCATCAGGTGCAGATGCGTAATTGCCACTTTGTTTGATGGCTTCTTTAATCTGCAGGTTTGTGAATGTGGGGTTAGCCTGCCACAGACATGTTGACATACCGGCTGTTACAGGCGAAGAGAAAGAGGTCCCACTCCCATTTGAAAACGAATCGCCTGAGGTGGCAACAGCGGTTCCCTGACCCATGGCCATTACATCAGGCTTTATTCTGCCATCGAAAGTAGGCCCGATCGAACTGAACGAAGCCCTGTTTCCGCCCCCATCCACAGCGCCAATCGAAAATACGTTTACACCGTCTGCCGGTGCGCCAATGTAGGGATAACTGAAATCAGAACCTGAGTTTCCGGCACTGTTCACAACGAGGATTCCTTTCGAAGCAGCCAGGTCAGCACCAATGGTCACAATGCAGGTGTTACCGTTCATATCTTCATAGGTATGGTCCCATTCTGGCATATCGAAGGTGATATAGCCAAGCGAAGAGTTTATCACATCAGCGCCTACGCTATCGGCAAATTCTGCAGCAGAAACCCAATTATACTCTTCAATCAGGTTTTCAGCCAGCACATATTCTGATCTGAGCAGCCAGAAAGATGCTTTTGGCGCTGTCCCCACAAGCTGTCCGGCAACATTGGATCCAATGGTGCTTAGCACTGCCGTGCCATGATAGCTTTCGGTGAAAACATCTCCACCTGGATGAACAAAATCCTTGTGACCAAGAATCTGGCTGTTTATCCATAAGCTGTCAAAGGCCTGGTGTGTAGGCACTTCAATAAAACCGCCATCAAGAATAGCAACAACCATTCCTTCGCCCCTGAATCCCATATTATGCAAGGGGATCCCGTTAATTTGATTTATTTGGGTATAACCTGACCCATAATCATAAGCATTCAATGCTTCAACGGATTTTGTTGATGCCAGACTCAAAGGACCATAGGATTCCTGCTGAAAATAAGCTTTTTCCTTGATTTGTTGCTTCAATGGCTGATCAGTCAAAGCGCGTATGGAAACTACATAGGGCAATGCATTTATCGCGTCAAGCACATCCTGGCTTGTTGTTGTTATCGTGACACCGTTCAACCATTTCGTAGCATATAAAAGGTCGGCTCCTGTCTCAATAACACCGGTCAGGTATTGCGGATTCACAGGGATATCATTTTGAATGATGGTAATCTGTTGTTTTTGTCTGCGTTCTATTGCCCTTTGCGAAAGGAATGCAGACGGGTTATCAATGGAAAAAGGCGAGTTATTCTTATCGCTGAATTGCACATAATAGGTATCAGGTGCAATTTGTGCAAAAAGCATTTGACTCATCAGAACTAGTGTCAGAAGGGATAAACCTCTCATAAGCGTAATATTAATTTGAATAAATACAAAGTTACAAGCTAATTTGTTCAATGTTGATCAATCCGCAAGATTTCGTTGTTTTTTCGGTCTACATCAGGGATATCTTTGCTGCCCAGGCTAACCGAGCGGATAGGCATAGTACCCGGAACGTCAACAATTGCAGCCTCTTTATGCATATTCCATACCATGGCTGACAGCTTGATGCTGGTGTTGCTTCCATCAGAAAAAACAACCTTGAGTTCAATCGGAAGCGGCAATCCTCCTGGATTTTCTATAACCACTTTACGGTCATTCGTGATTTTCCTGATGGCCTGGTCGGGATATGCGGGTCCATAGAACCAGGGACCAAAGTACCAATATAGGTCAATACCCGCAACTTGCTCAATGGTACGGAAAAAGTCGATGGGTAATGGGTGCTTGCCATTCCATCGGTGGATGTATTCCTGTAAAGCCAATGTAAAGGTTTCTTTGCCAATTGTTTTCTCAAGAAAATACATAGCAAGCGCGGGTCGCACATACGCTGCATTCCGCATCGAGGCATAATTTGTAGCAGTCAAATGGGTAGGCACCATGGGTGGGATATCCATTTCCTTACCGGCAATCTGCTCGAAATAGCTGACTGCATTTCTGAAGTATTGGTATTCGGGATATAGGCTGTCGACAAGGGTATGCGGCCATAAACTCGCCCATCCTTCATCCATCCATGCATATTTTTTTTCGTTTGTTCCCATATAAAACGGAAAGTAACTGTGGGCTATTTCATGGAAAGTAAGGCCAAAGCTGTTAGCCGCATCGGCCGGAGCACTGTTGTTGGCCATCATGGGCGTTTCCATGCCGCCATTCGTTTTCCCATTGCAAAACACAGTCATTTTGGGGTAAGGAAACGCAATGCCAGGCATTGTTCCCGACATAAAGGCGATACTTGTGCGGGCGTATTGCGCAACCTGATCAAAATTCAAGGCCTTCGAGGGATAGGCCGCATCAATAAAAACCTGGTTGTTTGCTGTTGAATCGACCAGCAGGCTACTGCCATCCCATAAAAACCCTATGCCTGCTCCAAAGCTGAAATCCGGTACATTTTCAGCATGAAAGACCCACTTTTTGGTTTTTTTGCCTTTTGTGCCGCTCATCAGGTCAAGGTCCGACGACTGAACTATTTTCACAACTTCAGTTGAGGTTTTTGCTGCTTCGTACCGATTTAAAATGCGTTTTGGATAAACCTCTTCCGGATTGGAAAGTTCTCCCGTGGCCCAAACCATAAAGTTGTCCGGTAAGCTTAGTGTCACCTGAAAATTCCCAAAATTGTTGTAAAACTCTACACTTCCATTATATGAAATCATATCCCAGCCGTCAAAGTCATCATATACGGCGATCTGCGGATACCAGTATGCGACAAATAACGATGAGTCATTGTATTTTCCCATTCTGATGGTTCTGTGCTCAGGCAATTTAACTTCCCATGCGACTTCCAGCACTTTTTTACTACCAGGCATAATAAGCATATCCTGGATGATCAGCCTGGTTCCCTGGCGATTAACACGATTGCTGCCTGCAAGCTCTTCTGCTGAGTCCTTTATTTTCAGAGAAACAATTTTTGTTCCCTCATGAATATCTTCAGGTCCAATATCCCAATCGCGGCTGTTCCCTTTTCGGAAAATATCCTGATACAGGTTAAACACAAGTTTGCGCAGGGTATCTGGACTGTTGTTATAATAGGTGATCACCGCCTTGCCGCTGAGTAGCGCCTTTTCGGGTGTCAGGCTTGCATTGATGACATAGTCAGCACTGTTTTGCCAATAGTTTATTCCCGGAACCCCGAAATTCGTCCTGGTATGGTTCGAGAGAGCCTTGCGCAACTCAAGCGGGATCGGGTAAGTAGATGATTGTGCAATAGATCCCTGCACAAATAAAATGTATACAATTAACCCGCTAAAAATCCGAATAAAGCCAAGTTTCATAAGCCAACATTTGATGGGTAAAAGTAGCCAAATTGTTGGTGATGGCCCAGCAATATTGAAATGATTTAGTTATTTTGCAGAATCATTAGGCACCTGACACCATGATCAGTCGAAATCCATTTACCGGGGAGCAATTGGGCTCCTACCCTGAGCTCAGCCCCGACAGCATATCGCTTGCCATAAGCAAGAGTCATCAGGCTTTTATCAACTGGCGAAATAGTTCGCTTACGGTTAAAACACAGCTTTTCGCCAGCTTAGCAGGGGTTATGGATGCAAAGAAGCGATTCCTTGCCGAACTGATTACCAGCGAGATGGGAAAGCCGATCCGGGAGTCCGTCAGTGAAATTGAAAAGTGCATCTGGTTATGCAGGCATCATGCTGATCAGGCTAACTTTGATTTGGCCCCCATTGTGGTCAAAACAGAAGCAAAGCTTTCCCAGGTTAGTTTTGAGCCTACAGGCATTATTTTTGCCATCATGCCCTGGAATTTTCCCTTTTGGCAGGTGTTGCGCTTTGCCGTTCCGAATATCATGGCCGGGAATGTGGCGCTGCTGAAGCATGCACCAAACGTCACTGGCTGTGGTCTTGCCCTTGAACAGTTGTTTATTGAGGCAGGTTTTGCTCCCGGGATTTTTACAACGATTGTGATCGATCATCTTGATTCAGAAATAGTTATTGCAAGTCCTTTTGTAACTGGTGTCACCCTGACGGGTAGCGCAAAGGCCGGCAGTGCCGTGGCTTCCCTGGCCGGTAAACACATAAAAAAGTGTGTGCTTGAGCTTGGAGGTTCAGATCCCTTTGTTGTATTCCCGGATGCTGACATTGAAACGAGTTGCGTTGCCGCCACACGCTCGCGCTTGTTGAATGCAGGGCAGGTGTGCATTGCCGCGAAACGGTTTATCGTCCATGAAGACATTATTGATGCTTTCATTGCACTTCAACTGGAGAAATTTGAACAACTCAGGCCGGGAAACCCCTTAGACCCGCAAACCGAAATCGGGCCAATGGCCCGTCCTGACCTTACGGATCAAATTGAGCGTCAGGTGAATGAATCAATACGGATGGGGGCCAAACTGATATGCGGAGGCAAACGCAGCAGCAGCAACCGCGAAATTTACCTGCCTACCTTGCTGACAAATGTTGACAAAGGGATGCCGGTGTATGATGAAGAAACCTTTGGTCCGGTAGCCATCATCATTCCATTTCGCAGCAAGGAGGAAGCGATCATGCGCATGAATGACACCGCATATGGCCTTGGAGCAAGCATCTGGACAAGCGATGAAGCTTTGGCAGAAGAAGTTGCATCCAGGGCTCAGGCAGGGGCTGTTTTTGTGAACAGCATGACAAAATCGGACCCCAGGCTGCCCTTCGGCGGAGTAAAAAAGTCGGGCTTTGGCAGGGAACTTCACAGCATAGGCATGAAAGAATTTATGAACACTAAAACAACCTGGATTGAATCATGAGAATTGACATCATTACCATATTTCCCGAAATGTTCGACGGCCCTTTTACCGCCTCCATTGTGAAACGTGCAATCAACAAACAGCTTGTCGAAATTCATATCCACAACTTACGTGATTACGCCCTTGATAAACATAAACGTATCGACGATTATGCTTTTTCTGGTGGTGCAGGTATGGTGATGATGATCGAGCCAATCGACCGCTGTATCCAGGTCCTTAAGGGTGAAAGAGCCTATGATGAGGTGATATACCTGAGTCCCGACGGGCAACAACTGAATCAATCGATCAGCAACCGCCTCTCGTTGTTCAACAACATCATCATGCTTTGCGGTCACTACAAAGGCATCGACGAGAGGATTCGGGAGCACCTGATCACACTCGAAATATCCATTGGCGATTACGTACTTTCGGGTGGCGAGCTGGCTGCGGCAGTGCTCACCGACAGCATCGTCCGTTTGATTCCGGGGGTGCTAAGTGATGAAACTTCAGCCCTATCCGATTCATTTCAGGACGGTTTGGTTTCGCCGCCGGTGTATACAAGGCCGAAAAACTATAAGGGCTGGGAAGTGCCCGACATCCTCCTTTGCGGCGACGATCAGAAGATATCGGCATGGAAACTGCAGCAGGCCATTGAGCGCACAAAGCAACGCCGCCCTGAATTACTGAAAGATATTGAGAAAAAAAGTAAAGAATAATGCTTAAATCAAAATAAAACTGTATATTTGCACTCGTTTTTGATTTTTGTACTTAGCCTAATAATTATCTAACAATGAGCCAGAACGCTATAATTCAGTTTGTGGAAGATCAGGTTGCTGTGAAAGAATTTCCTGAATTCAAAGCCGGTGATACCATTACCGTTACCTATAAGATTATTGAAGGAAACAAAGAACGTCTGCAGAGATTTCAAGGTGTTGTATTACAGCGCGTTGGTGATGGACCGAAAGCCACTTTCACCATCAGAAAGATTTCCAATAACGTTGGCGTTGAAAGAATTTTCCCGATTTCTTCTCCTTTTATCGATGAAATCGAAGTGAATAAAAAAGGTGCTGTAAGAAGGGCCAGGATTTTCTATCTCAGGGGTCTTCGCGGAAAGAAAGCACGCATCAAAGAAGCACGCAGGTAGTCAATACCGCATTTATAAAGGTTTGGAAACCTGTCTGGCTTTGGCCGGACAGGTTTTTTTATTCCCTTTGCCGCACCACTTCATAAAGGGCAATGCCAGCTGCCACCGACACATTGAGCGAAGCAACCTTACCGATCATCGGTATCGACAGGTGTACATCCGCTTTTTTCAGGTATTCAGGCGAAATACCATCTTCTTCCGAACCCAGAATCAAGGCAATGGGCCCTTTCAGGTTTGCCTGCCACAATGTTTCAGTCGATTTTTCTGAAATCGCCGCGATCTTCAACCCGCTCATCTTCAGAAATTCAAGTGCAATCTTTAGGTTGTCTTCGCGGCAAACCGGAATGCGATGCAGTGCTCCTGCCGATGTTTTTACCGCATCGCCGCTAACACTTACAGACCCACGGCTAGGAATCAGTATGGCATCGACTCCTGCAGCTTCGGCTGTGCGGGCGAGTGCACCAAAATTCCTGACATCAGTAACCCGGTCGAGCACCAGGATAAACGGGCTCCTCCCCTCTTCATACAAGGTCGGTATAAGCTGTTCGAGGGAACCATAAGTGATTGGTGAAATAAACGCGATGACTCCCTGGTGGTTTTTGCGCGTTATCCGGTTGAGTTTTTCCATGGGAACCTTCTGCACCGGCACGGCATTTTGTTTGGCAAGGCGCAGCAATTCACCTGTTAAAGTTGAGCCAGAAGTACTTAATATCAATAGCTTATCAACCTGTTTGCCGGCTTCGAAGGCTTCGATAGCAGGTCTGATGCCAAAGATGACATCCTGATGCTGTGATGGGGTTTCCATGGTCATTTGCGTGTTATTTTCGAATTGCAAGTGCACAAAATTAAGGCTTTTAGCCCATTTTGCAGCAATTCAAACACGTTTAAACAAGCTCCTTTTCCAATAAAGTACAACCTGTAAATAATTCTTGAATTTGAAGCAGCAGCTATTGAGTAAGATGCCAATAATTCGTAATTTAGTCACCATTATCAACAAGCTGACAGTCATGAAAAAACTGATCTCTGTTCTGGTTTTTCTTGGTGTTTTTTCGATTTACAGTTTCGGACAGTCATTTGTAGCACCTACGAGCCGGAGCGATATTGGCCTGGTAAGGTCATTTCTGATCGATGAGATGGTTTATCCTGAAGAGGAATTAACTTCAAATATACAGGGAACTGTAGAGGTGAGTTTCACCGTCGATAAAGATGGAAATGCCCACCATTTCGAAATTGCTAAAGGGCTTAGCCCAGCATTGGACAGGGAAGCCCTGCGACTGATTCGCCTGATCGTATGGCGACCTGCAAGCAGTAATGGAACAGTTATTTCAGCCCCTCATTCATTCGAAATCAAATTCAATATCAGGCAATACCTAAAGCGGTTAAAGCAGGAAGCCGGCAAACCAATTGTACAATTCGACACTGATGCGGATACAAGCTATCGAATTGTTAATTTTGCTTCACTGGATGTTGCTCCTACGCCCATAATTGCAGGGGGTAAGATGCAGGTCAACAATTATATACAAAAGCAATTAAGGTATCCGGAGGCCGCTTTCAGGTTGAACCTCAGTGGAACGGTTACCATTGGATTTGTAGTTGAAACTGATGGACATGTGTCGAATATTCATGTGATACAATCACTTGGCGGAGGATGCGATCAGGAAGCCATACGGATTATTCAGTCGATTCACTGGACGCCTGGCTTGAAAGACGATCAGCGCGTCAGGTGTGATAATAAATTGGATATCAGTTTTATGCTAAATGACGAATCAAAAGGAAACTACATCCCAAACCGTCAGGAAAATGGAATTTAAACATAAACAACCAACACGATGAAAAAACAATTACACATCACAGGGCTATTGCTGCTCTTTACACTAAGTGTGTTTTCACAGGAAGAGGCTCCGGTCAAAAACTGGACCAGATCTGGAACTGCAACACTAAACTTTTCACAAAGTCATCTCTCGAACTGGGCAGCAGGCGGCGAAAATGCGCTGAACACCACAGGCCGCCTTATTTATCAGACCAACTATGCAAAGAATAAGACCAAGTGGAATAACAACATCGATCTTGGTCTCGGATACAGTATTTTAGGTGATAATAAAGCCATTAAAACCGATGACAAGATTGAATTGAACTCAATGTATGGTGTAAAAGCATCCGACAGGCTGTTTTACAGCCTTTCTTTTTCATTCAAATCGCAGTTTACGGATGGGTTTGACTATAAAAAAGACTCCTCAACACCTATTTCAAAATTCTTTGCTCCTGCCTACATTACACTTGGATTAGGACTCGACTGGGCGGCCAGCAAGCATTTCGAAATGAATTTGTCTCCTGCAACGGCCAGGATTACCATGGTTAACGACCAACGCCTCGCTGACCTGGGTTCGTTTGGCGTTGAAGGCGCCAAGTATGACACAGCTGGCCTTAAAATAAAAGACGGGAAGCAAAGCCGCTTTGAGTTCGGGGGAAAGTTCACAGCAAAGCTCAATGTCGATCTCGCCAAAAACGTGAACTTCACTTCGAAGCTGGAGTTGTTCGCCGATTACCTGAAAAACATCAAAAATGTCGATGTTGACTGGCAGAACCTTTTGACAATGAAGGTAAACAGTTGGCTGAATGCGAATATCACCTTACACCTGATTTATGACGATGACATCAAAATCACGGACAAGGACGGCAACAGTGGTCCGCGCACCCAGTTTAAGGAAGTCATCAGTGTTGGATTATCGTATAAATTATAAATCTTTGCATTGAAAAGAATTGGATTATTGTCAGACACCCATGGATATGTTCATCCACGGGTGTTTGATTTTTTTGCCTCATGCGACGAGATATGGCATGCCGGCGACATCGGCAATACAGAAACAGCGGATGTACTATCCGCATTCAAACCGATAAGGGCTGTACATGGAAATATCGATGATTACAAAGTCAGGCTGATGTTTCCCGAAGTGCTGCAGTTTGAAATTGAGGGTCTTTCCGTTTTCATGGTGCATATTGGCGGATATCCCGGGCGATACGCTCCTGGCATCAGGGAAAAGCTGCTTGTGGCAAAGCCCGGCTTGTTTATCAGCGGGCATTCACATATACTTAAGGTAGTGCCAGACCCGCGTATGAAGCTGTTGCACATCAATCCGGGAGCCTGTGGGAAACAGGGAATGCATACAAAAATCACCCTGGTGAAGTTTGAAATCGATCAGGGCCGCCCCAAAAACCTTGAAATAATGGAGATCGAACGAAAGGGTCCACCATCCCTTAACTACTAAAAAATGGTATTTGTATTTAACGCAAACGATCGACCGACCTGACCAGTTTCAGGTCGCGCTGGATCGCCCTTAGTGCCAGAATCAGGAATACAAGCACGATGAGTGGCAAGAAAATCCCGAACTCATATTGTGGTAGTGCATTCAGTGTTTTGCCAATGTGATCGGCATAGAAAAAGAAAATTGCAGCGATTAACACAATGGTCAGAAAAATGTTGAGTTTTGTCATCCGGAGCTGCTTATTCATCGACTTGTAGGAAAATATTACAGCGACCGACAGCCCCATGCTGATCAATGTGATAGCAATCAGTGGCAATAAAAAAAAGCTGTTATACACCGGTTGACTTCCCGGGACTGTGTCAATCAGCTGATACACCATAAACTCAATGGTATTGAACTCCCCATAATACCAGGCAATGGGGAACACAAAAAGTAGCCCGGCCGAGAGGGTTGCCAGTAGTAAAAAAACAGTCTGAATGCGTTGTATCATAAATAATCTGCTTGAATAATGCACAAAGATACAAAACGCCCAAATATGTTGGTTGGGTTAACACAAAAGTCCCTGATGGCTTTATCATTTGTCAGAATAGAGCAAATTCATCAAAATGGACCAAGTTCATGTCAATAATCTGATTTACTGATCAATACCATTGATTTAAAGAAAGAATCGTTATACAAACCGGTTAATTCTCCACTGAGGAATCACTATAAACCAGGATATTCTCAAAAAAAGGATGAAATATTTCGCTTATGAACGAAAAAACCTTACCTTTGTGCCACTTTTAAGAAAACCCCAATTTTTTCAATCTTTTTCCGGGTCTTTTAACCTAAATTTTTGCTGTTTTCGATCTTTTTACCACCAAAACCATAACTGAATTGTTGTTCTAATAAATTATTTACAATGCATGACATCGTTGAGCTAAACAGTATGCTCGTAGGTGAGCTTCGGGAGATCGCCAAAGAACTTGGCGTTCCCAAGGCGGAGAAACTGCTCAAGCAGGATCTGATCTACAAAATCCTTGACCTACAAGCCCTTATTCCTGAAAAAAATGAGAAACCTGAAGTAAGCAGGCCTCCGAAATTTCAGAAGAATAAGCGTGCACGAATTGTGAAAGGCACGGAAACAAAGGCTTCAAATCCTGAGCAGGGATCGCCTGTTGCCGAGAAGAAACCAGCCCCTGCCAATGAAGCAAGGAACCCTGAGCAGCCAAAGCCGGCACAGCCCTTACACAAAAAGGTCTACACCAAACCCGAGCACAAAAAACCGGAACCGCCCAGTAAGTTGACCATATTGGACGATGAGTTTATTACCTCACTTGCCGATACGGGCAGTGACACTGAGATTGATCAGGACGAAAAGCCAGCAATTCCAATAGCAGCTCCTGCTGCCCCACAGCCCAAAAAGGAATTCATCCGTGAAAGCCCAAGGGATCAAAACAAGGATGCTGGTCAGGAAGTGAACCGTGATGTCGCCAGGGAAGGAAATAGTGATATTCAGCGCGAATCGAACAAGGAAGGCTTCAGGGACAACCCGAATAAGATGCGCAAACGCGAAGAATATTCTTTTGAGTTCGAAGGCATCGTTATAGCCGAAGGCGTGCTGGAAATCATGCCCGATGGCTACGGATTCCTGCGTTCATCGGATTACAATTACCTGAATTCACCTGATGATATTTATGTTTCTCAATCACAAATCAAGTTGTTTGGTTTGAAAACCGGCGACACAGTGAGGGGAACCATCAGGCCACCGAAAGAAGGCGAAAAATATTTCCCATTGATTAAGGTTGAACTTATCAATGGCCGTTTACCTGAAGAGGTGCGTGACAGAATTCCATTTGATTTTCTCACCCCGCTTTTCCCTGAAGAAAAGTTCAACCTCACCGGACACAAAGAAAATACCATGTCGACCAGGGTGATGGATATGTTTACTCCCATTGGAAAAGGACAGCGTGGTTTGATCGTTGCCCAGCCAAAAACAGGTAAAACAGTGTTATTGAAAGAGGTAGCCAATGCCATCGCAGCCAATCACCCTGAAGTTTACCTGATCATTTTGCTCATCGATGAACGCCCTGAAGAAGTGACCGACATGGCCAGAAGCGTACGCGCTGAAGTGATTTCATCCACCTTTGACGAACCGGCTGAAAAGCATGTGAAAATTGCCAATATCGTCCTCGAAAAAGCCAAGCGGCTCACCGAATGTGGTCATGATGTGGTCATCCTGCTCGACTCGATTACCCGTCTTGCCCGTGCTTACAATACCGTGAGCCCTGCATCAGGAAAAGTGCTGTCGGGCGGTGTTGAAGCCAACGCTTTGCAGAAACCAAAACGCTTCTTTGGTGCAGCCAGAAAAATTGAGCATGGAGGTTCGTTGACCATCATTGCCACTGCCCTGATCGACACCGGTTCGAAGATGGACGAAGTTATTTTCGAAGAATTTAAAGGAACCGGAAATATGGAACTCCAGCTTGACCGCAGGTTATCGAACAAACGCATCTGGCCAGCCATCGACATTGTGGCGTCAAGCACGAGGCGTGAAGACCTGTTGCTCGACAAGGATATGTTGCAACGCCTTTGGATATTGCGCAACCACCTGGCGGATATGACTCCACTCGAAGCCATGGAGTTCCTGAAAGACAAGATGCGCTTTACCCAGTCGAATGAAGAGTTTTTGATTTCGATGAATAGTTAATTGAACTGACCTTAATCACTGATTATATCTGTGATCGGGATAAAAAAAACCGGATTGATCCTTCAGTCCGGTTTTTTTGTTAAATCCTTGTGATTGAGATGTTTAATCTTCATTTACTGGTAGCGAAAAGCCGAAGGTTGATCCCTTGCCCAACTTACTTTCCACCCATATTTTACCATCGTGTTTTGTAACAAATTCTTTACATAGCAACAAGCCCAGGCCTGTACCTTTTTCACCTGCGGTTCCCCTCGTTGATATGCTTTCCTCGATCCGGAAAAGCTTAGGTATGATTTCCTCAGCTATCCCGATTCCAGTGTCGGTTATTTCAAACAGCACAAGGCTTTCCTTTCTGTCAGCCCTGATATGGACTTTCCCCTGCTCAGGCGTAAATTTAATGGCATTGTTAAACAAATTGGCTACAACCGTGCGAATGGTAAACTTGTCTGCAGTAACCTTGATGTCACCTGGGATATCAACAACGACATCAAGCAGTTTCTTCCTGGCTCCTTCCATATAAGGTTGAATTGCTTCATCGACAAGTCCGGCAAAAGAAAATGACTCCTTGTCAAGGCTGATTTTTCCACTTTGCGATATCGCCCAAAGCAATAGATTTTCGAGCAATTCATAGGCGTTACGCGCTGAAACATCAATTTCAGCGATGGCTTTCCTGCGCTCAGCTTCTGTGTAGGCTTCATAATCTGTGTTCAGCAGGTTGCTGTGCCCCAGGATACTGTTAAACGGGCTTTTCAAGTCGTGGGCAATGATGGAAAAGAACTTATCTTTGGTTGCATTCAGCTCACGAAGCCTTTTCTCTGAAGTAAGGATTTTCTCCATGGCCATTTTATGCTCGGTCACATCATGTGCATGAAAAATTACCCGTTGATCAGATTTCCATGATATGGTAGCAGAAAACCACCGCTCCTGACCATTGATTTCCAGGGGGTATTCCATTGTTTTGTTTTCCTTTCTGCGTAAACATTCCAAGATAGATTCGTGAAACTGCCTGGCAGTTTCTTCCGGGAATACCTCATACAGTGTTTTGTTCAGCAGTTCTTCTTTGGGCCGATACAAGAGACTTGTATTCAGTGGTGGCACCTTGACATACCTGCCATCCTGATCAAACTCCACAATCAGGCTGTCCATTGACAAGAAAATCGCTTTGAGTTCCTGGCTGTTTCTCCTGATTTTCAACACCGAGCTGCTCAGCAGCCAGATGAGCACACTGATAATGAAGGCACTGCTCATCAACAAGCTGAACAACACCTGATCCTGATTCAGGTAAGATTGCCAGCCAATGACAGGCACAGCGGCCAGCACCCATGTTCCGTAAGGCAGGTCAATAGATACCGTAACGGGATTCTGGTTAAAAACGTCGTCATCACCCCACCATGCCTTGCCGGTGTTGCCTGTACCGTTGAAGCCACGCAATGCGAACGAAAAGCCATTTTCCTCTTCAGAGAGTGAGGCTTGTTCAAGTAGCCGGTCTTTATAGATTACGATGTCGGTTACTCCCCAGAAAACACCACCCTGATCGACTGTTTTATCAAAAATCGGCGTATAGCTGATAAAGGCCACGCCCCCTTCAACCAACTCCACAGGGCCTGCAATGAAGGGTTCACGGCTAAGTATAGTTTTCTGTACTATTTCGTTTCTTTCGGGGTGTTCGAGCAGGTTTAATCCAATGGCTGCTTCATGTCCTTTGAGGGGAAATACCGCTCCAATAATACAGTTTTCCGATAAACTCATGGTGCAAATGACAGAATCATTTTGAATTAGCTCATCGGCTAAGTTATAATACTCCAGGGTAGTGATGTTTGGCTTCAGGGAGACATAGGCAGCCACACTTTTGGTGTAATAGATGCGTGAATACAATGCCTTCTCAAGCCTTGTTTTTTTGGTCATCAACTGTTCAAAAATCCGGGACTTTACATCTTTTTCCCAACGGTCTTTCTTCTGCCCGGCGTAGCCCATTGCACCCAGGATCATCAGGGTAAATGAAGCCATGGCGATCAGTACGGGAAATGATTGCTGGACCAGGCTTTTTATTTTCATATACTTATTATTTAGTGTTAGAGCACATAGCGGATCGTGAGCATACATTTGCGGTTACTGTCCTCATAATCATACATTACCGATCCTAAAAAAGAAATTGGAACCACGTTGAGTGTATAGGTGTAACTTAGCCCCAAACCATAATACCGCTTAAAGATTATTCCGACATATTGCTTCTCAGTGAACTGATGGTTAAGCATGATGTTGTACCAAAACCCGGATCCGCCATATTCATAGATTTGCATCAGCTTCCATTTATTTTTCGCAGCAAAGAGGCTCAGGTTAACCCTGTATGGGTTTTTATCCGTTTCCATTCCGGCACCGACGCTAACCGAAAGCCAGTCAGTGGCTTTTACCACTACCCCACCATATGCCTGTCCCCAGTGTGCGTTAAGCAGCGAAAAGAAGTAGGTTCCAACACGCTTTTCACCTTTAAAAGCACTGGTATACAAATTAATTTGCGGCTGAACATAGGTTGAACGGTCGAAATTCGAAAGCGTTTCTACTTCTAGAAAGGAGAAATTCTGTGCTTCGAGTCTGTTATTGACAAACTGCAGCATTAGATACAAAAACAGAACTTTACAAGACAATAAGCTTAGTTTCATCAGATTAACAACTGCTGCCACATTTTTACCCATTTATTGACTTCAATACACACATATGATTAAGCCCAGGTTGATTAATCTGACTAAACAAACAGATGGTTCGTTTTCCAAAACTATAATTATTTTGATAATAGGCTACATGAAAGAATATTTTTATTCATTGTCTTTTCCATTTAGTAAATCTTCTGCAAGCAATTTTGCCTGTGATATAACTGTTTCAACTGCTTTTTCTTGTAAGTCGGGCGGATAACCGTGTAATCTTAAAATTCTTCGAATATTACGCCTTAATGCTGATTGAACACTTTCTTTAATAGTCCAATCAATTGTTGTGCTACTGCGAACCGTTTTTAAAAGTTCTTGAGCAATATGTTTTAAAATCTCGTCTCCTAAAATTGAAACGGCACTATTATTCACTTCCAATGCTGTATAAAACGCATATTCTCTATAATCTAATCCCAACTTGTCGCCACGTTTGTCGGCTTCCTTCATTTGCTCGGCAAATGGTATTAACACTTTTTCTAAAAATTCAACGGTGTCAATCATTCCGTTGTGATAGCGTTTAATAGCATCTTCAAGCATTTCAGAAAACTTCCTGCTTTCTACCAAATTGATTTTAGTCCGTTTTTTGATTTCGTCTTTGAGTAATTTTTTTAACAATTCAACAGCCAAATTCTTTTGTGGCAAGTCTTTTAATTCCTGTAAAAATCGTTCGTCTAAAATTTCAATATTGGGCTTTTTCAAACCTGCGGCATCAAAAATATCAATCACATTATCGGCTGTAATGGCTTCGGAAATGATTTGCTTGATTGCCGTGTCCATTTCATCATTCGTTTTGCCGCTTTCGTTCCTGTCCGATATTTTTACTAATCTCGTTTTTATAGCTTGAAACAATGCAACATCATCACGAATTGCCATTGCTTTATCGTGTGGAACTGAAATAGCAAAAGCTTTTAACAGATTTTTGGTATTATCGGTAAAACTTTGCTCACCGTTTTCCTGACTGAAAATATAATCTACTATTACTGGAATAAATTTCAATTTCTCAACTGGTGAAAGTGTAAAGAATTTCCGCCAATCAAAATGTCTTAATTGATAATCAATAGCTTCGTGCAATTCCAACATTTTTGCAACGGCTAATTCCTGGTCAAGCGTTGGTTTGCCTTCTCCACCGCTTGCGGTGTAATCGGCTAATGCAGATTTCAGTTCTTGTGCAATGCCCAAATAGTCAACCACCAAACCACCTGATTTGCCTTCGGTAAATACACGATTTACCCTTGCAATGGCTTGCATTAAACTGTGTCCTCGCATTGGCTTGTCAACATACAACGTGTGTAAACAAGGTGCATCAAAACCAGTTAACCACATATCACGAACGATAACCAATTTTAAACTGTCAACTGGATTTTTCAGGCGGTCGCCAATGGCTTTACGTTTCAGTTTGTTTCTGATATGTGGTTGCATATTCAAGGCATCGCTGCTGCTGCCTGTCATTATTACTTTTAGAGTTCCTTTGTCATCATCGACAGAGTGCCACAAGGGACGAATTTTAATAATGGCATCGTACAACTCAACGCAAATGCGGCGGCTCATACAAACAATCATAGCTTTACCGTCCAACACTGCGTTTCGCTGTTCAAAATGATAAACCAAGTCTTCAGCAATTTTTCTAATACGATTTGGATTACCTACAATGGCTTCTAATCGTGTCCATTTAGCCCGCATTTGTTGGCGATTACTTAATTCTTCGCCTTCGGTAAGTTCTTCAAACTGTTCGTCAATGGTTACTTTTTCATCTTTTTCAAAATGGACTTTCGCCAAACGACTTTCATAAAAAATCGGAACAGTTGCTTTATCGTTTACAGCCTGTTGAATGTCGTAAATATCAACATAGTTTCCGAAAACTGCTTGTGTGTTTCGGTCGGTGGTTTCAATAGGAGTGCCTGTAAATCCAATAAATGTTGCATTTGGTAAGGCATCACGCAAATGCTTGGCAAAGCCATCAATAAAATCGTATTGACTGCGGTGTGCTTCGTCTGCAACGACAACAATATTTTTTCGTTTGCTTAATGCTTTTATATCAGCTCCAATGTATTCAACACTTGGTTCGTTTACTGTAATTGTATTTCCGTTCTGCACGACTTGTTCCGATTTATCGGAAATGTCGGTAGGCATAGGCATGAACTTTTGAATGGTAGTAAATACAATACCGCCCGAAGCTACTTTAAGCAATTTTCTTAAATCCTGTCTATCCTCGGCTTTTTGTGGTTCCTGACGAAGCAATTGCTGACAATTGGTAAATGTATCGTGAAGCTGTTCGTCTAAGTCGTTGCGGTCGGTTAAGATTACCAGAGTTGGATTTTCCATTCGTGGCTCAATAATGAGTTTTCCCGAATAAAAAACCATACTCAAACTTTTACCACTTCCCTGTGTATGCCAAATTACGCCACCACGGCGGTCGCCGTTGTTTGAACTTGCAATTATTGTACTTTCAACGGCTTTATTTACTGCATAATATTGATGATAAGCTGCAACTTTTTTTAGTGTTTTACTGTCGCTTTTTTCAAAAACAATAAATTGACGAATAAGGTCTAAAAGCGTGGTTTTATTGAGCATTCCCAAAAACATTACTTCCATTTGCGGCTGTAAATGGTCGGCTGTGGTTTTGCCGTCTTTGGTTTTCCAACTCATAAACCTGCCGAAATCGCTTGTAATTGTTCCGCAAAGCGCATCCCAACCATCGCTTACAATCAGTAATTCGTTGTAAGTGAAAATCGAAGGAATGGCTTGTTTGTAGGTTTGTAATTGGTTGTATGCCGATTTCACACTGGCGTTTTCATCAACTGCGTTTTTTAATTCAACCACAACCAATGGCAACCCATTAACAAATAATATCAAATCGGGGCGTTTGTTTTGACTGCCTTCAATGATGGTAAATTGATTGACCGCCAAAAACTCGTTGTTTTCGGGGTTTGTAAAATCAACGATATATACTTTTTCGCCACGAATACCGCTTGGGGTACGCACTTCTACATCAACGCCATCAGTTAAATAACGGTGAAAGTTTTCGTTATTAATTAACTGGTTTGGGCTTTCAGTACGCAATACTTTTTTTAGTGCATCTTCTTTGGCATCTTGTGTAATGGTTGGGTTTAGTTTATCAATAGCATCACGCAAACGGGTAGTAAGCACCACATCGGTATATTGTCTTTCGGGATGCTCGCCATCGGGCGAAATTATCAACCCATTTAGGTAGTTGTAACCCAAACTTTGCAAATAACCCAATGCAATTTCTTCTATTTCGTTTTCGGTGATTGCTGCCATTGTCTGTACCTTTGATTTAGCTGATTATCTGATTTCATTGATTTTTCTTTTGTGCAAGTTGATTGAATTTTGAATTTATTAATCGTTTAAATTCTAAACTCTTTGAGCCAAAATTTATTAATAAACCTATTTCTAAATCATAAGCTTCCAAGTAATTAATAGCTTGTGCCAAATGAACATCTTCCAGTTTTGTTATGGCTTTTAATTCTACTGAAACAACGCCTTCAACTAAAAAATCAACTCTTCGAGTTCCTATTTGTTGTTGTTTGTAATAAATAGGCATTTCGTGTTCTCTACTAAATGATATTCCATTATCGGTAAACTCAATTTCTAATGCTCTTTGGTAAATAACTTCCTGAAAACCATTACCCAATGCTTTATGCACGGTCATAGAACAACCAATTATTTTTGAAGTCAGTTCCGAATATTTATATTGTTCTTTAATCATATTAATCATTCAATCAGGTTAATCAAAGGTTCAGACTTATTTTCCCACTCATCAACTTTGGTAATAAAGTGTCTCGGGTTTGGGTTAATGATTGAATTTGAATTTTGTTCTCTTGAATTTTATCTAAAATTGGTGATAAAATACTGTCGGCTAAATTCATTAATTCTTTATTTGGAACATTAATTATCGAATCAGTCAAATGTCTTCTTTGGATGTGCCCCATTGTCGTTGCTTTGCCTTCTGCAATAGATTTATACAAAGGCAAATATTCTCTTACCCAAAAGAAATAAAACCATTTTGGATAAACACTTGAAGATACTTTAAACAAATGTTGGTTCAATGCTCCTTTGCCTTCACACCACAAAATAACTTCTAAACTTCCACTCCAAGAAAATAAAATATCACCATCGTAAATAACATATTTTTCAGGAAGTACTGTACTTGCTTTATCGGAAGCATTTGTAAATCCTTGTTTGAGTTCTCGTATTTTAATAACTGGTAAAAAGTCCACTTCATTCAATGGTGGAAACTTTTGTAAAGCAAGTCCATTTAGAAATTCAATGTTTTCATCCATTGGTTCTTTCTCCCATCCCTTTGGAAATCCATCTTTCAATTCACCATCAAAGTTTGGAAAGTTAAAGTTTACAAACCACTCTTTAAAAATAGCCTGTGCCATAGCTTCGAGGGTTTGGTTCATTTGCAGGTTTAGTTCTATTTTTCGTCGAGGGAAGTAAGGATTTGGGCGATTTGGGTTTGGGTCGCGAAGTCGGGCAAAGGAAACTCAAAGTCTGCAAACTGTTTAGCATTTGCACCTGGTTGTGCAGAACCTCCAATAATTGAAGCTACATAACTTCCCCAAAGTGCTGATTTTAATAATTGACCAATATAAAATGGGTACGCAATTTCCTTATCAATTTTATATCTAATAAGATAAGAAGCAAAAACGGCATCAATTCCCTCATCTTTAAAAATTGCTGTTGCTCCTGTTGAAGCTCCTGTTCTTGCAATTACAATGTCACCAATTTCTAATTTATATTTTTTATGATTTTCTTTTGTAATTGGACAATACGGTACTTTATCCCAAGAAATAAAATCATATTGAATATCTGTAATCCTCAGAAATTTTGGACCAACAGTTTCTAAACTAGCACTTTCAGTATATCCGTAAGAAATATCTGAACAGATTTCTCCTAATTTATATGTTTTCCACTCGCTCATTGTTATTTCACTACAATTTTGTAAAGTTGCTCTAACCATTCCTCAATTACTGCAATGTCATTTTCGTCTCTTTCTATAAAGGCAAAGCTAATTTGATACACTTTCAATATGGTCACTAAAATTCCCTTTATTCTTGTCATGATTTGGATTTTATTTTCTTCCCGAGGTATGGTATAAAAGGATGACAGGATTCCGAAATGCTCAAGTTTTGAATAGTAAGAGTAATCTTCGAACACATTACTATAAATATCGAATTTTCGATTTTCTCTAAGATTTTTAAATATTTTTCGGGCAGGCTTAGTATCTTCAAATTCGTTGTTATCATTTAACAACCAGGGAAATTCAACATTATATGCTTGTTTGACATTAGTGTATTCCGCATCATTAATAATTCCAGTGTCTTTCAAAGCCTTGATATCCTCTAATTGATTCTTAATATTTCCAGAAAAAACTTTTCTCAATTCGCTTTTAAAACTGGTATAATCAGGGATTACATCAGGTCTTGGTGGATCATTGGTTTTTACTTTGTTCAAACACTTTACAATGTAACCGTATTGAAGAATATCCAGACAAGCAGTTCTTAGCAAAATACCTATATGTAGTTCTAATTGAGGTTTTGCTTCAACTTCTATTAAATGTGGATTAATTCCTTTTTGAATAAAAACTAGCCTTCTTGCAATATTTAAGGAAAAATATTGAATGGAAAGCGGGTCAAATTTTCGGCCCAAAAAAGAGTCTAAAACCTTAGCAACATAAACATGGCTATCTTCATTAATTCTCACCAACTTTTTCCATTCGTTCATATCAAGAAGCTAATTTCTATTTGTGACTCATTCCTTTATTTAGTCGATCCTTAAAAAGGTTTTAGATTGTTGATAATCAACATATTAATGTTAATAACTGATATTTTTTGATGTTCAAAACTGCAAGAAAAAGCGTAATTTTATATCAAAAGCTTGCAGAAAATGATCGGAAAAACACCTAA
>JAHIUX010000051.1 GCA_018816765.1 Bacteroidota bacterium
ATAGTTGTTGGCGCAATACGTTTCGTCATGTCAATTGGAAATGCCGCGGCTATGAAAGGAAAGGATGTTACAACATGCATGAATGACGATTTTTCCACACCCAAAAATAGGCATTCTTACCAGGTATAAAAGCCTTATACCATGTGTTCAACTACAATAAGCGCCAAATTATTAAAAAATTCATCCTAAAATTATTTGCTTCACCCCCTCTGGCCGAGGCACGGATTGGCTTCGCAGAGCTCCCTACGATCGGTTGCAAATCCTCGCCAGCGGGTGGTGTTTTGATGCACCACACGGCTCAGGGGACAGCAGCAAGTGGTTGTATAAATTTATGAAGGCCTGATGACAAATAGTAACTGAGTGATAACAAACGAATCCAACCTCAATTGTACCACATAAATGCCGTTTTGGAACAATTCGGTATCCAAAATGAATGCCTCATCTCCTACCTCCCGGTTTTGTATGATTGGTTGTCCACTGACATGATAAACATTCAGCCATATGCCGGAAGATGAATGGGGTGGCACAACTGTCAGCTTACTGCTGTGGATGGGATTGGGAAACAATGCCATTGACGGTAAAGGGAGAACGTCTTCAATGGTTGAATTTACCGGGATAGGAGGGGTTAGCCAGATTTGCCCTGGAGGAAGTGAACAAAAGTTAAAGAATTGCCAATCAGGGGTAACAAATTTTGAACGTCCATTGCCGATGCCGCTGTTGGCCGACCAGTCGGGCAGCCAACCAATGCCCTGGTTAAGCCACCAGTCGGCGCCCATTTGAAGGATGTTTTTACAGGCGGTAAGGTCAATCGGACCACCGGGATTATCGATAATAAGCCTGGCTTCGCAGGAGGTGTAAACGGCATTTATGCTGTCGGGATTAACAGTAGCCCTGGACATATTTGGCCAGAAATGGAAATTATATCCGGTCCACGGACCAACGCCTACTACAACCGAAATACCACCTCCATTCGTTGATTCATCACGTATTCCGGCATCGATAGACATATTGCCGGCAAAGTCCTCAACGAAAGCCTCACCTGTTGGGTCGCCCGACTGCACCTCGAGCCAAGAACCATTTTTCATGTAAAGCTTTGTCACTACATTTCTGATCTGACAGCGGGTGTTTATTGCTGGACTGCCAGATAACGGAATGTATACCTGTCCCCACGCAGTCATTGCCCTGAACCATTCACCCTGGTTGTTCTGTGCCGGAACGACACAATTACCGCTTGCTTCACCTGATGCCCAACTGTAATTGGGAGGAACACCATGCAGGGCTGCATCCGGGCCAAGACTCATGTCATCGACAATTATCTGAACTGAATTTTGAGCTTCTACCAAACAATTCAGGCCAACGAAAAACAGGAAAACACATACGAAGCTCAGGTACTTTCTCATGAATTGATCAATTAATCAGTCAGTTGAAGACAAAAGTAGGTAATTTAGACAATCAGCTTGCAGTCGGTTAATGCAGTGATGTTTGTGACGAAACCAGATAGAGTCCCCTAATTACCGCCTGCATCTGGCGCATGTTACAATTGCAATACTGCCAAAGGCAAGGACTAATTTCATGCATTTACATCATAAATCTCATTCAAAAATAGCGATAATTTGTCTCGCCACGCCAGGCTCATCTTCGAAAGCATCGGTTCCTGTGCTGCCTCCGCCACCTCCAACCCGTAAAAAGCAGGCCCGGCCGTGTAAAATCCCGCGCGGCCTGCCTATCTTTGCCGCATGACAGCCGCCCGATCAGCAGCCGATGCAATGAATATGTATGGAAAAGAACGCATTCCCTTCCTGTTTGTGTTTGATTTCCTCATGCAGCACCCCCTTGTGTTTCCGCTCGACCAGATCGACAACCGGCAACTGCGCTATGCCATCAACGGGCAAAGCAACCAGACCGATTCCGGCCCTGCTCCCCTGCCACAAAACACCCACTTTTCCTTTGTGCCACCCGACAGGCAGGCGTTTCAGCAGGCCTTCGACAAGGTGATGCACCACCTGCGCCGGGGCGACACTTACCTGCTCAACCTCACCATGCCTGTCGATATCAGTACCAGCCTTGGCCTCGATGACATTTACCGGCTCAGCAAGGCGCCCTATAAACTCTGGATGCGCGACCAGTTTACCGTGTTTTCGCCCGAGCCCTTTGTCCGCATTGTTGATGGAAACATCTACGCGCACCCCATGAAAGGCACCATCGACGCAACCTTGCCCGATGCTGCGCGGCAGTTGCTTGCAAACAAAAAAGAACTTGCTGAGCATTATACCATCGTCGACCTGATACGCAACGACCTCAATATGGTGGCCAGCAACATCCGGCTTGAGCAGTTCCGCTATGTGGAAGAAATCGTCAGCACGCGCGGTCGGCTCCTGCAAACGAGCTCACGCATCAGCGGCCGCCTGCCCGATGGGTACCTCGGTCAGCTGGGCGACATCATGCTCAGCCTCTTGCCGGCCGGATCGATCAGCGGAGCACCAAAGAAAAAAACCGTCAGCATCATTCGCGAGGCAGAACAATACGAGCGCAATTACTATACGGGTGTTTTCGGCCTCTTCGACGGCCATCAGCTCGATAGCGGGGTGATGATCCGTTTTGTTGAACAACAGCCGGCTAAGCTGGTGTTTAAGGCCGGTGGCGGCATCACGGTGAACAGCAGCGCCGGTGCCGAATACGCCGAACTGATGCAAAAGGTATATTTGCCCGTAATTGTAAGCCCATGACCTACCGCTTCCCCTTTTTCGAAAGTATCCGCCTGAAAGATGGTGTTTTCGGACTGCTGCCGCTGCACGAAGCCCGCATGCAGCGCACCCAGGAGGCGCATTTTGCCCGGCAGGCTCCCATCAGGCTCGAGACTTTCCTGCAGGGTCAGGCCTTCCCCAGGCAAGGCCTGTTTAAATGCCGCATCGCTTATGGCCTGGCGCTCGATCGTCCTGAGTTTATTCCCTACCACAAAAAAGACTTCTGCAGCCTGAGGCTCGTTGATGCCGGTGACCTTGACTACCGCTTTAAGTCGACCGACCGTTCGGCCCTCGACGCCTTGTTTGCCCTGAAGCAGGATTGCGACGATGTGCTGATGGTGAAAAACGGGCTGATCACCGATAGCACGTATAGCAACATCGTGTTTTACAGCAAGCAGGGCTGGTTCACGCCCCATATGCCCCTGCTGCCGGGAGTGCAACGCGAACAGCTGCTGCGCACCTACAGGATCAGGCCAAGGCGCATCAGGCCCGAAGACCTGGGGAATTACCTGTCGTTTAAATTGATCAATGCCATGTTGCCGTTTGATGAAGCAGAGATACACGACATCAGCTGCATCAAAACCTGCTGAAAACGGATCGACAGGACCAAAATGTGTGCCTTTGCACAGGCCGCATTGAGACAATTTCGGTATTTTTGAACAAAAATTACGCAAACGATGAAAAAACTGTTTCTTCTGATGTTTATCATGGGCCTGTTGGTCAGGCCATTGCTTGCCGGCGAGGGCATGTGGATACCGTTGTTGCTGCAGCAGCTCAACGAAAAGGAAATGAGGGATATGGGCATGCGCATCAGCGCTGAGGATATCTACAGCATCAACCGTTCGAGCCTCAAGGATGCCATTGTATTGTTCGGTGGCGGCTGCACTGCCGAAATTGTGTCGGACAAAGGCCTCATCCTTACCAACCACCACTGTGGTTTCGGCGAAATACAGCGACACTCCAGTGTTGAACACGATTACCTGACCAATGGTTTCTGGGCCATGAGCCAGGCCGATGAGCTGTCTTGCCCCGGACTTACCACCACCATGCTGATGAAGATGGAAGAGGTGACGAAGGCCGTCCTCGACAAGGTGACAGCCGACATGACGGAGCAGCAACGCAATGCACTCATCAAGGAAAACAGCAGCCGGATCATCGAAAAAGCCACAAAAGAATCAGGCTACGACGCCGTTGTGCGCTCCTTTTATCAGGGCAACCAGTATTACCTGCTCTACACCCAAACCTTTAAAGATGTGCGCCTTGTTGGTGCCCCTCCGTCGAACATCGGCAAATTTGGCGGCGACACCGACAACTGGATGTGGCCACGCCACACCGGCGACTTCTCCGTGTTCAGGATCTATGTGGGCAAGGATAATAAACCGGCCGATTTCAGCACCGACAATGTACCTTACAAACCTGCCAGCCACATCCCTGTTTCGCTCGGGGGCGTCGGGGAAAACGACTTTACCTTTGTGTTCGGTTATCCTGCCCGGACAAAGCAATACCTGCCCTCGTATGGTGTTTCGCTCATCACCGAGGTGACCAACCCACCCAAGATCACCCTGCGTGAAACACGGCTGGAGATTTTCAAGCGCCACTCGCTTAACAACCCCAGGGTGAGGATACAATATGCTGCCAAGGATGCCCGCATTGCCAATGGCTGGAAGAAGATGATTGGCGAAAGCAAGGGCATCGACAGGTTGAACGGCATCGCCCGCAAACAACTGACCGAAGCCCGGTTTATTGACTGGGCCGCATCGGATGCCAACAAGGCTTATGCAGGCCTTCTGCCTGCTTTTGAAGCACGCTATGCACAGCTCATTCCCATTGCACTTGCTGCCGATTACATCAACGAAGCCGGTATGGGCATCGAACTGGTGGGTTTTGCCGCACGTTTCAGGCCACTTGTCGACGAAAGCATGAAGGCCAATGCCGATGCGCAGAAGATGACAATACTCACCGAAAGCCTGCGCAAACAAACCGAAGAGTATTTTAAGGATTATTACGAGCCCATCGACCGTGAGGTGGCCGCGGCCCTGCTGAAGCTGTATGCCGAAAACCAGCCCTCCGCTTTCAGGCCGGCTTTCCTCGACGATATTCAGGCTGACTGCAAAGGCAACTACACTGCCTATGTGGATAAGCTGTTTGCACAATCGGTCTTTACCTCAAAGGAATCGGTGCAGAAACTACTTGAAAACGTCACGATGAAAACAGTAAAAAAAATCACTTCCGACCCGGCCTATAAAATGTATGCCGATCTGTTCGGTTTTTACAACCAGCACATCAAACAGCCTTATCAACAGCTCAACGATGGCATCGACAGCCTGCAGCGGCTGTATATGCAGGGATTGATGGCCATGCAGACCGACACCCGCTTTTATCCTGACGCCAATTTCACCCTCCGGGTGACGTATGGCAAGGTGGAAGGCTATGCGCCTGCCGATGGTGTTTACTACAAGCACTTCACCACCCTCGATGGCATCATGGAGAAGGAAAACCCCGATGTGTATGATTATGTTGTCGAAGACAAGTTGAAAAACCTGTATAACACCCGCGATTACGGGCGTTACGCCGCTTCCGACGGGAAGATGCATGTGGCTTTTGCCGCCTCAAACCATACCACCGGCGGCAATTCGGGCAGTCCGGTGCTCAATGCCGACGGGCAGATGATCGGGCTCAACTTCGACCGCTGCTGGGAAGGAACCATGAGCGACCTGATGTATGACCCGGCCATGAGCCGCAATATTGCTGTCGATATCAGGTATATCTTGTTCATCATGGATAAGTATGCAGGAGCCCGGCACCTTGTTGATGAAATGACGCTGGTGAATTAACACCGACAAAACAACAACCCATGGCCAAAACGAAGACGGTTTTCTTTTGCAAAAGCTGCGGCAACGAGTCGCCGAAATGGGTAGGCAAATGTGCCGCCTGTGGCGAATGGAACACCTATGTGGAAGAGACTGTGGTGACGGGCAAGGCGGGCAAAACCACCTCAGCGGGACTGTCGGTCACCCGGTCGAAACCAGTGGCCGTGAAAGACATTGTTTCGGGTAAGGAGCAACGCATCGACCTGCAGAACCTCGAGCTGAACAGGGTGCTTGGCGGTGGACTTGTTCCCGGATCGCTGGTGCTCATCGGAGGCGAACCCGGCATTGGCAAGTCGACACTGATGCTGCAGGTTGCCCTGGCCCTCAGCAACACCAAAGTACTGTATGTGTCGGGCGAGGAAAGCCAGCAGCAGATCAGGATGCGGGCCGACAGGATCGGTATCCGCAACGAAAACTGTTACATCCTCACCGAAACCATCACAACGGAGATCATCAGCCACTTTGAACAACTACAGCCCGACCTGGTCGTGATCGACTCCATACAGACGCTTGTTTCGCCCCTCATCGATGCCACCGCAGGCAGCATCTCACAGATACGTGAGTCGGCTGCAGAGATGAATAAGCTGGCCAAGATGACCCAGGTTCCGGTATTCCTGATCGGTCATATCACCAAGGACGGCAGCATTGCCGGTCCCAAGGTGCTCGAACATATGGTGGATACTGTGATCCAGTTCGAAGGCGACCGCCATTATGGCTTCAGGATATTGCGTGCAGTGAAAAACCGCTTTGGATCGGCCTCGGAACTCGGTATTTTCGAGATGAATGCCAATGGCTTGCGCGAGGTGAACAACCCGAGCGAGATTCTGCTATCGCAGCGCGAAGAAAACGTGAGCGGTGTTGCCATCTCGGCCATGATCGAAGGCTTGCGCCCCATGCTCATCGAAACCCAGGCGCTGGTGAGCACGGCAGCTTATGGCACGCCACAGCGCTCCGGCACAGGTTTCGACCTGCGCAGGCTGAATATGCTGCTGGCTGTGCTCGAGAAACGCTCGGGATTCCGCCTGAGTTCCAAAGACGTATTCCTGAATATTGCCGGAGGCATCCGAGTGGAAGATCCGGCCATTGACCTCGCTGTGATTGCAGCCATCCTTTCGTCAGGCGAAGACCTGCCCATCGACACCAAATCGGCCTTTGCCGCCGAAGTGGGCCTTTCGGGCGAAATCAGGGCCGTGGGCCGCATCGAAGCACGCATCACCGAAGCCGATAAGCTTGGGTTCGAAAAAATCTATATCTCAAAATACAATGCCAAAGGCCTCGATCAGCAAAAGTTCACGATCGAAATTATACCGGTAGCTTCCGTGAACCAGCTGTTCGGACAGCTGTTCGGCTGAACTGCGCCAGCAATAGTCGCAGGAATATCAAATCCGCTTAGTTGTTGATGGTCACCAACCAATCGCCGGGTTCCGATATCAGAAAATCGAATTTCACATTCACTGCCATCGAATGCAGTTTGTTGGGTGTGGTATACGACACTTTGATGGTGACTGGAAACGTAACCTCATCGTAACCAATTGATTCGCCCAGTTTGGTTTCGTAACCCGAGGAGCTCGACATGATGAAGTTGGTGATTCCGGTATTGCGCATCCCGTTTTGGTTAAAATCGATCAGCACCCGGCTTTTGAACGACATGTTTTTCTGAAAGTTATACCGGTCGACGGAGGTTTGATAGAGCACCATTGGCTTGGGTGGTTTGGGACCGGCATACATGTCTTTCTGCCAGATTCCCTCCAGGATGCTGTCATTGCCGTTCACATGCAGCTTCATCACCCCTTCGCCATGGCGCTTCCCCATAAACCAGTCGCCGGTATAGCTGTCGCCATTGGCCCAGGTGTAAGTGCCTTCGCCCTGAGGCAGGCCTTCCGAAAAACGGCCTTCGTAGCGGTCGGTTCCCACAGCCACCCCTTTGCCCGAAGCGAGTCCTTTTTTGCATTTGCCTTCATAACTTCCGGCGATTTCTTTGACCAACACCTTGCACTTGTCCTGTGCAAAGCCGCTTAATGTTGCGATGGAAAAGCCAAACAGTGCAACAATACTGGCTTTCCTGATCATGTCAGATACAGTTTTCATAAGGTTTGTTTTGTTTATGGTATAAAAGTAATGCGTTTATTTCAACATGCTGTCTTTTGCAAACCAAAATAAGCTGTTTCGTGCCTTTGCAGCAAATCGGTAACTTTCTTTTATCAAAAACTCAAATATGGCTTATTTTTGCTTTGCCCTAGCCAGACTGAACACCGCATGTCGAAAAAAATTCGTGTACTGATTTTACTCGATTACCTTAACCTGATTCGGAAACGATTTCTGGTGATACTCGAAGCACTGGGTATCCTGTCGATACTTGCCGGATTCGTTGTGGTTTTGTTTCACATCGGGTTTCTACACAAGGATGACGAAATACAGGCTATCAATGGGTTATACAACATCATTCTGTGGGTTCTGGTCATCGAAACCATGGTGGAACTTGGATTAAAGAAATGGAAAAAACACGAAATCAAGAATAGAATCAGTAAGATATTCAGTGTGGTGCTCCTGGTATTTATCATCGAGGCCAGAACTGATTTTTTGGGAGTGTTTCCCGAAAGCTGGCTGTTGGAGAAGTGGTTGCAAAGCAATGTGCTGGTGTATATTGTGTTTATTGCGGCCCTGGTGTTCAAATTCTCGACAAACTCACTCGAACTCAGCACCCGCAACGTAAACCCAGCCCTGCTGTTTGTGTTCAGCTTCTTTTTCATCATCCTTTTCGGATCGGGCCTGCTAATGATGCCCAATGCCACCAACGCAGGTATTGGCTTCACGGATGCGTTTTTTACCGCCACAAGTGCGGTCTGCGTCACCGGACTGATCGTTGTCGACACGGCCACACATTTTACCATCCTGGGCCAGATTATCATTGGCATCCTGATTCAGATCGGAGGATTGGGAATCATGACATTCACAAGTTTTTTCGGCTATTTTTTCAAGGGAGGCTCGTCGATTGGCCATGAATTTCTGTTGAAGGAACTGCTTAATGAAGACAAGCTGGGCGAGATTTTCAATACGCTGCTGAAAATCATGACCCTCACCTTTTCCATTGAGTTGCTTGGCGCGGTGCTCATCTATACCAGCGTTGACCCTTCCTTTAACAGCAGCCAGCTGAGCCTGATTGGTTTTTCAGTTTTTCATTCGGTTTCCGCTTTCTGCAATGCCGGTTTTTCGACCCTGACCGATGGCTTGTATGATGTTGGTATCCGGACCAATTATCCGCTCCAGCTGACTATTTCGGGATTGATCATCATTGGCGGTCTTGGTTTTCCGATCGTGTTCAATTATTACCGCTTGCTCAGGCACTATGGCCGGAATTTCTATAACCAGCTCACCGGAAGGGGCCGTTACGTTCACCTTCCGCAGGTCATCAACATCAACACCCGCATCGTGATGATCACCACGGCCATTTTGTTGTTGGTGGGCACAGCGGTGTTTATGCTCACAGAATACAACAACACCCTGCGCGATCTTCCGCTTAACGGCAAGCTGGTCGGCGCATTTTTCGGATCGGTAACCACGCGCACGGCTGGATTCAACACCATTGATATGTCGGCACTGATGCCGCTTACGGTCATTGCCTGTTTGTTTCTGATGTGGGTTGGGGCTTCGCCTGCTTCAACAGGAGGGGGCATTAAAACAACCACTTTTGCCCTGACAGTGCTGAACACCACCAGCATCATGAAAGGAAAGGGCAGAATCGAGATTTTTAGCCGTGAAATAGCCAACGAATCAGTCCGACGGGCCTATGCAGTGGTCTTCTTATCGCTGGTGGTCATCGCCTGTTCTGTCATCATGATCATGGTGTTCGAAGGCAAAAAGTTTGGCCTCGACAAGGTAATCTTCGAAGTCGTATCGGCCTATGGAACTGTCGGGCTGACACTGGGAATCACCTCAAGCCTTACCATCGCAAGCAAATGGACACTCATCATCACCATGTTTCTCGGACGCGTTGGAACACTTACCCTGCTGGTGGGATTTTTCAGAAAACTGCGTAGTTTTCAGTACCATTATCCCAAATCAAATATCATGATCAACTAATTGAACGCATATGAAATTCATCATCGTCGGACTCGGAAATTTTGGATCTGCCCTGGCAATCAAGCTGACCTCACTGGGCCATGAAGTGATTGGCATTGATGGAAACCGGGCAAAAACCGAAAATTATAAGGATGTAATCACACAAACGGTAAACCTCGACAGCACCAACGAGCAGGCCCTGCTGACGCTTCCGTTGAAAGAGTGTGATTATGCCATTGTAACCATTGGTGAGGATTTCGGCGCATCGGTCATGACAACTGCCTTGCTCAAGCAGGCCGGAGTGAGAAAGCTCATTAGCCGGGCCATCAACCCGCTCCACCATAAGGTAATCGAAACCCTTGGTGTCGACTTCATCCTGCAGCCCGAAATTGATGCTGCATCGCGCTTTGTCGACAGCCTGCTGTTTTCCGGCGTCAGCCTGTCGTTTGATGTTTCTGACGATTATAAAATCATTGAAGCGCCTTTGCCAAAACGTTTCGAAGGGCTGAGTCTCAGAGAAGTGGATTTTCCCGGACGCTATTCGCTCATGGTGCTTACCATTTTAAGGCCGGAAGCGAAAAAATCAATCTTCGGAAAGGCCACAATGCAGCGAAAACCACTGGGTCTTGCCAAAGCCGACCATAAATTAATGGAAGGTGATGAAATTGTGCTTTTTGGCCGTCAGCGCGACATCAAGAAACTCCTGATGCCCTGAGGCACAACCTTGCGGTAAGCATGCATATTGAGCCTTTCGGGGCCGGCGGGGAAATCGGGTTTGTACATGGCTCCGACAAACTCACCATAAGATTGAAAATCGCGGTATTGCCTTGTTTCGACGTATTCAAGCTGCATCGAATCGCGCCTGAGGCCGGTGAAAAAGTCAGTGATCATAGCCGGTAGCTCGGGCAGGCGAATCTGTGTGGTGGTGTCCGATGTATAAACCACCCAGTTCAGCAATTCCTCACCGGGTCCAAGGTCCGAAAATTTCACGGCCAGCACATTGAAATCGCCGCTGGTATTGAGCTTCACCTCAGGGCCGGCACCAGAAACAATGTCGATGCCCACATCCAGTTTGTTGAATACAGCAGGGATGGGGCCAAAGCTTCTGTCGATAAAGCGGTTATCAATGGCAAGCGGATCGGGCAGCGAAATCTCGGTCTGGAAATCAGTAAACCTGTCGGCAGGGAAACTCCATCGGATGAAGTTCTGCAGCTGACCGTTGCCAAAATCAATGTGGCAGACCATGGGCAGCGATTCCGGTGTAAAGGCCTGCTGAAAGCCCGAAAGGGAAGCTTCACAAAAAGCAACATCGAAAGGAAGGCTGGTTGACTGTTCAGCCGCAGGAACCATGGCATTAAAATCGACCGGAACAAGCTGCCCGGGAACAACCTGGTCAATCCAAAAATAACGCGGCCCATCGGCATGCTTTTGCTGCTTCACCAGTACCGGATCGTTGTTGCGGTAAAGGTTCAGTTTGCTTGGGTTGGCCGAAGCCGTAAGGTTGTAATAGCCGGGTGTCGACAACAGAATGGCACCGTGGCCATCGGGCAGATTCGCGTATTCAACCTTTACCGTGCCGATGGTATCTGGATTTGAACCACCGATTTTCCAGCTGTCGCGGCTCACCTGCTGAAACGTTTGTATGTTCAGCAAAATGCTGTGCCAGTATATGTCGAAATGCAGGATGCTCACCTGGAAGGTTTCCGGAACGGCGACGCCTTCATCGCCCATGAGCACATAGCTGCCATCGGCGGCACATTCGGTTGCGGCAATCACCTTGCCGGCATGATCAGAAACAAACAGGTACGACTTGAGGGGCTGGGGTACAAAATGGTTGTAAAGTTCAACCTCCATCAAGGTGGTGTCGGGAGGCGGGGGAGTCGGTTGCTTGTCCTTTTTGCATCCGGCCAGTAAAACAGGAACAAAGGCCAGAAGCCATATGGTGTGCCATTTTTTCATACGTGATAATGTCAGGAGGTTATTGTTGGGGATCGAAAGCCTTAAGCCTGGGTTTGAAAAGCCCAAAATCGCGGCTCAGGCCGAGGGCAAACGAATAGCCTGGCGTAAGCTGTTTCCCGGTATAATGCTTGTAAACAGGCATGTCGTACACCAGCGTCAGGTTCCATTTTCCGGCAATGGCGTAGCTCAGTTGGGGTGAAAGCACCACCAGCGTGCTGCCTGTATTTTGCCTCACAACGCCATTGTCCCTGTCTTGTCCCTTGAACTCGCCCCTGCATTGCAACAAAAACATGAAGTTTGGGGCCAGCATTTTTGTGCCGAAAACAGCCAGGTAAACAACTGAACCGAACTGATAATCCTGCTTGTCGGAGAAATTGTAGTCGAATTTATTCATCGAAAAAAGGCGCATTTTACGCTCCGGAAATCCTTTGTTGAAGAACAGCAGTCCTGAAACGCCAAAGGCATTTGTTGATGGCTGCACATCGCGCGACAGCTGCACCCCGTTTTCGCGCTGTGGTGTGCGGCTGAAGGGATAACGCATACCCACACCGGCAGTAAGTTCGATGTTTTGCACAGGCTTGATCAGGAGGCCGTATTTGGCCCTGACTTCGCCATTCGACAAACCTTTTCCGGTTTCAGTGAAATCAATGTAATTGAACACCTGCGATTTGTTGATGAAATAGCCCAGGTCGGCTTCGAGGGTGAAGCGCTTGGTAAGGCCATAGCCCAGACCGATGCCGGCGAAATTGTATTGCGAATGCTTCAGGATATTGCCTGTGTCGACCTGTTGGCCGCCATGGTAATATTTGTTTGAATAGTTGTGTCTGAAAAATGAAAGCGCCCGGAGTTGACCTTCGCCAATGACCCCGATATACACCGAAGCCCCCACAGGACTTCCCGTGGCACAGCATTGTGCCGAAACCCGTGAGCCAGATACCAGACTCACCAATAGTGCCAGGATGATGGTACGCAACAGCCTAATTGACATGCATCTGCAGCGTTTTGATGGCGGAGTTGCCATGGGTGTCTTTTACCACACAGGTGATTGTAAACACATCGGAATGACAGACCGTCCACATGACGCTGGCGCCCGAACCGACGAAAGTGCCATAGCTGGCAGTCCAGTTGTAGGTGAGGCCATCGCCGGTAGCAACAGCGGCTACCTGTGTGATGCCATTCACCGGAAGTATGGTGTCGTTGGCGGTGAGGCTGACAAAAACAAGCGGGTTGGTGTTGGGTGTAACGTCCTTGTTATCATCTTTTTTGCTGCATGAAACCAGCAAAACGATCACAAGAAGTGGCAGCAGATAGAGGCTCTTTTTCATTGTAGTTGGCAATTGGTGCTGCGAATATATAAAAGAATTCATTGATTGTGTGTTAAATCAGAAAAATAGTAAATAATTACTGCAATAAGACATAGACATAGATTTGATATCTTGTTGTAAAAGAGCGCATTGATCTGGAAAGTGCCTGTTTGACCCTCACTGATCCCAAATCAATCGATGAGGCGTTTAACGAGCAGGTGGCTCTTTGCCGAGAAGCCGAAGAGGGTAAAGGAGAGGCCAATCAGCCAGAGGTTGGCCGACACAATGCGTTGGAGCAGATAGCGTTTGGCGAAATTACGGCGGTATTTTGCAGCAAGCACCTCGTCATAGGCATGCATCATGGCTGCCGAAAAGTCGTTCTGTTCAGCACAGTGCTGTGCATGCCATCCGGCCTGTATGCCCGAAAACACGGCCTGACCGATGCCATCGCCTGCCAGTGGATCGACCAGGGAAGCAGCATCACCGCACAGCATAAAGCGATTTCCGGAAACGGGTATGGTACGTGAACCCAAAGGGAGGCTGTGTCCCTCAAGCTTCCCGACCATTTCGGCATTGGCAAAGCGGTGCCGCAGGCCTGGCGACTCAAGGGCCATGTGAAACAGGTCGCGGATGTTGCTTTTGTTCTTGATAAGGGCACGCGACAACATGCCCAGACCCACATTTGCGGTGTTGTCGTGCATGGGATAAATCCACAGGTATCCCGGAACAATGCCTTTGATAAAATGAAACTCAAGCGTGGCTGGGGGCAGCCCGCTGAGGTGTTTGTAATAGGCCCTTACCGCAACGCCGTAATGGGCAGGATCGATCCTGGTGTCGGTGAGTTGTTTTCTGATGACGCTATTGCTGCCGTCGCATCCGATGACGATTTTGGCCCGAAAAACCTGGTTGTTGTCCGTTTCAACAGCCACTCCCGTTGCATCCACATCCACTGTATTAACAGCGGTTTCCATGAACACATCCAGGTTTGGCGCTTTGGCTGCCCAATTGAGCAAAAACGCATCGAAATCGGCTCGTTTACAGGTAAAGCTATCCGGATACCAGCGCCTGTCGTAGGCTTTTCCCTTTGGTGAAACCAGCCTGATCGTCCTGATGGGTGCGATGGTGTCAAGGTTTTGCAGGGCTTTGGCGCAGTCGGGATCAACGCGGCTCAGCCAGCGGACAACCCCCAGCGGGATGGCATCGCCACACACCTTGTTGCGCGGAAAACGTGTTTTTTCGAGGAGGGCCACCCTGAGGCCCGACGCCTGCAAGGCCATGGCACAGCAAGAACCTGCCGGGCCACCGCCAACAATCAGCACATCATATGTTTTTGACGTTTTTGTCATTCCGTTTGGTCATTCATAATTTGGTTGCTAAACAAACCTGAGGGGCTGGCATGCCTGACCCCTTGTGTTGTTTGGTGCATCAATACACAAGCAGCTTTTGCGTGTGGCGGAGTTTCTTGTTTTCGATGACAACCAGATAGCAACCCGGTAAAAGTGACTGCAGTCCCACTGAAAGCTGTCTGGTTCCTGGAGCCAACGTACGCGAAACAAGGCACTGTCCGCGCATATCGTAGAAGCTAATCGTGCATCCGGATGTAAGGGCTTCAGCTAAAACGATGCTCAGCTTGTTGCTTGCCGGATTGGGCAGCATGCTGAAAAACGCGGCTTCCGTTTCGTTCAGGCCCAGGCATGCTTCAACAGTGATCATTTCATCAAGCGAAAAGGTGTTTGTTGCTGAAGCATCAGTTACTGTCAGGCTCACCCCATACACTCCGGCAATGTTGTAGGTGATAACAGGGTTTGCGCCTTCCCACTGATCCGGTGTTCCTCCTTCGAAGGTCCAGTGATAGCTCAGGGGCTGTCCGCTGCAAAATGGCTCAAAATGCACGGTATTGCCCGGACAAAGCTGTTTTTTGTCGGCCTTGAAATTTGCCGCGAGCGGCTGCACATCGTAGCCAAGGAATTTCAGGTAGCGCCTGATCATCTCGGGCCGTTCGGGACTGTCGAACATAAATGTCCCGCCAAATTCGAATGACGAAGCAATCGTTTTGTAGTAAGCTGAGTCGAGGGCCACAGTGAAATCGAGGCCGGTGTTTTTATCTGTCAGCCATGGTACTGCAGGCGCGATGGCCAGGAGGTTTTCGCCCATGACCCATTCGCCGCGGTAATCGAACTGTATGCCTTCGGCTGGTGTTCCGGCATAGCCCAGCAGGGTGTCGGCCGGATGGTAATAGGCGCTGTCGGAACCCGACACATGCATGCGGGCCCTGAGCATGGTGGGCGGATCAAACTTAAAGAAGCGTCCGCCTTCGACGTACAGCCGGCCTCCCTGATCCAGAAAACTGACCATTAAACTGTCTTCCGCGGCCTTGATCACGTGGTTATACGGTATAAATCCAAGCGATAAAAACGCATATTTGTAGTTGAACAGTTCGGACTCTAGCAGACTGAAACGGTCAGTGCTGACGCCGAGGGCGTTGATGGCTGCGGCAATATGCAGCGCAGAGTTATGGTTTCCATCGAGGTCGATCACGGCAATGGGACTCTGACCGACAGGCAGTTCGAAGCTTTTCATCATGAGCAGGCTGTCGCCTTTGAGCACACTGAGGTTAAAGCGGAACACCCTGCCGGGAGGTGCAGAAGTGTTGATGCTGAGTGTGTAGGTCGCCGTTTCGACAGATAACCCCCGCAGTTCGTCGATGATGGTTTGGTCGCTGCCCGAAATCCCCACGAAAGGATCATCCGTTGAGGCCAGCAGCTGCAGCCGGCCTGCCGAAGCCCTTCCCTGGTTGTAAATCCTGAACTTCAAGGCGATCGTTTCTCCCGGGTCCGGAAGGCCGTTACCGCCGTCGGTGATTACGGGCGGACTCAGCACAATCACAGGCAGGTCGACCTGAAATTCCCCGAAGGCCTTATATACGGCATTTGCCTGGCTTGCCACAAACACCACCGCTGCTGTCTGTGGTTTGTGTAAGGTGTCGCTGATCACCAGTTGGAAATGCGTTTCATCCACCCAGGTCTCTCCGGGGGCAATGCTGATGTTGCTAAGCGGGTTGCCGCTTAAGGTGGCGTTGGAAGTGGCTGCATATGCCGAAAGCGCCATTCCGCCCAGGGTTTCGTTTCCCAGGTTGCTGATGGCCACACGCAGCTGTACGGTGCTTCCGGGAGGAATCAGGGTATCGGAGCCGATGGCTTCCACCGTAAGTTGTGGGCCGGTCGTCAGCGTAATCAGCCTTTCGCTTGTCAGCCGCTGCGCGTCCTGTGCCCTGACGATGATGGTTTCTGCCAGGGGCCTGCCCTGGACTTCATAGCTCAGTAAGCCATCCGGCTGCATACTCAGCTGTCCGGGCAGCACGGCCTGCTGATAGCTGATCATCAGTCCGTCAGCAGGTAAGGTTCCGCTGAATTTGCTGTAGCGGGTGCTTTCGCGCTTGCCCTCACTCAGTCCGATCACAGGCAGCAGGTTCGTGGGCTGCACGATGCTGCCATAGAGGTGTGTTATGCTTCCGTCGGGGAAAATGGTGGTTGAAAAACGAACACCGGCATTTTCGAGTGTCCAGCTGAAAACGACGCTGTCTACGGTGGCCGAAAAGGCCAATGAGTCGAGCGCTGTCTTCAGCCCCAGGTCCTTGTTCATATAGCCGGCAATGGCCCGCACCTGACAGAGGTAATTTTCATCGAAAAGCAAATAATAATACGGCATATCCTGCTGATCAAAAAGCAGATAGCCATTTACGTGCATATACAGGGTGTCGTACACCTTGCCAAAATACGGGAAATGGAAGGGCAGTGGAACGGCAGCAAAACCATTGCTGTGGTTTGTTGGCTCCACCAGTGTTCCGTGCGGAGGATCATAAGGCGCCATGCTGTCGGTTTCATAAAAAAGCGGCCACAGCGACCATTGGTAGGGTGGTGTTCCACCCGTGGCAGTAAATTGCAAGGTATTCGCTGCATCCGGATTGATCAGCACCGGTCCTTCGGGATGAATGCTGATGGGGATGCTGCCTGTGCTGACCACGACTGAAGCGAGGGTCATGCCATTATCCACAATGGCCAGTGGGGTATCGGCCGAGGCAAAGGTTTGGGGTTCCTGTCCGGAATAGCTGATGACCGAAGCTTCAAGCAAAGCCCCGTCGCCCGAATGGTCGCTATCCTTCTCGCTGACCATCAGGAAGATGCGAAAAGGCTTTCCTTGTTCTGCATGGCTCAGCAAGGGTGTGATATCGAGGCCAAGCTCCAAAGTCTTCGAGGCCTGGTCGCCGCCCCCGCCCATAAAATAGTCGCCGCCCTGAAAATTGAAGACAGCGAACGACATGGTTTGGTCGGGAAAATAGCGGCTGGTGTCGGTGGCTATTCCTGCCTGAAGCTTCAGCCTGCCGCGTTTGTTGTGCCTGATGCTGGCTTTTATTGTCAGCAGGGGTTTGGCCACGGTATCGGGATATAACACATGCACGGCATTGTTCCAGATGCCGCCTTCGCCGTATTTGATGGCCAGGGTGCGGTAGAGCATATAGCAGAAGCCATCGTCGGCCCAGTTTGGACCGTAGGAGTTCACGAATTTCAGCCCGCCGATTTCCCAGTCGCACATATCCACGAGGCCATCGCCGGTGATGTCGAGGTCGTTGGTGAACTGTCCGTCGCCATTCACATCGTAGCGGATCGAATCGTTGAATCCCACAATGGTGAGGGCATGGGTGGCCTGCGGGCCATAAAGGATCTGCACGTGTTTTCCGGCTTCGGGAGTGCCTTCGGGAAGAGGCATCGGACTGTAGGCCTGTCCGGTATAGAAGTTGGCTACCCCACCCACGGTGGCATCGGCGAGGTGGTTGTGCAGCCAGTGTTTCAGCACCAACAAACCTTCGGGGGTGCCGGCCCTGATGGCGTTAACACCTGAGATGCGGTTGTGCATGGCCTGAAAATACCCTTCGTATCCGCTCATCCAGTGATAGCTGTCGTTGGTGGTGATGGGGCCATAAACGGCTTCGCTTGGGGTTCCGGCTTCATACAGGATATCGAAGGTGTGGAAATAACTCACCCCTTCGCCATAATAGGGTGCGGTGGCATTCATGAAATTCCACACAAAATGATCAGGATATTGGTTGATGCTGGTGTCGGCAGCTGTTCCGCGAAGGCGGTTGATTTCGTAACAAAAGTTATAGGCCACTGAAGCGGCCTGTCCGCACGAGGCGCCCTGTTGCGAAAAAACGGGCCTCAGGAAAGGCTGAACGGCGTTATCGACGGCGTCGGGCAACACGATGGCACTTGCCCCATCGGGAAGCTGCAGCAGGGGATAATCGGGAAAAGCAAGGCCGGGCTGCACAGAGCGCTCCATTGATGGCGCCGGCCCGGATTTTTCAATCCGGTGCGAAGGTTCAGGCTGCTGAGCAAACACCACTGCAGCCAGCGTCATAAACACCGCTAAGGTGAATCCGTTTTTCATGCGAAATGTTTCAGCTGCTAAGGTAGTTATTTCGGGCGTTCGGGAAATGGCCGGAAGAAATTATGCAGATCAGTCTGCCTGCACATTAACCTAAAACACCTGGATGTCGGATGAGTTTAGTAATTGTCTGTTTGGCCGGATTCGGACAGCAGCGATGGGCTGGCAACCAGGACAAAATAAACAAGCCTAAGCTTTTCTTTGAAAAAAAATAATGTGTACCTTTCGCTGACCAAAAAGTGCACAATACATGCCATTTTGGGTGGATATGTGCACCTTTTAGGGTAAAAGGGTGCACATATAAACGAGTTAGTGGCAAGGCTAAGACGACACAACCCGACAGACAAAATCGGGTTATATTTGACAATTTGTATTTTAGTAGTTGCTTAAATAAACAAATTGACTATCTTTGCACTATGGACAACATTTC
>JAHIUX010000004.1 GCA_018816765.1 Bacteroidota bacterium
AATGTGCGTATATAAATACTTTAGACCATAAATATCTCGATACAGAATGGAGATATGGAGGGGAATTCTGGATAGGAACAAACAGAAACGTTAAAATATTTGAATTTCATAATTCAAGAATGAACGATATTGAAGCTTTTAACGAAGCCATCAAAAGCGATCCCGGCACCACTGATTTTATGATCTATTCGTACAGGGGAAACGCCCGGAGCAAGATGGGCAATTATAACGATGCAATTGCAGATTTTGACAGGGCCATTAGCCTGAAGCCTACAGACCTGATGGATTACTCAAACTGGATTAAGAATTATTTTAATCGTGGAGTAGCAAAATATTATGTCGGAAATTATGACGGTGCTTGTGAAGACTGGAAAAAGTCGTATGATTTGGGATATGGTAGTGCTGACGAGTACCTGCTTAATTATTGTAACCGTCGATTAAATTAGGCCTTATGCGATTGCGTGTCCGTCTTTTTCTTTTGTCAGGCATGCTGTTGGCCAGTTATATTGCCTCAGCCCAGACGGTTAATCAGCGCAACAACCACAACAAAAACCTTGAGAGTTATTGGGAATTCGGCCTGAATCTTGGCTTTACACAGTATTACGGCGACATCAGCAACAAGGGATATTTCAAGAAATTCAGCGGAGAAACAAGATTCGGAACCGGTTTTTTCGGCCGGAAGATTTTTGGCGAATTGACAGGTTTTGGCGGCAACATCAGCTATGTGCGCCTTGCCAGTGAAAAGGATAAGTTTGCCAATGGAAGTGCCCTAAATTTCCGTTACGAGGGCAGCAATGTGCAGATTGGGGTACATGGCTACCTAAGTTTCAGCAACCTGTTCTGGGGCGTTGAAGCCGCCAGACCTGTAAATTTCTACGGCACCCTCGGGCTTTCCTATATCAGCTGGAACGGGACGGTCACTAATACCCAAACTGGCACTGTACTGATTAAAAATGGCAACAATGCCGCTGGTGTCAGCTATAAATCAGGAAGTGTGGTTGTTCCTTTTAATCTTGGTTTGGGCATCCGCCTCAACGATTTTCTGAAACTCAACCTTGAAGGCTCACTTCAGACGGTATTTTCCGACGACATTGACTACTATCGCGATGGATTCAAGAATGATATACTCCTGTATACTTCTGTGGGAGTTTCGTATCTGTTTGATCACAAAGCCGCACGTAAAACAAAGACAAGGAAACCCACAGGCAGTGAATACGACCCTGAAGTCATTGAATATGAATTCTCGAACCGCAAGGAGTCGCCTGCGCCCGCTGAAAGGGTTTTGCCTGCCTTAAGCTTGCCCGAACCAAAGGTTTTGCCGAAGGAACAGCCAGTGTTTGTTGATTATGAGTTTCGTGTACAGGTGCTTGCCATGAGCGTAAAAAGAATTGATGTGAACGCACTTGCAAAGAAGTACAGCATTGAAACACCCATTATCGAAAACACCTTCAATGGATTATACCGCTATTCAACCGGCCGTTTCAACAGTTTCAGGGAAGCTGAAGCCTACAGCAAAGTGATCAGGGCAAAAGGTGTAGCTGATGCATTTGTTGTGGCTTACAAAGGCAATGACCGCATTCCGGTCACTGAAGCCATGAAAAAGCGTTAAATGCAGTATTCCCTCTTCCTATTTTAATCCCATTTTTTCGGATAACCAGCTTTTGATAGCCAGAATGCGCATTTTCAGTCTGGGGATATTTGATCAATAGACTGTGGCTATAGTGATTGTGTTTTTGGCATAAAAAGCTGTGCCTGCAAAGAATTACTATAACCACAGTATAATTGTGCTCCAACCATAAAGCAAGGCAGATACCTGACTCTATGATATGTAGGTTTTATGTGAAAGGGGGTCCTTTAATGCTTCGGCGAAGATGCTGTTGTGTCGTTTTTCCAGGGGGATATAAAATCAAAAAACCCCGAACCAAAAGGATGGATCGGGGTTTTTGTAGGGGTTGGCGACGACCTACTTTCCCACATTTCACTGCAGTATCATCGGCGCAGGCAGGCTTAACTTCTCTGTTCGGAATGGGAAGAGGTGGACA
>JAHIUX010000005.1 GCA_018816765.1 Bacteroidota bacterium
AAGCCCGACAGGAAGTGGTACTTTGTCTGGTCGCTGCTCAGTTTCGATACCGGAGGCAATACGCCAAAAGCATCTGCTGTCAGGAAGATAACCTTTGTTGCATGCCCTGCTTTCGAAACCGGTTTAACGATGTTTTCTATGTGGTAGATAGGGTAGGAGACGCGGGTGTTTTCTGTCTTTGCCTTGCTGTCGAAATCAATTGAACCGTCTTCCCTCACAACAAGGTTTTCGAGCAGTGCATCGCGTTTGATAGCATGGAAGATGTCGGGTTCATTTTCTTCGCTCAGGTTGATGCACTTGGCATAGCAACCGCCTTCGAAGTTAAATACGCCATTGTCGTCCCATCCGTGTTCATCGTCGCCAATAAGTGCGCGTTTTGGATCGGCTGAAAGGGTTGTTTTTCCGGTACCTGACAAGCCAAAGAAAATGGCTACATCGCCCTCTTTGCCAACGTTGGCCGAGCAGTGCATTGAGGCAATACCACGTAAAGGCAGGTAGTAATTCATCATCGTGAAAATTCCTTTTTTCATTTCACCGCCATACCATGTGCCGCCAATGAGCGCCATGCGTTCGGTGAGGTTGAAAACGACAAAATTCTCAGAGTTCATATTCATTTCTTTCCAATCAGGATTTACTGCTTTTGAAGCGTTGAGCACAACAAAATCCGGCTCAAATGTTTCCAGTTCCTGTTCGGTGGGCCTGATAAACATATTCTTTACAAAATGGGCCTGCCAGGCAACTTCAACAACGAAACGGACTTTCAGCCTGGTTTCCGGGTTTGCACCAGCAAATGCATCAACAACATACAGTTTTTTACCTGAGAGCTGATTGCCGGCTACTGCTTTAAGCCTGGTCCATTTTTCAGGTTCAAGCGGCCTGTTGTCGTTCTTTCCGATTGTTGACCACCAAACGGTATCTTTTGAAATATCGTCCATGACGATATACTTGTCTTTTGGCGACCTGCCAGTAAAAATTCCAGTGTCAACATTCACAGCACCGGTGTTTGTGACAACGCCTTTTGCAAATCCCTCGAGTGATGGATCTGTCTCATGTGCATACAGTTCGCTGTAAGATGTGTTATAAAATACCTCACTGACATCATGGATGCCATATTTTGACAGATCTGCCGTGACTTTTTTCGCGTGGTTAGTCATACGTAATTTTTTTGATTAGTTACTGTTTTATTAAGGTCAGGTTGCAAAAGTAGGAAATTCTGCTTTTTGGATAACAAACGATTGCGCTCATATTGTATTTCCTGCATATTTTGTTCAAAAAAAAAGTGCCCTGATTACCAGGGCACTTTTAAGGGCTTATCCTTCAGTGCTATTTTTTGGATTTTTTACTATCCTTCGACTTCTTGGATTTTTTCGCTTCTTTGGACTTTTTGACGGATTTGCTTTTCTTGTCTTTTTTATCCTGCTTATCCTTTTTGTCCTTCTTGTCTTTCTTTTCTTCCTTGAGCTTCTCAGCCTTTGAAGCCATCTTTTCGGCGACAGATGCCTGTGCGGCAGCCAGTCGTGCGATAGGCACACGGTATGGTGAGCAGCTTACGTAATTCAGTCCGGCTTCATGACAGAACATCACTGAGCTTGGTTCGCCACCGTGTTCGCCACAAATACCCAATTTGATGTTTTCACGGGTTTTGCGTCCTTTTTGAACGGACATCTTTATCAGCTGACCTACACCTTCCTGGTCAAGTACTTCGAAAGGATCGTGTTTCAGGATGCCTTTTTTCTTGTATACATCAAGGAATTTTCCGGCATCGTCTCTCGAATACCCAAAGGTCATCTGGGTAAGGTCGTTGGTGCCAAAGGAAAAGAATTCAGCCGATTTTGCAATTTCGTCAGCAACGAGGGCTGCTCTTGGAACTTCAATCATGGTTCCGACAAGGAAATTGATGGCTTCATTGCGTTCGGCAAAAACCTTGGCAATGGTGTCCCTGACGATTTTTTCCTGCATCTGAAGCTCCTTCAGTGTTCCTGTGAGCGGGATCATAATTTCAGGCAATGCCTGGATGTCCTTAGCTTTCAGGTTAAGGGCGGCTTCGATGATGGCGCGTGCCTGCATTTCGGTGATTTCCGGATAGGTGTTGCCTAAGCGGCAGCCACGATGACCCAGCATGGGGTTGAACTCTGACAGGTCGTTGACCTTCGATTTGATCTTTTCAACAGAAACGCCCATGACATCGGCCATTTCTTTCTGGCCTTTTTCGTCGTGAGGCACAAACTCATGCAATGGTGGGTCGAGCAAACGCACGGTAACAGGCAGTCCCTGCATGGCTTCAAAAATACCTTCGAAGTCCTCGCGTTGCATCGGCAACAGTTTTTCGAGGGCCTTGCGGCGTCCGGTTTCGTCATCGGCAAGAATCATTTCGCGCATGGCAATGATTTTGTCGCCACCGAAAAACATATGCTCGGTGCGGCACAGCCCGATTCCTTTGGCGCCAAATTCGCGTGCCACCTTGGCATCATTCGGGGTGTCGGCATTGGTGCGGACAAGCATCCGTGATTTTTTATCGGCGAGATCCATCAAACGGCCAAAAAAGCCACTCAATTCAGGTTCACGTGTTTCGACGCGGCCATCATACACTTCGCCTGTGCTTCCGTTCAAGGAAATGAAATCACCTTCTTTAAAGGCTTTGCCCGACATCACGATGGTGCGGGCCTTGTAGTCAATTTTGATTGATCCGGCGCCTGAAACACAGCATTTTCCCATTCCCCTTGCTACAACAGCTGCGTGAGAAGTCATCCCGCCACGAGCGGTAAGGATGCCTTCGGCAACATTCATTCCCTTAAGGTCTTCGGGTGATGTCTCAATGCGTACCAAAACTACCTTTTTCCCCTGTGCAGCCCATGTTTCAGCTTCGTCGGCATGAAATACGATTTGTCCGGTGGCAGCACCTGGAGAGGCGGGTAAACCCTTGGCCACAACACTTGCTTTTCCGAGGGCTGTTTTGTCAAATACAGGGTGGAGCAACTCGTCGAGTTTATTGGGCTCAACGCGCATGATGGCTTCGCTTTTCGAAATCAATCCCTGTTCCAGCATTTCCATGGCGATGCGCACCATGGCAGCGCCGGTACGTTTTCCGTTTCTGGTTTGCAGTATCCATAATTTCCCTTCCTGGATGGTGAACTCAAGGTCCTGCATATCCCGGTAGTGATTTTCGAGTTTTTGCTGAAGGTCGTTCAGTTCGAGGTAGATGGAAGGCATGGCTTCTTCCAGTGAAGGATATTTGGAAGCACGTTCTTCTTCGGTGATGTTTTGGAGCTTTGCCCAACGGTGTGATCCTTCGAGGGTGATTTCCTGAGGAGTACGGATGCCGGCAACAACGTCTTCGCCCTGTGCATTGATGAGGTATTCACCATTAAAAATGTCTTCGCCGGTGGCTGAGTCGCGGGTAAAGGCAACACCTGTTCCTGAGTTCTCGCCCATATTGCCAAACACCATAGCCTGCACGTTAACGGCAGTGCCCCATTCGGCCGGAATGTTGTTCAGCTGACGATAATAAATGGCCCTTTCGTTCATCCAACTGTCAAATACAGCCATCACAGCACCCCATAACTGTTCCCAAGGATCGGTGGGGAAATCTTTTCCGGTAACTGATTTCACGGCTTCTTTGAAGCGTTTAACCATTTCTTTCAGGTCATCGGTAGTCAGTTCGGTATCGAGGTTGACGCCTTTTTCTTCTTTCAGGTTGTCAATGATTTCTTCAAATGGATCATGGTCTTCCTTTGAATGTGGTTTCATACCCAAAACCACATCGCCATACATCTGAACAAACCTGCGGTACGAATCCCATGCAAAACGCTCATTGCCGGTTTTCATCGCTATTCCCTGTACGGCTTCATCATTAAGTCCCAGATTCAGAACGGTATCCATCATGCCTGGCATGGAGGCCCTGGCACCCGAACGTACAGAAAGCAAACACGGGTTCGTGCGGTCGCCGAAACGCGTGCCCATCACTTTTTCAACTTTTTTTACAGCTGCAACAACTTCATCCTTGATTAAAGAAACAACATAATCTTGTCCTTCTTCATTGTAAAGTGTGCACACTTCAGTAGTAATTGTAAAACCGGGAGGCACCGGAATTCCAAAAAGATTCATCTCAGCCAGGTTGGCACCTTTGCCACCGAGCAAACTTTTCATCGATGCATTTCCATCGGCCTTGCGATCGCCAAATGAATAAACAAACTTGGTCTTTGCCATTGTAATAATGTTAGTATAAAATTATAGAACTGATAATCAATAAATAGGTCTACTTAAAGGGTTGATTTCAAACACAAAAGTAATGAAAATCCACACATTATTTTACGGGCATCAGCTGAAATCCGCGAAAATTGACCGCAATCGGTTGAAAAGCCGGTAAAGCGGAATCTAAAATATTTTTTTCAGGCAGGGTGCCTGTGCTTTGACGTGAGCAGCCTGCTATTTGAATGATTTCTAAATTGTGCGAAATTGCCGTAATAAGTCGGCTAAATGGCTGTAAAGTGGAAAAAAAGTCAGAAATTCGTGCCAGTTTAAAGTATTGTACTAAATTATAATATGCGCTATGAATCAATTAGTTGGAATTAGGCACGAGGACAAATATACCATGGAGAGAAGAGTGCCTTTGGTGCCTGACCATCTGAAAAAATTAGCTGCTTATGGCTTGAAATTTAAGGTTCAGTATTCGCCCAAAAGGGTGTTTCCGCATGAAGCCTTTGAGGAATGCGGAGCTGAAATCGTTAAAACACTGGATGATACTCCGGTGATTATTGGTGTAAAAGAAATTCCGATCGCTTCATTTCAGGAGAACAAAACCTATATGTTCTTTTCACATGTCATCAAAGGACAGCCGCAAAACATGCCGATGCTGCGGGCCATGATGGAAAAGAAATGTCAACTGATCGATTATGAGAAAATAGAAAACCAGGAAAATAAGAGGCTCATTTTCTTTGGCAGGTTTGCCGGTCTTGCAGGCATGATCAATTCGTTATGGTCTTTTGGCCAGAGGCTCAGGGTGCAGGGAATTGAGAATCCGTTTACCGACTTAAGGCAAACCTATACCTACAATTCGCTCACCGAAGCCCGCGAAGCTGTTTCAAAGGCAGGAAGGTATATTGCCGAATACGGACTTCCCGAATCGCTCTGTCCGATGGTCATCGGATTTACCGGTTACGGCAATGTTTCAAAAGGGGCGCAGGAGATTGCCAATCTGCTACCATCAATTGAAGTAAGCCCTGAACAACTGATGTCCGGCACGCTTAAACCACTGCGGAATGTAATTTACAAGGTGGTGTTTAGCGAGCAGGACCTTTCGGTGCACAAGCAGCGGATCGAGCCTTTCGACTTGCAGCATTACTACAAAAACCCTGCTGACTACGAGAGCCAGTTTGACCAATATGTTCCTCACCTGAGTATACTGATGAATTGCATGTATTGGGACACCCGCTACCCACGCATCATCACCAAGGATTTTCTCGAAAAATTGTATGCTGGCGGTGAGCCAAAGCTGAAAGTCATTGGCGACGTTACCTGTGATCCGGATGGCTCCATCGAATGCACGCATAAAGGAACAGAAATTGAAGATCCGGTTTTTGTGTATGATCCCATCGAAAGAAATCCGGTGAGTGGTTTTACCGGCAGGGGATTGCTGGTGATGGCTGTGGATATTTTACCAAGCGAATTGCCCAGGGACGCATCTATCGCATTTGGCGATGCCTTGCTTCCTTACATCAACGCCATTGCAACGGCTGACTATACCGTGCCTTTCGCAGAAGTGAAATTGCCCGAGCCCATCAAAAAGGCCATGATACTCTATCAGGGAAAGCTTACGCCTTCGTTTCAATACATTGAAAAATACCTGTAAAAAAAGTCATTGCATAACTTATCGGCAGAAAATAAAGCACTGCAGCACAGAAGCATATGAAAAATATCCTCATTTTAGGCGCAGGATTGTCAGCAACCAGCTTAATCAATTATTTACTGAATCACAGCGAGGAGCACGACTGGCATATCGTCATTGGTGACCTGAATCTTGAGTTGGCGCAACGTAAATTGCACGGACACCCAAGGGCCAGGGCCATTCATTTCGATGTAACAAAAACCGACATGATCCCGGATACAGTGAAAGGAATGGATGTGGTTATTTCGATGCTGCCGGCAAGGTTTCACGACCTGGTGGCTGCAGTCTGCCTCGGGCAGGCAATTCCAATGGCTACTGCATCCTATGTTTCTCCAGCAGTTGCAAAAATGGATGCTGAGTTGAAACAAAAAGGCGTGGCTTTCTTAAACGAGCTGGGTGTTGATCCCGGTATTGACCATATGTCGGCCATGCAGGTCATTGACCGCATCAGGGCAAAAAACGGAAAGCTGACTGCCTTCTATTCGTTCACAGGTGGGCTGATAGCGCCTGAATCGGACAACAACCCATGGCATTATAAATTCACCTGGAATCCACGCAATGTGGTGTTGGCCGGACAAGGCGTTTCCCAATTCATTCGCAACGGGCGCTATAAGTATATTCCATACCACAAACTGTTTGATCGGGTGATGGACCGCGAAGTGCTAAACGCAGGAAGTTTTGAAGTCTACCCCAACAGGGATTCACTCAAATACAGAAAAGTGTACGGGCTGGAAGGCATTCCGACGATTTTCCGCGGAACCATGAGGCGACCGGGTTTCTGCGAAGCCTGGAATGTTTTTGTACAACTGGGATGTACCGACGATACCTATGTGATCGAACATTCAGAAGAGTTGACCTACCGCGAATATGTGAACTCATTTCTGAAATTTGACCATGTAAAGCCGGTTGAAATTAAGCTCGCCGAATACCTGGGCCTTGATTCAGATGGGGAAATCATAAAGAAACTCAGCTGGCTGGGCTTATTCGAAGATAAGAAAATCGGCCTGCCACAAGCTACTCCGGCTCAGATCCTACAGCAGCTGCTTGAGCAAAAATGGGGACTCGATCCTGACGATAAAGACATGATTGTGATGCAGCATGAATTTGAATACCTTTTGGGTGAACAGGTCCGCAAAATTACGTCGTCGATGGTGTTCATCGGACTCGATACAGTGAATACCGCCATGGCAATGACGGTGGGAACGCCTTTGGCCATTGCTGTGAAACTGTTGCTTACCGGGAAAATTGCTTCCACAGGAGTCATTGTTCCAACTTCACCTGAATTGTATGAGCCAATTTTGAAAGAGCTCGCCAGCTACGGCATTCAATTTATTGAAAAAGAAGAAATTATTTCGTAACGACTTATAGGTGTGATTTCAGGGAAAGTTACAGGATGCTAAAAACTAGTGTTATAATTCCTTCATGAGTTTTAACTGAAATAATCCTGACTGATCTTTAAATTCCTGTAAACTTATTTTCTTCATTCAGGGTGAATGAGAACCTTACACCGGATGTTTCAACGTCTACCCGTGTCAGTTCCCCTTCAAAGCGCCGTCCATTGAGATCCATCTCTTTCAAATATTCAATGGGGTGCGCCGTTCGGAACATCAGGCTGTCAATTTTATAAGAAAACACTTCTTTTTTGTCGTTGGATAACCGGACATTAAGCGCTGCCAATTTAATTTTCCCATTGTTATAAACAATGAGTACACCTGACTCTTTGCGGTGATACTTAAATGACACATCGATCTTCAGGAAGTTTGAGGCAGCTGGTTTACTGAAAAGGCTGGACATAGCAATAGAGGATTTTATTGATGAATTGTTACGTTATACCTACAATTTAAAGGTTAACTTACAAGAAGTGGAAAGAGTAAAGGTTAAAGTAAATTAGCTGGAGGCAGTGGTACAAAGGTAGTATACATTTTTAATTAGAAACTTGAATTATTATTTTATTAATGATTTTTTATTCTTAAATAATATGCACCTCATGTGAAATATCATGCCGTAATTCTGCATTACGCTATGTGGCCGGTTCAGGCCTTCTTCTCCTTGTAAAAGCGTGCCAAATCACCGAATTCATGTACTTTTGCACAAAAGACAGTTTATGCGTTTTATATTTTATATCATCCTGGGAATCGTCATTATATATTGGGTTCGCAGCCTGAACAAAACAGGTGGAAATGCCAAACGGGCTGAGGAGCCGAAAGATAACAAGCCAGGCAATGCCGGAAACGGCTATGCAAAATGGATTGGTGGTGGCCTGGGCTGGGCATTTGGCGGCCCGATAGGGGGTATTCTGGGATTCGCCTTCGGAAAGATGTTCGAGGACATGAAAGGCGGTATTTACGCGCACAAGGGAACAGGTTCAGCTGATTTTAATGTGAGTTTGCTCATCCTTTCTGCAGCAGTGATGAAGGCTGACGACTCGGTAAAGAGGTCCGAGCTCGAGTATGTTAAGGACTTTTATGTGAGGAATTTCGGGCTGAAAGCAGCAGAACAGTACATCCTGATGTTGAGGGAGATCCTCAAACAGGAAATCAACCTGCAGGAAGTCTGTCAGCAGATTGGCCATTATATGGATTATCCTGCCAAGCTTCAGTTATTGCATTATATTTTTGGACTGGGGCAAGCTGATGGTGCTTTTCATGCAGCAGAGCTGGATGTGATCGGACAGATTGCTTCCCTGCTGGGAATCAGCAAGGGCGAGTTTGATTCAATTAGGGCCATGTTTATTAAAGAAACAGACAGCGCTTACAAGATTCTCGAAATCGAATCGACAGCTACGGATGAGGAAGTGAAAAAGGCATTCCGTGAAATGGCCCGTAAGTACCATCCTGACAAGGTCAGCCACCTGGGCGATGATGTGAGAAAAGCAGCAGAGCAGAAATTCCAGGAAGTTGCCAATGCCTACGATAAAATCAAGCAGGAGAGGGGCTTGAAATAATGGCCTATTGGTAGAATCGCCAGCTTACACCAAAATAAAACCTGGGATCACGCATCGGGTAATGGGGAACTGAGATATAGGAATAATCGCCGGTGAGGCCGAAAAGATTGGCGTATTTCAGGAAAATATTGGCACGCTTGACTTTCAGCGCCAATACCAGGTCAATAAACGGATACCCCCCCGTAAGTTTTTCATCCTGAAGATAGAAAGCCCTGAGCGCGGGCATGTATGCATCTGCCTTATAGGCTGTGTAATAGGTGTAAATGATGGCTGGTTGCAGCACCGCTGCCCGGTTAAAAAGTTCCTGGCTGAAGGCTACCTTGATCTTCATGGTGAAATCGGGCAGGTGAATGAGGGTATCGTTGCCGTTGAGCAGATAGTGAAAAGTCCCTTTAATGGCAAATTTGCCCACAACTGCATCGATGTTTGAGTACACATCAAACAAGGTTGTTGTCCCGGTGAACTGCTGTGGTTTGGCCGATTTGTTCAGGTATGTATACCGGTCAAGGACCTGCCACTTTGCACCTCCTGTGAAACCATGCCAGGAGTAAGCTCCTTCGAAGGTAACGAACTTTGATTTTGAAAACTGATTTTCCCAGCGGAAATGGTTCGAACTGTATTGTTGGAAAAACCACGAAGGATCCTGGTTTATCAGCTCTGCCGAAAAAGTAAGGCTGCCTACATTTTTTGCTTTTGTGCCCAGATACTGGTGCAACCTGGCTTTCAGCATCAGATCGCCCTGGCTGTATTTGCCTGTGATCAGCTTTGCTGTACCATCAAGAAAGGCTGATTTTAGCAATCCTATCCTGATGCCGGCATATGGGTTTAACTGGGTGTAATAGCCTGGTTTTTCTGTAAATCCACCATGCTGAATATAAGCGTGTTCAATGCCTGCAACAAGGTAAAACGGAATGTCGTCATTGTATTTTCTATACCCTAAGGTGTTCCATTGAAGGCTGTTTTTCACCACCTGCTGGTACACGCTGTCATAGGTTTTTTCAGTGTCGAGCACCGTGTCAAAACCGGCATAATATTCAGCCAGCGGATCACTTTCGGTGAACAACATCTGGTTGCGGTGATACGAGAAACGGTGGGTGATTCTGCCGATCTGAATGTTGTTCTTTTTCGGTTGCAGCGAATCGGGTTTTGCTGGCTGAGCCGAAAGGTTGAAGTATTGTTCAAACCCAAAGCCCGATTCTTTCACCTTGTTTTGCGCGGTGGTGAGGTTAACCGGGATGATGCGCCTGTCAGTTTCCTGGTTGCCGGTGAAGATATAATCGTTGGTAATACCGCCATTTTCCTGCATCAAAAGCTTGTTTTGGAAATAAAACAATGAGGCGGCATAGCGTTCATTCACTGTATGATACCTGGCTGTGATTGAAACGGATTTGTTGTCGGACTTGCTGTTCTTGTAAGGCCCGGGTGAGTTCACGAGGTAAAATTCCATGCCAACAAATAACCGGGGCATCAGCTCGCGGCCAAAGCTCAGGTTCAGCTGTTGCTCTTTTTTCGATCCGGAGGTGTAGTATAATTCAGTAAAAGGCTGAACAGGGATCAGGTATCTGATGGATTGTTCATTAACCAAATAGGCGTCGAATGCCCGGTGCGAAATGTCGAAACCGTTGTTAAAGACAGGTTCAAGGCGGGTGTTGTTATAGGCCAGTCCGGTATTCGTCAGGGTGGTGTAAATGGCAAGTGAACGGCTCAGCCGGTCGACATCTGAAACCGACATTAAGCCGGTGTCGACAGGCTTTCCGGAAGTCAGAAAAAGACTGTCAAACGAAACATGATAATACTTCACTAATGTAGAGTCGAGCTTTGTTTTGGGTATTGTATCATTGGAAGCAAAGGTGCTGTTAGGATATAAACAGCAATATACCATTAAGATAGACAGGAATAATATGGGTTTTCTGCAAGTCATACAATGATTCTGATAATAGAATGGCGAAATTAAGGATATATTGTATAAGTACCTTACTTTTCAGGCAGGTTTATCAGGGGCAGTAAGATTTGTGTGAAGTGGGGAAGGGCAGGGGGAAGGCAAAAGAGGTCAATATTGAAAGGAGAAGTGTTTAGGGCTTTCCACTATGCCAGTTTGCCAATACAAGCCAGCGTTTAACTATTCAAGAAAGTTTTCAAACATTTACTTATTTGATTAACAATATGTAAATATAGTTATTAATTTAGCAGTAGCAATCTTCAAACCCAAATTCTAACAAAATCGCACATCAAATTAATTTCAAAACCAAGGCTGTTATCACAATGATATGGCTTTGTTTAAGCTTTTCATCTTTGGCAATAGCGCAAACAATTCAGATTGATAGTACCTTTAGTACAAATGGAGTAGTTTACCCATTTAGCCAGGTAGATTCTATTTACGGATTAAACGTTTCCGGACATATTACCCTGTACAGCGACACGAGTTTTGTCCGAATGGTTCTTGTTGACGAGAATAATATTAAGTATATGGTATACGAAGCCTATCCACTCATTACGACAAGTATGAATTTTGATATTACGAACATATGTGATGAGACATGCTATTTAAATGAGATTAAGCCAGTATCATTAATAATTTATGTTAATCAAGCATCTTTTATCATTTCAAGTATAACTTATTTTACCCATTTTGTTGAATATTCTGAATTATTGGGATATCACTCAAAGCGATTGAATGATACTTTGAAAGTACAAAACATGAATTCCAATATATTAAGTAAAGGATGGAATTGGGTTGCTGGACATACACCTGTGGTTGAAATGACTTATGAAGAAAAAGCAAATCAGTTTGGGGATTATTATAATCTTCAAGGATTTGAATATTATATTGAAGGCGTCTACGATTATATTTCGAAGTATCAGGATGAAAGTTATGTTTCAAATATAGTTGAAAATTTTGACTGGAGAGATAGACATGGGGCAAATATAAATGAGGCAGGAAATATTTACTATGGGGGACCTTACGGTTGGATCACCCCATTGTTAAAAAGTCAGGGGTCGTGTCTTTCCTGTACTGCCTTTGGCATTACCTCCTTGATTGAATCTATGACAAACCTATATTTTAATAGTCAATATCAATTAGATTTATCTGAAATGGATGTTTGGTGTGGATGTTCAGGTGTTTGTGCCACCGGTGGATTACGTCCAAGCATTGCATTAAATAAAGTAAGAGATTATGGTATTGTAAATGAAGAATGTTATATCTATGAGCCTCCTTGTTCGTCTGGAAATTCAATCTGTTTAAATCCTGACATTAAAATAAAAATTGACGAGTATAAAACGGTAGACAATTATGGCAAATTTGACTCAATTAAGTCACAACTAATAAGGTATGGCCCACTTTCTCAGTGGTTATTGGATGGAAATTTTAATCATGAGATGCTTTTAATTGGGTATAGATTTGATGCTGAATTAAATACAACGATTTGGATTTATAAAGACAGTTATAATACTATCCGGGAAATGAGAATTTCATCAACTGACGTCATGCACCAAACACATGCCGTAGACCAGGGAATAAATCTCGGAATGCACCAATTAATTGGTAATGATTATGATCGCAATTGTAGGGATTATGATCAAGATGGATATTATAATTGGGGAGTCGGATTTAGAATGGATAATTGTGGTGATGAAAACATACCTCAGGACAGCGACGATTCAAATCCCAGACTCGGACCCTTTGATGATAACTATTTCAGCGTTCCTGTTGAACCTGTGATGATGGTCAAACAAGGTAATAGTATAATTCATCAAAACGGTTTTTATAGCTTTTATAACGGAGCCTGGCCAGTAGACCATGAAGAGGTGTTGACCTTTACAATAACAAACACGGGAACAGCCCAATTAAACCTTATGCCTAATTTATTCGGCGAAGGAACTATATCCTTGAACGATAATACCCAAAATGATTTTTCAGTGGAGTCAGATGTATTGAGTACAACCATACCTATGGGAAACGGTTTCACTACCTTTAGTATCAAGTTTAAACTCAATGAGCCCATCACGGAAACCAAGATGATTACGGTTACTATCCATTTGGATGAAGATGACATGGAGGATTTCATCTTCACCATCGTATTTACTGAGTGTGCAGACAACATTGCTATAGAATCTGTACAAGAATCAACCACATGGGATGGAACCATGATAAAATTAGGTGATGTGATTGTAGAGACAGATGCTGTGTTAACCATTACAGGAAATGTTGCTTTTTCTCAGGATGCAAACCTGTTTGTTGAGAAAGGCGGAACCCTTATCATTGATGGAGGCCACTTGACTTCATTGTGCAATCCAACATGGAAAGGTGTTGATGTTTGGGGAGATATTAACAAAACCCAATATTATAATCCTCCTCAAGTTCGGCAAGAACAAGGAGTAATAAGAATAATCAACGGCGGCAAAATCAGTTATGCCAAACAAGCCATTGAAACCATCAGGTATATAAACGACATAGCTGATTTGACAACCAGTGGGGGCATTGTAATTATTAATGATGGAAACATTGAAAATTGTATAGAAGGTGTTGTTTTCTATCCCTATGAGAATTTTTATCCTGACAAGAGTTATCCCCAGACTAACTGGAGCCGATTCAACAAAGCGCATTTTATTAACGATCAGGTTTACCCGGAAGCACAAATCTACTTTAACGGCGTTGCAGGTATAACGATACGAGGTTCAAATTTTGACAATAAAGTTCCTGTGTCAATTCTTCAAAATACTACACAAGGCATTTATAGTTACAACAGTGGGTTTTCTGTTTCACAAACCGACTTGCCTCCCTATCCGACCGGCGGTTCTATACAATCTACCTTTAAAGGATTTGATTATGGTATCTATGCCCTCTCGGGACGCAAGGCCGAATACATGAGTATCCGCTCATCGGTATTCGAAGACAACAAAAGGAGCATTTACCTGTCGTCTATCGAAACTGCGGTAATCAACCAAAACGAATTCAGGGTGCGTGATAATTTCTCCAAGTACGATGATGATACTGATCTAATCGGTTTATACCTCGATAACCAATCAAGTAATTTTACCATCGAAGAAAATCAATTTTACAGCAAACTTCCTTACTCTTCACTTCTATCGAAGAAATGTGTTGGGATAGTTGTTAACAACTCTGGCCAACAGCCCAACGAATTATACAACAACAGTTTTGATAAACTAACGGTGGGTATTGAAGCCATAGGTGAAAACCGGGATGCCGAAGGGGCAGGGTTGTGCATTAAATGTAATGATTTTAATGAGTGTGTTACTGATATATATGTAGCTCTTGATGAAAATCCATCAAGCTACCAAGGAATTGCCTTGAAACAGGGTGAGGTCGCCCCTGAACCTCCTCCCGGAACCGAACCCGACCCCACTATTTCGGCTGGCAATACGTTTTCGGCTAAATATGATAATACAATCAATTATTTTAATGAGGAAGATTGCTATCCAATTATTTATACTTTTCATGGCAATAATAATACACCATTTAAAATAGAGCCATACCCGATCTACCCCCCTCTTCCGTCAACACATATTAATTTATCACCAGACACATATGTAACATTCAATTCAAAAAACGATGCATGTCCATCAAGTATTGGTGGCAGTATAAACACAACTCTGGAAAAAGTAGAATTAGAGAATGAAATCATAATTGCGGAATCTTACATGGACACCTTAAATATGTTGGTTGACGGAGGTGATACCGAGAGCTTGAACTGGGATGTGCAGATGAGCTTTCCGGGGGAAGCGCTGGAAATAAGGCAATTGTTATTAAACGAGTCTCCCTACTTATCTGATACTGTAATGAAATCGGCCATCGGCAAGGAAAATGTACTTCCCAATGCCATGATCAGGGATGTATTAACGGCCAATCCGCAGTCAGCAAAATCACCGGAAGTACTAAAAACTATCAATGGCCGCATTAACCCAATGCCCGATTATATGATGGATGAAATCATGCAAGGGGCTACAGTTTATGGTTCCAGGGAGCTTGTTGAACAGCAGCTTGTATTGCACAAAACCAAAAGAGATAAGTCGCTGATAAAACTGTTACGGCATTATAGAAGCGACACCTTAAACCAGGCTGCATCAACTGATAGTATCATTGTTCTCTTACAGAGCCAGCTATATCCGGAATCCCAATATGAATTGGCAATGCTATATGTAAACAGAAATGATTCAATTAACGCTTTTGCAACATTAGAAAATATTAACACGAATTTTGATCTTACTCAAAAGCAAGCGGTGGTTCATGCGCTTTATGCTGATCTGTTGACAATTCAATGGGAAATGAAAAAAACAAATGCTCTCCTTCCTGACAGTCTTCAAATTAATGAATTATTTGACATTGCTTCTTACTTGAAAACAAAACCGGGTACCTATGCATTGAATATGCTTATCCGTGCAGGGGAACTTTTGTATGAGGAACCTGTATATTTTCCACCCACTTTTAAGGTAAAACCCATCTGGAATTTAAATGGCAAAAAGGAGAACAAAAAGCCCTCGTTTCTAATGGTTTTCCCCAATCCTGCCGTAAGTTACCTTACAGCCGAGTATTTACTTCAGGAAGATGTTACCCGTGCCTTTGTTACACTATGCGATATGGAAGGAAAGGTATTAAAAAAAATTGATTTGCCAAATAAACAATCGCAAATTATTGTTCCTACTGATGGGTGTAGTGCAGGAACCTATGTCCTCAAACTCATAGGCAATGGCAAGGTGATTGATAGTAAAAAAGTAGTCATTGTAAATTAGAAATCATGAAGCGTATCAGGATTATTTCAATTATTGCTTTCTTTTCCATTATGATCAATGCTATGGCTCAGAGTCCGTGGCCAAAAACATACAATGACGATATTGACGCCCCATATCTTAATATTCTCGAATCATATGATCATGGATATTTATTATCAGGTAGTGTAAAACCAGACTATCCCCGCTATAATTGGCTTATAAAGACTGATTTGAACGGAGAGGTTCTCTGGGAAAAATTAATTGGGCAGGGGATTAACACAATCCTTCTTTCAGGTATAGGCATGAATAATAGCGGCGATATATATTTAAGTGGCAGCACAACTATCGAAGATGCTTTCGGTTATGCTGATCCAATGTTAATGAAAATAAATGCCTGCGGTGAAAAGGAGTGGTGCAGTATTTTTACTACTCCGGATCATCCTGATTATGGTTTTGGTCTTTGTACCACATCGGACGGTGGCTGTGCCATGATATTAGGTTTTACAGGAGAACCATTCATGGGCGACAGAATTTGTCTTGCCAGATTCAATAACTTAGGAGATTTGTTATGGAAACAGTGTTACAATACTGCAGACTCGATGAAAGGAAATGAAGTTGGGAAGGAGTTACTTCTTACGCCTGACAATGGCTTTTTAATATCGGGTTATTGCTGGCATTCTAACCCTGAAGATACATTGGCTTATTTAAGCCCTTATTACATTAAGGTTGACTCATTAGGTGTTTTTGAATGGGAAAGAGTATCTGGCCAGCACCCTTTTAATATTGAAGGAAAAGCATGGAATACAATCATTAATCCTGATAGTAATTATTATTATTCATCAATTAGTCGTTACTCCAGAATAATGAATGATGATACGCCTGCTTTATTAAAGATGGACATGATGGGTGATATAGTAGGGGTCTATAATATTGCTCCACCAAGTGAATTGGGTGCAATGTTTGAGTCTCAGTTTCTAAATGATTCAACTCTGGTTGGATGTGCAGCATGGGGGACTGAATCTTCAATAATTCCTAAAGCGGTAATTGTTGATACACTTGGCGAATTGCTTAACCAACAATATTTACTGGATAATATATACTTTTCTTATGTAAGAAAATCATTTGATGGTAAAATCCTTTTTTATACACAAGATTATGATGAGGAATCAGATCAATTCGATGCCTACCTCTTCAAACTTAACCAACAACTTGAAAGTGATACCCTCTACAACCAGTTGTTTAACTACGACAGCCTTTGCCCATATCAAATTGTTTCGGATACCATTGTACAGGACAATTGCGGGTTGATAGTTGGCGATCAGGAAATCAAGGCAGAAACAAACCTGACGAATATCCTACAAATTTTTCCTAATCCGGCGGGAGATTATTGCATTATTGAGTATGATTTGTCCCGTTTTGAGGGAGAAGCCACTATTTCCATTACAGACCTGTACGATAGAAAGTTGTTATCGTTTAATCTGGAAAATACACATACCCGGAAGACAATATCGTTGGCTGATCTTTCCGCGGGAATCTATTTTGTAAACCTGATAGAAAACGGCACCAGGAAAGAATCAGTAAAATTAATCGTGGTTAGATGATGTGCATTAAAACTGAATGGAGTACTCTCAACCCTACTAAAATAATTTTAAAATGTAGCCCAGTCATTTTGAAAATAAAATGTCTGCACATATTTGTTATATGACTCTAAATTCCTAAATAGTCGATCCTTAATAAGGTTTTGGATTGTTGATATTCAACATATTAATGTTAATAACTGATATTTTTTCCTGACTTCTGACAATTAGTGCGGTAGCAGATTCCATTTTTTAATTAATGGTGCCAGAGGGCTGTTCATTATTTCTGAAGTCGGAGAAATAAATTTAAAAGTTTCTTTAGTAAGCGTATCACGGATGTGTGATTCGGTGATGTTCCACACCAAAAGCCTTATATTCCTTAGTGACATTTTTGTGGTTAATTCCAAATATTTTTCAATAATTAATGCGACGAAGCAGATTAGAACGTGAGATCGGATAGCATCTTCCTTTTGGTGATAAATAGGTCGCGCTTCCAGATCGAACTTGCTCATCCTAAATGATTGCTCTACGCGCCAAAGGTGATGATATCTTTCAATGACTTGTTGGCTTGAGAGTTGACCCTCTGATAAATCAGTGCAATAACCTTTTATCCCTAACAGTAGTTTTCTTTTTTCTATCAAAGCAGTGTTTAGCTCAATCTTTTCTTTAGACACCCTTTTGATAAACTTAACTTTAGTGCCTGGCAATTGTTTTTCCACCAGTTGCTCTGCCTTTTGGACTAGTTTGTTCAGCTCGCGTAGTTCCTTCCTGTAACGATTATTGGAGAAGTCACATATCAAGTTACCATGTTTTGACTGAAATCGTGCTTTTGCCCCGTGCACGCCGTTTAAAGTGCCATGAATTTGCTTTACCAAGCCCAAGTTGGCATTTGCCAATCGGGCTCCCACTATATAGGATATATTCTTTTCCCTGAGTTCAGCTAACCTTTCTTCATCCAGCATGGCAGCATCTGCCACCACAATAGGCTTTGTTTGTGGATGCTTTGACATAAAGCCCTCAACGACAGGAAGCATGGTCTTACCCTCGAAGGTGTTGCCTGCAAAAACATTGTACGATAAAGGGAGTCCTGATTGTGTGACCAGAAGACCGATAACAATCTGTGGTTGTTGGGATTTGTTATCCTTACTGAAGCCTTGAATTCGAAGTTCATCAGCCTTGAAAGACTCGAAGTACAACGTGGTTACATCGTAAAGAACATAGTAAAATTGCTCCTTGAACTTTTCCTCTGCCACATTGTATGCCCGCAGTTCTATATCGGCTTTGTGTGCTATTAGTTTAGGTATCTTACGGTAGAAACGCTGCGAATATTTTATTCCAAAATATTGTGAAAGAAGTTCAATTGATCGCAACTTGGAGGCGGGCTCAATTAATCTCATGATAGCTAAATCGAGTAAAAGAGCTGGCAGATGTGTTAAACTGCAATCATTGAGACAGCTCATAAAAAACTGATATGCAAAATTATGTGTAACTGCAACGCACTCCCCCCGTTCAACAGCCAGCAACTTTTGCTTTTGTTCTGGAAATATATTGGTCTGAAAAGTATGCTCTTCAATCCATTCGTGAGCATTCTTAATTAGAAGGTCAAACTCCATCTCATCTTTGGCGCTACCAATATGTTTGATGATTTTTGCTCGATGCCCTAAATATTGAACCACCTGTATGGCTCTCGACCCCGACTTAGTCTTGACTTTTCTAACCCTATACATAAAGCAAAAATAGGCGTTAGTGCGGTAAAATCCAAAATAATAAATTTTATATTATTCATATTCAACTACTTGATAATCGTGAACACACTAAAATTGAAAAGTGTAAGAAGTCAGGATATGGCGAACAGCTGATTCATTATTAAATTGCCTTAAAGTTCGGGATTTTATCTTAGTCCACGGAATTTGCTTCATTTCAGTGACAAATGAACTGAAGGAAGGGCAGGGGCTAAAATCAAAAAACCCCGAACCAAAAGGATGGATCGGGGTTTTTGTAGGGGTTGGCGACGACCTACTTTCCCACATTTCACTGCAGTATCATCGGCGCAGGCAGGCTTAACTTCTCTGTTCGGAATGGGAAGAGGTGGACA
>JAHIUX010000052.1 GCA_018816765.1 Bacteroidota bacterium
AAGCTTGCCGGAACAGAACGTGGTGTCACATCACCTCAGCCTACCTTCTCTGCTTGTTTTGGAAACGCGTTCCTGGCACTGCATCCGACAAAATATGCTGTTGAGCTGGTTAAACGCATGGAAGCTGTTGGAGCAAAAGCCTACCTTGTAAACACGGGTTGGAACGGTACAGGAAAGCGCATCTCAATCAAGGACACCCGTGCGATTATTGATGCCATTCTCGATGGTAGCATCGACAAGGCACCGACCAAGGTTACCGAATTTTTTGGTCTCGAAATACCTACTGAACTCAATGGTGTTAACCCGGCCATTCTCGACACCTGCAACACTTATGCCGATCCGGAAGAATTCAAGACCAAAGCCAAAGATTTGGCCAAAAGGTTTGTTGAGAATTTTGAAAAATACACCGATACAGCAGAGGGCAAACGCCTTGTAGCCTGTGGACCAAAATTCTGATGAAAGCAACCATATCATGTGAAAAGGGATCAGCGATGGTCCCTTTTTTTTCATCCTGCTGAAGTAATAAAACGCAGGAACGGGTGATTGAAACAAATGACATTACTCAGCGTTTAATACCTTTGATTAATCATTGCGAAGCACAAAACGGTGAAAAAGCACCTTTACTTCTTTGTGAATCGGCCATGTTCAGGCCTGGATACCATGCAACCAATTTGTGAAAAGCTGCATCTATCCTTGCATAATTCATTTACCAGCGCTAATGAAAGCTAATGGACGAGAAGCAACTCCTGAAGGATTGTCTTGATGGTAATCGGCAAGCACAGAAGCGCCTGTATGATCAATTTGCTGGAAAAATGTTTGCATTGTGTATGCGGTATGCCAGGAATCAACAAATGGCTGAAGACTTTCTTCAGGAAGGATTTATCCGGGTTTTTTCGAAGCTGGACACTTTCCGTGGACAGGGTTCTTTCGAAGGATGGATACGCACCATTATGGTGAACACTTCCCTCGAACTGCTGCGTAAAAACGACCTGCTCAAAAAGAGCCTGTCCATCAGCGAGGCATTCGAACTGCCCGATCAGCTTGAACTTCCGGCCGACAGGCTTAACGAGCAATACCTGCTGAGCTGCATACAATCGCTGCCTGCCGGCTTCAGGGCTGTGTTTAACCTTTACGCCATTGAGGGTTATACCCACAAGGAAATTGGCGAACTGCTCAGCATCAGCGAAGGAACATCCAAATCACAGTATGCCAGGGCTAAAGCCTGGCTACAGCAAAGAATCAGTAATTAACAGCAAAGAATGGAGAACAGAAAAGACCATATTGAACAACTTTTTGCTGAAAAACTGGGCAAGCTCGATATGCAGCCACCGCAAATGGTATGGCATCGCATTGATGCCCGGCGAAAGAATCGGCGCATCATGCTGTTGTTCCGTTATGCAGCTGTCGTTGTCTTGTTGCTGGCATCGGGCTTTACGATACGGTATTTTTTAACCCAACCTGAAAATCAAACCCTGACAAAACAGCTGGTTCTTACTCAGGCAGGGAATAATTCATTGCAGAATGCAGTTGATGTCGCTGAAGCTGTTACTGCCAGCAGTGCAGTCTCCGGCTCAGTTGAAACTCTGGTTTCAGCCAGTCGCACTGCCACACCAACAGCCAGCAATGACACTGGCAAAAGCGAAACCCGTCAATTGACCGCCACCGAAAGTGAACAACAGCTTGCCGATGCCACAATGCTGTTGTCATCAGCGATGCCTGAAGATAAAAATTCGGAGATTGTATCAGCAGGAACCACTGATCACCTGGCTGATTCAACCGACAGCGAGGACCTGAGCACATTGTTGCTTGCCCTGATCCCTGCTCCGGAAATTGCTGATGATGTTCCCACCCTTGCTGTTCAAAATGTGAACATCTCACTCGCCTTCGGTCAGACACCGGGCTTTAATTCCGGGACTAATGGGTCGGATGGCATTGCTGGTGCAAATTTCAGCTTCGACAAGTTTGCCGGTGACCTTGCCTATGAAACCAGATACTTCGAGGAAGTTGAACGCACCGACTTCAGTATGCCACTTTCGTTTGGCCTGTTGTTCAGCTATCCTGTAAGCCAATCGTTGCTGATCGAATCCGGCCTGCAATATACCAGGTTAGCGCATGAAAACAGCACCTTTGTCATCAATGACTATCAGAACCGCTACAAAACCAATCTGCATTACCTTGGTCTTCCGCTGGGAATCAGGTTTGTGATGCTTAAAGACAAGCGCATCAGGCTCTTTATCACACAGGCTTTTGTGCTTGAAAAGGGCCTCGGGTCACACTCTGTTACCGAACGTTATTTTAAAGGAAAATTGTACGAAACAAGCCGCGACAACACCCACATCAGGGGGATGCAGCTGTCGTCGGTGAGCAGCGGAGGAGCCGAAACAAGCCTGGTGGGTAAGCTAAGTGCTTATGTGCAGGCGGGTGTGCAGGTATTTTTCTTGAACGAAACACAGCCATTCAATATGCGTAGCGAACATTCCGCCTGGCCTTCGTTCCAGGCCGGATTGAGGTTTGACCTTTCGGCAGAAAACAAAAGGGGTGCTATTAAAAATACCCATTGATTTTATGTTGGTTATGCAACTATAAACAAGTTATGTTCATCTTATTGAAAAATCAAATCCCATGAAAACAATTTATTCGGCCATTCTTGCGCTATGCATTTTTTCACTTTCGTCGGTCGTTTTTACCGGATGCCGCGACAAGGTTTTTGAAGAAATCAAGTATACTGCCAATGTCCCGGTATATATGAACTTCTCCGATTTCCGCCAGGCAGTAAAGAAATCTACCCCTATCGGTCTATCGGTTCCGGGAAAAATCTATTTCAAGGACAATTATCTGTACATCAATGAAAATCAACAGGGTGTGCATGTGTTTGACAACACAAATCCTGTCGAGCCTGTCGAGCTGACCTTTATCGAGATTCCGGGCAACGTCGACATTGCCATCCGGGGGAATGTCTTGTTTGCTGACAGCTTCATCGATCTTGTAGCCATCGACATCAGCGACCCGATGAATCCTGTTGAAATCGACAGGGTTGAAAACGCTTTCCCTAACGTGCTTCCGCCGCTCGACTACACCTATCCTGTTTATGGACTTGATTTTGATAAAGGTGTTGTTGTCGGATGGCAGACTAAGGAAGTAACCGAGTTCATCGAGAAAGGATCCATTTACCGCAACCAGAACATCTATTTCGATGGCCTTGGCATGCCGAGCATCGGTTCTGAGGCTGTGAGCATTATACCCGGAACAACAGGTATTGCCGGTTCGCTGGCCCGCTTCACCCTTTACAACGATTATATGTATGCAGTACAAAACAACAGCCTGAAAATATTCAATATCGGCACCACACCCGGCATTAGCGTCGGGCAGGAAGTAAGCATCGACAGGATGGTGGAAACCATTTATCCGCTGCAGGACAAGTTGTTTTTGGGGACCACCACAGGCATGTTGATATACGACCTGAGCAATCCTGAAACACCGGTATTTGTTTCGGCTTTCGATCACATCAACTCATGTGATCCGGTTGTTGTCGAAGGAAACTATGCCTATGTCACCTTGCGCAATGGCAATATGTGCAACAATGCAACCAATCAGCTCGATGTTGTGGATATTTCATCCCTGGCCAATCCGTTTCTCGTAAAATCATACCCGATGTATAATCCGCATGGGTTGGGCATCGATAACAGCACCTTGTTTATCTGCGATGGCGATGCCGGATTAAAGGTATATGACGCCACCGATCCCATGGAAATTCACATGCATCAGCTGGCCCATTTCCCTGACATCAAAACCTATGATGTGATTCCTTACAATGGCCTGCTCATGATGATCGGAGCCGACGGTTTGTTTCAGTACGACTATACAAACCTCGACAGCTTAATGTTAATCAGCCACATACCAGTCGCATTGCCATGATGACATTCACACCACCGAAAAACATATTGTTCCTTTGTTTTTTTATTGGATTTTCCTTTGGGTTGTTGCCTCTTCAAACGGCAACAGCCCAGCAAAAGGAAAATACAATGGCTTATCTTAAGTCGGGATCTGTGCTTATCGGGAAAGTCATCGAAAGCGACCCCGAAAAAGGAATTACGCTCCAGAACGACTGCGGGCTCTGGCTGATACGCCCGGGCGAACTCGACAGCCTGGTGTTGTCTCCGACATTAGTTAACACACAATCTCCCGCCAGGTCCTTCTACAACCACACAAGCTTCGCCCTGTTATTCGGCGAAGGTCAGAACGGGAAGGAACCTTACACCTCGATAACATCAGTTAGCGGCATACAGTGGAATGAGCGCTTGTTTGCCGGCGCCGGAATCGGTTTCGATCACCTGGAATGGAGCACCTTTCCGCTGTTTGCACAACTGGCTTATGTGTTGTTTCAGGGTCCGGTAGCGCCCTATGTATCCGCTAAGATCGGCTATGCTTTTCCATTGGAAAAATACGACAATGCAAACTATTACGGTCCGGGAAAAAGTAAAACATATGGTGGAATCATGTTAAGCCCGGAAGCCGGTGTCAAAATCAGGCTTTCAAACAGGAGTGCTTTCTTATGCAGCCTTGGATACGCTTACCAGGAAATGTCGTACAATGAAGTCCAGAATATCTGGGACAGCAGCTATGGAAAGCGCGTCTACACTCACATCAACAGGGTTAGCCTGCGCATAGGCTTCACCTTCAATTAGGTTTCAGAAACCATAGCCTAAATTTCATTGTCAGTTAGAACTCAACCATAATGCCAATGGTTGGCAGCACCGTGCCCGACGAATTTTCAATTCCCCGGAGGACATAGCGGGAGTTGTTATCGGTCGTAAGAAAATTACCGTTATCGTCCTTTTCCCTGATCAGGTTATTCTGCTGAACTGCCTTGAAATTATACAGGTTTTGTATGTCAACATACACCATAAACGACCATTTGTCGAAAAAGTATTTCTTGTCAACCCTGACATCCAATTGATGGAAAGGCTTATACCTCAGTTGATTCAATTGATTGAAATCAAGGTAAGGACCATTTTGCGCATCCCAGGCAGCAATCAGTGACGACTTGTCCATATTGTAGGGCGTGTAAGGCAAACCACCGTTGAACCGCCATTTTGCTCCAACAATCCAGTTTCGTTTCAGGTTTTGGGTGGCCGTAAGTGTGACAATATGCCTGAAATCCCAGCTCGAGGCAATGTAATGATCCAGTTTATCGGTAAATTCACTTCTTACAAAGGTGTACGTAAAAATCAAATTGAAGCCACTGGCGAGTTTTGTCCTGTTAAGCACCTCAAATCCATAGGCTTTTCCTTTGCCTGTCGAAACCACCTCTTCTGCTCCCAGCACGCCAAAATCGGCACCTTTGTTGGCCAGGGTAATCGAATCATTGACTGAAAACGGATAATCGCCATAGGTTTTATAGAATCCTTCCAACGAGAAGAACACATCCTCATGTGGAATAAACTGCAATCCGCCGATCAGGTGGTTGGCCCGAATATATTTCACGTCATTTGATTTATTCACCAGCACACCCTCATTATTCCTGAATCCCAGGGTGGTGTAAGCAGGCAGCTGGTAATAACGCCCGGTATTAAAAGTCACTGCCCATTTTTCGGACAGCGCATAGGAAGCAGAAACACGTGGCGAAAGTTGCCCGAGCGGGTTTTGCATCGATGGCGCATAACTGTTGATATCGGTGCGCAAACCTGCCGAAAGCACCAGGCGCTGATTCAGAAAATTCTTGCTCAACTGTACCGAACCAAAGCCTTTGATCAGGTCGAGGTTCGAGACATAATTGATTGTTTGTTGTTGTCCTCCGACAAAGATCAGCTGTTTCGTGCTGTTGTAATAACTGGCATATTCGGTGCCAATGCTGTACACCAGCTTATAATCACCCAGGCGGATATTGTTCTCATAGCGCAGCTTGTTTTCAATTTCCTGTGAGTTGTAATCCAGGGATTTGGGCATGTTTTCATTGTTCCCGGGATATTTATAGCTGATGTTATTCAACATATTGCGACTCAGCACAATGGTTTGAAAACTATGTGGCTTGTAGTGGCGGTAAACGGCACCTATGGCATAGCTCCACTGCTCGTTTACAGGCAGGGCTGTAAGGATATATTCCTGGTCTTCAGTCGGATTATTAATGCCAGTGTTGAGTTTAAACTGATCGAGGCTGCCGATGCTGACAATGGTTAATTCGTTTTTCGCATCGAAGCGGGTTTTCCATTTGAACTGGTAGTCATTGAAGGTCGGCAGAAAAGGCAGGCCAATCACATCGAAGAGGAACTGCAGATAGGAACGTCGGGCAGAAATGATATAGCTCGATTTCGGTCCTGCCGGACCATCAGCGGTAAGGCTTATCTCCGACGCCCCCACACTGGCCCTGAATTTTGTCTTTTCCTTGTTGCCTTCTTTTTGCGTAAATTCAAAAACACCACTCAGTGCATTGCCCCTGTTGGCAGGAAACGCACCGGAATAGAAGTCAACAGCGCTGATAAAATCAGCATTTAATATTCCCACTGCGCCGCCTGAAGAGCCCTGGGTGGCAAAGTGGTTGATTGTCGGAATCTGCACTCCATCAAGGTAAAAGCTTGATTCGCTCGGGCCGCCTCCGCGGATGATGATGTCGTTGCGGAACGAAACACCCGAGCCAACCCCAGGCAGTGACTGGATTACACGTGAGATATCGCGGTTACTGCCGGGACTTGTTTCGATTTCAGAGACCCCGAGTTTTTGCAGCGATAGCGGGCTTTCCTCTGTCCGTATGAAGGGGTTCGCTTTCACCTCCACCTCCTGCAGGCTAATGCCGGCTGTTGTCATTGGAATTTCGACAAACTGGATTTTCGCATTGCTGATCATCACCTCGGGTGAAACAGCATTGAGGTAGCCCACATAGGTCGCTTCCAGCGTGACAAAACCCGGATTCAGGCCGGTAATGATAAATCGCCCTTCAAAATCAGTGGTTGCCCCCGACTGAGTTCCTTTCACAACCACATTGGCAAAGGGCAATGGCGTGTTGTTGGTGGCATCAAAAACCCTGCCCTCTATTCTGGACTGCTGAGCCGATGCGCTCAGGCTATGTAATAGCAGGATGAACACAAAAAAACCAGGAAGGATGCTTTGTTTTATGGAATGGTAGATCATTTCGATTATTGCTGGTTGAGGGAAACGTTAATATGGTTAAAAATCTGCAGCGCGCTAGTGATGGTAGACAGGTCGCTGTATACATGTCCGTCTTTTCCTGCGTAATGACCGTGTCCAATTGGATTCATCGAATAGTGATCCATGGGTTTATTCAGGTCGATGGTGACGGCATAAACCACCGAGGGTTGGGCCGATGTGAGGTACTCGGCATCCTGCGGAAACTTACTGTTGCTCCAGTAAGGATTCCAGTCCCACGGCTGGTTCACCTCAAGGCAAATCGCGAACCTGACTGGCAATGCCTTTAGCACCGAAGCGCTAATTTTGCAATTGTTTTCAGGGGTTGCGCCTGTGAAGGCATCCGGAAAAGGATTTGCTTTTGTGGGCATCACGAGGGCTCCGCCAGGGATGCTTCCTTCACGTTTGTGCAGCCACACAGGCAAAGCTGCCGGCCGAATGGCTTCACCTGGCTCTTTTTTCCATTTCCCTTCACCATCGGCAGCATACTTAAAGGTTCCGGTGGCAATGGATCGGGTCACAAACAGCGTCTGCAGCAGTGTTCCATCCATGTCCTCAATCCAAACAGCAAAAGTCGGGTGGTTATGCCTGGGACCATTGTCAATGCTGATGCCAACGACAGGCTTTGTATTGTCGGACACCTTATCGATCAGGGATTCTTCGGCTGATGCCTTAACCGGCGTTTTGCTGCTGGTTTCACAGGAAATCACGGTGAGCAGCAAGAGCACGAACCCTATACAATTAAAATAGCGCTTGTGATGTTTCATAGCGTTGACAATATTGAATTTGGCAAATTTACCCTAACAACAATAAAACAGGCTTTTGGTTCGAAAGTTACGAAAATCCAGGCAATAACACTAGCTACGGTTCGTGGACTACAACAATTTCTCTTCACCATTGACTTTGTCGGCGATGGTGTTGAGTAATATGCAAGGGATTCAATGATTAGCTACGCTGAGCTCCCTTCGGTCGGTTCAACGATTCAACGATTCAACGATTCAAGGGGAATTACAAGCAACACGCTACAGGAGTCGCGGTAGCAGCGTTGAATTCTTGAATTTCCATCAAAAAATCAACCTACACCATCGGTTTTGGGATAAATTGCTTAGTTTTGGGTGTTATAACACCAGCGCTTTATGGTAATGGATTCATACACATTAATAAACACCAATTGAAAAATGAAACCACTAAACAAGGAATTCATGGGCGCTTTGGTGACAAACAGGATTTTCCGTAAAACCTTGTTTCTGAATTTTCTGTTGTTATTGATGTTATGCGATTTACCACTCTTTTCGCAGCAACATAAAAGCAGCGGCAATGTGTTACAGGCTGCAGGTGATCAAATTGTTGACAGCATTCCTCTGCGCCCCGGCTGGAACTGGATCTCTTTCCCGCGCCTCGAACGCCTTGCCAACGACCCCGTTCCCTCTGTTCAGGCGGTTGAAGACAGGATTTACCCAAATGATTATGGTTACGCTGAACTACACTTTTTACCACCAACTGCTCCACCAAACCCGACAGTGGAGGATGAACTTATAATGGATTATTTTCAAGGTAATGGATGGAATGATAATTATTTAACTACTGTACAATCCACCGATGGTTACAAAATCTATGTTGCCCCCAAGGACATTGAACACCATTTGCTGCTCAAAGGCACTGTGCTTGCTCCTGTAACCGGCAAAACCCTCCTGGCGGGCAAGGACAACTGGACAGGCTATTTTCTGCCCGAGACCCAAAGCCCTATTCACGCCATAGGCGACCAGCTGAACAAGCTCAAATCCATCAAAGCCCACGACTGGGCAGCCTACAATATGGGTACCGAAGCCAAGCCCGAGTGGGTTTCGTCGATCCAGAAACCGCTCAGGTACGGCGATATGCTTGTGCTGACCCCTTTTTCGGATGTAACAGATTTTCAGTGGACCAGGCTGGGAAGCCCGTTCGACGACCCCGCCCTGCCCCAGGCACAATACTTTTCCTATACCGAGAGGGCAGACTACACGGCCCTGTTTCTCGCCATTGACACAACTGACCTGCCCCTGGAGATAGGCGCCTTTGCCGGCGACCTGTGCGTGGGAGCATGCCAACCCGATGCTGCCGACAGCCTGGCATTCATCAGGGCTTATATTCCGGCGGGAGTGGACGACACCTTAAGCTTCGCTTATTTCGACCCCCTGAAGAAAGGCCGCGGAAGGCGCATCAGCCAGTATCAGGTGTATGACGAAAAAAGCCGTGCCCTGGTTAAGCGGCCCATCAGAACCCGAGAAGGAGGTGGTTTTTACTTTGTGTCGCTCAAAAGTTCCGACACTGGCTCCGATAGCAACGGCACTACAAAACC
>JAHIUX010000053.1 GCA_018816765.1 Bacteroidota bacterium
GGCTGCTACTGGTTGGAATTTCAAGAAAATGATGGAAAAACTAAAAACAGAGTCTAAAAATCTCATTTTTTGGCTCATCGAAAACCTTCAACTTCATTCATGCCAAAAGCTGAAATTAACTTGGTAAGGATCGACTATTTAGAAATGCGTGTTTTAGCTTGTTTTTTGGGATTGTTTCTTTAAATACCGGATCAAATTGATCAACTTTGACCTGATTGTGCCAAGGGCTTGTTGTTCCCGGGATGTTTCAACATAATTAAGTCTTTCGATGATAATCAGATAGGTCTCAAGTTCCGCTGCTGAGGCCAGGGCAATATGCAGATAATGCAGGTATTCTTTTGAACCTGATTTTGCACTTCCTTCGGCGATATTTGATGGAATAGATACTGCGGCACGTTGCATCTGGCTGCACAATCCATACTTTTCTTCATCAGGCAGCCGATGGGTAATTTTATATATTTCAACCACAAAGTCAATGGATAATTTCCACACATCCAAATCCTTATGTGTTCCCATTTATTTCAGATTTTATTTATTGATAGCTTTTAAAAATGGCATATCCAAAATAACTTCTCATCCACATTACCCCCTCTGCCTCCTCAATGCCGTCTCGTCTAGGGACGAGACGGGACCCGTAAACCCGTAAACCCGTAAACCCGTAAACCTAAAAATATCCCTCCCTCTTCTTCTGTTCCATGCTGCCATCCTGGTCGAAATCGATGACGCGGGTGGTGCGTTCGCTTTTTGTCACGGTCATCATTTCTTCCACGATCTTTTCGATGGTATCGGCATCCGAGTCGATGGCGCCGGTGAGCGGGTAGCATCCCAGGGTGCGGAAGCGCACCATGCGCATCTTGGCTTTTGCGACTAGTTCTTTTGGCATGCGGTCATCATCAACCATGATCAGGTTGCCGTCGATTTCAACGATGGGCCTTTCTTTGGCGTAGTACAGCGGCACGATGGGAATATGTTCGAGGCGGATGTATTGCCAGATGTCGAGTTCGGTCCAGTTGCTCAGCGGGAACACCCTGATTGACTCGCCTTTATGCACCTTGGCGTTGTAGATATCCCACAGTTCGGGCCGTTGGTTTTTGGGATCCCACTGGTGAAACCTGTCGCGGAAGCTGAAGATACGTTCCTTGGCCCGCGATTTTTCCTCATCGCGGCGGGCGCCTCCGAAGGCGGCATCGAAGCGGTGCTTGTCGAGGGCCTGAAGCAGGGCCTGGGTCTTCATCACATCGGTGTGCACCTTGCTGCCATGGGTGAAGGGGCCTATGCCGGCATGAAAGCCTTCCATATTCGATTCCACGATGAGGTCCCAGCCATTTTCGCGGCAGTACGACTCACGGAAAGCAATCATCTCGCCGAATTTCCATTTGCTGTCGATGTGCATCAGTGGAAATGGCACTTTCCCCGGATAGAATGCCTTTTCGGCCAGCCTTACCATCACCGACGAATCTTTTCCGATGGAATAGAGCATCACAGGTTTTTCGAACTCTGCAGCCACTTCACGGATGATATGGATGCTTTCGGCTTCGAGCTCTTTCAGGTTGTTCAGGCTATAGGTTGAGTCAGCTGGTTTGGTCATGGGTTATGGGATATCACTGTAAGTCAGAAAATTGCTTAATGCCGGATGGCCGGAGCCACACTGATTAAGGGTAAAATGGTGTCGAGGGCTTTAGCGATGCAGGCCTCAACGGTAAACAGGTCCGTTTTCAGCTCAATATCAGGATTGAGCGGGGCATCGAACGGAGCACTCACACCGGTGAAATCGGTGATGAGTCCGGCGCGCGCCTTTTTATACATGCCCTTGACATCGCGTTTTTCGCAAACCGAAGCCGGGGCATTGACGAACACCTCGATGAAGTTTTCACTGCCGATGATTTGTTGGGCCATGGCCCTGATTTTCGCCGTGGGGCTGATGAAGCTGTTGATGCAGATGAGTCCTGTTTCGATAAACAGTTTTGACACCTCAGCCACACGCCTGATGTTCTCGATCCTGTCGGCCGGGGCAAAGCCCAGGTCGCTGTTGAGGCCGTCGCGCAGCACATCGCCATCGAGGATGCGGCACACAAATCCCCTGTCGCTCAGGGCTTCGTAAAGGGCCAGCGCAAGGGTTGTCTTACCGGCCGATGGCCTTCCGGTGAACCAGATGACTTTGGGTTGCTGTTTCAGGTTTGGACTCATGCTTTCGGACAGTGTGCAGTTTAGGTGTATCCTTATTTTGCTCCGCGATAAGCGATAAAAGGCGGATTTTTTAAACTTTCGGTATTGTAGGTTAACTCCTGCTGGCTGGCGGCAGAAACGAGCCTTCCGCCCACCGCCCTGATGAGCGCGTGACCGGCGGCGGTGTCCCATTCGGAAGTGGAGCCGAAGCGGGGATAGATGTCAGCCAGGCCTTCGGCAATCATGCAGAGCTTCAGTGAACTTCCTTTCGAAACGATGCTGATTTCGCCATGTTCTTTTTTAACAGCGTTGATAAAAGCCGTTGTTTCCTCGTTCAGGTGCGAACGGCTGGCAACAATGATAAAGTCGGCTGATTTCGGTGCTGACGGAAGCTGCCGGGCATGGGCTTTGAGCCTGTCCACATCCTGAAAGTCTGCTTCAAAAGTGGTTGCTTTTTCCAGCTTCCAGGCGCCGGTGTCGTCGCTGAAATAGAGCAGGTCGGCAACAGGGGCATACACTACCCCCATCACCGGAATATTGGTGTCGATGAGGGCGATGTTCACCGTGAATTCATCATTTCTGTTGACAAACTCCCTGGTTCCGTCGAGTGGATCAACCAGCCAGTAGCGCTGCCAGTTTTCGCGTTTGTGGTAAGGGATATTCCGGCCTTCCTCGCTCACGATCGGAAGGGTGGTGATGTGCAGTTGATGCGCAATAACATCGTGTGCCCGGGTGTCGGCCTGTGTCAGTGGACTCAGGTCGTCTTTCGTCTGTATGCTGAAGTCGGTGGCATAAACAGTCATAATGACTTTCCCTGCTTCGACGGCTGCAACAATGGCTTGTCCGAGTAGTTGTTTCATGATGTATATGTTAGTTTAGGTAAATAATGCAAACAGGCGATCTGAAAATCAGTTGGTTGGTTTCGAAGATTGCCTGTTCGTGTTCAGGGCGTCATGGTCCCTCAAAGTCAGCCTGATGCAATTTGCATGCCGGCTTTCCTGATGTCGTGCACACATTGGATCGACGCTTTCGCTTCCTGCATACCAAAGCCATTTCCATTAAGAATGTGCTGATAACTAAGTGTATGCAAATCAGTAAACCCATCGCTGAAATCGATCTCTTCACCATCGATGGTGAGCGAGCGGTAAAAGCGCTGGTTTTTCATTTTGACCTCATTCGGCAGGGTTTCGGCATTGATGCTCAGAAACCAGTTAACCCTGGCTTTCTCAAGCACCAGTTGCCCGGCTGCCCGGTCGCCGCTGTATTTGGTGACCCTGTTCTCCATTACAGGACCAAAGATCCAGATCAGCATATCGAAGAAGTGTATGCCGATATTGGTGACAATGCCACCTGATTTTTCAATATTTCCTTTCCATGAACGGTAATACCACGACCCGCGCGAAGTCATATACTCCAGGTCGATGTCGTAGCTTTTTCCCGGATCTTTTTCCTTTAAACTCTCCACTTTTTCCTTTAATCCCATGATGGCCGGATGGTGGCGCAACTGTAGGATGGTATACACCCGCATGCCTGTTTCGGCTTCAATATCGCTGAGGGCATCCACATTCCACGGATTGAGCACCAGCGGTTTTTCGCAGATGGCGTGTGCCTTGTTGCGCAAGGCCATACGGATATGTGCATCATGGAGGTAGTTGGGGCTGCAGATGCTCACATAATCCACCTGGTCAAGCTTGCCCCTCCTCAGCTTATCGAGGTGCCTGTCGAAGCGTTCCGGCTCAGTAAAAAACTGGGTGTCGGGAAAATAGCTGTCGAGTATGCCCACACTGTCGAACGGATCAAGCGCAGCAACGAGCCTGTTGCCGGTTTCTTTGATGGCTTTGAGGTGACGGGGAGCAATGTATCCTGCTGCACCAATGAGCGCGAAATGCTTCATACTTTTACTTTTGACAGAACATTAAATGATCCGGTGACGCATTGTTTTTCCGGAGTAAACGTGATAAGCAGCACAGATCGTATGCCGACGCGTGGCTGCTTATCCGCCTGCAACCATTTACAGCCTTGCGTCGATTTTGTCCTTCGGAAGGATGGATTTGATGTCGTAAACAACCGTTTGTTCATCCTTCAGCTGATCGAGGTCGAGTTTCAGGAATTCATCGTGTGCCACAGCCACAACGATGGCGTTGAATTTCTTGCCTTTGAGCTCCCCGGTGCTGGTCAGGATTTCGGTTTTGTACTCTTCATGCACCTCTTCCTTGTCGGCCCAGGGGTCGAAAGTGGTCACGCGGCAACCAAAGGATTCCAGCTCGTTGATCACGTCAATCACGCGGCTGTTCCTGATGTCGGGGCAGTTTTCCTTGAAGGTAATGCCCAGCACGAGTGCCTTTGCGCCTTCTATCTTATGTCCTTTGCGGATCATCAGCTTGATCACCTGGTTGGCTACAAGCAAACCCATATTGTCGTTCAGGCGACGACCGGCAAGGATGATTTCGGGATTGTAACCCAGCTCCTGGGCCTTGTGGGTCAGGTAGTACGGGTCAACACCGATGCAGTGGCCACCAACGAGTCCTGGCCTGAAAGGCAGGAAATTCCATTTGGTGCCGGCGGCTTCGAGCACTTCGTTGGTGTCGATGCCCATCCTGTTGAAGATGACGGCCAGCTCATTCACAAAGGCAATGTTGATGTCGCGCTGCGAATTTTCGATGACCTTGGCTGCTTCGGCTACCCTGAGCGAACTTGCCTTGAAGGTGCCGGCAACGATAATTTTCCTGTAGAGCTGGTCCACTTCTTCGGCCACCTCGGGAGTACTTCCGGAAGTCACTTTTCTGATCTTGGTCACGGTGTGCACCTTGTCGCCGGGGTTGATGCGCTCGGGCGAATAGCCGCAGAAGAAATCGACATTGAAGGTGAGTCCGCTGAATTTTTCAAGTACAGGCACACAGTCCTCTTCGGTGGCGCCCGGATACACCGTTGACTCGTAAATCACGATATCGCCTTTGCCCAGCACCTTGCCCACTGTTTCAGAAGCCTTGATAAGGGGTGTAAGGTCGGGACGCTTGTTCTTGTCGATGGGCGTCGGCACGGTGACGATATAGATGTTGCAGGAACGAATGTCGTCGAGCACATCGGTAACCTGCATCCTGGTGGCCATTTTAAGGTCTTTGTCTTCAACTTCGAGGGTACGGTCGTGGCCTTCGCGCAACTCTTTGATGCGTCGCTTGTTGATGTCGAAACCAACGGTATCGAAATGCTTGCCGAACTCAACAGCCAGGGGCAGTCCGACATATCCCAAACCAATCACTGCAATTTTTTTATCGCTCATAGTATCGAATATTTTGAATTGTTTATTATGCATGATGAACTGCCACAGCAGCAGCTCAGGTATTGTTTCTTTTGCATCAGCCTGCCCGGCTTGTGTCTGCCACCGGGCACAGCTTCGCCACCTGGGTCACACACAGGGCTTGGCTTGCCCCGGGATGATCAGGCCTCAGGCGATCGTTTACTGTTGTTTCCATGAAGGAATCATCCTGACAAAATACATCCCATGCAAGTACAATTCAGCATCGTAAATTGAATTCACATGGATTGATTTTGTTCGGTTCTCTCATGCCTGCATTGTTGGCAGTGGCTGAAAAACAGGACTAACGGCCGTTTGAGCAGCAAATGTACTCAATAATTGTTTTTGTGCATCCGGTGCATCGCTATTTTTATCGTTGTGTGTGCCAACATTCAGCAGACAATAGGTGACGGCCAGTGCATATTTTGTATTTTTGCAAAAACGTATTTTTATGGCACACAACAAAGGTCCTGTTTCAGCATTTATCCTTAACCACTACCGGCATTTCAATGCCGCAGCCCTCATCGATGCATCAAAAGCCTATGAGGCACACCTCGACGCAGGTGGTAAAATGATGATTACCCTTGCCGGAGCCATGAGCACGGCTGAGCTTGGTATTTCGCTGGCCGAAATGATCCGCCAGGACAAGGTGCAGATTATTTCGTGCACCGGAGCCAACCTCGAGGAGGACCTGATGAACCTCGTTGCCCACAAGCATTACAAACGCGTACCCAACTACCGCGACCTGAGTCCCAAAGAAGAATGGGAGCTGCTCGAAAACGGTTTCAACAGGGTTACCGACACCTGTATTCCGGAAGAAGAAGCCTTCAGGCGGCTGCAGAAACACATCCATGCCCTGTGGCAGGATGCCAACAGCAAGGGTGAGCGCTATTTTCCGCACGAATACATGTATAAAATGCTGAAATCAGGCGTCCTGGAACAATATTACGAAATCGACCCGAAAAACTCATGGATGCTGGCAGCAGCCGAAAAAAACCTGCCCATCATCGTACCGGGTTGGGAAGATTCGACCATGGGAAACATCTTCGCTTCGTATTGCATCAAAGGTGAGTTGAAATCGACCACGGTAAAAAGCGGCATCGACTATATGGTCTGGCTTTCTGAATGGTACCGCAACAACTCTTCGGGCAAAGGCATCGGATTTTTCCAGATTGGCGGTGGCATAGCCGGCGATTTTCCGATCTGCGTGGTGCCCATGATGTACCAGGATCTGGAGTGGACCGACGTGCCCTTCTGGTCGTATTTCTGTCAGATTTCTGATTCCACCACCAGCTACGGGTCCTATTCCGGTGCTGTTCCCAACGAAAAAATCACCTGGGGAAAGCTGGATATCGACACCCCGAAATACATCATCGAATCGGATGCCACCATTGTTGCTCCGCTGATTTTTGCCTACCTGCTGGGCTGGTAGCTTGAATGAATGCTTATTTCTGAATGGCGTTGGTGAACTCAGCCCTGAAGGTTGTGCCTTTCACGGGGTCGGAGCTAAACACAACCTTGCCTTTGAGGTAATGTTCGGTGAGCAGCTTGATGCTATACGTACCAATCCCCCTGTTCTCGCCCTTGGTCGAAAATGACCGTTGAAAAAGTTGCAGCTGCACATCGCGCGGTATGAAACCTGCATTGTGTACCCAAAAGACCAGTTTCCCGTCTTCCCGGTCACATCCCATCTGCACCTTTTCCCCTTTTTTGGAAGCTTCGAGGGCGTTTTTCAGTAGGTTGACAAGCACCCTGCGCAACAATTCGGGGTCGGTAACAAACTGCTTCGGGGAAGCATTTTCGTCAATTTCGATCGTTTTGTCGAGGGCCACATGGTGATGCCGCATAAAATTTGCCACTTCGCCCAAGAATCCTGCAGGGATGATGGATTTGTATTCAGGGATCAGCTCGCCGTTTTCGGCCATCAGCAGGACCCTTTGCGACTGTATTTCATCGAGCAGCGCATTGCTGAGCTGATCCGCAACCGACAGAAACTCCTGTTGTTCGACCACATCGCTGGTGTTGCGTAAGAAGCCGATAAAGCCGCGCAGACCTCCTGCGGTGTTGATGATGTCGTGGTAGAAAATCCGCTCAAGCATCTTGCGCCTTTTCTCGTTGCCAATATCGATAAATGACAGGATTACGAACTGTTCATCCTGGAAGTGAAATGGTGCTGCAGTGATGCTGAAGTCGTAAGAAATTTCATGGCCATCTTCCCTGGCTGTGATGCGGCATTCGCTGGTGATGCGGCTGTCCGATGCGATGCATTGCAGTATCGCGTTCACCACACCACAATACCTGCATGTTTCGGTGGTGCCGCATCCGGCGGCTTTCTCCGTCGAATTGACGCAGTGGAGCAGCTCACCGGGACGTTTTCCTAAAATATCATCGAAATCACTGATACCCAATAGCTTCAGTAGGGTGTGGCTGGCAAAGACGATCTGCCGTTGCTGGTTGACAATCACCGCGATAAAAGGCAGGGCATCAACAATCTCGTTGACATATTTGAACTTGCCCAGGTTTAAAAAGGCCTTGCCTATTTCGCTGGCACTTGCCCGTTCTGCCGATGCATAATCAGTTTCCATAATGCATTAATGTTCTTTTTTTTGCGTAAACCGGCTTACCAACAGACCAACTACAGGACTAAACAGCACACAAATAAAAAACAACCATTGTTTGCTTATACGGCACCTTTTTTCGAATGTTTCGGAAACAACCAATGAAAGTGCGTACCAAAGGATAAAGATAACAGCAATCCAGATTCCGTTCATGATTTAATAGAGATAAATGAGTACAAATACAAGCGGAACAGCAATACCAAGCAGGGTGAGCCATAAGCCGCGGGCAGTGATGCCGTCAGATCCCCGGGGGATGATGATGCCACTGATGGCCAGGATAACCAGGGCTCCGGCAAAAATGTCGGAATACCAGGTCCAGTATACCGTCGGGTTATAGTGCAGGTAATTCATTTCGCGGAAAAGGGGTCTTTTCCGTGTAAGCTCAATGCTGCCTTCGCCGGTTTCGGTGTCGATGACGGCAGTGCCGCCCTTTAAAAATACCTTCAGCCGTGTTTCGCCCGGATAATAGTGTTTCAGATAGGCATCCGCTACGTCGTACTTTGCAAGCAGTTGCTTCACCTCATCCTTGTCGAGCCTGTGGTTTATGGGTGATTCCTGCATGGTTTTTTCGACGATGATGTAATTAGGGTTCCAGTCGCCACGGTGGTTGATGGCAATTCCCGACAAGGCATAAATGATTGTCATACCGAAAAAGAGGTACCCAAAATCGCGGTGTATTGCCTTGTTCCATTTTCTCCACTTCAATGCCATAAAACGGTGTAATTTGATGATTGAAAATTAAAAACCAGGCATGTGATGGCCTGGCTTTTATGTTGTCTGAAAATAAGGAACGGGTGATTATTCCTTCACAATTTCGTAGGAGATGCAGGAAATGGAATAAAACGACAGCTTGCTCACGCCTTGTTCTGCCATCATTTGCCTGTAGCCGGCAATTTGTTCCAGGCCTGAATTTTCTTCATGCTTTCCGGCTTCTTTTTCTTCGGCTGTCATGGGTTCGCCACCACCAAGGTGTTTTTCTTCCTCGATACCGGCTTTGATTTCGGTTTCCCATTCCTGCAGATAGGCTTCATCAACGATGGATTCTTCCACAATGCCTGTTACAACAAAGTCGTATCCTTCATATTCGGTGTTGAAAGCGGCCATATTCTCGCCGGTGGTGACCTTAACGCGACCTTCTTCTTCGGTGCTGATCAGGAACAATTTTTTACCATCGCCTTTGCAGATATGGTCGGCTGTTCCCTTGATCATGATTTCTTTGCCAACATATTCACCGGCTTTTTCCTTAAAGTTGCCAACTGTCAGTTCCACAGCTGCTGCTTTTGTTTCTTCAGTTTGTGGGGTTTCGGTTTTCACGGCACCGCCACAGGAGTACAAAAACATGGCCATAAGCCCTACGACAAAAATTCTTTTCATTTTTTCTTGCGTTTTGTGATTAATTAGGATTTCGTGTTGCCGGCAAAAATAGTGAATTTCACAACAGGAAACAGCAGTGGTGGCATGTTTTAATCAGGGTTTACCTGTTCATTTTCAGGAATGGGTATGCCGTCGTACTTTCGCTCGATACCGTTGGTATAATTGATCAGCAGAAACAATGAGCCGTCTTCGCGGAATTTTTTCCATTCGCCGTTTTTCCGTCCCATGATGTATTGGCCTTCTTCTTTTTTAAGGCCGTTGGGCCAGTACCACCTATGTTCGCCGTTAGGGTTGTCTTCGATGAATTTTCCCTCAAAAGCCAGTTTGCCATTGGGGTAAAAGTCTTTCCAAAGTCCGGTGCGCAGGCCACGCTGATAATCGCCCTCTTCGCGGTAGTCGCCATAATCATACATCCAATATCCTTCTTCTTTCCCCTCGAGGTATTCGCCCTGGGTGATGATTTTCCCGTTGGCTTCGAATTCTGTCGAAAGGCCATCGGCCAATCCGTTCCTGTAGCTTTCTTCGCGCTGGCGCTGTCCGCTGCTGTAAAACCATATCCACTTTCCGGTAAGCTGACCATTTTTGTCGTAGGCACCCTGTTGTTCTATTTGCCCGCCGGGATAATAAAACTCCCAGTTTCCGGTCTTTTTGTCGTTCAGGTAGTTTCCCCTGGCCTTGACCTTTCCATCGGGATAGTATTCGATCCAGGCGTCCTGTTTTTGCCCGTTTTCCGACATGATGCCCTCGGCAAACAGCTTGCCGTTTTTCAGGATGTAGGCCTTTTCGATGCTGCCATCTTCACCGAACTCCCTTCTCACCCCTTCTGCCACGCCATTGCGATAGGTGGCTTCAACCTTGATTTTACCATCGGGATAATAATCGCGCCTGAGCTCAAGCCGTGAGAGTTCCTCAGCGCCTTCCTGCCTGACGCCATCCACATATTTTTCGATGTTTTTCAAATTGCCGTTGCGGTCATATTCTTTGGCAAAACCATGCTTTAAGCCATGTTTGTAAAGGACTTCTCTTTGCAGGACTCCATCATCGTAAAACGATTTCCACACGCCATGTTTCAGGCTGTCGGCATCATAGTGGTTTATTTTTTCGCGTTCGGTGAGGAAGCCTTTTTTATACGTCATCAGTTCGATCACCCGGCCATCTGTGGCATAGCGCCGGGCAAGGCCTTCTTCGAGTCCGTTAACAAAAGGTACCGAGAGCAGGAGGCTGCCGCTGGTGTCGTAATGGGTGGTCAGCTGTTGTTTTACGTCATTATCGAAATATTCCCGGATGGTTTCGTTTGAAAGGTGGCTAACGCGGTAGCCTTGCTTGCGGCCGGCCCTGTAGTTGATTTCGAGGCTAAGTTTACCGCTGTCGTCAAAAAACTGCCAAAGGCTGTCGAGTTCGAAGTTTTTCCTGTTTCCGGCCGATTTGAGGTTTCCGTTGGGATAATAGGTTTTCCAGAAGCCGTTTGGCTTTCCGTCGAGGAGATAACCTTCGCTGGAGACCTTGCCGTTGTCGTGGTAATAGGTGGTGAACACAGCCTTGTCGCCGGCCGACTGCGCAAGGGCCGAAAACTGCCACAACACCAATATCAACAAAACGAGCTGTTTTTTCATGCTGGAGGCTTCATTCTTCTTTTTCAGGCTTTGCGGCCGGAGAAACTGTCCTGCCCGGAGCTACCCGTTGTTTTTTGTCGACCTTGAAAATGTATTCTTTCTTCACCTTAAGCCTGGTCTTGTCGCCACCCGGTGTGATGTAGTAGGTCAGGGTGTCGTAGCTTACTTTTCCGAACTTGTCTTTCCATTCGATGGCCGAAAGCTGGTAGGTGGATTTGTTGTTCAGTACAAAGCGGAGTTTTCTGTTTTCGCCCTGTTCAAACGAAATGTCAAGCGAATTTGGCATTGTCGATTCACAAACGCCTGGGGTGTTCTTTTTGATGATGATCATTTCGATAAACTGACCATTTTCGAACTTGATTTTTCCCTGGGCCACTTTTGTTTCTTCATAGCTCAGGTTACGCTGCAGCGTGAATTTTTTGTCGTTATAAAACTGCACTTCCCTTATGTCGATGCCATCACCCTGCACCTTTTGCCTGATCTCCTGCGTGAACATGATTGTTTTTGAACAACCTGGCAGGGCAGCAAACATGATGATCAGCACATAGGGCAGCAGTAATTGTCGTTTCATAATCATTGTTTTTTTATCAAACCAAGTGAATAGGATATGTCGAGCATGCGCTGAATGGGAAGGCGGGCCTTTTCGATCACTTCAGGTGCAAGCACAATCTCAGGCTGCTCGTCTCTCAATGCCGTATACAGTTTTTCGAGTGTGTTCATTTTCATATAAGGGCAGTCGTTGCAGCTGCAGGTTTCGTCGGAAGGCACCACAAAAAACTGTTTACCTGGCGACTCCTGCTGCATCTTATGCAGAATACCCGATTCGGTGGCCACAATATACTGTTGTGCGGTATCGGTGCGGGCAAATTGAAGCAGGGCTGTGGTGGATCCAATAAAATCGGCCAGAGCAAGCAATTGGGCCTTGCATTCGGGATGGGCAATCAGCCTGGCTTGTGGATTGGCTGTTTTCATGCGAATGACAGCCTCGGTGGATAGTATGTCATGAACCTCGCAGCTGCCATCCCACAACACCATGTCGCGACCAGTGAGCCGGTTGATGTAGCCTCCAAGGTTCTTATCAGGTGCAAATACAATTTTCTGGTCTTTTGGAAATGACTCCACCACCTGCACGGCATTGCCTGAAGTGACAATGATGTCCGACATGGTTTTGATGGCAGCCGAGCAGTTCACATAGGATATCACCGTATGATCAGGATAATGCTTCAAGAAGGCCTCAAAACGGTCGGGCGGACAGCCATCGGCCAGCGAGCAGCCAGCTTCAAGGTCAGGTAAAATCACCTTCTTTTGGGGCGAAAGTATCTTTGCTGTTTCAGCCATAAAATGAACTCCGGCAAACATGATCACCTCAGCATCGGTTTGTGCCGCCTGTTGCGATAAGCCCAGACTATCCCCCACATAATCGGCAATATCCTGAATTTCAGGAATCTGATAATAATGTGCCAGGATAACGGCGCGTTTTTCCTTTTTTAGTTCGTTAATTTGCTGAACGATTGATTTCATGGATACGGTCAGGGTTTAGCACAAAAATACACAAGCCGGAACAAATTTAGCGTATTTCATTTTGACCCGCGAATGCCTTTGTTAAAATCCTATATATATCATCTTTTTTATAAAAATGTTATTGTTTATTGTATTGGGCATGTTCATTTCATGGATAAGTTTTTTGAGCTGTACTTGCTAAATTCAGTTATCATTTATTATCAACATAAATTTAACAAATGCATGAGCATAAACGGCTATTAATCAATAATATTTTGTTGAGTAGATATGAAGTTAACAGCTAATTTTGTTGATAAATTAGTGTCAGTTATGTCCGTTTTTTGTGTTGATATCAGTCTGAAAAATGATGATAAATGGCGGCTTTATCAACAGTTGTTTTTGTGGCGGGCCGATTTGACTAAAAAAGCAAGGACTTATTAAAAACTAATAACAGTTATCCACGGATATGAACAGTTTTGTGTTTACAATTTATAAATCATTCATCAATCGGTAGTTATAAAAAGGGGTAATTGTGGCGTGTTTTGATAATTGGTTCATAACAAATCGATCACAATTTTAGTACAGCTGAAAAATGAATATTTTTGCTAAAAATTATAAACATGTCATTAGTGAGTAAAACGATCGCCATAGGAAGTGATCACGGCGGGTACGAAATGAAGGAGTTTATCAGAAAGAAACTGGTGGCAGCAGGCTGGGATGTAAAGGATTTTGGAACGGACTCAACGCAGCGTGTTGATTATCCTGACATCATTCATCCCATAGCCAGCGCAGTAAATGGCGGAGTCTATGAAAAAGCCATCATCCTGTGCGGGAGTGGCAACGGGGCCCAGATGACAGCCAACAAATATCCGCATGTGAGGGCTGCCTTGTGCTGGAACCAGGAGCAGGCAAGCTTATCGCGTGAGCACAACGATGCCAATGTGCTTTCGTTGCCCGGAAGGTTCATCGCCTTTGATGTAGCCTGGGAAATGGTGCTGCTGTTTCTGAACACAGACTTTGAAGGGGGCCGTCACCAACTGCGGGTCGATAAAATTTCGAAAACAATTTAGCCTGAATCTATGCCTGATAAAAGCAGTATCTTTCAGCAGGAGTGCAATCAAAAAGCATTTGATAAGGCACACCGTAAAAAAATCAATTTTAATATATCTCGCTACGATGCCGCTGTAACCAAAGGTAAACAGCGCTTCAGTCAGCTTGAACTGGCCAAACAAAAGGCTGCCAACATCAAGTACAAGGCAATCGATCAGATTGATAAGCTGTTGGTCGAATTCGAAACCAATTTTATCCGCAATGGCGGCAGAATCATCTGGGCACGCAATGCCGAGGATGCAGCCCGTGACATTGCCGCACTGTTGGCCGAAAACAACATCAAAAAAGTGGTCAAATCCAAGTCGATGACCACCGAAGAAATTAACCTGAACGAATTGCTTGAAAAGAAAAAGGTAGCGGTATTCGAGACTGACCTTGGCGAGTATATCGTGCAGTTGCTTGGCGAAAAACCATACCATATTGTAACCCCGGCCATGCACAAGTCGAAGGAAGATGTGGCCGCACTTTTCCACCATAAGTTCGACACTCCTGCCGACAGCAGCCCTGAAGAAATCACCCGCTTTGTGCGGACAAAACTCCGCGAAGATTTCCGCGAAGCCGGAGCCGGCATCACGGGCGCCAACTTCCTGATCGCTGATATCGGGGCCATTGCCCTCACTGAAAACGAAGGCAATGGCATCATGTCGATGGCTTTTCCTTCGCTGCATATTGCCGTTGCCGGTATCGAGAAAATCATCCCGTCGATCGATGACCTTGACCTGTTCTGGCCCCTGCTGGCAACCCATGGAACTGGCCAGGCCATGACTGTATACAATTCCATTGTGAGTGGTCCGGCCCGCGATTACGAAGATGATGGCCCGTCGGAAATGGTGCTGGTGCTGATCGATAATGGCCGCACCAACCTATTGGCCAAAAAACGACAGCGTATAGCCCTCAGCTGCATCCGCTGTGGCGCCTGCCTGAACACCTGTCCGGTGTACAAAAACATCGGCGGTCACACGTATAACACCACTTACAGCGGGCCCATCGGTGCCGTCATCACCCCCCATATGAAAGAAATGGGTGAATGGAAACACCTCAGCTTTGCCTCATCACTCTGTGGCAGTTGTACGACCGTTTGCCCGGTGAAAATACCTTTGCACGAACTGTTGCTGGTAAACAGGAACGAAGCTGTTACCGAAGGCTACACCACCTCTTCTGAACGCTTTATGATGAAGTGGGCCAACAAGGTGTTGGGCAGCCGCAAAATGCTTGATTTCGGCAGTGGAAGCACAAAGAATTTTGTGCTGAGAAACACCGTATCAAAACAATGGGGCGATCGCCGCATCATGCCCCTGATGGCGCCCAAAAGCTTTAGCCAGCTGTGGAAAGAACAGCAGGAGCAAAAAAAAGCGGGCGAATAATTCCGCCCGCCTGATCGTTTATTTGCTTGTGTTTACTGCAGCAAGGATTGTACTTTTTCCCTGAGCGCTTCCTCACGCAGGTTTTTGGCAATGATAACGCCTTTGTCATCGAGCAGCACATTGTGTGGGATGGATTGCACGCCATACAGTTTAGCTGCTGAACAGCGCCATCCGGCGAGGTCAGAAACATGTGTCCAGGTGAGGTGATCGGCTTCAATGGCTTCGAGCCATTTGTCGCGGTCGGTGTCGAGCGATACGCCAAACACATCAAAGCCCTTGTCTTTAAAATCGTTGTAAACAGCAACTACATTCGGGTTTTCGTGACGACAGGGCTTGCACCATGAGGCCCAGAAATCGACCAGCAACAACTTTGTGCCTACTTTTTGCGACAAGGCAATGGTGTCGCCGGTGGCGCCAGCCAGTTTAAAGTCGACATAAGGCTGTCCGATGGCCACACTTTGCAGTACAAGCACCCTGTTGCGGAGATCCTTCAGGTAGGGCGACGAAACTGACTGGTCGAAGTTGTTGACCAGCGATTCGAGTTCGTCGAGTTCGAAATCATAGGTGTTGCGCAGCAGGATATAGTGGGCAACAATATCTGCAGTATTGGTTTTGATGAAATTAACCATATAGTCACGCTTTTCCTTTTCAACAGCCTTGAACTGTTCTTCAACTTCCTTCATTTTGGCCTCATCCTGGTTTTTTTCGGCTTCCTGGTATTGCTGGTACACTTCGTACAGCTTATCATCGAAACCTTCGGAACCGGTGATGTATGCAGTGTAGCGATCCTGTGCAGGCGAACCGGTGATGGTCGCATTTTTCATATTGATCGGGTCAACATCAACGGTGATGTTGGCAGCTTCGGCGAAAAAGCTGGCATAACCTTTCTGATCCTCAAGGCTGAGGTATAGCATTTCGGGCGACGACATGCTTCCCTTGATGAGCGCTGCGCCTTTTTCAATGGTAGCCGAATCGAGTTTAACCCAATCATCATTCACGCGCTTTTCGAGCATGACTTTTTTGCCATCGAAGCCCTGAACCTTCACCTGAATGGTAAATGTATCTGCCTTTTTGTTCATATTGCATGAAGCAAAAACAAATCCGGCAATGAGTGTCAATAAGAAGAATTTTTTCATCATGATAATGTTAAGTAAGGAATGCAAAACTAAACTTTTTGTCGGAAAATCAGCACAACATAAGGTTAACGCCTGTTTTTACCAAAGAAAAGCATGATCATCATGATCAGCAGCTCGCTGAACAGTGTGCTGAGCAATATCCTGAGCAAGGTCGACGGCAGTTGTGTAAAGCTGAAAACCTCAAGAAAAAACAGGGCGGTATGGTGAATAAGCACCATCACAATGGAGTAGGTAAAGAACCACCGTGCACCCATATCGGAAATGCCCGGATTGAGGCTACCTTCGGGGTCGCGGGCACCGGTGGTCAGGCGCACGATGGTGGGCCTCACAAAAGCCATCAGTACTGTTGCACCGGCATGAAGCCCCGATGTTGACGAGAAAATATCGACGGTGTAACCCAGCAGAAAACCAATGATGAGCAGCAACCACGGCCTTATGTTGAAGGGCAGCAGCATGATGAACAGCACATAAATAAACGGATTGATATAACCACCGATCAGCACATTGTTCAGAATGAGCACCTGAAAAAGGAGCAGCAGCGCAAAGCGGGCGGTATATAAAAAGTACTTATTCATGGATGTTCGCTTTCCTTAACTGGTCAATTTCCTGCTGGTCGCTGTTAAATACGACATACACCTGCCTGAGCATATTAAAATCGGTCGACATGTTCAGAATGGCTTTGTTCAGGCTGCTTCCTGCGGGTTCAATATATTCCTTGATGGTTCCCACCATGATGCCTTCAGGGAAGATGAGCGAATGTCCGCTGGTGACCACGGTATCGCCTTCGACGATCTTGAGGTGGGCAGGAATGTCCTCCACCAGTCCGTAACGGTAGTTTTCACCTGTCCAGGTAAGGTTTGCCAGCTGGCCGCTTTTACGAAACATCACGCTGATGCGCGCATAGCGGTGCAGCAGCGACAAGGCCGTGGCATAGTGGTCAGAAACGCCGGTGACAATGCCCGCAACCCCATCGGGAGAGATGATGCCCATATCGGGCTTCACACCGTCGAGGCGTCCTTTGTTGATCAGGATATAATTGTTCCGGAAATGAACCGTATTGCTGATCACCTTGGCCGGGATATGCCTGAAATGGACATGGTCGCTTTGATGCGAAGTGGAATCAACCATTTCTTCCAGTTCGGCAATTCGGTCGTGGAGCTGGGCATTTTCGAGGGCAAGCAGGTCGTTGTGGAAGCCAAGTGAAAAATAGCCGGTGATATTGCTTTTGGTCTGGTAAACTTCGCCGGTGAGGGCGTTTGAGGTATTGATCAATGCGGCCCTGTGATAGCTGTGGCTGTTGCTGAGCAGGTAAACACACAGGGATTCGAGCAGCAAAAACAGCAGCACGAAATGGTATTTCTGCACGAAACGAACCAGGTTACGCATGGAATATGTTGGCTATTGAACCCCTCCTTATTTGATCAGGAACGGGAATTTGTCAAAGTTCTTCAGTGCGATGCCTGTACCCCTGGCAACGGCACGCAACGGATCTTCGGCAACATGCACCGGAAGCTTGGTTTTCAGGTGAAGGCGTTTGTCGAGGCCACGCAACAGTGAGCCACCTCCGGCCAGGTAAATGCCGGTGCGGAAAATGTCGGCCGACAGTTCGGGAGGTGTCATTTCGAGGGCATTCAACACAGCGGCTTCAATCTTCGAAATGCTCTTGTCGAGGCAGTTGGCGATCTCGGTATAGTTCACCTTGATTTCTTTCGGGATGCCGGTCAGCATATCCCTGCCATGTACAGCGTAATCATCGGGCGGATTGTCGATGAGCGGCATGGCGGCACCAACTTCAATTTTGATGCGTTCGGCTGTGCGTTCACCGATGTTGATGTTGTGCTGCTTACGCATATATTCTTCGATGTCGGCATTGAAGTCGTCGCCGGCAATTCGGATCGATTTGTTGTTGACGATACCGCCGAGCGCGATAACGGCTATCTCACTTGTTCCACCCCCGATGTCGATGATCATATTGCCGGTAGGCTCGAGCACATCGATGCCAATACCTATGGCAGCAGCCATGGGTTCATGAATAAGCTTGACTTCTTTGGCTCCGGCCTGTTCGGCTGAATCCTTCACGGCCCTTTCTTCCACCTCGGTAATGCCTGATGGAATACAGATAACCATTTTCAGTGCGGGAGCAAACCATTTGTCTTTCAGGCCGATCATCTTGATCATCTCACGGATCATATACTCAGCCGATTGAAAATCAGCAATCACGCCATCGCGCAACGGCCTGATGGTTTTGATGTTTTCGTGGGTTTTACCATGCATCATCATGGCTTTTTTGCCTACAGCGATGATTCTGCCGGTGTTGCGCTCGATGGCAACGATGGAAGGCTCGTCGACCACCACCTTGTCGTTAAACATGATGATGGTGTTGGCTGTTCCCAGGTCAATGGCAATTTCTTTTGTCAGAAATGAAAAAAGTCCCATATTTCAATGTAGTTATATCAATGTTTAAAATGCCTTGTTCCTGTGAACACCATGCTGATTCCATGCTGATTGCAGTAATCGATGGAATCCTGGTCCCTGACAGAACCTCCGGGCTGAACAACGGCCTTCACTCCTGCTTTTCCGGCTATTTCAACCGAGTCGGCAAAGGGGAAAAAGGCATCCGACGCCATAACAGCACCCTGCAGATCAAACCCAAACTCATGCGCTTTGGCAATGGCCTGCTTGAGTGCATCGACACGCGATGTCTGACCGATACCTGAACCAAGCAACTGCTTGTTTTTGGCCAGCACAATGGCGTTCGAACGGGTATGTTTTACGATCTTGTTGGCAAAAACCATATCGTTCAACGCTTCGTCACCGGCCTGTGTGAGCGTGACCGGCGAAAAATTGTCAAGCTGTTCAGTCTGCCTGTCCCTGTCTTGCTCAAGTGCGCCATTGAGTATCGACCTGAATTGTTTTGTTGGAAAGGAAAACGCCCGCTGGCGCAAAATTACTCTATTTTTCCGCGACCGGAGCAAATCGAGTGCATTTTTCTCAAAATCAGGCGCAACAACGATTTCGAAGAATAAATCATTCATGACTGCAGCCGTATTTTCATCGATGATGCGGTTCGAAACAAGCACACCGCCAAAGGCCGAAACAGGATCTCCGGCAAGGGCTGCCTTGTAGGCATCGGTGAGGTTTTCGCGGCTGGCGATGCCACAGGCATTGTTGTGCTTCAGGATGGCGAAGGTGGTTTCTTCGAACTCACTCATGAGGGCAAGGCCGGCATCGAGGTCAAGCAAATTGTTGTATGAAAGTTCCTTGCCGTGAAGCTGTTCGAAAATATCGTCGAGTTTGCCATAGAAGAAGGCTTGCTGGTGCGGGTTTTCGCCATACCTGAGCGCCCTGGATTCGTCGATACTCTGCCTGAAAGCAGCATGTTTGCCCTGGTTCATCCAGTTGAAAATGGCGGTGTCGTAAGCCGATGACACGGAAAAGGCGGCAGCAGCAAAATGTTGCCTGTCGGAAAGGCTTGAATAAGCCTCCTTTTCGTTGAGCAGACCAATGAGCTCATCATAATAGGCTGATGAAGGCACGACCAGCACATGATCGAGGTTTTTGGCCGCAGCCCTGATCAGCGAGATGCCACCAATGTCAATTTTCTCAATGATTTCGTCGTAAACCGTTGTTTTCTCAAGGGTTTCCGTGAACGGATACAGGTCGACAATAACCAGGTCGAAGGTCGGAATACCGTAAGCGTTCAGGTCGCTGAGGTCGGAGGGCAGCTCAGGCCGGCCCAGGATGCCACCAAACACCTTTGGGTGCAGGGTTTTCACACGGCCGCCCAGAATTCCCGGATAGCCTGTCAGCGATTCCACTGTTTCTGCAGGCACCTGCAGCGACCGTATGAAATCGTAAGTGCCCCCTGTGGAATAAATTTTTACCCCAAGGGCATCGAGTTTGTGTACAATTTCGTCGAGACGATCTTTATAATATACAGATATTAAAGCTGTTTGAATTTTTTTCAAGACTTTGATAATTAGTTTATAGGATTTGCAAGATTATTAAAAAACACGCTCAGTTGCAACTTATTTAAGTGTATTTTTGCTGATGTTAGACAGATTTCTACGTTTTATTTTATTCATAAATTAGACAATTATGTTGTTGATCGTTCGATTGATCAACGAAAGCTTCAGGTTTGCGTTGGTTGCCCTGGTAGTGAATAAAGTAAGGACCATACTTTCATTGCTAGGCATTACGATAGGTATTTTCTCGATCATATCAGTTTTTTCGGTATTCGACAGCCTCGAAAAATCAATTCGCGACGACATTAACTCGTTGGGCGACAATATTCTTTTTATTCAGAAATGGCCATGGATGGCTGGCGGGGGCGACTATCCCTGGTGGAAATACTGGCAACGTCCGGAGGCCACCATGCGCGAGATGGCAGAGCTCGAAAAACGCACCACTTCTGCAAAGGCTTTTGCCTATATGGTCAATGTGAACCGCGATATCAGGTACAAATCCACCACCATCAGCCAGACGCAGATCAATGTTGTGTCGCATGATTATGCCGAAGTAATGCCTTTCGACCTGCAGGATGGCCGCTATTTTACCGCGCTTGAATCGCAGAGCGGACGCAATGTGGTCATCATTGGTGCCGACATCGCTGAGACTTTTTTTGTTAACGAAGATGCTATCGGAAAATCAATCAAGATTTTCGGGCTCAAGCTCGATGTGATCGGTGTGATCAAAAAGAAAGGTCAGGATATTTTTGGAAACTCCGACGATGACAAGGTGATCATTCCGGTCAATTTTGCCCGCAACCTGATCGACCTGCGCAATATCGGTTCAGCCATTGTGGTAAGGGCAAAACCCGGCGTGAGCAACGAGGAACTGAAAGATGAACTTATCGGTGCCATGCGCGCCGTGAGGAAATTAAAGCCTACCGTTGAAGACAATTTCGCCATCAACCAGATGGACATCGTAAACAAATCATTCGACCAGCTGTTTGGAGTAATTGCTGTTGTGGGCTGGATCATCGGCGGATTTTCGCTGCTTGTGGGTGGTTTTGGCATTGCCAACATCATGTTTGTTTCGGTAAAAGAACGCACAAGCCAGATTGGTATTCAGAAATCGCTCGGGGCAAAAAGCTACTTCATTCTTTTACAATTTCTGTTCGAAGCCGTGTTCCTGTCGGTTTTGGGCGGCATTGTCGGCTTGATCATTGTGCTCATCATGAGCATGTTGGTTACCCAATTATCAAGCTTTAACCTGGTTCTTTCGCTACAGAACATCCTCCTTGGTGTGTTTGTTTCGGCCTTCATCGGCCTGGTTTCAGGCTTCCTCCCTGCCTGGTCCGCTTCCAAACTCGACCCTGTAGAAGCCATGCGTTCTACTTTTTGATGGGGTGGCTCAGGCCGTGAAAGCGGCTTCGATTTTTTATTATATTTACGAATTAAAAACTGACTGATGGAAAACAGGTGGGTGGTATCACAACAAGGTGACAAGCAGATTATTAAACATTTAATGGATGCTTTGTCTATCGATGCCAACCTGGCCAACCTCCTTGCGCAACGCCAGATTTCCACTTACGAGGAAGCCAAAGACTTTTTCCGGCCCGACCTGAATGACCTGCATGATCCCTTCCTGATGAAGGACATGGACAAGGCCGTTGAACGCATTAAAACAGCCATTTCGAAACAGGAAAAAGTACTCGTCTATGGCGACTACGACGTGGATGGAACAACAGCCGTTGCCCTTGTCTACGCCTATCTGAAGAAATATTTCAAAAAGCGCATCGAGTTTTATATTCCCGACCGTTACAACGAAGGTTATGGCATTTCTTTCAAAGGGATCGACCATGCTGTGCATGAGGGCATCAACCTTGTAATCGCCCTCGACTGCGGCATCAAAGCGGTCGAAAAAATCGACTATGCCAACAAATTCAAGGTCGATTTTATCATCTGCGACCACCACCGGCCGGGCGATAAGCTTCCCGATGCCGTGGCTGTGCTCGATTCAAAGAGACCCGACTGCAACTATCCGTTCAAGGAATTATCGGGCTGTGGTGTCGGGTTCAAACTGATCACAGCCCTTGCCCAGGACCTAAAGGATGACGTGAATGAGTTATACGCTTTCCTTGACCTGGTGGCCATCAGCATTGCTGCCGACATTGTGCCCATCATCGGCGAAAACAGGATTCTCGCCCACTACGGACTGAAGCTGCTCAACAGCGCCCCCAGGCCTGGTATCGAGTCGGTGCTTCGCTACTCAAACGTGAACAAACGCGACATTGTTGATGATAAAAAAGGCTTGTTCCTGAACCGCGAGCTTACCATCAGCGACCTCGTTTTTCTGATTGGTCCGCGCATCAATGCTGCTGGACGCATCGAGAGCGCCAGCGATTCAGTGCGCCTCATGCTTGCCGATAAGATGAGCCATGCCGACAACCTGGCAAAGGCCATAAACGAACTGAATACGGAACGCCGGAACCTCGACAACCAGATCACCGAAGAGGCGCTGGCAATGATTGAGCAAACACCCGGTCTGAAACAAGCCAAAAGCACCGTGCTGTTTAACGAAAACTGGCACAAAGGCGTTATTGGCATTGTGGCATCGCGGCTTACCGATACATTTTACCGGCCCACCATCATCCTCACACGCTCTTCGGGCCTGATTACCGGATCGGCCCGCTCGGTGAAAAACTTCGATGTGTACGACGCCATCGACCATTGCTCCGGATTGCTTGAGCATTTCGGCGGGCATAAATATGCTGCCGGCCTTTCGCTGAAGCCTGAAAACCTTGATGCGTTCCGGTCTATGTTCGAATCCTACGTCATCAACACCATCGAAGATCAGATGCTCGTTCCGGAGATTGAAATTGATATGGACCTGAATTTCAGCGACCTGAATCCGAAATTCATGCGCATACTGAAACAGTTTGCCCCTTTTGGTCCGGGAAATATGTCACCTGTTTTCAGAACAAACAATGTGATCGACGCCGGACGCTCACGCGTGGTAGGCAAAAACCACCTGAAACTCGACCTGGTGCAAACAACCACACGCAGCCAGGCCTTTTCCGGTATAGCCTTTCAGCAAGGTCATCATTTTGATGCCATCAAAAGTGGAAAACCATTCAGCATCTGCTATCACCTCGAAGAAAATGAATGGCAGGGCAAGGTGAACCTGCAGCTCAATGTGAAGGACATCAAGGAAGAAGAAGATTAATCAGGGCCTAACTGGCTGATCCGCCCTTGAAAGCCAACAAAGTAGCAAGAACCCTACTAACCTATTGCATTTTCCTGATTTTCACAGCAAACCACAGCATCAGGCTGCCTGCCAGCAGCGCGAGAATTCCGCTGATTACGACCAGATAAGCCGCAACAGCATAAGGATTGTAGAGGAGGACAATGCCGAAAACGAGGGTGATAACAACGGATGCCCAGTCCACTCCTTTGTTGTTGAAGTTGTGCTGTCCGAAGGCAAGCAGATAGGCTTGAAACAAGGCTGAAACCAGCGTCATTGCACCAATAACAGTTAAAAATGCAGCGATGGTATGTTGGGTGTAAAGAATGATCAGTATGCCAATGATGCCGGCGGCAATGGCCTGCATGAGGAGTGAAACGAATGGAAGGTCCTTGCGCAGGCGGTAAATGGCCGCTATAAGCATGCCGGCACCACTGAGCAAAATGAGCAGACCGGTGTATAGGGCGATGGCTGTGATGATCTCTTCGCTGAGGAAAAGGGCCACGATGCCATAGACAAGGGCAATGAATCCGCTTACGGCGAAAACCAGCCAGCTGTGATGTGTTGATGCGGTGTGGTTCATGGTGTTGCTTTTGATTAATAAACTTAAAGGATGTGTTCGATCAATACCCTGATAATGAGGTATACGCCAAATCCCATCAGTCCGACGCCGGCAATTTTATTGAATTTTCCGATCATGGCCGGGGTAAGGAACCGCTTGATGGAAAAAGCCCCATAGGCTTTGGCCAGGTCGCTCAGGAGCACCATGATGAGGGTTCCGCTGAAAAAGGTAACCAGGTCCTGCTCGTTGCCGCCAAAGCGGGCTGAAATACCCACGATAACACCCACCCAGAAAATCCAGACGAAGGGATTAACCACATTCATGAAAAAGCCTTTGGCCACAAAGGTGAGCCAGTGCGGACCGGAAACCTTGATCGGCACGTCGTCTTCGTTAACGGCTGTTTCGGTGATTACTTTGCGGCTGAAGGTGACCAGGCCAAAAATGACCAGGATGATGCCGCTCGACAAGCCAAACCACAGGTAATTGCTTGGTTCGGTGACAATCTGTATGGCGCCCATAAGGCAGAGGACGACCATAAACAGGTCGTTCAGGAAAATCCCCAGGGCCAGGCCGGTAGCCGACCAGAATCCGCGGTGGATGCTCGTTTGCACCAGGGCAAAAAAGGCAGGGCCGAACCCAAAAAAGGTAGCCAGCGTAAGTCCAAGTAAAACCCCTTCAAAAAAAATATTCATGATGGTTAATCGGCAAGGTTAATTTCTTTCAGGTAAGCTTCCCAGTCTTCAAGCCGCTGGCCTTTCAGCACGCGCGGAAATTTAATGGCGCTTCCTTCCTTGCCCTGCTTTTTCAGGTAATCGTAGAAAACCTTCGATGGAAGTACTTTGACGAAGACTTCCTTGATGGCCTCCATGCGTTCAACCATATAATCGTCGTTGAGTTGGTTGAGGTATTCGTCAATTTTTTGAACAACCAGCGCCGGATCAATCTTATCCTCGGTGCCAAGATACCATTTGTGGGCAAACAATGAACCATGACGAATTCCTGCCACCGTAAACTCCCTGACAACGATGTTGAATTCTTCCTGAAGCATCTCGATGGCCCGGTTCATATTTTCCTGCGAAAGGTGTTCCCCGCACAGACTCAGGTAGTGTTTGGTGCGTCCGGTAACAACGATCTCACAGGTTTTCACATTCAGAAACTTAATGGTATCACCGATCAGGTAGCGCCATGCGCCTGCGTTTGTCGACAGCAACAAGGCATACTCTTTGTTGTTTTCTGCCTCGGCCAGACTCACCGTTGTCGGGTTGGCGACCAGGTTGCCTTCTTCGTTGAAATTGTTGTCGTCGAACGGGACAAACTCGAAATAGATGCCATTGTCAACAACCATCTGCATTCTTCTGGCTTCGAAGCCGTTCTGATAGGCAATATAGCCTTCAGAAGCCAGGTAGCTCTCCGAATAGAGCATGGGTTTGCCAAACAGCTTTTCGAAACTCTTTTCATAAGGTGCAAATGACACGCCGCTGTGCACATACACCGAAAGGTTTGGCCAGATATCGTGGATGGTCTTCAGGTGATACTCACTGATGATCCGTTCCATCAGAATTTGCACCCAGGCCGGAACACCCACAATAACACCAATATCCCAGCTGGGGGCTTTGCGCACCATTTCGTTCAGCTTGGTGGCCCAGTCGGCAGCCTTCGAAATCCGCTTGCCGGGTTTGTAAAAATGCTGAAACCAAAAAGGAATATTGCCGGTCGTAATCCCTGAGAGGTCACCGGCGTAGTAGGTGCCGTTGTATTGCAGGTGGGTGCTTCCCCCGATCATGAGGATGCCCTTTTCATAAAAATGAACCGGAAAATGATACTTTGATGCTGATACCAACTGTCTGATACTGGCCCTTTTAATCGATGAAAGCATATCGGAAGTTACCGGAATATGCTTGCTCGAGGCTTCCGAGGTGCCCGAACTCAGCGCAAAGTATTTCACCCGGCCGGGCCAGCTGACATAAGCCTCACCATTCAATGCGCGATACCACCATTGTTTGTACATGGCGTTGTAGTCAAACACCGGAACCGTATTCCTGAATGCTTCAACAACATTTTTACTGTTCATCATTTCAGAAAAATTGTAATGTTCACCAAAGGAGGTGAACTGGGCTTTGCGCAGCAGGATTCTCAGCTGCTCTTCCTGTGCCTGTAATGGATTGATTCGCTGTTTTTTTAATTCAACAGGCACGTTCCGCAATTCGTAGGCTTTTTTAATGAGTGTACCAAGTATGGGCATGGGAAAGGGTTATTACGAATAAGCAAATATAACAAATATTGAAAACTGATTTTTTTTTTCACCACAACCGTTTGTGCTGAGGCGTTTTCCCGCCCTCGCCCGGGTTCCTGTTTTTGTGTTGATTTCTTACTGCAGGATGCAGGCTTTGGCCAAAGGGTGTTTGCATTGCAAAAATTGAATCATTTGCATCTTGAATCATCAACGAAAGGGCTTATTTTTGTCGGCTAATGCATAATCCCCTCCACACCATGAAAACGACCCTTACAGCCTGTTTATTTGCCCTTCTGCTGATAAACGCCAGGGCCCAGGAAATCCCAAACAATGGATTCGAAAGCTGGGAAAACTTTGGTAATTACGAGAACCCGACTTCGTGGAACACGCCCAACCAGTACACTGCCCTGGCTTCGGTAGTGGTGGTTTCGAAAAGTGAAGATGCCGCTGCCGGGAGTTTTTCGGCAAAGCTGGAAACAAAAACAGTGTTCGGCAGCTTTGTTTCGCCCGGCCTGATCACGCTGGCCGACTTTGTGGTCGATATAATCGGCAACAGCTTTTCCATCACCGGAGGTATTGCCATGCACGAAAGGCCTGTAAAGATCAGGGGCATATATAAGTATACTGCGGTGGAGCACGATTCGGCCCTGCTGCAGGCCTACAACTACAAATTCCTCGAAAACGGTGAACGCGATACCCTTGGCATTGCTGTTTGGTACGGACAGCCGGCTGCAAACTGGACTCCCTTTGAGGTTGATATGGAATACGACTCAGCACTGATACCCGACACGCTGAATATCGTGATCATGTCGTCGTCAGATGCCGGTTTTATTCCCGGATCCGTGCTGATGGTCGACAGCCTAACGCTGGAGCTGCAAACAGGCATGCAGGTTTCACTAACGAATGACAGGCAGCTGAGGATCTACCCGAACCCCGTCAGCGACTGGCTAAGCATCGAAAGCCAACTGCCGCTGCGGAAGGCCGAACTGATCATTTCTGATGCTTCCGGGCGCGAAACAAAACGGATGGCCTTAAACTCCAGGTCGACAACCATCAATGTAAGTGATCTGCCTGCCGGAATGTACGACTGCAGCATCACCGAAGGCAACACCCGTCTTTACCGGCAAAGCATCATCATCCGCTGACGCCTGGTAAGGCAACCTTCATTATGCTGCCACCATGCGTGTGAGGCATAAAATTTCCTAATTTTCACCCCAAAATCAGACCTATGGGCATAAAAAAACAGGAAATCTGGCTGGCAATATTATTATTTATCAATGGTTTAACTGTTTTTGCCCAGGATAATCAATCTGCAGCACCAAGGGTAAAAAAAGGCTGGAACTTCGGGATACTGCCGGCGGTTTCTTTCAATTCCGACCTGGGATTTCAATATGGCGGACTGATCAATTTGTTTCATTACGGCGATGGCAGCCGGTATCCCAAATACAACCATTCCTATTACCTTGAGGCGTCGCGCTACACCAAAGGCAGCGCCCTGCTTCGTTTTGCCTACGACAGCGATATATTGCTGAAAGGCATACGCACCACCTTCGATATCAGTTATATGCCTGAGCAGGCCATCGATTTTTATGGGTTCAATGGCTACGATGCCGTCTACGAAGAACCCTTTGTGAATCAGGACGATCCGTCGTATCTCACACGCATCTACTATAAACACCGCAGGGATATGCTGCGGATCCACACGGACTTCACAGGCAGCCTGGGGAGGAAGAACCTTTACTGGGCAGCTGGGCTCGAGTATTACGATTTGTATGTGAGTTCGGTTGATGTAGACCGCCTGAACAAAGGGAAAAGTGAAGCAGATAAACTGCCCGATCCGGCAAGCGTTCCGGGCTTGTACGAAAACTATGTGAATTGGGGACTTATTGAAGCCGGTGAAGCCAAAGGGGGTTCCTTTTTGGGCATCAAAGCCGGACTTGTTTACGACAGCCGCGATTTTCAGCCAAACCCGATGCGGGGAACCTGGACCGATGCGATCCTGTATGTGGCGCCTGCCGCGACAAGCTCGTTCAGCAAAGGATTCATGCACCTCAGCATCACCCACCGGCAGTATTTCACCCTGGTACAGCACAAGCTGTCCTTTGTTTACCGCTTGTCGTATCAGGGAAACCTGGGCACCTATGTGCCGTTTTACGTGCAGCCACTGATGGTGACCACACAGCTTAAGGGTGCTTATTCGGAAGGCCTGGGCGGACAGCGTTCGTTGAGGGGGGTGTTGCGCAACAGGGTTGTTGGCGATGGATTCGTTTATGGCAATGCTGAATTCAGGTATAAGTTCTACCGCACGGCATGGCTGAACCAGCAGTTTTATTTTGCCCTGAACGCCTTTGTGGATGCCGGGCAACTTGTTAAAAAAATTCCCATTGAAGAAAAGCTTGAAGCCATCAAACAGGCCTTCCCCGAACACAATGAAGCCTTCTGGAACGACCATTTCAATCCGGGTGCCGAAAGCATCCATTGGACCACAGGGCTGGGACTAAAGCTGGTGATGAATGAAAACTTCATCCTTTCGGGCGACTACGGACGGGCGCTCAACAGGCAGGATGGCAAAAGCGGCATTTATATCGGCCTGAATTACCTGTTTTAACCCGCCCTAACTGACTGCAAGCCGCACAAAAAAAAACAAACCTCCCCAACGAAGCGCCGGAGAGGTTTGACCAGATGAAAGTTGCCTTTAACGCCTATTTATCCATCATATATTTGGCAAGGAATTTCTCCATGGCCCTGTAGAAATCGAAGCGGTTTTCTTCGTTTCTGAATCCGTGGCCTTCGTTGTCTTTCACCATATATTCCACATCAACACCACGTTTGCGGAGGGCTTCCACAATCTGATCCGATTCTGCGATGTTCACCCTGGGGTCGTTAGCACCCTGGGCCACGAATAGCGGAGCCATGATGCGGTGTGCATTCAGGGCAGGCGAAGTGGCTTCGAGCTGGGCTGAATCCTTTTCGGGGTCGCCAACCATTTCATACATCATATCGAGCATGGGTTTCCAGTAAGGCGGAATGGTTTTCATGAAGGTAAACAGGTTCGAAACGCCAACATAGTCAACGGCTGCAGCATAAAGTGTCGGGGTGACCACAACGCCCTGAAGCGTAGCATAACCACCATAGCTGGCACCATAAATGGCAATCCTGTCGGGATCGGCAATGCCCTGTTCAATGAGCCAGTAAACGCCATCGGTGATGTCGTTCTGCATGGTGAGGCCCCATTGTTTGAAGCTTGATTCCCAGAATTTGCGGCCGTAACCTGTCGATCCCCTGAAGTTCATCTGCAACACGGCATAGCCACGGTTGGCCAGGAACTGAACCTCCGGATTAAATCCCCAGTTGTCGCGCGCCCATGGCCCGCCATGCGGATTTACCACAACAGGCAGGTTTTCGGGAGCAACACCTTTGGGCAGGGTCAGGTATCCGTGGATGGTAAGACCATCGCGCGAACGGTAGGTGATGGGCTTGATATCGGCCATCTTGCTTTCGTCAATCCATGGGCTGACGTCCTGAATTTTTGTTAACTGGTCTTTCTTTTTGTCATACAGGTAATAGGCGCCCAGCGAACGGTCGCTGTAGGTCCTGATGATGAATTTTTCCTCGTTCTTGTCGGAGGCTGTAACAGCGACTTCATAGCCCGAGAGTTCCTTTTCGAGGCGCTCGAACATGGCTTTGGCCTCGTCATCGAAAAAGTAACGGTCGCGTTTCCATGAGGTAAAGCTGGCGGCAGTAATCACCTTTTTCTTACGCGAGTAGCTGATGCCCGACACATCGTAATCCTTGTTTTCGTATAGCACTTCTTTTTCTTTTCCCGTGGCAGGGTCAAAAATGACGGCGACCTGTTTGTCGCGGTTCAGGTTCGAAGTGGCATAAAGGAACTTATTGTCGAAAGTAAAAAACTCCGGACTAAGCGATTCCTTGAAGTTGGTGGTGAGGATCGGCCTGAAGGGTTCGTCTTCCTTGTCGCGGTATTGCAGCTGTGAGTTTACCCCATCAACAATGGCAATGGCCACACGCAGCTTGCCGGCATGGTCGGTCATCCAGCCCTGTATGTTGCCCGGATTCTCGGCCAGCATGACCATTTCACCGGTTTTGATGTTGAGCCTGTAAGGATCGAATACCATGGCATTGCGTTTGTTGAGCCCGATAATCACTTCATCAGGCTGATCTTCGAGGTCGTCGATGATCTGTGTGCGTACCTTATCGAAACAGGTCAGGCATTTGAGGTTTTTGCCATTGGCATCAACACCGAAGAGCGCAAAGTTTTCGTCGCCGCCATTGTCTTTCAGAAACAGGATGCGGTTGTTATTTGCCCAGAAATAGCCCGAAATGTCGCGGTCTGTTTCAGAGGTCAGCCTGACGGCCTTATTGCTGCCGGCTTTCTGAACAAAGATGTTCATGCGGTTCTCGTAAGGAGCCATAAAGGAAATATAGCGGCCATCGGGGCTGATGTTGTAGGAAGACTTTTCAGGATTTCTGAAAAAATCCTCAATGGGTACAAGGGTTTGTGCGTGTAGCATAAATTGACTGTTTAACTGGATAGTAAGCACCATAAGGCCGATCACCAACCAGGTTTTTCTTTTTAGGTTCATAAATTATACGAATTAATTAATGTTATTTTAAAACACGGTTCTTAACGAAGAGATAAGCAAAAATAAGTCATTTTGTTAAATTTGAACAGGAATTTGCGAACGAAGGTACTCAAGCGGTGGTCAAACGCGCAATATTACATACTTTTACACCTTCAGTTTCGTTTGATCAGAAACTTTTTAGGCGGTGGATATCTACAACAGAAAGAAAAGATGGAAGGTGTTTCTGTCGATCATGGCACTGGTCATCATCAGCGCATCCATCTATTATACCAACGCCCTTGTGGGGGAGTTTGCCCGTAAGGAGCGCAACCAGGTAAAGGTGTGGGCCGATGCCATTCAGCGAAAGGCCAGCCTGATGCACTACACCGAATCGTTTTTCAACGAGGTGCGCCGCCAGGAGCGCCAGCGTGTCGAACTGCTTGCCAACACCTATAAGCGCCTTATTCAGGACGAAAACTCACCTGATCTGACCTTCTATCTTGAAATCATCAGCAACAACACCAGCATTCCGGTCATTTATGCCGATGAATCGGGCAACATACTCAGCACAAAAAACCTGGGCATCGAACTGGATACCATTACCCGGCTTACCGATGCGCTGAGGCATGAGTTTACACAGTATGAACCCATTCCCGTGCAAATATCCGCGCTGAAGCGCAACTACCTGTATTATCATGAATCGCTCATCTTCACCGACCTGAAGAAAGTGCTCGATGACCTGGTCAGCTCGTTTCTGACCGAGGTGGCACTCAACTCGGCCAGCGTGCCCGTTATCATCACCGACAGCACACAGAAAAACGTGATCCAATACGGCAACATCAGCGATTCGCGCATGAAAGACGCTGCTTTTCTGGAACAAGAATTGGCATCGATGGCCTCGGCAAACAACCCAATCGAAATTTCTTTCCTCGATTACGGTAAAACCTATATCTTTTACAGAAGTTCTGATTTACTGCAAAGTATGCGGTTTTTCCCCCTGCTTCAAATCCTCATTATTGCCTTGTTTCTGCTGATCGCCTACCTGTTGTTCAGCTATGCCCGCAAGTCGGAACAGAACCAGGTATGGGCAGGAATGGCCAAGGAAACAGCCCATCAGATCGGCACGCCACTTTCGTCGATGATGGCATGGATTGAACTGATGAAGATGCAGGACGAAAACAGCCCCATGGCCGTAACCGAGATGGAAAAGGACATTCAGCGGCTTGAAGCCATCACCGAGCGCTTCTCGAAAATCGGCTCGCCGCCGGTGCTCGAACGCATGGATGTGGTGGGGGTGATTGAAGAAACACTGGGCTACCTCAAAAGCCGCACCTCGAGCAAGGTGACCTATGAATTTAAGGTTCCCAAGGGACAACATTTTGTTATCCCGCTCAATGCCGTGCTGTTTCGCTGGGTGATCGAAAACCTGTGTAAAAACGCCATTGATGCCATGACGGGGCAAGGAAAAATAACGGTTGAAATCCTGGCCGAAAACAACCACCTCATCATCGACCTGAGCGACACGGGCAAAGGCATTGCCAAGTCAGAGTTCAAACATGTGTTCAACCCGGGTTATTCGAGCAAAAAGCGTGGCTGGGGATTGGGCTTAACGTTGGCCAAACGCATCATCAGCGAATACCACAAGGGAAAAATATTTGTTCGTTCGTCGACACTGAACGAAGGAACCACCTTCCGCATCATCTTGAAGTCATAAAAAAACCCGGAGAAAATCCCCGGGTTTTCAGATTGGTGTTATGGGCAAATTATTGTTTAATCAGCTCAAGATTCACCTGAATATCTACATTTTCACCAACTACCAGGCCACCGGCTTCCATCA
>JAHIUX010000006.1 GCA_018816765.1 Bacteroidota bacterium
AATGGCACGGATTTGTAATCCGTGCCCAAAGCACTTCAACATTTAATGCAATGAATTTTGCCGCACCCGCAATACATGAAATTTCTATTTTTGTTTAATGAGTCGTAAATACAAGTTTTATAACCCAGAAAGCACGTATTTTGTGAGCTTTGCAGTACAGGGATAGGTTGATGTTTTTACCCCCGCTGGCGCGGATTTGCAATCCGTGCCCAGTTGAGGAAGGTTTGGTTTTCAAACCTGAGGATTATTTATATAGCAGCGCTGTTAATTATGCTGGTGGTAGGGGTTTGCTATAAGTTACATTGTTAAGTTGAGATGGAAAATGAAGGTGGATTATTAGCAAGATATCTAACAATGGCACGGATTATAAATCCGCGCCAGCGGGGACTTGTTCATTTAGGTTAATAAAACCCATTGCCAAAAAATATTTATTGTCCCCAATCAATTGAAAAACTGTATACTGTTCCATATCACATTGATACAATCATATTATTATTTAGACTAAATATTTATTATTGTTACCGCTGTGCGTTTTGATTTATTTCTGTTACTAATGTACGAAAGTAAAACACAACGTTCTTTTCACTCATTGCCAGCAGATTTTCGCTTTTGAATTTAGGGAAAGCGTTTTCAACATTTTTTGCCGGACAAGACCGTTAATGACAAGCACTGGTATCTGCTCATGGTAAGCTTATTTATAATTGGATGCAGTATCAAATTGCATGCATAACAACCGGCAGGTGATAGTAGTGCCCTGAACCTGTAATACATGCAAGCAACATAAGTTGAACAAAACGCAACAAAACCTGAATAACCCAAAAACCTTTTACAATGAGAGACTGCAGATTATTTTTTGCAGCACTTTTACTATTGTTTATCGGTGCATGCAACAAGGAAGAGAACCGCAATGAACCTAACAGGCAATTAACCGACTTTGATATGAAAGTTGGAAACAAAATCAAAAACTTCATCTCGAAAGTTGACATCCAACTCAAAAACCCAACCTTAAAAAGCCTTGAGACAATCGATAAGGATTCGGCTTTATGGTATCTTGAGGCAACATTCAACTATTGCTATGGATTTCCGAACGACTATTATGACAAGTTTGAGATTGATACCATAGGAATGACACTTGATTTAACAGTTGGCGGAAGGGTAAACATGACGGAACTGGCCAATAAATACAATCAAATGGTACAGGAAATCAGTATTTTGTACAATAGTTCAGGATTTGCACAGAGAGGGTTATCGCTTGTTAACTTAGATGATGTCCAATTTGTGGATGATTACATTAACTTCTACATTCATATTATTATAGGGCGCAAAGGAACTATTCCTCCAGTTCCAGTTATCGAAGGCCCTTTTGGGGACCAGGATAACTGGTGGTATGGGGAAAACAAAGGAATATGTGAATCGTTTACTTACGATTCAGATGCTGCTGTACAACTCATGCTTGCCATGAATGGCACATTGCCTGATCCGGTTGATAACTTTTATGTGATTAATCCTGTTGACATTGAAAGAAAAGGAGGTGTGCTGAATGTAAGAAGGGAAACAGACCCCAATCCACCTGACAACCTTTATGACTATTACCTGTATTTTGGCTCTGAAGGAATTGGACCGGTTGAATTGTGTCTGAACCGGAATGCAATGAATATCTATTATAATTACCTTCGTTATCTGCTACTAATTAAAATACCTAATGAAGAGCTTAGCCCTTCGTATAGTTTGATTCTTGTTCAAAGCTTGGAAGGGAGCTGGGGATTAATAAACCAATCTGATCCTACTTTACGCAATTACTTCCATAAAGGTAAGTTTAACTATGGCATTAAAGTCCACTATTTACCAGAGTCCGATTATCCCATTACATTGCCTTGATTGTAGTTGGCCCAAATAATTCGCTGTAAAGCTTATTCAATAACTTCATTCATTGCTGTCCCATTAAAACCTGTTAAAGTTCTTTGAAATTATTGAAATTTAGTTAGTTGCAGAGGTTTTTCGATTAAACGGATTTCAATTTGCATTTTCGCTATTCCTAAAAAGATTAGCAAATGCATAAGGATAAATACGTTTTCGCCCAATTAACATCCTTTCTGGATCGAAATAAGTTCAACTACATTGTTCGCAGATATGACGGCGACAAATACGTGAAGCATTTTACTTGTTGGAATCAGTTGCTTGCTCTGATGTTTGGTCAATTGTCAAATCGTGAAAGTCTGAGAGATTTGATTGTTGCACTAGATGCTCATCACTCCAAATCTTATCATTTGGGCATGGGCAAAAATGTATCAAAGTCATCGCTGGCCAGAGCTAATCAAGACAGAGACTATCACATTTTTGAAGAGTATGCTTACTATTTGGTAAACGAAGCCAGACAGAAACGAGTTTCTGACATCTTCAAACTTGATGGGAATATCTATGCTTTTGATTCAACGACAATTGACTTATGCCTTTCCGTATTTTGGTGGGCGAAGTTTCGTAGGAAAAAAGGCGGGATTAAAGTCCATACATTATATGATATTGAAACACAGATTCCCGCATTCTTTCATATTACTGAAGCTTCTGTTCACGACTCTACGGCAATGAAAGAAATCCCTTATGAATCAGGTTCATATTACATATTTGACCGTGCATATAATCACTTCAAAATGTTGTATAAGATTCATCAGATAGGAGCTTTCTTCGTTGTCAGAGCAAAGAAAAACCTTCAATGCAAAATAATCAAATGGAAACGAAGATTACCCAAAAATGTACTTTCAGATGTAACAATTGAACTAACTGGTTTTTACCCAAGTCAATACTTTCCAGGACGTCTTCGATTAGTCAGATATTGGGATGAAGATCAAGAACGTGAGTTCATATTCTTAACCAATGCGATGTATATTTCTGCACTTCAGGTGTCTGAACTTTACAAGAACCGATGGCAGGTCGAACTGTTCTTCAAATGGTTGAAGCAACACCTGAAAATCAAGAAATTCTGGGGTACTTCTGAGAACGCTGTTCGAATCCAGATTTATGTTGCCATATGCACTTATTGCTTAGTAGCAATTGTCCAAAAAGACATGCAACTAGATAGAAGTACATACGAGGTTTTGCAGATCTTGAGTATATCGTTAACCGATAAAACTCATCTTAGAGACCTGTTCGACAGAACTAAATTTCAAAATGTCAAAGAACGATTTAGGCTTAATGAGCCAAATTTGTTTAACTTTTAAATATTGTCCCAATTTTTATGGGACACTAATGAACTTCATTATATGAAAAATTTTCTTTTAATACTAATGGCCTTACTTTTAGGAATATATTCTTATGCCCAGGATGCATTTGAGATGTCTTTCGGGGACCCAGGTGTTTATGAGAGCATATCGCAAACAATTGACCATGAGGGATATTATTTCTCCATGGGTGTCAAAGTATTTCCAGACAACCTTAGATGCATGGTGTTTTATAAGTTGGATCACTCCGGTACTGTTGTGAGCACAGCCGAATTCCCAAAGCCTGATACGGCCTATGCAGTGCAATTTTGCCTGCCTAAACCCAATGGCCATCTTCTGTGTTTTGGCACGATTAAACATGTGGATAATCCACTTAGGGCCAAACACACCTATGTTTGCGAGATCAGTCCAGATCTTGAACTTGTTTGGGAAAAGTCGGACAGCATTGTAGAAGCACATCTCCTTGCCAGCCATTATTTGAAAACTTTTCTCGTTACGCCTGAAAACGAAGTGATCATTGAGGGTGTTGTCGATACTGCGCAGTATGGGTACAACGACTTTATATTCCTTGCGAAATACGACCTTGAAGGAAACAGGCTTGGTTATAAATCATTTACCAATTACTTTGATTTGAGTCTTGGTAGCATGATGCTGAATAATGACAGCAGCGGATTCTGGTTGTTTAGCGAGCTGGAGGTAAAACCTGCCTACCGCACCTGGATCGGGTTCGACTTTGCCTTTAATTTTATGGGCAGTGGAGTCCTTGAATCCGATTACATCTCCTATTGGGGTCCAATGACAGTAAATAGACTTAGTAATGGGAATTTTGTGCTGGCAAGCCAATTCATTGACTATAGCAATAATACAGAGGGATTGGAAGTTACACTTCATAATCCTGACAAACAGCGCATTAAGTCAACACTTGTATGTTCTGACAAATCCATCCGAATACCTGAAATCAGGGGTATGGGGTTTATTAATGAAGACTACATCTGGGTTGCGGCCTTTGAAGACATACCCCCAGGGTTTTCGGGGATAGAGGATATCAGGTATTTTGTGTTTGACAATGAAATCAACCTCAAAGGCTCAATGACTTTTCATGGGGATACCCGCTACTGGCTTTGGGATTTATTGGCCACCAATGATACTGCGTGCATTATTAGTGGTTTTGTTGCGGAGGATGTCCGTACGAGTTTAACTGATAATTTCATCAAAAAGGTAAGGCTCGAAGATGTGATTACCGGCATCAACAACCAGGAACGGATAAGCAGTGCCGGTTTTGAATATTGGCCGGTACCGGCAGGAGAAACCTTGCATGTGAAAAGTAGGATAGATTCAGAACTGACTATTAATAACGCGACAGGCCTGATGCTCAGCACACATATCATCAGAAAGGGATACAACCTGATTTCGTTAAGCATGTTGCCCCCGGGAGTTTATTTTATCGCTATCAGGCAAAATGGAATCATCATTGAAACACAAAAAATTATCAAACAATGAAAAAACGAACAAAATTCATGTCAGGAGCAGCATTTTTAAGATTCGTTCTTAGTACTGTGCTATTATTAGCTTCAATAAGCCAGGCATATAGTCAGATATGTATCCAGTGTTCCGGAACCGAAATGACAGGAACCTTACCAAGCAGAGTTGGTGGAAACATAAAAGTGGATGGTGATTATTCATTTTCTGGAGGTTACTATTCTGAAGTTAATGGTTCATTATCCTTTGCGTTTGGCAATAGGGCTATGGTAACAGGCTCACACTCAGCAGGTATTGGAATGTTTGTGAGAACCATGGGAACAAATGTCATGGTTCTCGGATCGGGATTTACCATTAACGATCCATTGATCAATAATATTGATCAATCATTAATGATTGGCTTCGGCTCAACCAAGCCTACGCTTTTTGTTGGCCCATCCACTGGAGTAAGCAACACCGGTCGGATTGGCATTGGTAACGTCACCGCTCCACAAGCAAAGTTACACATCCGTGCCGATGCTAACGAGCCGGCCACGCTGCGGCTGGAGGCTACAGGCAATTCGGGCGACAACATTTACTCACGCGTGTTATTTACTTCCAACCACAGTATACAAGCCGCCAACAACCAAAACTTCACTTTCAGCACCCAAAGCACCAAACATTTTGTGTTTCAAAACGGGAATGTGGGGATAGGGACAAATGACCCATCTTCTATTCTGCACATTCATCAAAGTGAAGAACCCGTGCTAAAACTTTCCAATGATCAAGGCAATCTGATTGTGGCAGTAGTTAACACTCCCTCGCATTATGCTCCTACTTCTCTAGCAGGAGATGTTGTTTTTAAAACACATTACAGTGGTGATCGTCATGGAATGATATTTAATATGAACGATGCTTTCAATGACGGAAACAGCTACATTAAGTTTAATGACAACCTTAATCATAATACACTAACAATCCTTAATAATGGTAAAGTTGGTATTGGGACTAACAATCCTGAGGCTAGCCTGGAAGTTAATGGTGACGTTTATGTTAAAGAAGGGAACATGGGTATAGGAACCAATGCCACGAACGGGTATAAACTGGCAGTAGCTGGTAAAATAATTGCAGAGGAGATGCGCATTGTACATACTGTTCCAGAGTCGGACTATGTGTTCAACCCCGACTATCCGCTTATGCCCCTCAACGAACTGCAAGCTTTTATTACTGCAAACAACCACCTACCCGAAGTGCCCTCAGCGGACGCATTTAAAGAAAACGGTTACAGCATCGGTACGATGGACGACTTGCTGTTGAGAAAGATTGAAGAGTTGACCCTCTACATCCTGCAACAGCAAAAAGAAATCGAAAGCCTAAAAATAATTGTAAATTCTCGGCACTAAGTCACGGCCAAAATCAATACAATGGAATACTTTAAATTGTTCACTATGAAAACAATGATCATTTTCCTTTTATCAATTCTGGCCATTGTTCCAAACCCTGTAGACGCACAATCAATGCAAAAAATCAACTTTAGTTATGACGAAACAGGCAACAGAGAGGTCCGGATCAAAGCAATAATGCTTAATGAAAGCGATACAGCCTTTAACAACCCTGTTTTCCCTCCTTATGAGAATCCATTACTTTCCGAAAACAGTTTCGAAATAGCAGTACACCCAATACCGGCCATAACACATTTGACCATAAGCTTCAGTAAGGCAATACCACAAGGGTTTGATTATATTATGTTTGATCAATTGGGAAAACCTGTGGCCGAAGGTCATGGCATGGGTAACGACCACCGACTTGAAATGGCTACATATCAATCCGGAGTGTATTACTTACAAATTAGAACTGCTGACAAAGTAATGTTCCGTTACAAAATAGTGAAAAACTAGAAATTGTCCCAGGGCAATTCATCTCAGCTAAGAGCAAATGCACCAAAATTACAGAAGCAATGAAACCCATCATTAGCCATATACTTATGTTGTTGTTGCCCACAGGCATGCTGATGGCACAACAGCAAGGCGAGCACATCGTTCTTGAGTCATCATTGTCAGGGCCTGAGCTTGAATTTGAGGCCAGTAAATCGATTAGTTTTCTGCCTGGATTTTCCTATAAACCACTCACGCTGGACGAAGATCTTGGCGCCTGGATAAACCCCTATTTGATCATCCCCTATGATGGTGATTCTGAAGGAGGCTATCCCGGAGGATTAACCACAGGTGTCGTTGGTTCTACTGCAAGCCAGGTGACTGTTTCGCCATCTGGGGCAGCTATAGTTAGCATACCTTTACCAAGCCTTCCAGGTGTTGCAGGTATGGTGCCGCAAAATGCTTTGGTTTACAGCAGTCAAGCAGGTAATGGGCCCTTTGGATATGGATGGTCACTGGCAGGTTTATCGGCCATAAGCAGAACCGGAAAAACAATCTACCATGACGGATACACAGAAGGGATTAGGTTTGAAGGTGCAGACAACTTTGTTCTGGACGGACAAAGGCTTATCGCATTTGACACACAAGGAAGTGAGTTTAGAACAGAACTAGAAAGTTTTTCAAGAATTAAGGCACAAGGTCATGTCGGGGATGGTCCTGAATCTTTTGTTGTAAACACAAAGAATTTCATGACCTACGACTATGGCACTACTGAATCATCAAGGATAGAGGCCTCGGGAAAGAACTCAGTACTCACTTGGTTGTTAAGCAAAGCTGAAGATGAAAATGGTAACTACATTGAATACCAATATGTTGAAAGAAACGGATACGGTTACATTGACAAAATCCTATATGGGGGTAACCGCAAAACAGGACAGGAACACTTTAATGAGATCAGGTTTATATACAAAACCGGCAGAAATGATGCCATGGTTAGTTTCGTAGCAGGTAGTACTATAGGGATAGACCAAATTGCCGAAAAAATCGAATACTATTATGAAGGCCATTTGCTTCAAAGTTATGAGCTTGGCTCGATAACAAGCAACTTTTATTGTCGACTAAATAACATAACGGAGAAGAATCATATTGACAACAAAAAGTTCAATCCGACCATTTTAGGGTATGGGGATCATAATCATGCCCATAGGGAAATTGAGTTTGATCGCGACTTAGGTAGTTCACAAACACATTTCGTAGAAGAAGTTTTCCTTGATATTAATGGTGATGGTTTAACGGACAAGATATGCATAGAATATGAACCTACAGAGGATGGAAAAAAAGAGACAAAAAGTTGGTGGTATAGACTAAGATTGAATGCTGAGAATTTCTCTGAAAAAATGTTTTTCAACAATGCCCAGCCGAGTCAATGGTATAAATATTTATTGGTTGGCGATTACAACGGCGATGGGCTTCAAGACTTCATTTTCCTTAAGGAGGATTTGTATGAATATGATAGCCTCTATTATAAGAAAGTTACAATCGCTGATCGTTTGTTCTTTTCATACGGAACAGGCTTCAATTGGTACCAAATTAATGATATTTTAGCTGATGATATAAAAATGCCTGAATTCAGAAGGGGCGACTTTGATGGCGATGGCAAGGACGAGCTCTTCATTGCGCTTAAGAAAATAAGAAATAATTATAATGATGTACTATCAAATGATGTACACAATATATTCATTTATAAATTTAAAGCGACAATACCTTGTGCTGAAGTTGTATTTCAGAAAACAATGGACTTCGGTAATACCAGCTTTGACCGAAGCGAAATTATTGTAAGTGATTTTACAGGGGACGGCAAAAGTGATATTTTGCGGACTGCCGAATATGGTGGAAATCCTCATACGAGCAACTGCTTTATATATGGGATCGACATTGCTAATAATGAACTCGAGGTCATTTACGGCAGCCCGAGCAACGGATACCCGACTACCTGGCATCAGATTTATCCAGCTGATTTTAACGGTGACGGGATCACAGATATCATGACCTACAATTTCACTGCAAGCAATCCACGATGGGAAACTGCTTTATTTACAGGCAAAGGTGGCGATTTTATTGGCGTTTCCACTCCTGACCTGGGAAGCTTTAATTTGACTGACTTAAGCGATGCCTGGAACAACTCGTTAAACCTTGTTGACTTCAATGGTGACGGAAAAACAGATATCATGAAGTTGACAAAGACAGATTATTTCCATGCAGATTACAAAACATATTATTCAAATGGAAACAACTTTACTGAGGTGTCCACAGGCACTATTAAAATAGTTGGAGGGTTTTCATACTTTTTGAGGGTTATGCATGAAGATATATTTCCCTATTATGATTTTAATGGTGATGGTAAAATTGATTTATATACAAATAGTTCAACAAAATCCAATATATATTTCATAGACGAGTCAAACGAGTACCTCAAGATAAAGAAAATTACAAACGGTTTAGGTGTAATAACCGAAATTGTTTATCAACCTTTAACGAAAACACCATTTTACACCAAAGGCACTGGCGCAATTTACCCGATTGTAGACATGCAACCTGCATTGTATACAGTGAGCAGGATAGCGACCAAAGATCCGTCAAATAACTATCACTCCACCACCTATCAATATGAAGGATTAAAACTGCACAAACAAGGCAAGGGACTCCTCGGCTTTATGAAAACCATCACACGGAGTTTTGTTAACAGCAACCAGATATCAGAAACCAGGAATATTAATTCCCTGGACGCACCCTATTGTTTCCTTTGGCCCCAAAGTGCAACATCTTCAGTGGTCAAAGGCGGACAGTCAATCGTCATGATCAATGAAACAACCAACCATGCCCCGGAAATTAAATCATTTGGCAATAAACGGCACTTCTATTATATACCCCAGTCGCTGACAAAAGAATGGGATCTGAATGGGTTTATACTTAGTAGGCTTAGCACACAATTCTATTCGGTTAATGATATTCAATATGGCAACATCACATCTGAAGGTTCATATGTGTCGCCTCAGCAAATGTCCCTCGAAGAACCTTCAGCAGATTACGAATTCAGTAACGTCAACAATTATACTTATTATCCACCCAACCTGCAGTTATGGCTTATCAGCAGACTACATGAACATAACTCACAAGTATGGGAAAAAGATGACGGCAACTATATATATGCCAAAACAACCAATACTTATAAAACTGGAAGTAATCTTGTGGAAACAAGTACGGTCTTGCCAGATAATGATCAGAGCCTTACAACGCTCACCAATTACTTATATGACAGCTATGGAAACGTTATATTGGAAAGGGTGCAGGCGCCCTTTGCTAATCCGCCTTTGCCTGAAATGGTGTCCGGGTATGTTTATGGGGCTCAGTACAAACACCGGTTTGTTACTGAGAAACACATAATTGATTTTGATGGGCCGAACTACACCAATTTGTTCCAGTATGACGGTGAAAGCGGCCGAACAATAAGTTCAACTGATCCCAATAATCTGAAAACCTATTTTTATTACGATGGATTTGGCAGACTGGTAAAGACGTTGTACCCGGATAAGGTGCAACAGCAATCGCAGTTTTTCTGGGCAAACGGACACGAATACAAACCACAAAATGCCGTGTATTATCGCTGGATGCAATCATCAGGGATGCCCCCTGTACTTATATTTTTTGATGCTTTGGGCCGGGAATTGCGTCATGTAAGTATCGATTTTGAAGGTGAAGCAGTTTTCACTGACACCCACTACACCCCACAGGGCAGCATTGAACGGGAATCATTGCCTTATAACTGTGGTACCCAACCGATGTTCACATACTCGCAATACGATGAGCTTCAAAGGGTCAAGTTGATATCTCTTCCCGACAATTCCACTGTCATAACTGAATATTTTCCCAATTCGGTAAAAAGCATCAATGCCCTGGAACAAACGACCCAAAAATACTTTAATGCAGCAGGATGGCTCATGCGATCTGTGGAACATTCAGGCAAGTCGGTAGAATATGTGTATTTTAGCGACGGGAAACTTAAATCAGGCCACATCGTGGACCATCCGGAAACAAGTATAAACGTAACCTATAATGCCAGGCGACAAAGGAGCAGCCTTTCTGACCCCAATTATGGTCAAACGATTACTCACTACGATGCTTATGACAGGCTAACTGAGCAAATTTCGCCAAAGAAACAAACCACTACATTTACTTACGATCGCCTCAATCGCATGACAACGCGAAACGGGCCCGAAGGCCTGACAAGCTGGGATTATGATATTACTCCCGGCCGAATGGGAAGCTTGAAAAGCGTGAGTAACGGAATCCACCGGACCAAATTTACTTATGATAATCTGCTGAGAATTACACAAGTGGTTGACAGTTTAGTGGATGATGAATACACGACGAACTACACCTATGATGCGTATGGAAGAGTAAAAACCACCGAATATCCTTCCGGCTACAGCCTTATAAGTTTTTACAATGAGCATGGATATTTCTCGCACTACCGCGAAGGCGACACCAACAACAAATTGTGGGAAGCACTTGAAATGAATGCCTTAGGTCAGATGAGCCGCTTTGCAACGGGCAATGGGCTGCAGACCACAAACACATATTACCAGGGAAATGCAAGGCTACGCACAGTGCAAACCATAGCCGGTCAGTCAACCCCTGTTCAGGACTTGGAATATGGCTGGGATGCTTTGGGCAACCTCAACTTCCGCAAAAAATGGATTGACCGCGATAATAGCATTTACCTTAACGAAAGCTTCAGGTATGATGTGCTGAACCGCCTGGAAACCATAAATCTGAATGAAAAGGAAATGGGCTGGCACCGCTACGATGAAGCGGGCCTGGGCAATATGATAGAGAAAAAGGCTGACAATAACGCTGTTTTTGCTGATGGAACCTATGATGGCAGCCGTCCCAATGCCCTTATATCGGCTCATATGAACGAAGACCTCCAATCCTATACCTCTGAAGACCAGTCAATAAAATGGACTTCTTTTGACCAGCCCGAATACATTGAACAAGGCAGCAAAAGGCTTGACTTCATTTACGGCCACCACCGGCAACGCATCAGGCAACTTTACAGGGATGGGAACGGTGAAACAACCAAGACCTATTCAGGTAATTGTGAGTTTGTGAGTGTCGACGGGCAGCAATATGCCAACACCTACCTAAGTGGACCGACAGGCCTGTTTGGCATTCATGTAAAGAAACCTGATGGCACAGCCGATCTGTATTATGTCCACACGGATCACCTCGGTTCGCTACATACCATCACCGATGAGCAAGGCAATTTGTTGGAGGAGTTGAGTTTTGACGCCTGGGGCAGCCGTCGCGACCCCAACACCTGGACCAGCTTCACAGGTAAAGCTCCCACGCCACTTTTCGACCGCGGTTTTACCGGGCACGAACATCTGGTCGGTTTCCAACTCATTAACATGAACGGCCGCATGTACGACCCCGTGGTATCGCGCATGCTCTCGCCCGACAACTATGTTCAATCGCCCGATTTCTCGCAGAGTTTTAACAGGTATAGCTATTGCCTCAATAACCCGCTCATGTACACAGATCCGAGCGGAGAGTTTATTATATGGAGTTTTAGTAATGGAGGATTTAGTATTGGTTTTAACCTGACTCCAATAGGAATACCTTTAGGAGCAGGAATAAATATTGGATGGGGAGATGGGGCTTCTTTGGGTGGTTATGGTGAAGTTGGTTATAGAGTTGGAGGAACTGGTTTAGGTTCCGGTGTTACGGTAAGCCAAAGTCTGGATTATAATTTGAAACATAATGGATGGAGCACTACTACATCGGAAGGGGCTTATGCATCTTTTGGACCTTTTAATGCTGGGGTAAATTTTTCTCAAACCTATGACATGTCAAGTAATCAATGGAGTAATGGTTGGGGGGTTAGCGCAGGAATTGGAATTGGGAATGATGCATCTGGCATAGGACTTAATGTTGGCTATGGTTCAGGAGGTTGGACTTATGGTATTGGAGGATATTTTAATCCAGAAAGACCAAAAGTCTATAAATCACCAATCTCAGATAACTACGGCAATCAAAATGGAGAATGTGTATTACGGTGTGTTGAAGAATTTAGCGACTCTTATGGTATGGGGTCGTATGATTATGATTACTGGCTCGAACAGAACGATGGTAAGTTAGGAGTACACGGGACAAAAGTTGAAGGATTAATTGATAATACAGGAGTCTTTAAATCAGACCGTATAACACCACAATCAAACATTAACGTTGTAGCAGATGCCTTCACAAATGATAAGAGGGTTCTTATGGGATTTAAAACTGCAAGCGGTGGAGAACATGCGGTTATGGTCAGCAAAGTAAAAATATGGTCATCTGGTCGTTATAAAATGTATTTTTCAGAAACAAGTCCTGTGAGAATAGCTCCTTATTCTACTACGAACCTATATAGGTTACCAGGCGCAGGATTTTGGACTTTTTACAGGAACTAAAAATTAAATAATATCATGAAATTTGTTTTATTGTTCGGCATTATTTTACTGATTCAAGATATAACTGAAGCTCAAGAAATTAATGATGGGTTATATGTTAACGAGGAAAGTAAAGAGTTTGTTTATATCTATAATGATAGTATTCAGTTTAGACTTAGTAATAAGGATGCTTTTGGTGCATTTTCAATCGGTAAAGGTCACTATGTATTTAATGGTAGGGATAAATATTATATCCATCAATGTGAGCAGATTAGAAAACAAACTTCTATTATTGAGAGAATACCAAGAATAGATTCATTGATAACTATCAGGATTCATCACAAAGACAATATGCCAATTATTTCCGCTTATATTTATTTAAAAAAGATAAATATTCCCAAAAAAGATTTTGAGATTGTATGTGTTAGTGATACAAGCGGGATGATAGTATTGTCTGCGAGCCAAATTAATAAACTAAAGAACAAAGAGCTTTTATTGCTAGTAGAAGCCTTAGGTTTTACAACAGAGAGAAGTATTTTATTGGAACAAGGATATGAATATGTGATACATTCCACTATACCCAAAGAATATCCATTTTCGTTATTTAAGTCGGGAAATATTTTAATTAAAGGTATTAATTCCAAGGAAATAATGGTCGAAATATGGAGGGGTAAAAACGTAAGAAATAGGTATGGTACAACCAAACTTAGTAAAGTAGAATTGGAAAACTCCCCCTTTGAATTTCTTTTGGATAAAGATGTAATATATAAATATTAAATGAATGAAGCCTCGGTTCACCGGGGCTTTTTGCTTTACAGAGCAGCAATATTTTTGAGTTTTATAGATTTAATAAACCCGTCAATTACAGAAAGAATATGCCCTTTGTCTGCATCCTCCATTTCCCCCCCCGCTGGCGCGGATTTGCAATCCGTGCCCCAGTTGAGGAAGGTTTGGTTTTCAAACCTGAGGATTATTTATACAGCAGCGCTGTTAATTATGCTGGTGGTAAGGGTTTGCTAGAAGTTACATTGTTAAGTTGAGATGGAAAATGAAGGTGGATTATTAGCAAGATATCTAACAATG
>JAHIUX010000054.1 GCA_018816765.1 Bacteroidota bacterium
AAAAAGGCTGCATCTTTCAATGCAACCTTCATGTCGGGGTAGTAGGGTACGAATCCCGAAGTAAATTCGGGACAGGCTCTACGACCTTCTCGCCTGGGGCGAGACGAAATGCGCTAACCGGACTACCAAAAAACAAAAAAGGCTGCATCTTTCAATGCAACCTTCATGTCGGGGTAGTAGGATTCGAACCTACGACCTCCTGCTCCCAAAGCAGGCGCGCTAACCGGACTACGCTATACCCCGTGTTCAGCGGAGAGGGGGGGATTCGAACCCCCGGTACCCTAATCGAGTACGACAGTTTAGCAAACTGTTGGTTTCAGCCACTCACCCACCTCTCCATCACTGTAAGAACGATGTGTTTTTACTCTCCATCAAGCTGTCAGAAACAGGTTTAACACCATTCTCCCGACAACATCAACGCAACTGGCTGGGTCACGTTTTTCAATGGAGGTGCAAAATTAATCAAAACATGGTATTCTACAAGCTTTTTATGAAATAATTCTTTCTGCTATCAAATGCCTGTTTAATTAAAAATAATCTAAATTGTTGGTTTGGGTCAAATAGAACTGTTTATTTGTGAACTTTGCTGCAATGACATCGCAGATTTATTCACACACTTTATCATATTAAGCTATGAGCGGAAAAACATTTGCCGAAAAGATTTTTGGCGCCGAAGCCGGGAGCATTGTTTTCAGGAAACCCGACCTGATCCTGACACACGACAACACCTCAAGCATCCACAGCACCTTCGTGAAGATGGGCGGAAACAAGGTTGCTGATCCCGACCAGCTGCTGATTGTGCTCGACCACAATGCTCCCCCCACAAGTTCGAAACTCGCCAACCAATACCAACAGATCCGTGACATCGTGAGGGATCACGGCATCAAAAAATTTCACGACGTGGGCAAGGGCATCTGTCACCAGGTGGTGTCGGAATACGCCCGTCCGGCCATGCTCATCGTGGGAAGCGACAGCCACACCTGCACCGCCGGAGCCTTCAACAGCTTCGCTGCCGGCATCGACAGGACAGAGACAGGTGGCCTTTGGAAACAGGGCGAGACCTGGTTCCGCGTTCCCGAATCCATCAGGGTAAACCTCAGCGGTAAGCTTCCTCATGGCGTTTATGCCAAAGACTTATCGCTCTGGATCATCGGACTCATCGGCTCCAGCGGCGCCGACTATATGTCGATCGAATACCATGGCGACGGCGTGGGCACACTCAGCATCGACCAGCGCATGACCATCGCCAACCTGGCTTCTGAGATGGGTGCCAAAAATGCCGTCTTCCCTGCCGACAAGGTGCTTTCCGACTGGCTTGGCCATGAAACACCAGGCGTGTGGGCCGATGACGATGCCCGTTATGTGCGCGTGATCGACATCAACCTCAACGATGTTTTCCCTGTTGTGGCTGCCCCGCACCATGTTGACAATGTGAAGGCCGTCGACGAAGTAAAAGGCGTCAGGCTGCAGCAGTCGATGGTAGGTACCTGCACCAACGGCCGCCTCGAAGACCTGATCATCGTGGCCGATATCCTCAAGGGAAAGAAGCTCCCCGATGGTTTCCAAATGCTCGTGATCCCTGCTTCACAGAAGATTTACCTTGAAGCAATGCGTTTGGGTCTCATCGAGACCTTCATCGAAGCAGGTGCCAACGTGCTTTCGGCCAGCTGTGGCCCTTGTCTGGGAACGGGCCAGGGAATTCCGGCCGATGGCTACAATGTCATCTCCACAGCCAACCGCAACTTCAAAGGACGCATGGGCAACAACCTGTCGAATGTGTACCTCGCATCGCCCGCCACAGTAGCCTATTCATCGCTCGCTGGCGAAATAGTTTCACCCCAGGGCATCGAAACTCATAACAAGTTCCCCTATGCCGTCGAACAGAGTGCCACAGTGGATATTCCCGAAGGCGAAGTGCGCAAGGTGGGCAAGGTGTGGAACTACAGCGATGTGGACAACCTGAATACCGACCAGATGTTTGCCGGAAACCTGACCTATAACGTGCTGAGCACCGAACCCGAGAAGATCATGCCACACCTGTTCAAGGGCTTCGACAATGCCTTCGCGGAAAAGGTGGAAACCGACGACATCATCATCGCCGGAGCCAACTTCGGCTGTGGCAGCTCGCGCGAGCACCCTTCTGTCGGACTGGCTTTTGCAGGTATCAAGGCCGTCATCTGCAAGTCGGTGAACCGCATCTTCTATCGCTCCAGTGTGAACCAGGGACTGCCCATCATCCTGGTACCCGAAGCCGTCGATGCATACAAACACGGCGATAAGGTCGAGATTGACTTTGAAGCTGGTCTGGTCCGCATCAGCGATGTGGCCTACCATTTCGCGCCGCTGCCCGACAAGCTCATCGGCATCTTCAACGCGAAAGGACTTGTAAACTACATCAAACAAATGGGTTAAGCCCGGCAAAGAGATATTAATTTATCTTAAAATTATCGTTATTTCTGCCACTAAACCCGCCCTGATAAGGCGGGTTTAGCTACTTTTGCAGCCGAAATATGAGAATGAATAAGTTGCTGCGGTTTTTAACCGCCCTGACGCTGGTGGTGGCCGGCTTTTTCCTGACCAAATATGCCTTTCCGAAAAGCGCGAGCCGTTATCCCGCTTTCGTAGTGCTGGTGCTCATCGACCTGTATTTCTGGTCCTTCCTCAAAAGCACCATCTTCACCTACAACAAACGCATAAAATCCATCATCGCAGGCCTTTACTGGCTGCCTTTTGCTTCCCTCGTGGGGGCGGTGGGCTATGCGGCCATCAGCCCGTTCACCGAATGGAACGACAGCTTCCGTATCTACCTCTTTGGCATGGTGTTCATTGCCTATGCGGCCAAGATCATCCCCGTCATCATCCTGCTCATCTCCGACATGATCCGTTTCACAGTAAGGTCAGTGAGCCGCAAGAAGATCAGGGAAAGGAAAGAGACACTGAGAACAGCCAGCGGCGGCATCAACAGGGGCCGGTTCATCAGCAACCTGGCACTCATCACCGGAGGGCTGATGTTCAGCTCGATGTTCGCAGGGATGCTGAAGTGGGTACACGATTTCCGCATCCACCGCCAGCGACTGCGCATCGCCGGACTGCCAGCTTCTTTCGATGGGTTCCGCATCGTGCAGATTTCTGATATCCACCTCGGTAGCTGGGCCAACGAAGACCAGCTCAGCGAAGCCGTGGAGCTGATCAACCAGGAAGAACCAGATATCATCGTGTTTACCGGCGACCTGGTGAACTATGCTACCGACGAAGCCTTCAGGTTCAAGGAGATACTGGCCGGGCTCAGGGCAGGGCAGGGGATCTATGCCATACTGGGAAACCACGATTATGGCGACTACAAGAACTGGCCTTCGCGACAGGCGAAGAAAAAGAATATGGATGACCTATTTGGCTTTTTCCACGACCTGGACTGGACACTGCTCAGGAACAGCCACATCGTCTTTGAACAAAACGAAGAAAAACTCGCCCTTATCGGCGTTGAAAACTGGAGCGCCAACACCCGCTTTCCGCAATTGGGCGATGTGGTGAAGGCATCGAAAGGATTGGGCAAGGTGCCGGTGAAAATACTGCTGTCGCACGACCCCAGCCATTGGGAGGTGGTGAAGACACAGCACCCCGACATCCAGCTGACCCTTTCGGGACATACCCATGGTTTCCAGTTCGGTATCGAAATTCCCGGACTGAAATGGAGCCCCGCGCAATACCTGTACCAGAAATGGGCCGGACTCTACACCGACGAACAAACAGGCCAGATGCTCTACGTGAACCGCGGCCTTGGCTCGATAGGCTATCCCGGCCGCATCGGCATACTGCCCGAGATCACTGTCATCGACCTGGAAGCGTGAAAAAACAACAAAACCACACGTGTATGATCAATAAGCAACTCATCGCAACACTTTTCCTGGCAATGGCATTGCTGCTTACACAAGGCTGTGCGCAACAAACGCCAAAAGCACCGGAGAAACCGAAAAACATCATCCTACTCATCGGCGATGGCATGGGATTGGCACAGGTGACTGCAGCCATGCTGGAAGCCGACAAACCGCTGAACCTTGAGCGGGCCCCTGTGAATGGCCTGGTGAAGACGCAATCCTACGACAGCCGCATCACCGACTCCGGCGCTGGTGGCACTGCCCTGGCAACAGGACATTCCACACGCAACGGCATGATCGGCATGAGCCACGACAGCACCGAACAGCCCAGCCTCATCGAGGTCTTCTCCGGCCAAGGCAAGGCCACAGGTATCGTGGTGAGCTGCGCGGTTACACACGCCACCCCGGCTTCCTTCATCGCCAAAAACAACAACAGAAACAACTACGAAGCCATCGCAGCAGGTTTTCTGCATTCGCCGGTAGATGTTGTTATCGGAGGTGGGCTGGCTCATTTCGATAAGCGCGATGATGGGCAAAAACTTACTGATTCTCTCAAAAAGGAAGGCTATCAAATGGCCTATGACCTCCTGTCCATTAAACCCACGGATGATCGCTTTTACCTGCTCACCGATTCGCTGCACCCCGACGCTGCCAAAGACGGCAGAAACGACAGGCTTGTACAGGAAACAGAGCTGGCACTGGAAACCCTCGTCAGGAACGACAAAGGCTTTTTCCTGATGATCGAAGGCTCGCAGATCGACTGGGCAGGGCACAACAACGATATGCCTTACCTGCTCAGCGAGATAGCCGACTTTGACCGGGTGGTGGGCCTGGTCATGGACTTTGCCGACCAGCATCCGGGCACCCTTGTCGTCATCACTGCCGACCATGAGACCGGCGGACTGGTGCTTGCCGGAAGTGATGCCTATGAAGCCGTGCTGACCCAGGTGGACTACCAGTTTACGACTTCGCACCATTCGGCGGTCATGGTTCCCCTCTTTGCATACGGTTGCCAGGCCGAAGGCTTTGGGGGTATGTATAAAAACACCGATGTGTTCAGTAAAATACTAAAAGCTGCCGGTGTCAATGCCGGAAGCAAGGTGCAATAGCGGCTTTTTACGCCCTGGCCTTCCTTAATCCTTGCGTCTTTTTACCCTGCTGATGGCTTTTTTCAGCTGACTGATTTCGGCATCCAGGTCAGCTTTACGGACAAGGAAGCCCTTGTTCAGGTACCCATCGATGAAGGCGGGCTGAAAAAACGAGGCCTTGAAATGACCTTCCTGATCGATTGCCTCGTAACACATCGGACGCTGGCTGCGCAGGTAATGCAGCCTGTTGCCCAGGCGGTAGAGGGCATAGGCCTTGGTTGTGAACATATTGGTTTTTGCTGGCTGATGGCTCATGATACATGGTGTTAAGTAAATAAAAACGACGGCACACAGCAAACAGGGGAGGGATTGTTTATTTTGATCCGGCGACCCGCATTGTTTTACCACCGTGGTGTGTCTCACTCGGTTGGTGCCATTCCCATGGCTCTGAATGCGCGGCAAAGATAAGCCCTCGCCCGGCCCTTGTCAAGCAAGGTTGGCTGCAAGCCAACAGCACTGCAAAACCACCCTAAAAATATTTTTGTGAAAATGTTAACATGTTGAATATTTCATCCTTATCTTTAGCACAGAAAAAAAAACATGCTGCCTTCCGACAGATTATCTGATGATTGTTGGTAAGAAACCCTTTGGCGGCAGGATAAATTGCGGAAAGGATCGTTTGGTAAACGGAAGTAAATATGCGAATACACACTTATTGTGGGTAATTGTCCAATGACATGTTAACATGAATGAATATAAATAAAACCCCATTGATCATGAAAAATGCACTATTTCTGATTGTTCTGGCATTCTTTATTACCAATATTTGTTGTCAGAAAAGTATTGCGCAAGTCAGTAATATGACCAATAGTTATTTTAGTGAAGACACCATACAAGGTTCAATAAAGGCGGGCCAACAAACTGGCTGTGGAATAATATACACTGATGTAAACCCTGTTATTCATGTCGGGGGAGAAATTGATCCTATATTCGGAGGAGGGGGTTATGTTAAAATAGATATTGATTATGATAGCATTGATGATTTTAAGATAACTTATTTCATGGAAAGTCACCTTGTGCAAAGCGCGGGTCTTGAGGATATAAATATAAAGGCAATAAACCCAAACGCATCTGTTAGTATATCAATGGGAAGTTATCTGTATAATGATTCTCTTTACACTGTTGCCCTTGCAGACTCCCTCCTTTATGATGAAATGATAGATAGTACACAAACATGGTCCGATGGCGGAATTATACATAGATATTACTGGGATATGGTCCCCAATTCTTATAATATTGGGTATTGGCCTAGTTATAACCATTACATTGGTGTAAGAATGCTAAAAGAAAACAGGCCGCATTATGGATGGATTAAAATTGAAGCGGTGCGTGAATTAACAGGATATGCTTTTTCCGATTCGTGTTCAACATCTGCTACCACTAACTATGTTGAGCCAGGTGGATTATCCATTTATCCTAACCCATTTTCCTTCTCTGCCTCAATATCGATTCCTGATAAGTATAATAATTCAACGCTTGTTATATATAACTCTAATGGGCAGCAAGTTAAGCAAGTGAAGAATATTAATGGAACCAATTGTTCATTGTTTCGTGATAATTTATCCAGTGGAATATATTTTTATACGCTGGAGCGAAATAATGAAATATTAACCTCAGGAAAATTTCTGATTACTGGTTACTAGTATGCGGAAAAATCATCAGTCGCTGGCTCGCGATTAGCGATAGCGTAATGCGGGGCTAAATTCCCATGGTAATTTAATGTATAAGGTGAAATGGGGAACTTATCAGAATGCCAGGGAATTCAATGAAAAAAAAAGGCTGTCAGTAATAAACAATCGGCCTGGCCGGTCCTTCACATCCCTGAGCCCGGCATAAATGCCCGCTTGCACAACATCCGATCCGCTGCCTGACAAACATTTTTTGTGAATATGTACACCCCATCAATTATTTATTCCTAACTTTCGGACTGAAAAGCAAATACGCAGCCTTCAGGCTGATTTACAAGGTGTTGTTTGTTGCAATCCCTCAGGCAGCAGGATATATGAGCAGAAGGAACCGTTTGGTAAATGCTTGTAAACGATTGTCAATGAATAGAGTTGCGTATATATACTCGTTGGTGGCAAGTGTAGCAGGGCGACCGTAGACAGACAATAAAAACAAAATATATGGCAGACTTAAAATGGAAAGAGGCAATTGAAAAAGTGCTAGAAGAAGAGAAAAAGTCTCTTCATTATACTGCAATTGCGGAATTAATTGCTGAGCGCGGTTATAGAAAATCACTTGGTGCAACGCCCCAAGATACGGTTAGCGCTAACTTGACAACTGACATTAATACAAATAAAGAAAAATCTATTTTCGCTAAAGTTGATAGAGGATATTACATTTTAAGAAAGTTTCTGGACGACAGCTCCCAGCTTTTGACAGATGATGAAGAACCAAAAGAGTCTGACACTTTAAATGTGATAAAACCAATAAAAGAAAGTAATAAAATAATAAATGCTTTTGGTATTTATTGGAACAGAAGCCTTGTCCATTGGAAAACGACACCTGACCTACTAGGAATTCAACAAATTGGAGCAACTGAGGTAAATTTTAAAGACCAAATTGGAATTTATCTACTTCATGACGGTAGAGAAACAATTTATGTTGGACAAGCCATCGACCAAACGCTTGGACAACGTTTAAAAAATCACACAACAGACAGACTTGGTGGTCGTTGGGACAGATTTTCATGGTTCGGATTTTATCCTGTAAACGAAAATGGAAAATTGAATTTAGAAATCAAATTCAAAGATTTGACTGTTCAGAATTTTGGTGACATTCTTGAAGCGATTTTAATTGAAAGTATAGAGCCGCGACAAAACAGAAAACAAGGAAACTTATTTTATGGACTTGAATATTTACAACAAGAAGCACCAGAGATTAAAAAGAAACTTAAAGAACAAATAATCAGAGAATTGACAGACAAATTATGAATAACACCAGCCACCAACATCAGCTACCCGTCAAGTGCGGGTTCGGTGGTTTTCGGTCGGCGGCTCTCCGCTCGATTTCCTTGTCCTGCCGGACAGGAAATCGCCCGCAATCCGCACCTGCGTGTAGCTTCCTACGTTATGCGGCAGCTTAAAAGACGACACCAACACAAATAGACAATGCCAAGAAAAATTAGCACCATATTAAATGTAGAAAGCAAAGACCTAAACAATAAAGGTGCTTTTAACGGCTTCATAGACATTGACAGCAGATTGCATATTGACCCAAGTCTATTAGATATATGTAAAATAAATGAATTTAAAAACTCCAGAGCGACCTTTGACAAATACTTTTCAGAAGTTCTTGCACTTACAAATGGAAGTAAAGTTGAAGGAGACAAACTTTGGAAGGAAGCTCAAAAAAGACTTGCATTTAAAGAAATTGGTAATACAGCTCTTGGATATTCAAAAGGCGGAACTGTTGGAAATGCAATCGGACCAATTTTGGCAAACAAAATATTGACCACAGTTTCACAAATAGTTGAAGCAGGAATAAAAGACCCAATCATTTTCGAGCTTGTTGGAATGTTTGAAGAAGGAGTTGGTGCGGACAGAATAAGTGATATGACAGTGAATATACTGTTTGACAATTTTGCGTTATACTCAAGTAGAGTTGCAAAAGAACTAAAGGCACCAACAAAAAAATTCTCCATAAAAGAAAATGATTATGAACTTCCTTTTGACCCACAAACAGGAAATGAAATAATACTCGTTCCTAAATCATTACTTAACAATTTGCCGATTGCAACAGATTGGGATGACATTGATAGAGTTTGCAGATACAATGACGCACTTAGAAACAAAGTCAACAAAATAATTGGCAAAAGTTGGAAGTCAGCGTCCAGAGTGAGTAAAAGAGAATTAAAAAGACTGCTATTAGAAGAACCTGACTTATTAAAAGACTTGATAACACAATACAAGTCAAAGCCTCGTTCGAGTTATGATTTTCAGAATGACCCACTCGGTGAACTTATTTGGGCTGAACTGTCTGAAAAAGCACCTGAAAAATATCCATTAGACTTAAACAAATTTAAACCTGTAACCGCAGAAAATATTTTAGAAATTGTAAAGCAAATTTGTGAGCAGTTTACAACTCTTATCGAAAATAACGGATGGTTTGAGTATCTGTATGACAACACAGGCAAGCTAAAGCCAGAAAGAGCACCTCAGTTACTCTTTTTTGGAATTGCAGAAGTTTATTGTATTGCAAATAACCTTGACCTAAGCAGAGAAACAAACGCAGGTGTGGGTTCATTGGACTTTAAATTATCTAAGGGTTTTCAAGCGAAAGTCAATGTTGAACTGAAATACTCTACAAACACGAGTTTGCTTAAGGGATTTCAAAATCAACTACCCGCTTATAATAAAGCTGAGAAAACTAATACTAGCATTTATCTAATTATTCAAACAAAGCGAACAAATAGAAATATTGAAACATTGAAAAAGTTAGCCGACAAAAGTAGGAAACTAGGAGAACGAGTTCCTGAAATCATTGTGATTGACGGACAGAAACAACAATCAGCAAGTAAACGGAGATGAAAGAAAGCCGACCGCATAACAACACCTACCCAATAGGCGGGGTTTCGTGTTCCAAAGACAGTTTTGTGGTTAATGAAACATTAGTTTTTCTAATCAAGTTTTGTGGTAAAAGTCCCGCCCTTCGGGTAGCTGCGAAACGTTAACAAACATTAAATAAACAATATGAAAAATAGACGAACAAACATTGTAGATGTAGACCTTGATAGTTATGTGCTTTATCTGCACAAACCGACTGACTCTTTAATGGCAATAGACAAAAGCGAAATGGAGCGATTTCACAAGTTAATTGCCGAAAATGACGGAATTGAGAAAATTCCAAATGAAGAAGAAGTTGACGGATTACGCCTTCAATATAATTCAGACAAGAATGCATACGACATCCAGACCAAAACTCTCAATAATGTCAAAATTAACGAACTTGATTATACATGGGTGCATTTGCCTTATGGGAGGTAGCAAAAATTACTAAGTAATAGAACCGACATGGAATTATTTACCAAGATTGCAGTTCCAATACTTCTTTTGATACTTGGGGGTTTAGGTTGGCTGTATCGACATGAAAAAGAGCGCAGATTACAAATTGAGAAGCAACTATCTGATAGAAAATATAACGTGTACATCGATTTGCTTACTGTTTTCTTTAACATCCTAAAACAGGTAAAGAAGGGGCAAAAAACAAATGCTCAAAAGTTAATTGACAAAATGATGGATATAAAAAAAGAGCTTATCATTTTTGGCAGCGACAATGTTTTATATGCCTTCTTCAAATGGGAAAAGCAATCTCAGACAAAAGGCAATTTGAAATCATTGGCTGAACTTATAGTTGAAGTAAGAAAAGACATGGGAAATCCAAAAACTAAAATAACGACCAAAGACTTCCTGAAATCTCTTGTTCAATCAGATGAAGACTATCAATCTCTGCAAGAAGATGGATATGAACTTGATTAAAATGAATGAAAAACGTTTGCCAACAAAGGCTAAGAAAACATGCGGGCTGACAGGGTAAAATGAAATTTAGTACACAAAATAAAACTCGGTACTCGGCTGACAAATACGTGTTCCCAAACCCGCACGTTTCTTAGCCAATCCATTGGCAAAAAAACTGCCTCACATGCTGACTGAAAAAACAACTTGTATTAAACCAGCGTATGTGCTAATTTAGCAGGGTAATGATGGAAAAATGGTAAGCCTCAACAGGTTTTTGGAGGGGCTGACGTTAATCACAATTTTATGAAAGCAAGCGCTGTAACAGTAGCGGAAATATTGACCAGGCTTCCTCCTGACAGGGCAGAACCATTTAACAAGCTACATCAGGTGATTATGCAAAATCTGCCTGATGGATTTGAACCGGCGATCAGTTATGGTGGATTGGGATATGTTGTTCC
>JAHIUX010000055.1 GCA_018816765.1 Bacteroidota bacterium
ACTTTTCTATAATCAACAGGTTAGCTCTTAATATGATTAAAAAAGAGGATTCCAAAATAGGCCTCAAGGCTAAGCGACTTCTTGCTGGTTGGTCGCAAGAGTATATTTTAAAAGTCCTAAATTTTTAATGCGTCGCCCCTGGGGTCTATCGAAAATTGTTCTGACAGCAGCGCCCAATGACAACCTCAATATTTGGCTGATTTTTCTGAAAGGCTATATCAGGCAGTTGAACTTATCTTTTGTTGCCAGCATATTTTCTTTTTTGACAATGGTTCCATTTGTTCTGCTTCGCCTTTACAGCAAAGTTTACATGGCGGTATCAACGCGCGTTATTCGCAATTAAGCTGTAATTTTACGCTGAAATAATTCAAGTCCATTCATTGATGCAGCCCGATCATCAACTTTTTGTTCAGCTTGTTGAAATGCCCATGCCTTTTGGCAAGTACAAGGGAAGGCGGCTGTATCAGTTGCCCGTTTCCTACCTCGAATGGTTTCAGCGCGAAGGCTTTCCGACCGGGAAACTGGGTATTTTGTTGCAAACCATGTATGAGATCAAACTCAACGGACTTGAGGACTTGCTCAAACCCCTGATTCAGGAACGCCAATGATTAAACCTGCCTCGCTGAGTTTATTGAAGCAGACTTTGCCCGATGTCCCCAAGGCGGCGCTGGTCGAAATTTGCCTGAAGCTTGCCAGGTACAAAAAAGAAAATAAGGAGTTGCTTTCGTACCTGCTCTTTGATGCAGAAAACGAGGCAGCCTACATCCGGCTGGTCAAAGACGAAATCAGCCTTCAGTTTGCCGACATCAACAGGAGCCAGCTGTATTTTGTACGGAAAAGCATCCGGAAAATTCTCAGGATGACACAGAAGCACATCCGTTATTCAGGCAAGACCGCGACTGAGGTGGAGTTGCTGCTTTTTTTTCTCTCGGAACTAAGTGCTTCGGGCATCGATTTCAGGTCAGTGAACTCCCTTAACAATATGTACAGGAATCAGCTGCAAAAAGCCAAAAAAATCCTTGCGACCATGCACGAAGACCTGCAATTCGATTTCAGCGAAGAAGTCAGCCGTTTATCGAAGATCATCAGCCAATCAGGCAAATAGACAATCCAGTTATTTCAGGGCCGGGTAATCTGTATAACCTGCTTCAGCCCCGCCATAGAAGGTGGCAATGTCGAAGGCATTCAGGCCGGCGCCCCTGTTGTAGCGTTCAACAAGGTCAGGATTAGAGATAAACTGCTTACCAAAAGCCACCAGATCGGCATTGCCTTCAAGCACCACTTTTTCGGCCGACTCAAAATCGTATCCGGCACTGGTGATCAATGTTCCGTGATATATTTTCCGGTAGTGTGGAGTTACTTTTTTCAGGTAGAAAGGCAGGTTTTCGAGACTCGCCAAAACAGGCTCTATCAGGTGAATGTAAGCCAGGTTGAAGGCATTCAGCTCATCGATGAAATAATCGAAAGTAGCCACCGGATCTCGGTTCAGCAGTCCGAAGTTTGTTCCTGAAGGGGAAATCCTGATGCCGGTTTTATCGGCACCGATGGCATCCACCACTGCTGCCACCACTTCGAGGCCAAAGCGGCTTTTATTTTCTATGGTTCCGCCATATGCGTCGGTTCGCTGGTTGACGCTGTCGCTCAGAAACTGATCAACGAGATAGCCATTTGCGCCATGGATTTCGACGCCATCGAAACCTGCTTCGATGGCATTGCGGGCTGCCTGTGCATAATCGGCAATGGTAGCATGGATTTCAGCGATGGTCAATGCATGAGGCGTTACTGTTTCAACCTTGCCAGAGGCGGTGGTGATGAGCCCTGGTTCTTTAACCGCTGAGGGTCCCACAGGCAAACCGCCATCAAGTTGAATCAGTGGATGCGAATGACGGCCGACATGCCAGAGCTGAATGAAAATTTTTCCTCCGCCTTCGTGCACGGCCCGGGTCACACGTTTCCATCCGGAAATCTGTTCGGCCGAGTAAATCCCAGGTGTGTTTGGATAGCCCTGGCCCCGGGGCGAAATCTGGCTGGCCTCACTGATGATCAGTCCGGCCGAAGCCCGTTGGGCATAATACAAGGCGTTCAGTTCCGTGGGCGCCAGGCCAATTCCTGCCCGCTGGCGGGTTAGTGGAGCCATTACGAATCGGTTGTTTAGCGTAAACGCCACTGATTCAAAGGTTTGGTTCAGTATTTTCATGCTGCTTTGCGTAGTAGTATTAAGGTTAGTCAATGTGTAACAGCCACTTCAGATGTCTAGCCCGCTTAATTTTTCTGACGCAGGTATTTCCAGAATAATCCAATCAATGTCAACAGCAACACCACTACTGACAACTGATAAATCAGGATCCACATCTGTTGCCTGTCAATTGTTTGCTTTGCAGTGTTTAGTTCATGATTGGCATCTTCGGCCTTGTTTTTGGCATCAGTAGCAGTAAATTTCAGTTCAGCGAGCTCATTCCTGACAGAATCGCAGGCTGCCGAAAAGGTATTATATTCCTCTAAAAAGCCATCATAATTATTGAGCGCCACATAATTGGTCATTTTGGCTTCATTGATCAGTCCCAGGTAGGCTGAAAGCCCGTATGATTTTGCAATCACCAGGCATGAATCAAGGCAAGCGTTTGATTTCTTAAACTCCTGGTTTTTTTTGTAGGCGATACCGAGGTAGTAGCTAGCCAGTGCGATACCTTCTTTATAACCAATGCTCTTGCTGATATTCAGTGATTTGTCGTAATGATCAAAGGCCAGGTCGAATTGTTTCCTGTCGCTGTAGATATTGGCCAGGTTGGCCAGCACGATGGCCTTTCCGAGCTGATGGCCGGTAAGTTCGCGCATGGCCAGCGACTCGTTGTAATACACGAGGGCTTTGGTTGTGTCTTTAAAGTCCTGGTAATAAATCTTTCCGAGGTTATTGAGCAAGCGTCCAAGGTTCACGTATTGTTTCTTTCGTTCCATCACCACCTTGGCTTCCAGCAGCATATTCAGCGCCAGATCGGTCTTGTTCCACTGCCAGTAGACCAGTCCCACATTCATGGCAGCCATCGCGTACATTGATGAGTCATTCAGGTCTTTATAAAGGTGGATGGCTTCAAGGTAATTTTCGGCGGCATTGCTGTAATCGCCCATGCTGAAATACACCGTTGCCTTGCTTGTTGCTGAACCTGCCTGCTGGTCGGGGAGTTCGTGCTCCCGGGCAATTTCCGAAGCCTTGTTGAATTCTGTAATTGCTTCATCGTATTTCGCCAGGTCCTTATACACCATCCCGATATGAATATGTGCTTTGCTCAGCACAAGGTAATTCTTTGTTTTTTCCAGGGCTTTGAGTGCCCTTTCCATATAATCGAGGGCAAGCGGATAGTCGCCCGACAAGGCTGCTGTTTTACCCATCGACAACAACACCACGCCATTCATGCTTTCGATGTGTTCGCGCTCGGTGTAGCTCATGGCTACGCTGTCGGTCTCCTGGCTTTTATTCAGCGAAACAGCGCGGTAAATTTCTGAAAGCTGAATGAGGGATTCGATGCGTTCCTGTCCTTTCTGGGTACTCACCAGTTTGGTCAGGCTGTCGATCTTCACCTGATCGACGCCTGCTGTCACATTTGCCAAAAAGAACAAGCAAAACACCAAAATAAAGGGGATTTTTGTCTTCAAAACCTTTTTTTTGTCAAACTTACGCAATAAAAATCTAAAACAAAAATCCGAAATGCTGGCTGGCCTCAGAAAATCTTTTTACTTTTGTTATTCCTATGTAATCTAATTCTAAATAAGCATGCCGCACTATCAGACAAGGGGCACAATACCCCACAAACGTCACACTATTTTTCGCAAACCCGACGGGCAACTTTATGCCGAAGAGCTGGTATCGACCGAAGGCTTTTCTGATGTTTACTCACTGATCTATCATGCATTCCCTCCCACTATGGTCAAGCAAATCGGTGAACCCATCAATGTGGCTCCCGATATCGTGCTCGATAAAAATATGCAGCACCGCAGCTTTAGAGGATTCGATGTGCCATCGGCCGACGATTACCTCGAAAGCCGCAAGGCAGTACTTGTGAATGGCGATGTGTACATCAGTCTGGCCGCCCCGCGCCGGTCGATGAAGGATTATTTTTTCAAAAACTCACAGGCCGATGAGATGATTTTCGTGCACAGGGGCGAAGGGAAACTGCACACCCTTTATGGCAGCCTTGATTTTGGTTATGGCGACCACCTGATCATTCCCCGCGGGACCATATACCAGTTTGAATTCAGGGATAGCGACAACCGCCTGTTTATTGTGGAGTCGTTTCAGCCACTGCGTTTTCCCAAACGCTATGTGAACAAATACGGGCAGTTGCTTGAGCATTCGCCATTCTGCGAACGGGATATCCGTACGCCACAAAACCTGGTGACAATTGACCAGAAAGGCGATTTCCTGGTCAAGATCAAACGCGATGACCTGATCTTTCCTTACACCTATGCCACTCATCCCTTTGATGCCGTTGGCTGGGATGGCTGCCATTATCCGTTTGCACTTTCGATACACGATTTTGAGCCCATCACAGGGCGTGTGCACCAGCCACCTCCGGTGCATCAGACATTCGAAACACCGGCTTTTGTCACCTGCGCCTTTGTTCCGCGCATGTACGACTACCACCCAGAGGCCATCCCCGCGCCTTATCACCACAGCAATGTGGATTCCGACGAGGTGCTCTATTATGTTGACGGCGACTTCATGAGCCGCAACCACATCGAAAAGGGCATGATTACCCTGCATCCCATCGGCATCCCACACGGACCCCATCCGGGCGCAGCAGAGCGCAGCATCGGTCAGCTACAAACCGGTGAACTGGCAGTGATGGTTGACACCTTCAGGCCACTGAAGCTGACCAGTTTTGCCTTTGCCATCGAAGATCCATCATACCATAAAAGCTGGTTATATTAACAAAGCAAATACGTGATTAACATGAATAATAACGATTTTCTTCCTATTAACGGAACTGATTATGTTGAGTTTTATGTGGGCAACGCCAAACAGGCCGCTCACTATTATCAAACTGCTTTCGGCTTTCAGCCGCTGGCTTATGCAGGCCTCGAAACAGGCCTTAAAGACCGCAGTTCATATGTTTTGCGGCAAGGAAAAATCACCTTCGTGCTGACCACCGCCCTTGTACCCGATTCGCCCATTGCTGAGCACCAGCGGATGCATGGCGACGGTGTGAAATTTGTTGCACTCTGGGTCGACGATGCCCGTCAGGCTTTCAAAGAAACTACCAGCCGTGGCGCGCGGGCATATATGGAACCCAAAACCATCATCGACGAAAACGGTGAAGTGGTCATGAGTGGAATTCACACCTATGGCGAAACCATCCACCTGTTTATTGAACGACGCAATTATTTTGGCCCCTTCATGCCCGGATTCAGGAAATGGGAACCCAGCTACCGCCCCGCCGATGTGGGACTTAAATATGTGGACCATATGGTTGGCAATGTGGGCTGGGGCGAAATGAACAAATGGGTAAACTTCTATGGCACTGTCATGGGCTTCGAGCAGCTTATCAGCTTCGACGACAAGGACATCTCTACCGAGTACACCGCTTTGATGAGCAAAGTGATGGCCAACAACAATATGCGCATCAAGTTTCCCATCAACGAACCTGCGGTGGGCAAGAAGAAATCACAGATCGAGGAATACATCGATTTTTATCGTGGTGCCGGCGTGCAACACGTGGCCATGGCTACCGACAACATCATCGAAACCATCACCGCGCTCCGCAGCCGAGGAGTTGAGTTTCTGCATGTGCCCGACACATATTATGATACAGTGCTCGACCGTGTAAAAGTAATTGATGAGGACATCGAAACGCTGAAAAAACTGCGCATCCTCATCGACCGCGATGAAGACGGTTACCTCCTTCAACTGTTTACCAAGCCTGTCGAAGACAGGCCCACTGTGTTCTACGAAATCATCCAGCGAAAAGGCGCTAAGTCTTTTGGAAAAGGCAATTTCAAGGCACTCTTCGAAGCCATTGAACTTGAACAGGGAAACAGGGGAACACTATAATTTCTGAATCATCAGGCCTGCTAAACAGGCTTAACGGGCTCAGATGAATACATCAGAATCCCGATAATAACACTTATTTAACCTATGATCTATAAAGCAAATGATCCCTTACTGCAAAGTTGGATAAACGTTCCCGTAGGCAGTGATTTTCCAGTTCAGAACATTCCTTTTGGTATTATCGCCTTTGGCGACAGTGTCGTTCCTGCAACCCGTGTCGGCGATACCGTCGTTGACCTCTCGGTACTGGCCGATTTTGGATTTTTCGATGAGCTGGGCCTCGACGACCTGAGCCTTTTCTACGAGCCGGTGCTTAATAGTTTTGCTGCACTGGGCAAACAAGCCCGCGTAGCTGTCAGGGAAAGACTTTCAGGGCTTTTCTCAATGAGCTGTGGTGATCTGCAGCATAATGCCGAAGCCCGTGAACTTGCACTGAAACCTGTTTCAGTGATCGAAAACAGAATGCCTGTTGCAATTGGCGATTATACCGACTTTTATTCGAGCATCGAACATGCCACCAATGTGGGCATGATGTTTCGCGATCCGGCCAACGCCTTATTCCCGAACTGGCGTCACCTGCCAGTGGGCTATCATGGCCGGAGCTCTTCTATTGTGATTTCGGGGGCCAATATCCATCGGCCAAAGGGACAAACCCGGCCCGACGATAGCCATCCCCCACAGTTTGGGCCTAGCAAACAAGTCGATTTTGAACTTGAAGTTGGATTTATTACCTCGGGCAGCACAAGGCTTGGCGAAAGCATTCCTGTTGCTGAAGCCGAGGAGCATATTTTCGGTCTGGTGCTTTTCAACGACCTGTCGGCACGCGATTTACAGCGATGGGAATATGTTCCGCTGGGGCCTTTCCTCTCGAAAAGCTTTGGTTCAGTCATCAGTCCGTGGATTGTGACCCTCGAAGCGCTTGAGCCGTTTCGCGTTGATGGACCTGTGCAGGAACCTGAGGTGTTTCCCTACCTGAAAACCACTGGGCCAAGGAATTTCGATATTCAGCTCGAGGTGTATATCCAGCCCGAAAATAGCAGCCCATCTGCCGTATGCAGGTCAAATTTCAAGTATATGTACTGGAATATGGCGCAGCAACTGGCGCACCAGACTATCAATGGATGCAACATCAACCCGGGCGACCTGTATGCTTCGGGAACCATCAGCGGTCCCACTCCCGATTCTTATGGCTCGATGCTCGAACTGGCCTGGAAAGGAACCAAACCCCTCAGCCTGGCCGAAGGCAGCCTGCGCAGCTTTATCCACGACAACGACTGCATGATCATCAAGGGATTTGCCGATAACGGCATGGTCCGCATCGGCTTTGGCGATAACCTGACCACCATACTTCCGGCAACACCCTGAAACAATGCAACAGATCGACCCTTTATTGTTTAACCCGGTCCATTTTCACCGGCTGCTGCTCGGAAGCGTGGCGCCACGTCCGATAGCACTTGCCAGCACCCTGGCACCCGATGGAACTCCCAACCTTTCACCCTTCAGTTTTTTCAACGCTTTTGGGGTCAATCCGGCTACACTGATTTTTTCACCATCGAGGCGCGGTCGCGACAATACCACCAAGCACACTTTCGAAAACCTCAAAGTTTTGCCCGAAGTGGTTATTAATGTTGTGACTTACAGCATGGTGCAGCAAACCAGTTTGTCGAGCACCGAGTATCCAGCCGGAGTAAACGAATTCGTGAAATCGGGCCTCACCCCTATTCCATCCGAACGGATCAGGCCCATGCGGGTGAAGGAGTCGCCAGTGCAGTTTGAGTGCCGTGTGCGCGAAATCATCGAAACAGGCCAGGGTCCGGGCGCCGGCAACCTCGTTATCTGCGACATCCTGCTGATGCACATCGACGAAGAAGTGATGGATGCTCACAGTGAAATTGATCAGGACAAGATTGACCTTGTTGGGCGTATGGGTGGTAACTACTACGTGCGTACCGGTGGTGACGCCAAATTTATTGTTCCCAAACCATTAGCCCGACTGGGCATTGGCATCGATCAGTTACCCGAAAAGATCAGGTTCAGCCACCTGCTGACAGGCAACGACCTGGGGCAACTGGGCAATGTGGAAAAACTGCCCGATGATGTCGCAATAAAAGAATTGATTCAGGAATTGAAAGATGTAGCGAAAGTAAGGCAAAATCCCGCATTACTCGTTGAGGAGGCGCGCAATTTGCTCAGCCGTAAAAAACCCGAAGCGGCACTTGCCCTGCTGCTGACCTATTTGTAAGCATTATTAGCTGAGCAAGGGCGCCAAGCCCCTGTTGATCAGATTCGATATTGCCGGTTTTTGCTTTGCCATGGCTTTCAGGTATTCAACAACCTCTTCGAAACTGATGCCTTTCATCGGATGATCATGTAGCAATTCTGCCAGTTCAACCGGGAGCAACCAATCGTTGGGGTATTCGGTCCTGAGTATTTTCCACAGAGGCAACAGCCTGTCGTGATCGCGCCCCGATTCGCGCACCAGGCGCAATTCACCATACAGCCGATGCAGTCCGCGGCTGGCCTCCGAATACTGAATCTTGTGGGTCTTTTCGGCCGGCACAGGATATTCCAGCCCATAAGCGTCGGCATCTGCCGGTCCTCCAAAAGCTGAAACGATGGCTTCACCAACCGCCATATCATAAGTTCCCCACGATGGGTCAAACAGCAGCCTGTCATGATAACGCACCGTGCAGGCATCGAAACCAAGCAACACCAGGCTGCCTTCGCATCGTTGGGTTGATATGAGTTTCCCTTGAAGACTGACACCGGATTCGAACAACAATGTAGCAGTTTGACCAACAACTAGTCCCAGCCTGGTCAGTTCATCGTCGCTGAGTTGGCCGGGAGGTTTGTTGATATTGTTAAACCTACCGATTGGTGAGCCGAAGCCATGTTGATGAACAGTTGTGCCATGGCCATCGATCAGCTTATTGTTAAAGCACAGGCTTGTTGGTCCCTGTGTCATCAGGTAAGCTGCTTTGTCATGGTGCATAATCACTTCTGAAAATGTGCCTGACACCTGCAAGCCAGAGTCGTAAACACAGCTGGCCGTATTGGCAGAATCAATGGCCTTCCGGATCCCTTCAGGGCCTCCCCTCCTGAGTGCCATTGTATCTGCAAACGCATCGAGTACATGGGTGAGGTGTCTGAAATCAGGTGTAACAAAGAGCTGCGGCTGCTGGGTTGTGATGTCGAAATTATAATGCACCGCTTCGATCGAATAAGGCAATTTTTTCACCTTGCTGCTCAGTGCACCGGCACTTTCGCCAATCGACGACAGCAAGCCCGCCCCATAAATGCCTGGATTATCTAATTCACCGATAAGCCCGTACTCTACCGTCCACCAATGCAGGTTACGAATGAGGGCCATCTCTGAGGGCTCTCCCAGGCCAGCTTCCTTTTCCTGAAGTTGTTTTTCGGCCTCCCGGATGTCAGCTTCGGGTGTAAAGGGATCAGCCTTAAGGATCGAAAGGTGCCTGATGGCTTCATATAAGGCAAAATCAGCCGCTGATGAAAAGGCTTTCGAGCCGATTTCGCCAAAATAACGCAGGTATTCGGCATACTCAGGATCGGCGATAATAGGCGCATGGCCGGCAGCTTCGTGGATGATGTCAGGTGCCGGGGTGTATTCCACCTGATCGAGGGGCCTGATGTCGGCCGCGATAACCAGCACATTGAAGGCCTGAAATTCCATGAAGGCAGCCGGAGGGATGAAGCCATCCACAGTGACAGCAGCCCATCCGATCTCCGACAGGATGCTGTTCATGGTGTCGGTATCCGGAATGCGATCGATGCTGATGCCTGTTTTGCGCAAGCCGTCGAGGTAAGCAGCATGCGCCTTATCGCTCAGAAAAGCCACATTTTGTTTCATGACAAACCGCCATACGGCATGGTCCTGCCAGGTGTATGACTGGTAATCCTGGTCGATAATCAGCTGTTTCAGGTGCAGCGGCAAGCGCTCGAGTATATCGTTCCGGAGCATAATACCTTATTTAGAATGAGTTTGAATAATGCGAAAATAAACAAATCCTTTTACAAAACAAGGATTCCGCAAACGATTTCGGATTTTTTAACTCTTCTGGCAACATTAATCCTAAACCCATCAATCCCATCTCGTCCTTAGCCGAGACGGGACAAATCAACAAATCAACACAGCATCACAGCCACACAGCACCCTATTGACACCTCACCACCAGCTTTCCACTTTGCCAGCTGCTTCCGTTCCATAGCCTGACGAAATACAAAGCGGCAGGCAAGCGGGAGGTTTCTATCTTGTGGAAGTTACTCGTGGGTTGTGCTTTAGAAAGCAGTTTGCCCGTTGGGCTGTAAAACATTACCAGCGCCTGTGCAAGGTCAATATCCCCGGGCAGTTGCAACCAGGCTTCATTTGAAGCAGGATTGGGAAAGATATTGAGTTGTTTGTTTTGTGTTAGCGTTTCGGCAATTTGAGTTGTATCTACAGTGTCTATCTCGAACAACCAGGCATTGTAGTTGTAAAAAGTGCCGCATTGCACATCAAACGAAGGACTGAAATTGCTAGATGCTGCAAAGACATAATTGTAATCGCTTTTTTTCAGCACTGTATGCGGGTTTTCCAGACGCTCAGCCCATTTACCTCCATAGCATTGCTGCCACTGCAACTCGCCTTCGCCATTTATTTTGGCTAACCAGATATCCATATAATTATACGAGATGGAATGGTTGCCGCTTACATCGCCATCAGTTGAAATTGTGGTACCAATTACGACAAACCCACCATCTTCTGTTGAAGTAATGTAGAAGGGTTGGTCATTGCGATACCCTCCCAGGCATTTCTGCCAAACGATCTCCATGTGATTGTCCAACCGGACTACCCAAAAATCAGTTGTAAATTCACTAATCTGAATATCATGCAGACCTGACACATCTCCATCGTTTGAGGCAGTGCTGCCAATAAAAGCATAACCATCCTCTAATTCAATGATAGAATAGCCAACATCATACTGACTACCGCCATAGCAATGCTGATCCAGGATGTTTCCCTGCAGGTCAAGTTCCACAAGCCACACATCTCCCCATGCCCCGTCAGGGAAACACGCAACAAGGTCACCATGCCACTGGGCAGCCCCAATCATCATGATGTTGCCAGCGCTGTTCACGGTCATCGACATGCAATTGTCCAGGCCGGTGTTTCCGAGGGTTTTCTCCCACTCCAGGTTGCCCAGCGAGTCGCATTTCGCCATCCAGCAATCGCCTATGCCATAAAACTGACTAACATCGCCTCCGCCTATGCCAATGCGGTCAATCATCACAAAACCCCCATCTGGGGTCAGGATCATGTCTCTTGCGGTATCAAATCCTTCACAGCCATATGTTTGTTCCCATTGAATTATACCCTGCCCATTTATCTTTACCACCCACAGGTCAGAAAACCCATTGTTACCTGACTGAACATCTCCATCCATCGATCCGGCGTGTCCAAAAATAAAATACTCATCTTCAGATTTTTTAATCAATTTAAAAGGTGTTTCAGATGATGATCCCCCATAGCATTTTTCCCAAAGCAATGTGCCTACACTGTCTGTACGCACAAGCCAAATGTCATAAGAACCGTGATAGTTACTAACCCCTTCTCCTGATAATACTTCAAGGCCAAACAAATATCCATCGCCAATGGGTACAATACCGTTTGCAAAAACGTTTTCGTTGTTACCAAAGCATTGCTGCCACACAATTTCAGGGATTTGTGCATTACCCTTAATGAAAATCAAGATTGAGCTAATTAGGATGATGAATAAACGTTTCATTGTGATGAAATTGTAAAAGGCGAGCCATTCCCCTAAATATGAGGAATGGTTCACCTTTGGTTGTTTATTTAATGACTAATTTCCCGCTTTTGCTTTGGTTTCCTGCTTTCAGGGTGTAAAAGTAGGTTCCCCTTCTTAGCTTCCCTTATGTCCCAAAGCTGCTGGCCTTGCCAGGAATAAACATATATCGGTTTGCCCACATCAACATCACTTATGTCCCAAAGCTGCTGGCCTTGCCAGGCTTTTAAGGTAAAGGATGTCACATGCCTGCCCTGTGCATCGCTTATCTGCAACACGGCTTCCTGAAGCGGTGAAGGCAGTTTGTACGCAAACGCTGCCCAGCTGCTGGCGGGGTTGGGCATAACGGTGATGTCCAGGCCATTGTTCACTTCAGTTGAACCCGGCAAAACGGCAGTGCTTTTCAGTGCGGCTGTGTCGTCAACAGGCAGACAGTTGTTGTACTGATGTCCGTAAGCATAAGTTAACAGGTTTCTTGCCAGTAATTGGCCTTTGCCATCCGGGTTGGCTGCAATAGCGCTAACCAAGGCCTGTTCGCTACTGTCGAGATCAAATATGCTGCGCCCCTGCTGATTTATGGTTATCTGCAATTCAACCAGGGTTTTGTAATCGTTGAACCCGTCAAACCGGTCGCCTTCGAGACTCCTTGTTGATGGGATCAAATCAAGCATGGTCTGGGCCGAAGCATAATCCTGTGATGCCATAAAGGACGAAACAATCAGCATGTCTGCATTCAGGTTGTCATATTTCAAACTTTCAATCATTTTTGAACAACAAATTTACCCGAATAGTTTTGGTCTTCGATTTCAATGTGGTAAAAGTAAATCCCAACTTTCAACTCCCTAAGGTCAATCACAGTTGTTTCAGAAGTCATTTGTTTTGCGACAACCTCACGCCCGTAAAGGTTATAGATCGTAACAGTTACAGTTCTGAAGTTTGTTTTTTCGATGACTTCAAAAACCAGGTAATCCTTTGTTGGATTGGGGTAAACTTTTACTCCCTCATGGTTTTTAGGATTTTCAATAACTCCTGTTGTATCCTGGCTGTCAATCTCGAAAACCCAGTAATCTTCATCAAAATTTCCATTTCCACCGTGGGGCTCACAACCAACATCGTAGGAGGGCCCGTAATCGGTGTAGGCAGCAATTACATAATTGTTATCACTTTTTTGTAGTGCTCCGCCATAAATAAATTCATTGCCAATACCACCAAAACATTTTTGAGTAATGATTTGCCCAACACTGTCAATTTTTAAAAACCATATATCATTGTCATATTCACTTATTGAGTGATTATTAGTAACATCTCCATTTTGTGATTGGGTAGCACCTATTAACACAATTCCATTATTTTCCACAGAAAATATATTCAGTGCACTTTCATATTTCGACCCGCCATAACACTTTTGCCAGATTATGTTCCCATAAAAATCTACCTTGACAACCCATATATCACCTTCTCCGTGCCAACCTGAACCTGTTAAATCACCATCTCCTGACCACCCATATGCAGAAAAAACATATCCATCTTGCATTTCCAAAACTGCATCAATTCCATCATGATCACTTCCTCCATAGCAATTTTGCCATTCAATGTTTCCAAGGGAATCAAGTTTAAGCAATATACATTCTGCGTTAATATTATAGGGGTCACAAGTTAAATTACCTACATTGCCTATAGTTGAAGCTCCACCAATTAAAAACCCGCCATCAGATGTTTGAATAATATCAATACCGTAATCAAAATCATCCGTACCGAAACTTTTATCCCAAACAATTTCTCCATCACTGTTGAGCTTCACCAGCCACATATCATACATGCCGTAATTAACCGATATGTCCCCGTTTTGGGAGCCTGTCCAACCAAAAATTGCTACACCACCATCGTTTGTAATGCTTGCAGATTCTACATGATCAATCATTCCACCCCCGATTATTTTGTCCCAAAGGATAGACCCTATACTGTCAATTTTTACCACCCAAATATCATTTGAGCCCGGATAAGGGTCATTGCTTATATCTCCATCAGAGGAAGTAGATGCGCCTATAAGAAAATAATTATTGTTTTCTGTTGTTAATATCTTTCCAAATGCATCTCCAGCAGAGCCCCCAAATGTTTTCTCCCAAATAAGATTACCTGAGCTATCGATTTTAACTAACCATGCATCAAATAACCCATGACTAAATGAAATATCACCATCATCAGAGCCTGTACTTCCGGCAAGCAGATAGGTATTCCCAACTTTTAAAATGTCATATACATGATCTTCTTCACTGCCCCCAAAACACTGCTGCCACTTTATTTCCATGTCCTGGCTAAAAGATACTGTTGCCGAGGCAATAAATAAAAGGGAAATCATTACCAGTTTTTTCATAATAAAAAAGTAAAAGCGCTTTGGCTATAATTGCCAAAGCGCTTGAATAATGCTATTTACTGATAACTATTTTACCTGATCGGGTTAATTCCCCGACACTCATGGTAAAGAAGTAAACTCCTGATGTTGATTTCCTGGTATCCCATACCTTTTGTCCATGCATACCCGTAACATGTAAAGAGGTTACCAATGTTCCTTTGGAATCAATTATTTTAATTAACCCTTCGGATTTATCATTGGGTAATGTGTAATTAAAGGCGACCCATTCGTTTGCAGGATTAGGCTCTGTTGTTATTAGTAAACCAAAAGCTTTTGCATAGTCTTCAGGATTAATGATATTACTGCTTTTAAACCCGGCTGAGTCCGATACATGAATGCAGTTACAATATTGACCGCCAAGAGTATAGCCCAAAGTGCCCTTTGCCAAGGCTCCCGCTGTTCCGGTACTGTTAACTGCTATTGTTTCAAGATTGCTAACTTCGGTGCTGTTAAGTTCAAAAACAGTCCTGCCCTGCTGTGATAGTAATATTTGCAGGTTTAACAGTTCCATAAAGTAAGCATGTTCAACCATTTCGTATTCGTTATAATTATACATTTCAGGCATCATAGCCGCAATGGACAAAGCATTTTCATAATTATTTTCAGATAAATAGCTTGAAATGATTTGCTCATCTGCTCTTTTGCCGCCAATATTGTCCAGCCAGCTTCGTAACGCGTTGTTATTTACCACTGTATCATTCAGGATACGCCGTATCAGATCGTAGGCAGCCCGTGTTTTAACCTGATTATAATGGGCCATCTCCTGTTCAAGAACTGTTTTGTAGGTACTTCCTTCGGCTACCTGACGCAGGATATTGATCATGTATTCTGGTAATGGATTCTCCTTGTTTTCAAGATATTTGATCAGTTCATCCTTTTTGAGTTCATCCGGGTTGGCAGCAAGGATTTCGAAAATAACATTGTCTGGTAAAACATCGGTTTTATCGGCCATTGCTTTCAATACTTCCATTGAAAGGTGCGGTGAATCGCCCAGTAGTTTAGCCCTTAATTCCCACATTTCATTTGAAGAGGCATTTTCAATATCCGTTAAGGTCGCTCCTGTATTTCCGCCATCCTTAAGATTCTCATACAAGGTTTTTACACTATTGTAATTGGAAAGGTTGACAGCAAATTCCAATTCAGCGTCCAGTATTTCGTCAGGGGTTAATACAAGATTTCTGCCAACACTACTACCTCCACCATAATGGGATTGACAGTCGCTCTGAATATTTACCGGTTTATCGGTAACCTGAAATTCTCTGTTATCATCAGGGTTCTCGTTAGCACATGTGCTACAGTAATAATATCCTACCAGATAATCACCTCCATTATAAAAATGCCAGGTTGCCCCTGAAGGACTAAATTTATTACCGGTCACATGCTGGTCATTTCCTTGTTTGGATTGAATTCCTGTGGTTTTTTGAGGATCATTATCTGGCTCAACATAAAAATCGGCAAAGTTGGCTACGTTTTCGTTGCAGTAATAGGCGAGACCATGAAAGAAATCATCTGGCAGAACATGATTTTCCCCCACCGCATAATTCCCATAGCTCAAACCATAGTAAGTATTAAAATATACCTGATCGGTAGCCTGGGTTTCGGCAATATACGTACCAATATAATTCCCAACTGGTGCACCCGGCAACTTGTAAAAATCGTTTTCTTCAATAGCAAAACCGGTGCAATTATCTGTATAAACCCCGTAAGCTGAAGCTGCCAAACCGCATTTTTCAATTTCATCCACTCCTGGCCCGCCAATATTAAACATATTTGATAAAATTGTTGTGTTGTTTACAGCCGTCATTTTTATGCCGTAACTGTTGTTGGTAAAATCAGTCATGCTTACTTCAAAAGTATTGTTGCTTGTTACGTTCCCTGTTGCATAAATCCCATAGGTGAAGCCGGTAAATGAGGATCTGTCCCAATCATTGCAGGGCACATTGTTGCTGGTACACAATGCATTCACCCTGAAGCCTGATCCATAGGAACCAATGCCAATGCTGGAGGCAGAAACATTTTCCACCTGGGGCGAAAGGGTGAAGTCGCAACCTTTGAAGCGTGGCCCGTTCACCTGGTTAAGGTCAATATGCTTGTAAAAGGTTTCGTAGCCCGGGTAATCCGCATTGATTTCAAAGGTGCAGTTGCTAAACAGCGCATTGTAGGGCATTTCTTCGAAGGTCAACGGGTGAAAATTCCTGTAGGGTAAGGCATGCACTGCCAGGGTATTGTTTATAAAACTACTGTTGGTGGCATAAACAACACCTCCTGATTTGCTGTAATCTCCCTTTTTCCAAAGGTTAACAGCAACAATGGCGTTTTCTATGGTGGCATTGTTGAGCACCAGGCGCCCCTGCTGGTAGTTGCCATTGGTATCGGGCCACTGGTGTGCACTGCTGTTACCCCAGACTTCGATGCCTTGCCAGGGTCCAGTACAATTATAGTTTTGACTGTTATTCCGTATTACACCATTGTTCACTACAAGTGTGGCTCCTGGCTCAATTACAATTTTACGGCCAGGACCCATTTCAATTTCTGCATTTGAGATCGTCAGGGAGTAACCACTTTTAATAAAAACGTTGCTGTATATATCGCGGTTGCTGTTCCAACTCACATTTTCATTGATCTCAATTTGTATTGTTTCAGCCATTTCAAGTGCAGCCTTTGCGTCAATCCTGCCAGCGCCTACAATGTTGTTTTTCGATACACCATAAACTTGTTTGTCAGCTGTCAACTCCAGAATACTGTCTAACTGTTCAATGGACAAATCCGGGTTATATCCCAACAAAAGTGACATTACACCGGAAACGATCGCAGTTGACATTGATGTACCTGACCATTGTTCATAATCATTCAGGCCCACGGTGGAAATAATATCCTTGCCAGGAGCTGATACATCAGGCTTTGTAAGCCCATATTGACCTAAAAACTCATCGAAGAAATAATCGTTATAGTCAGGTACTTTTTGCCATGTTACAGGCCCCTCGCAGGATAAGTTCCATTTGTAATCATCTTTATCCGTAGCCCCAACGGCAACGACAGACGAAAGTCCTCCTTCAATAACCTGATCCGGATGCTTCCAGGGGGATGGAATACACGCGGGTAAACTTACCTGGTAGGGTGTTGAAATTGGGGGGCCGACTTTATTTCCAGACGCTGCAATTGCTATGCAGCCGGCATACATCACATTATCAAGTGAATGACGCCATTTCCATCTTTGTTCGTAAAAGTCCGGATTAGCCCTTACCTCTTGACCAATTGACAGATTAATTATGTCAGCTCCAAACTCTAATGCAAACTCCAGTGCGGAGAATGTCCGTTCCCAAACCACAGTCTCACCGCCGTCTAAAACCCTTAATGCCATGATTTTGGATTCAGGGGCAACACCTGTCGAGTAGCCATAACCTGAGGAGCAATTTCCAGTAATCAGGCCAGCTACATGGGTGCCATGTTTTTCGCTCGCACCATTAATTGGAAAGGGATCATCATCGTTTGATACAAAATCATAGCCATGATTTGTAAATCCATATGCTGTTCCATCCCACATTCTTCCCTGTAGGTCGGTATGGTTATAGTTGACACCCTGGTCAATTACTGCAACGACTACACCACAACCAAAAAATCCCATTTGCCAAACCTGATCGGCATGTACCTGCGAAATATGCCAGGGAATTTCACAACCAGATGTATTTTGTCCACCTTCTATCGGAGTGCTTTCTTCAAATGCAATTTCCGAAGTTGATTGCAAATCAATCATTTCGATGTATTGGTTTGAAGATATTTGGGAAATAGCGTTAGGTGATGCATTACAACAAACCATATTGATAATCCAATAGGGAGAAATTTCGCTTACCTGATTTGAATCTGCTAAAGAATCCAATATGTTCATGAGGGGTTGTTGTTGCTGATTAGCAAATGCTTTGAGTTCATTTACTACAAATTCCCTTCTTTGATGTCGTGACATTTGCCGGAGCATAGGATAAACAGTATCAAATTCAAACTCGGAAGCCAAGCGGATCGAAATTGGTATCAGGTCCATTGTACCTGAATTACTAATTGAGTCTTGAAGCTGTTGTGTTATATTTTGGTTGAACGATTGACTACTTAATATAACAGCAAAAATAAGTGTAATAAGTATCTTTTTCATGTTTATTTCTTTTCATAATCATATAAGTTGTTTCTCTCTTTTTTTTTTACTCTAAAGAGTAAAACAAGCTAAATGAACCGATTCTTCCCCAACCAGAAAATGTGTTTAGTAGAGTAACAGCGACGGTTTTCGGTATTGCCATAGCGGTTTATTTGGATTTGCGCTCCATCAATTGACCACGAATGGAGTAAATGTATTATGACACATCTTAGGTAAGTTGCAAACGTTATACAATCTGTACGGGTGGTCCGCTGTAGCAGCAATTGTTGTTGTGGTGGCGGGGGGGGGGTAAATGTCTGTATTACAAATCGATACAATTTGTATTAATTGTATATTGTCATAGCATTTAGTTGCCCCGGGGGGCCGAAACCGGGAAAGCTGAAACGAGAACATTGATTGGTTTGTTTGTTCCGGCACTAAGATAGTGGTTTATGCAATATAAATCAATAAAAAGGACATTAATATTTCGCCTAACGCGTATAAGCTTACAAAAAGGAACAGGCCAACAACCGCCTTTCGTTGACAAGCCTGCAGTGGGACGGGCGCTCCAGCACCGGCGACATCCTCCCCGCGGGAGTCTACCTCATCAGCCTGAGCGAAAAC
>JAHIUX010000056.1 GCA_018816765.1 Bacteroidota bacterium
ACTTTTCTATAATCAACAGGTTAGCTCTTAATATGATTAAAAAAGAGGATTCCAAAATAGGCCTCAAGGCTAAGCGACTTCTTGCTGGTTGGTCGCAAGAGTATATTTTAAAAGTCCTAAATTTTTAATGCGTCGCCCCTGCGCTTTGATGCCTCTTTGTCTGCCTTGCAACAAAAAAACCTGACGGTAACCCGTCAGGTTCTTACTTTCAGTGCGCTCTTGATTAATCTTCAAGCGATTCCTGGTTTGCTTTCCAGGCTGTATGAATTTTTTTTGCACCATAGGCTGCGCCCAGTGTAAGCAAGACGCCGATGCCGCTGCCAATGGGCGCACTTCCGCCAATGGGTCCGCCACCTGAGCTTGGATCGCCCGGTGGATCAGGTGGCTGGGCCATCATGGTTTGACTTACGATAAGCAGTGCAGAGATAAAAGTGAGGTGTATAAGAAAACGTTTCATTGTTGGTTTATTTGCTGATGTATACCTTCTTTGTTTCAATTCCTTGCTGGCCGGCAATACGAACGATGACAACACCTTGAAGCGATGCAGCGCTGATCATAGTTAGTTGTCCGGGTCGGGCAGTTGTTTCTGCCAACAACCTGCCAGAGGCGTCATAAATCGCAACACTCACCGGTTGATGTGTTGATTCCGGGAGATTCAGATAAATGTTGTTGCCATAACTCCAGATTGCACTTTCGCTTGCCGGAACTGAGGCGTTTCCCTGACCTGTAACGCCCATGAAATGCAGGCGGAAACGCAATTGGCTGTTGCCAGTGCTGTGCAGGAAGGTATATTGGGAATTTTCAGCAAAGTCAATCATGTCGCCGGTAAGCAAATCTTCGAGGAAAACGGCAGTACCTGTTTCAAAGCTTTCCAATCCACTGAATTCAAGGGTTTGTTCGCCATCAGTATTGATGCTGAAACCAATAGGGATAACCATTGTTTCTGTTGAAAATGGCAGCGATTGAATGCAAAGTTCCCTGCCATCGGCGATGCTGTACAGGAGTGGTGCGTATTGTGAACCGCGCAGCTTGTCGATGTCCATATTGGCATCAAAACCAATGCTGGCATCGGCCTGGAAACGAACCACAATCTCATCACTGAACGTAGCTGCATGGGAAGAAATGCGCAACAGATTACTCAAAATGGGTTCATCGAAGAACGCCTGGCTGTTGTGCACCCTGACGCCATTGTCCATGCTGAGGGCAGGTGAGACTGCTGCGTTTTTCACAAAGAATCCCTGGCCTTCAGGAATGTAACGACTTCCCCCATTGACGCCTGTATACGATCCATAGGTGGCATAGGTCTGTGAAACAGGGTTCCAAACCCAGATGGCATCATAAAGGTTGGTTTTTGTCCAGCCCGATGCAGCATCCCAGTCGATGGCGCAAGGGTAGGGGTTTGGAACAAGGCAGAACTGATCGGCCGATCCAACAGCAGTAGTAGCTGTAAACAAGCCATTGTTCAGTTGTCCGGCAAAGTTGTAGGTCGTGCTGGTGTTGGGGTAGAAAATCATGTAGGCCTCAGTATTGCTCAGGGTAACGTTTGAGGCGGTAATCTGCTCCCAAAGTTGGGTGGCCTGGTTAAAGCTGAACAGGTATGATCCGGTAAACTCACTTGATTGCACTGAGCTATTTAGCGGAATCGACACATTGTGGTAATACTTTGAGCTCAGGTTGGTGCTTCCGGTGATATAGCGTTCGATGGTGGCATCCACGTTGTTGGTGTTGTGGATGAGCGAACCGGTGCCTGAAGCGCCTGATTTGAGTACCAATCCCGAAGTGCCGGCATTGTTGGTGAGGGTGCCGGTGACAGTAAGGGCGGCGTTGCTGTTGATGGTTAAACTACCGTCAATGGTGACCGGACCTCCACTTATCAATTTGTTTGAAGATACTGTAACAGCTGATCCACTTGCGATTGATAATCCGGAAGGACCCAATTTAAGGCTATCGGCACCACTGATATCAGCAGTTGTGCCATTAATGATAAATTGTCCGGTAGTTGCTCCCTGCGACAGAACGCCTGTTCCCCGTATGCCGTTACGGAAAGTTTTTGTGCCACCGCCTGTAAAAGAAAAGGTACTGTTGGCTTCAAATATACCATTGATTACTGTATTACTGCCGCCTCCAGGCGTTGTAGGGCTAACAATTGATGTTACCCTGAAAATAGGCTTGGTGTTTTGGTCTACATTCGGGAAATAGGTGACACCACTCGCCGAAAATGCTGAGGTTATTGTATATTCAAGGATGGAGGCATCCTGATAAATATAATTTGCTGCATTTACACCTGTTCCATTTCCGGTCAAGCCTGACACAGCAATCCTTAATGTACCTCCAGTGCTTACAAGCGTTGTTGCCCCTGTAGAATAGACAGGTGCGGTGGAGGCCAACGAAAATATGCCACCGGATTCAATAATAATGTCATTATCCAATCCATCATTAATGGTGAAAGTACCTGCACTATGAATTAAAATTCCACCGTTCTGAATCATAACCTGATCTGCTGTCCGGCTTGCGGCAATGGTAATGGTATGTCCGTTGCGGATCGTAATTGTGTTTGCCGTGTTCGTTGGAGCCAATGTGGCATTAATCCATACCGAACCATCCGGTGAAGATTCCCAAGAGGTGTAATTACCCCAGTTTCCCGTTGTTTTACTTCGGAAGAAGTCTGTTGCATCTGAAGTTTGAGCTGGTGTTTCAAATGCAGTAACGCCCGTGCTCCAGTTTGTTCCATACCGCGTAAAAAATGTATAATAGTATGTTGTTCCATTGGTCAATCCAGTAACAAACTGCGATGAGGTAATGCCTTTATAAAGTACAAATCCACCATCGAATGGCGTGCCGCTGCCAAATGCCAGATTAGCTGTATAGGCGGTGCCATCACCAGTAGGAGTCGCTGTCACAGCAGATGTGGCCTTACCAACTATCATAATCTCATCATAGCAGGCATTGGGGTTGGTCCACGTTAAGGTTGAAGCCATAATATCAATGGTAGCTGACTGATTGCTGACGTTTTTTGCTCCGTTTATCACTTCAAAAGGAGCGCTCACTGTACCAGTAACGGATGGCGAAGCACAATCGATTCTGATTTTGTATCCGGTACCAGATGCAGTACCAGCCGGTATGGTAATTGAAATACTTCCTGATGGGTCCGTACCACTGACAGTTGCCGTCCCGATATTAACAGGCGTATCAAATACTCCTGATGCATCTGATAGTTTTGCCGTAAATGTGGCACTTGTATAGGTTCCTAAGGAAGTATAAGCAACAGTTCCTGCTGCAGTATTTGAAGCATCAATACAAAATGGAGGTGTGCTGACACTACCAGTAGTAATTGTGTTTGACGCTGTGGGGGTACCTACCAAACGGACATTGTCGATGGTCCATCTTTCGTTGGATGAGTTGTTTAACATTACAACCTTAATCCTGACCTGGGTGCTGGCATTAGGAAGATTTACTAGCAAGGTCGAATAGCCATCTGTGGTCCTATTTGCTCCTCCCGCTGGCGCAAATGTGGTGGGTGTGTCATCTCCGTCATAAGTCGTGCTGGCAGCTCCTGTCCCAGTTGTATAGTGCCAGTAGGCATTTGAGTTTCCATTAATACGCAATTCCTGCGACCAATTAACACCATTATCTACAGATATTGACAAAATCACATTATCTGTTGCATCTGCTCCATTTCCAGAGCTGGATATTGACCATGAAGCCAGTCTTAATTCAACAAACTTTGCCGAATATGCATCTAGGCCTGTAACGTTACCAAAGGTCAAAGTAGCTGTTCCATTGCTTACTCCATAAGCTGTGCTGCTACTTACATAAAATGCTGACGAAGCAGGTCTGTCAGCGGATGCTGAATTGCCAGTATACGTTGTGCCGCCTGTTACTGTGTATGTCAGGGTATTGGTGCCATCAAAATCCTGCATGGCAATAGTTGTCTGCCCCCACCCATCCAGGCTTGAGGCCATCAGCAAGGCCAACAGGCAGAAGCTGATGATTGTGTTTGTAAATTTAATTTGATTCATGATTTTATGGTTTTGGTATTTTGATTTGTTTTAGGTTTGTAAGTATGCATTGAAAATGACTGCCTCATTGAGGCCATTGCCAGAACCGGGTAATTTCTGACGTTGTCAGTTGCACATCGCAGCCGATTGCATAAATTGTAAAAAAGACGGTCGTATACAGACCGTAAACAGCCTGTCAGTTTAATGGTGTTTTCAAAAAATGGTGAGGGGAGGATATGGCGCTGCCTTGGTACTGAATTGAACATAAATAAACAATTCCCGCCAAACATAAACTACCTTGAGTTGTGCCGTACAATAAATAATAATCCCAAAATCCATAAGCAGCGGGCAAAAGTAGGCCAATTCTTTTTTGCCGGATATGAAGTTTATATCAAGTTATTGACATTTTATCAGTGTGTGAAATTAGGCCTTAACCCTTGCTGATAACTGTTGTTAATCAATAGCATAGCAATCTATAACGATGAAATCACAAAAACACATGCTATAACATAAGTGTGTTTCAGGCATGTCAGTCTTTTCTTCCAGGGTATAAAAAAACCGCCCCGGTATTCCGGGGCGGTTTATGATGTATTTAGTTGAAGTAACTACTTCACCATCAGTTTTGTACGTACGACTTTGTTGCCGTTTGGCATCATGCTTTCAACAACATACAGTCCGGCAGCCCATGATCCGGTGTCGAAGCGATGCTGTTTACTGCTAACGATGGTTTGCAGCATCACCGCACCCTGGGTGTTAATCACACGCAGCATGCTGCCTTCAAGGTTGGTGTTGATGGTTACCTGCCCGTTACTCGGGTTGGGTGCGATGCTCATCACCGGAACGAAACGGCTTTCGTTAAGTCCGACCAGATCTACCACCACATATCCGAGCTTGGTTTCGCTGTCCTCTCCAAACATATTGCTCACTGTCAGGCTCACATCGTATTCGCCATCTTCGGTATAGGTCACCACCGGGTTTTGCTCAACAGAAGTTCCAGGTGTACCGGCATCGAATGTCCATGTCCATACTTCCGGACTATTCTCCGACAAATCCTGGAACGTATACACCATTTCAAACTCACCGATTTCAAATGTGGCATCAAACTCGGCAACAGGTGCCAGGCCTACATGCACATAATCTTCCATGGTTTTTGTGTTGGAACCTTCCGAATTCGTCACGGTCAGTGTTACTCCGAAGCTTCCGGCTTCAGCATAAACAATGGCTGGAGGTGTTTGTCCGCCAAAAGTGGCTGGTTCACCACCTTCGAATGTCCATGCCCAGCTGTCGATCACTCCCTGTGAAAGGTCAGTGAATACAACCTCTGCACCAGGAGCAATCACCAGTGGTGTACCGCTGAAGTTGGCAATCGGCACATCGCTTACTGTGATGTAGCCGGTTTTTAAGATGGTTTCTGAACCAAAGGCATTGGTAAGGGTGAGTGAAACATCCCAAACACCTTCATTGTAATAAGCAACCGTTGGATTTGGGTCGGATGAAACACCTGGGTCACCACCAATAAATTCCCAGGCGTATGTGTCAGGAGCAAAAGGTGCATTAGTACTGAAATTAACACTACCACCAGGTACGATCTGAGTGACATCAGCACTGAAATCAGGACGCTCGGTCACAAGGAGTGCGTTTAATCCACCTACAGGGTCAACGGTATTTACGCCATATGGCCACAAACCGTCAGCAGATGTTTGGGTTTCAGCTTCATTGACGCTGCCGCTGGCCCTGTCCCTGACCTCAACGCGGCGAAGACCATTTGCAAGGATATTAGGGATGATGCTTCCGAAAGCGCCATCCATTCCATCAACATCCGTCTGATAAAATGGTGCATAGTAGGTATCGCCGGAGGTGCCGTCATCTTCGATGAAAGCGCCGCTAAGCGGACGTCCGGAACCTTCTTCATTGTCATACAGGAAAGCAAAATCAGTGGCGTTGCCAAAGGCTTTCCCGATGATACCTGTTGCCAGTGTGGCTTCATTGGTTTCACCCAGCCCAAGTGGAACAACAGCTGAGGTTGTGGTTAGGCGGTTCTGAATTGAATTGCCACCAGCACCATTGTTCATCCTGATGCGCATAAAGACTTCGTTGCCCGGACTGAACCTGGTGTTTCCGGTAGGTTCCGAAACAAACCAACCTGTATAACTGCCTGTTCCATCGGTGTCAAATGTGCCGTGTGCGCCATCGGTTCCAAAGTCAGGAGAGGTGGTGCGGATAAAGTCGCCGCTTTCGGTGACAATGATCATGTTGCCGGCACCATTGGTAGTAGGCCCGTCAGATGCTACAACTACCTGATTGATATATTTATAGGTTACATCTGGGATCAAACCTGAGATTGTTACCCGGTAAGCCATCGGAATGCGGCTGTTCGACGGGCTGTTCGACATCATGTATTGCGGCATGATGACTTCAGTGATGGCAGGCTCACCCAAAATGGTGATCACATCACTTGATTCCTGTGGTAATCCAGCCGCATCAGCGTTGAGGACATAATCACCGGGAGTGTCGAAAGTGATGTCGTTGAAGGTTGCAATTCCTGCAACAGCATCCCTGATGAGGGTTCCCCCCAACATGCCGGGACCGCTTGCTTTTGTGAGGGTGATGGTGCCATCAAAGTTCTCGTCAACTGAATTATCAGGTCTGAGGGCTTCGACGGTAAAGGTGGCAACCGGTACACCGAACTGTCCGAATTCAGGAAATCCGTTGATCGACAGCTGGCTGGCAACATCAAACACAGTGAAAAGGTCACTTGTTCCGGGAGTAAGTGTCATTCCCGCAGTGGCTGAGGCAGTGATGCTTACACCTGTCTGGGCTGTGTTGTACTGCACATCGCTAAAGGTTATGGTGTGCTGTCCGGCGTTTAGAGTTCCCACAAGGGTACCGCTGAGGGTGCCGCTTCCGGTGGCCTTTGTCAGTGTAACGGTTGTGTTTACAGAAACTCCGGCAGGAAGATCGGTAGCATCCTGTGCCTGAACCACAACTTCGAAAGGAGTGTTTACTGAAGGAGGATTACCACCGTTGACAGAGAGGATGACAAGCTTAACCGCTGTTGCACCGACAATTTCGTCGCCGCTGATGGTAACATTGTCGTAACGCAGGGTGCCATTTGGTGAATAATCGCCTGTGCCTGTTCCGCTGCCGGGAGGGCCCGACTGCGCGCTTGCACGCTGATAGGCTTCATTGGGACCATAGCTGAGTGTGGCATTTTGAGCAAAAGCTACCGGTGAAAAGATTGAAACGATCTTAACACCGAAATCCGGGTTGTCGTTTGCATCGGGGATGCTGCTTAAATCGAACTCGAAGGGATAGAAGTTGGAATCAGGTGACAATCCGCCTGCATTGTTTCCAAAAGAAACCCAGTTGGTTCCATCGGTGGTGTAGTAAAGTTCGGCCCAACGAGAAGCGGTTGAAGATGCGCGGTGGTCCCAACTGATGATGATGTTTTCGTAGCCTGCAGTGCTGGCCATGAACTGAACGCCAGCTGTGGCTGGGTTCGTCGATTGGGCAGGGTAAGTAGCTGTGTTAAGCGCCCTGCCTCCGCCATTACCGGTAGCATAGGACGAGGTAATGCCTCCAATGAGTGTTGCTGTTCCACTTCCGGTGGACGGGGTGATTACGTCCCCTTCGAAGGTCCACTGTGTAATGGTGGTCTGTGCTGTCAGTAAAAAAGGCAAACTTGCCAAAAGAACAATTACAAAAGCTGAAATTGATCGGGTAACTTTCTGTTTCATCATGAATATTTGTGGTTTATACTTGAATTTATTAAGGAACGAAAACCTTCCTGGTCAGCAGATTTCCCTGCTCACCAACAAGCCTAACAAGGTAATATCCTTTGAGGCCTGAAGCCGAAAGCTGTGCATTTGCTGTTACCGGGATGTTTTCGCTGACCGATTGTCCTATGATGTTGTAAATGGATGCGCTAGCCTTGATGCCTGTGGGAAGACTGATTAAAATATTGCCATTCTGGCAGGCAATGCGGGTGTTTTCGAGTGTGCGTTCACCAATGCCAACGGTTTCGGCAGCTGAAATGGTAACTTCGTCAAAACGCCATGTTCCACCAGGACCGTAAGCACTTCCCCCTTCGATTGCCGAGCGGTGATAGGCTTCGTCGGCTCCAAAGGAATTTCCAAGCCCATCATCAAAAGCTACTGGTGAAAATACCGATACGATACGCAAGCCAAAACCGGGATTGTTGTCGGCTTCAGCGATCTCGCTTAAATCGAATTCGAATGGGTAAAAGGTGTTGTTTGGAGCCAGACCTCCTGCGTTGTCGCCAAGCACTGTCCAGTTGGCGCCAGCATCAGTGGTATAATAAATTTCTGCCCAGCGCGATGCGGTTCCGGAAGCCCGGTGCTGGTAAAATAAGCTGATCTTTGCAAATCCAACCGTACTGGTCATAAATTCAGCGCCGGCTGTCCCGGATAAGGTGCCTTGTTCGGGATAAGTGGCAGTGTTCCAGGCGCGATCAGGGCTTCCATTGACGCCGGTTGCAAAGGTGTATGTGGTTTCGCCAATGTTGGTGGCTGTTCCGGTACCAATTGCCGGGTCAAGGGTTTCGTTGTTGAAATCCCATTTGACGACGGTGTTTTGTGCATGGGCACTGAATGCAAAAAACAAAACGATTGTTGTCGCTGCAATCAATGGTTTAATAGCTGTGTAATTTTTTTTCATTGGACTGATTTTAAAGATTTAGTGAGAAAAGTTTAATGCAAATTTTCGAGTCGCTAATTTAAGGAATCTGATTTGGCTGCACAACCCAAATTAGCATCAATGTGACAAATACTTATTATCTGGTTTGTTAAAAAAAACAAGTTGTTTTTTTTATTAGCAATTCTGGAAATAAATGATCAGATGTTATAATCTGTATATCAGCGCAGTAGAATTATTAACATGAATCATATTACATAATGCATATAAACAAGATGCCTTTTAAACTGATCTGGCTGTTGATAACATCCTGCAGGCAGACGCTGACCTCTTAATGCTAACTTACGGGAGCAGGCAGTACAAATTTGAGCTTTGGAGAAGATCTGCCGTTGTGCCTCAATGATGCGCTTAGTTTTCCCTGAAGAGTTCCTTTATGCCATCGCGGTTCATGATCAGCCTGTATTGGTGCATTTCAGCTTCATTTAATTGTAAAACCAATTGAATCTCATAGGTCTTTTCACCATTCACCGTAGCTGCGTGTTGCAAACCATCACTGATAAACAAGGGAACATCAGGGTTATCCATCATTCTGGTGTATTGATGAAAGTTGATCCTCACAATATCGTGAAAACCGTGCAAGGCGTAATCACTGCATTTATTAAGTTTTTGTCTGTTGAGCGTCAGCAGTTTTCGGTAGAGTAAAATGCTTTCGGTGTGCATATTGTTTTCGTTGGCGGAGAGCGCAGGCCTGCCCCGTTTTTGTAACACGGCCCGGGGGACTTTATGCTCCTCAATAAAATCCATGGCTTCTTTGCTTTTCGCAAAATTGATGCTGTTCAGGGAAATCTTTGTTTTAAGGTCAAAATAGCCGGATCCTGATTTATGGGCAAAATAGTATCTGCCCAATTCCTTGATTCTGTCTTTGAGCATATAACTCACCACGAGGGCAACGAAAAACGGCATGGTGAAGTTGCCATAAGTCCGTTGAAACGAAAAGGCAACGGCTGTGGCAAACACCATCGAAATCCCTGCAGCAAGGCTATAATACAACTGCTGTTTCAGCACACTGCCTCTTTTTTTTGTGGCAGACACAAATAACACATTTTCCGCATATTTTTTTAAATAGCCCAGGCGTTTAACAAAGGCACGGTTGTGGTCTGCTGAGTCACGATCAACCGTAAGCATGCCCTTCGATTTCTTATACCGGAGCTCATCCTCAATCAGTGAACTGAGCGCCCTCATTTGTGCTGCAGTATCAGATTTGTGCTGCAGGGCTTTCATCAGCCTGAAACAATTGTATTCAATCACATTGCTTAGGTATTCATCACCAATGTGATAGTAATTGTTGATTTTCGGATCAATAGCCTTCGCCGCTATATATTGCTCAAGGCGCCTGTAACGCGACACAATAGTGTTGAGCTGATCAATAAGTTCTTCGACTTTTGGAGCTGTTTTGTTGAAGGGTTTCGGGTTGCTTATTGCCAGTACTACATTGCGCAGCGCACTTTTTACCACCGACAGAAACATTCGGGTATGATGCTCAAAATTATCCTTTTCAGCGGTTGTAGCATTGATCAGCGATGGTACGGAATGTTCCAGCTTCAGCAGGGGAGAGGATTGACTTTCAATGATCTCGGTCAAGGTAAACACGGGAGTAATCAGCCGGATATTTGATTTCACATCGCGGTAAAAGTCCTTCTTTTCATAGGTCGCTGCATGAATATCGAGGTTTGGTGGAATAAACAACCAGAAGTTTACTGCAAAACGGCTTTGTTTTCGTTCCTTTTCCGGAATAAATCCAAGCTTGACTTCGAGTGTGTAGTTGCTATGAATACTAATGTTTTCTTCAATCATACCAAAACTGGGGGTTTATATTTCTTTGCAGATTACCAGCTAGTGTAAGGCTGTTTGACCAACATGGCATTATAATATCGCAAATCACCGGTAACTTCGATGCCCAGCCAATCAGGCTTCTCAAATGCTTCATCTGCACGTTTCAGTTCTATTTCGGCCAAAACAAGCCCTGCGTTTTCATCAAAAAACTCATCAACCTCGCATACATGATTGCCGACCGGAATCAGATACCTGTTCTTGTTGATGCGGCCAGGTTCGCACAATGCCAGCAATGCTTTTGCTTCGGTGGCTGAAATTTCTTTTTCCCATTCAAAACGGCTGATGCCGCCATCCGGTGATTCACCCTTGACGGTGATGAAGCCCTTTTCGCCAATTATCCGGACGCGGACCGTACGCGCTGAAACAGAACAAAGGTATCCCTGCTCAATGTGAATCACACTTTTAGCCTGCGATTTGTATTCTCCTTTAACAAGGAATTTCCGTTCTATCTCAAGGTGCATATGCTGTAGGCATTCATGATTATATTCCCATTCATTTACTCTTTTAATAAAAATTCAAGTGGTATCTGAACACGCTTTCGCCACGAGGCTTCGTTGTGTCCGTCACCCTGAAACTTTTTGCTTGTCCATAGCGTACCCTGTTCATAGCCTGCCGATTTCATGGCTTCATCCATCAGTTGCTGGTGCATGGCATAGCGGGCATCCAGGGTTTCGGTGCCAAAATCAAAATATATCCTGTGTACCAATGGGGCAGGCAGGTGTCGTCTCAGCCACTGAATATAAGGAATCGAATAACCAGGGTCATTTTGTTCAAGGCTCAGTGGCCAATGTGTGCTCATCGAGGCAGCTCCTCCGAAAACAGCAGGATATTCGGCCAGGGCATACAATGAAACCAAACCACCCATATCCGATCCCATGATAAAGGTGCCGGTTCTTTCACTGGCCGTAGCGAAGTTCCGGTCGATAAAAGGTTTCAGTTCTTCAACAATGAACTTCAGGTAGTTGTCGCTGATGGGATGATCGATGCGCTCACTCCGGAGCAGTGTGCGCCTGTCTGACGATAGCAATTCAAATGCTGGAACAGGCAGGTACTCTTGTATGCGTTTTGACGAGCTCCAAATGCCCACAATTATTGCCGGTTTAACCTGTTTTTTGCTGATGAGTACCTGCAAGGCTTCATCCACAGCCCATATCTGTCCCCCAAAGCCGAATGCCGGATCAAAAAGGTTTTGGCCGTCGTGCATATAGACAACTGCATAGGTGTTTATTTTACTGTATCCTTCAGGTAGCCAGATATCAACGCGTCGTGGTTCAACATATTTTGATGGAAATTGAGCGATTGTTTTTAATGTGCCCCTCACAGGAAATGGAGGCGAGCAGCCGATGAGTTTAATCAACAACAGGCCCGACAAAATCAAGATGCGCAAACCTTTCATAATGGATTTCTTGTTCGGTGATCAGTTGATTTTACGCTAAACCAACACTGGGGGTTTCGATGCTTGCAATTAGTTTCTGTGTAGGCCATGAGGCTAATTTAGTCCTGTTTCCGAGGCAAAAGTCCTTTTGATTCCCTTGCGGTAATGCACAGCAGGGTGTCCGAAAATCACAAAAATACCTTCCCTGCTTTTGTATTTGATGCCATGCGCTTCGCGAAATTGCTTTGCCTTGTTGCCGTTTTTGATCAAAGGATGAATTGCACCTAACATGCAGCTGCCAAGTCCAAGCGATTCTGCGGCAATCATGGCGTATGTTGCAGCAATGATCGGATCGGCAGGATCAGCATACGGAGAACCGTAGAAATACATGGCCACTGGCGCATCGTAGTTTACAAGGTTAACCCCTTCACGCATCTTACCGATATAGACCTTAAACAGTGGCCGGATAAAATCAGCAAACATTTCTGCATTGGCTTTTCCCCACAGTGGGCGCATCATGGCCAGAAACCACTTCGATACAAACCACTGCATGCTTTCGAGGTATGTACAGAAATCCGCTGCAAAAGCACGTGTCTTTTCAATGCTATCCAGTACCAGTACGTTCACATCTGAAGGAGGCAAACCCATGGGAGCTGTCCTTGCTGCATCCAGTATTTTTTCGATGACTGCCGATTCAACCGGCTGATGCCTGAATTCACGGATGCTGCGGCGTTTCTGAAGCAGTGCCATTAGTTGTTCGTAACCAGCAACTAAGGCTTTGTCTGGTAATTCGAAGAGGTCGGCTGGTGAAATGGTCCGGCCATGAATTTCAATGGCACCGTCAGGACAAATGGCCATGCAATGCCCGCAGCCGATACAGCCAAACAAGGCATGATCGCTAACTCTTGCTTTGCCTTCAGTTAACTTCAGGCTAAAATCTTTGCAAACCAGCACACAGCTGCCGCAACCACTGCAGCGGGATTCATCAATTGAAATGCTTGCCTTTTCTTTTGTTCTTGAGGTGGGAATTGCCATGACTAAACATATTAATTATTAAACTTTTACGTTTGTGACTTGAAATATGGTGATTACAACAAATCATGCGTTTTTACGATGTATGACAAAGCAATGTAGAAATTTCATGCGTTTAGGGCACTCATTCGAAACAGCATTACATATGGTCCCCGCTATTAACACATTTTTGGAATGCATTTTTTTTATTTTACTATGCCATTTCAAGGATTGGGAATATGGAAAACTATCAATTTAAGCCTGACCAATAAAGCAACGAAACAAAGGTAGTTTTTCAACAATCAAGTTGCAAAAAGAAATGCTTGATGAATGGGCAGATTATTCACTATACTTAGGTGGAACCTGGGGAAATCCTCCCTTGAATAAAAAAATCCTTTCATCTGCTCAAAAGAACTTGATTATTAAGCAGAAAAATCAATTATGCTATTGACAAATTCTACGGGAGACATATCTTTGTTTCATTATAGGAAAACCAGGGCTTAAATTACCGGAATACTATTTGCCAACGCAATGAACAAGTATGCTTTTGCCGCTTGTGAAGCCTTAGTCTTCGTAGTGCGATGACTTGGAACTTTCTGGAATATGATACTTCTAATCAAGACAGAATACAAGTTTTCTGTCTTGTTCTTTTACCTCTATGATCTCATGAAAGTCAATTATCTTATAGCAAGAGGTACTGTTATCGCTTTTGTGTTTTCATACAACTATGATATGACTATTTCATCGATCGCACCAATTATTTGCACTGATTTACACTAAGCCGCTTAACCATTAACCGCCTAAGTTATCTAATTGGGCAGTAATATACCATTATGCAACAGCATTATTTGCCAACGGAAATCCGAGTGTAATGGCAGTGCCTTTTCCCTCAGTGCTATTCACGTGAAAGCTACATCCTTGCTTATCCATGAGCTCCTTCACAATCATTAATCCAAGTCCAGAGCCTGACTCATTTTTTGTTCCCTTGGTTGAGTGGAAGTTGCTTCCTGAAAACAAGGCTTTTCTTACCTTTTCAGGCATCCCGATGCCATGATCTGTTATTGTTACTTCGTGCTTGTCAATGCCCCTGATTGAATTTATAGTAATCAAGCCGTTTTCGAAACTGAATTTTATCGCATTATTGATCAGGTTCCGGAAGATAATTCTGACCATGTTTTCGTCAACCCATGCCAGTGAATTTACTTCTATCGTGTTTATTATCCTGATGTTTTTCTTGTCGGCCCTTCCTGACAGAAATTCTATTTCTGCTTCAACAATTTGTCGCAGGTCAAAGTTGCCTGGATTGAACTGAAGATGTCCGCGCTGCCCTAAAGCCCATTGTAACAGATTCTCGATCAGCGAATAGGTGTTGTTGCTGTGCTGGTAAAGCATCATCAGGATTTCCTTCTTTTTGTTTTCATCAATGTCCGCTTTTTCATCGATGAGCAACTGCAGGAAACTAAGCAAACTATTAAAGGGTGATTTCAGGTCGTGGGCAATAATGGAAAATAGCTTGTCTTTGGTAGCATTCACCTCTTCAAGGGCTGTGTTCTGAATCAATATTTTGTTGTTCAGTTCATTGAGCTGCTGGTTGGCGCGCTGTGCCTTGTCCCTGCTTCTGAACAAAACAATGGCCAGCAATCCGGTCAGAAACAACACAAAGGCGACAGCGGCCGTGGTGATCTTCTGGTTGCGAATGGATAAAGCTTTTGCGGTGTTTTCGGTGCGCAGGTTTTTGTTTTCCAATTCTTTCTTTTCAACCTGGTATTTGGCCTGTAAGTCTAAAATATATTCTTTGTTTGCCATTGCCTTCAGGCTGTCCGTTATAATATCCCAGTTTTTATGATAAAAAAAGGCCAGCTTGTAGTTTCCTAACGCTTCGTTAATCTTCTCGTACAACTTGTAAATATCGATGTACATTTTAATATTACCTTGTTCCTGTGCTAATTGATTGGATTTTTCAAGGTATTCGATGGCCTGACTGTAATCTTTTTTGTAATAATACAAACCGGCGATATTGTAATAATTGATTAAAATACCATACACAATGTTGTTTTTTTCACAAATCTCAAGCGATGCCTTAAAATGAGACTCAGCCTCTTCAAATTTATTCATCTGAACAAAGAGGTTTCCCAAATTCATGAGTGTTTTGGCCTGGTCCAGCTCTAGCCCCAGTTCGCGGCTGAGGGTAAGCGAATGTTGGAAACAGGCCAGCGCTTCTGTATTGTTTCCCAAAATCTTATAGCATGTACCCAGGTTTCCGTAATTCATGCTTACATTCAGCTGGTTGTTCAGCCCGGTGTTAATTTCAATGGCTTTTTTCAGGAATTCAATGGCCTTCACATTGTCGCCAAGGGCCTGATTGACTAGTCCCAGGTTGTTCAACACTACGGCCTGATTGGCCAGGTCGCTGATGTCGTCATAATACTTTAATGCAATCAGGTAATAGTCAAAGGCTTGTTGCAGCATTCCACGCTCATCAGCCAGCATTCCAAGGTTATTGTTGATCGCAGCCAAATAATCAGGTTTGTTGAGCCTACCTGCAATTTCACTGCAGAGTTGATAATGGAATTCAGCACTGTCATAGGCCTGCTGATTGGTTAAGACCGTGCCAATCTGGTTGTGGATTTCAAACCTCAGGTAGTCGTCCTCTCTGACAATGGGAATATTACTGGCCTGGTTGAGAAAAAACAATGCTGAATCGAGTTTGCCTGTATGGGTAAAAATTTTTCCCATGACTGCCAAAGCGCGTGCATATTGCTGCGAGCTGTCGGTGTGTTGACAGATCGACATGGCTTCGGTGATATACAGCTTTGCTGCGATCGGGTCGGAACTGATAAGGTCTTGCGACAAGGTGATCAATAAAGCTGTCCTTTCAGCCGGTTTCTGAGTAACCAAAAGGGCTCGTTTTAACTTTTCGGTGGAATCCGCTTCAGCGTGAACTTTATTTTGATAAAAAAAACAAAAAATCAAAACAAAGGGAAAAAACACCTGACTGAAGCGTTCAGGTAGAGCAAATTGCATAAAAACTATTTTCTGTGGTTAAGCCAGCAACCAAATATAGTGCAAAAATGAAGGTTTTCGACATATTTGTTTGATTGTCGCAAAATTGTTTTTTAATCATTTTAAATTGCAGAATTTCAATCAGATAAAATGTGACTAAAACCTTTTCTGCAATGCCATCGTGTCGCTTGAAGCGCCATTATATAACGTCATTCGCTTGCAATATTCCGAAAGAAAGCTGCTTGTTACTATTTTTGTAAGCTGATGTGCATTGCGCAATGAGCCGAATGCTTTATTTCGCTAAGATGCAAACGTGTACTTTAATTTTATCCTTATAATAATGACCGGAACTTCATTGATACCCGTATTCGCTGCTGTACTTGTTGCCGCACGCAGAAAAAGAATCATCAGGCAGTTTATAACCAACAAAGCGCTTTCTGAACTTACGGCAAAGTCGGTTGATGAAATTTTTGTAAAACCCGGATTTTTATTCAGGAGGTTGGTTAGCAGACAAATCATTGTGGAAACGCATGGTAAATATTATCTTGACGAAAATCGCCTGGCAGCCCATCAGCAATGGAGAAGAATGGTGCTGCTTCCGATAGTGTTACTAATGGTGCTGGCTTTTCTGCTCATCGATATTTTTCTTATCAGTTAAATATTCATTCCCCATGCAGCCAATGGATTATGCAGTAGGAATTGACCTCGTTTGGTTTGCAATCGAAGCGTTTATCAATATAATCAACATTGGGATAACTATTTGCGATGATACTTAATTTGTTGCATCAAAAAGAATCAATAGACACCTTTTTTTATTTGACTCCGAACATCTGAAAACCACGGTAGTCGGATTAAAATGAAAATATTTATGTTTAAATATATAAATCAACATGAAAAAACCAGCCTTTTATTCACTATGTGTATTACTGGTATTTGTCCTTTCCTGCAAAAAGGAAGGATCAAACGGACCTTCATCAAACCTGCTCAGCGGAGCTGAGCAATACGAAGGGGTTTATCCGGCGCCGGCACCAGTCACATATACAGAACATGACTCAATAGTGTCTGTTGAATCCTATCCTGGACAGGTGGTGGTGTTTTTTCATCCCGAAACAACAGAAACGGCAGCGAAAGCATTAATTGTTTCACATGGGGGAGAGGTGCTCAGTAAGATTCCCGAGGTTGGTTATTACCTTGTTGAAGTCAACACCAGCAAAGAGGACGAATTTATTCAAGCCATACAGGCTGAAACAGCCATCAACTTTGCCTGCCCCAATGTGGTCGTTTCGCTGAGCCAGGGCGCCTTTGTGCTCGATGGTTGTAAGTCTGGTGTTCCTTACGGGGAAACACATTCCCAGGCAGTCATCCGCAACCTGGAAGATTGCGGTGGGGTTTTCGGGAGCTGCGACAACATCATCGATGCCAACGGTACAGCACTTGCCGACTACATTTTTCACGGACTTATCCGTGCCATCCAGCAAAACGGAAACGGACCGATTCTGGTCAATATCTCGGCTGCTGCAGGACTGAACGATGGTAGCTGGCCGGAAAAAAACCCTGAAGAACAGAAACTCTATGAGGCAAGTTGGGTTTGTTTTATGCGTAATATACTCACATTGATTAATGAACTTGAACCTTCATACAAAAGCCGTTTACTGCTTAGCCTAGCTTGCGGAAACGGCGATATGCCGGTAGGCAGACTATTGGACGAACTTAGGTTCAATCCGGAATTCGAAAAGATTTTAGAAAAAAACGTTTTGATTGTTTCTAACAAAATAGCTGCCTTGCAGGAAAATAAAGGTAATTACGCTGCTACTGACCCGGATGTCGTTGTGATGGACAATACGGATGCACCACTGGGGACTTCATATGCTTCTCCCTGTGCGCTCGGTATTTTGCAGGATATCATGGTTCACCCGATAAAACAGGTGGGGAAAATGAAATACAATTAATTTAGCTACATGGAAGCACAAGATATTTTAAAGCATTTCTTCCCGGAAGATTTACTAACTCATTTTGACCTGACTGATATCAGGGAACAAGACGGCA
>JAHIUX010000057.1 GCA_018816765.1 Bacteroidota bacterium
AGAAAATGATGGAAAAACTAAAAACAGAGTCTAAAAATCTCATTTTTTGGCTCATCGAAAACCTTCAACTTCATTCATGCCAAAAGCTGAAATTAACTTGGTAAGGATCGACTAAATAAAGTAATCCTCAGGCAGGTGTTTTTGCAGTAAACAGGCTCAATCCTAAAAAATCATTTCATTAATTTATTATTGGTAGCCGTATTTTTAGTAAACGAAGGTTATAGGAGATTTGTCCTTTGCCATTGATGGCGTATATTTGGAAGACTAAAAACAATACCATGAAAAACCTCTACCTTATCACCGTAGGCATCATTGCTATGTTAGTACCTGCTCATGGACAGCAGGTTACAAAAGTGGCAGGAAAAGCCCTGATTAACCCTCAAACTGCAATACAACAAAGCAAACAACAAGCCCAGACGTTCTTGTCTGCCACCGACTTAAGTGACAATTTTGACACTTATACAGATTTTTCGATGGCTTTCAGCCCATGGACCCTTGTCGACGTTGACTTGACTGAAACCTGGGGAATAACGGACGTTGTGTTCCCGAATCAGTATGCTCCCATGGCGTTCATCATTTTTAATCCTTCAACAACCACGCCAGCCATGACCCAGGCCGAGATCCAGCCACATTCAGGAAGCAAGTTTGCTGCTTGTTTTGCTGCGAATGGAGCCCAGAACAATGATTGGCTGATCAGCCCCCAGGTGGTGCTTGGCACAAATTCATCCGTTTCATTCTGGGTGAAGTCATTCACTGCCCAATATGGCCTTGAACGTTACAAAGTGGGCGTTTCTACCACCAATACCGATCCGGCCTCCTTTACCATCATCAGCGGAGCAAGCTACCTTGAAGCCTCGGCCACGGCATGGGAACAAAAAACCTTCAGCCTGAATGCCTATAACGGACAATCAGTCTATGTGGGGATACAATGTGTTTCGAACGATGCATTCATCTTTATGGTAGATGACTTTGCGGTAACAACCACAACCACCACAACATCAACACTTACCGGAAAGGTCACTGACGCACTCAATGGCAACAACCTGGCCGGTGCAACCGTGAGCATTGCCGGCTTAACAGCAGTTACAGATGCTTCCGGAAATTACACCATCAATAATGTTCCGGCTGGCACGCTTAATGCCGGTTTTAGTGCCAATATCACCAGTGGCAATGCGCCGCTCAATGTGCAGTTCACTGATCAGTCGACAGAAGGTGCGCATACTGTTACCTGTTCAAAATCAGGATATATTACCTACTCAAACAACCAGGTCAACATTGGCGCAGGCGAAACCCTCACGCTGAATATTTCCTTATCACCGCAACTCGCAGCAGGATCGTTGCGCTTCGTGCTAAACTGGGGAGCAGAACCCACCGATTTGGATGCCCACCTTGACACGCCAGAAATTGGAGGGAGTGTTTACCATGTGTATTACGATAGTCCTGGAAATGAGACAGCTGCCCCTTATGCAAAGCTTGATTACGACGTAACCTCGGGTTATGGCCCTGAAACAATGACCATTTACCAGCTATACAATGGCACTTACAAATTCTATGTTCACAACTACTCAGGTTCGCCAGATATTTCCGCCTCTCAGGCCTTTGTTCAGATATACAACCAAAATGGCTTGCTGCAAACGGTCCAAATTCCTTCGGGTGGCACTGGCACCTATTGGTATGTGTGCGATGTTGCAGGAAGCAACGGTCAGATTACCATTAAAAATACCATCCAGGTCAATTCACCCGGCCTGGGCAAGGGTGAATTGTTGCCTCCAAAGGCAAAACATGAAACAAGAGCAGCCAGGAATATTGTTTCGTGGTTGTGGAATTTCGGCGACGGCACCACAAGCACAAGCCAGAACCCATCGCATACTTACACCAATCCCGGCACCTACACGGTTTCACTGACGGTGAGCGACGGCACAACCCAGGATACTGAAACAAAAAGCGCATTCATTACAGTAAACGGATCATCAGGTTCAGGCACACTAACCGGTCTCGTCACCGACGCCTTAAACGGCAATCCGGTGCCCGGAGCAACAGTCAGTGTGGCGGGCCTTACAACAACCACTGATGCCAGTGGCAACTACAGCATCTCCGGCATCCCGGCAGGGGCCATCATTTCCAATTTCAGTGCCAATGTTACTTCGGGCCTTGCCCCCTTGGCTGTCAGCTTCTTTGATCAGTCGACCGAAAATTCAAATACGGTTGTTTGCTCAAAAACCGGTTATTTAACCTACTCCAATAACCAGGTTATTATCCCTCAGGGAGGTTCATTGGCACTAAACATCTCACTCTCACCGGAACTGACTGCCGGAGCCATGCGCTTCGTCCTGAACTGGGGTGAAACGCCCTCAGACCTTGACTCACACTTGTTAACCCCCGACATTGAAGGCACAACCTATCACATCAGTTATTCCGATATGGGCAGTGAAACCACGGCTCCTTATGCACTGCTCGACCACGATGTTACGGATGGTTATGGCCCTGAAACAATGACAATACATCAAATGTTTGCTGGTAATTACAGCTATTATATCGATAATTATTCCGAGTCGCCCGACATCACCACTTCGCTCGCAGTAGTGCAGATCTATAACCAAAACGGGCTTTACCAGACCCTGCAGGTGCCTACCACGGGCACAGGGCTTTTCTGGTATGTTTGCGATGTGAATGGCAGCAATGGACAAATCACCATCAAGAATGTAATTGTAGAAACACCTCCCGGAGGCAAGCAAATGCATCACAACAAAACGAAACCTTCCCGGGAAGCCGAAAACATTGTTTCGTGGCAATGGAATTTTGGTGATGGAGGCACAAGTACGCTGCAAAACCCATCACACACATACACAGCCAATGGTATGTACACTGTTTCACTTACCGTCAGTGATGGGATCAACCAGTCGACAGAATCGAAAGTGGCCTATATTCAGGTTGGGCCTCAGGCTATTTCCGAAAACGAACTGTCACAGGCAATCCGTATGTACCCGATTCCAGCTAGCGAAACAATAAATTTCGAAAGCCCGGTTTCGATCGATTGGCTGACACTATGCGACCTGCAAGGCAGGGAAGTGATGGCATCAAGCCCTCAGGCCGCCTCCTTCCGGCTAAATTTAACCGGATTATATCCGGGCATCTACCTGGTGAAACTACAAACCAAATCAGGTACAGCAACCAGAAAGATCATTATTAACTAACGGTTTCGTTCAACCAACCTGGCCGCAGGAACCAATTTATGGGTTTCTGCGGCCTTTTTTTTGTTTCAGCAAGGCCTTTATGCAACAAATCAACAATTGACCTTGTCAAATGATATGATTCAGCTGTTGCGGCTTCATTTGGTAAAAATCACCAAACCATGCCACAACTGTGATATGCAGTCAGCTGAAAAGTTTATTTTTGCAAGGAAGTTGTTCATCAACGTTGATTAATCACCCTCAAACAAATTTCTATGAAACGTATTATTACTTTTTTCTGGGTAATCCTGCTGTTTGTTTCCGGTTTGGTGGCCCAGCCCATGGACCTGATGAAACAACTGCCTGTCGATCCGAATGTAAAAATCGGCAAACTCAGCAATGGCATGGTGTATTATATACGCTACAACAAAATGCCCGAAAAGCGGGTCGAAATGCGGCTTGTAACCAATGCCGGCTCAATCCTGGAAGATGATGACCAGCAAGGACTGGCCCACTTCACCGAACATATGTGTTTTAACGGGACCAAGCACTTCAGCAAAAGTCAACTGGTCGACTTTCTCGAATCAGCGGGCGTCCGTTTTGGTGCTGACCTGAATGCATACACCAGTTTCGACGAAACCGTTTATATGCTTCAGTTGCCTACTGACAGAAAAGGCCTTGTTGACTCTGCATTCTTGGTGCTCGAAGACTGGGCACATGCCGTGAGCCTCGAAGGCGAAGAAATTGACAAGGAAAGGGGTGTAATCCGTGAAGAACGACGCCTTGGTCTGGGCGCTGAAGACCGCATGCGCAAGGCCTATTTCCCAGTCATTTTTAAAGATTCCCGCTATGCAAACCGCATTCCTATCGGACAGGTGGAAGTTATCGATACCGCTTCTTATGAAACATTGCGCAGGTTCTACCGCGATTGGTACCGACCAAACCTTCAGGCTGTTATCGTAGTTGGTGATATTGATGTTAACATGGTTGAAAAGCAGATAAAATCGCATTTTGGCCCACTCAAAAATCCGAAGAATCCGCCCGAACGCAAACAATACGATGTCGCTAAGAACAAGGAACCCCTTGTTGCCATTGCCACCGACAAAGAGGCTACCAACAATATGGTGATGATGTTTTACAAACATGACAAAAAGCCTACGCTCACTTATGGCGATTACAAACGCGATCTGATGCAAAACCTTTACAGCAGCATGCTGATCAACCGCTTAAACGAGTATAACCAAAAGCCGGAGTCGCCATTCATCTATGCATACACCTATTATGGCGGGTTCATGGGAAGGGCTATGGATGCCTATGCCTCATTCGCTGTCGCCAAAGAAAATCAAATTGAAAAAACACTGGCCGTGCTTGTTCAGGAAAACGAAAAAGTACGTCAGTTTGGTTTTACTGCAACTGAATTCGAGCGTCAAAAGACCGAAATGATCACCTCATTGCAGATGCAGGAGAAAGAAAAAGACAAATCAAATTCATCTGATTTTGTCAGAGAATACACCAACAATTTCCTTGAAAAAGAACCCATTCCAGGCATCGTTAACGAGCTGTCTATTACCGAATTATTGCTTCCTACAATCAAGTTGGAGGAAGTGAATGCCCAGGCTGCTGCATGGATCACTGATGAAAACATGGTTATTGTAGTAACAGCACCCGATCGTGAAGGTGTCAATGTTCCTGATGAAGTTACGATTTTGAAAACCATTGCTGAGGCCAAAAAGGCAAAAGTGGAAGCTTATGTCGACAATGTAAATGCTGAACCCTTGCTGTCCGCTGAACTTACCGGCAGTGACATTATTGCAGAGCGAAAACTTGAAAAAAACGGCATTACCGAAATCAAATTGGCCAATAACATCACCGTGGTGCTTAAACCAACCGAATACAAAAATGATGAAATCCTGATGACAGCCTTCGGACCCGGCGGCTCTTCTATCTTTGATGACGAGCAGGTATATCCGGCCACGACCATGACAAGGGTTGTGGGCGTCAGCGGAATTGGAAAATTCAGCAATATCGAGCTGGGGAAATACCTCACCGGACAAATAGTTAGTGTACAGCCTTATGTTGATGAAGTACGTCAAGGCCTCAGAGGCAATGCCAGTCCGAAAGATTTCGAAACATTGCTTCAGCTGACCTATTTGTACTTCGATGGTGCGCGTCACGATAACGAAGCCTTCGAAGCCTTTAAGTCACAGACAGCAAGTCAGTATAAGTTTATGCGCTCGAATCCCCAGGTTGTGTTCATGGAAAAACTCCGCAAACTGGCCAGCCAGAGCAGCAAAAGAACCATAGTCATTCCCGAAGATGAGCAGATCAATGCACTTAATGCCGATGAAATCTATGGCATGTACGACAAATTATTTGCTTCTGCTGATGGCTATACCTTCATATTTGTTGGAAATTTCGATCAGGAAAAGATCAAACCATTACTGGCAAAATACCTTGGAAGTCTTCCCGTTGCAACCATGGCACTGAGTCCGCGCAATGTGGTTCCAAAATTCCCTGCCGGCATTACGGATGAAGTGGTGCGCAAGGGAACCGAGCACAAGAGCCTGGTAGGCATACTGATGCAAAACGATTTTGACTGGAACCTGCGCAACAGGACCGAACTTTCGTTGCTGATCAAGGCTTTTGCCATCAAACTCAGGGAAAGTATGCGTGAAGACCAGGGTGGTGTGTATGGTGTTGGTGTACGCCAGAATACGGAACAGTTTCCTGAATCAACCTATTCAATCATCATTAACTGGGGTACAAATCCTGAGATGGTGGATACACTCACCAAAACAGTGTTCACCGAAATGCAAAAACTGATGGCCAATGGTCCTACCGCCGAAGACATGGTTAAAATCAGGGAGACAAGCATTCGCGAGAGGGAAACTAACGAGCAGCAGAACAATTTCTGGAATGCAATGATTGATTTTGCCTGGTTCAACAACTACGATATCATGACAGTGGATGAGTTTCATCAGCTGATTAATTCCATCACTGCTGAAGACCTGAAAAAGGCAGCAAACAAGTTTTTTACACCTGACCATTACCTGCGGGTAGTGCTGCTGCCTGAAGAAAACAAGTAAAGCACAGACTCAATTATTAAAGCCTGTTGATTCAAAGGTCAGCAGGCTTTTTTTATGGCTAGCGGACTGTACCGGAATAACTTGTTACTAAACAGGCATTTTTTTCTATTTTTGCGCACTAAAACCAAAACCCCATGACCTACATTTCCCGTTTCATACTTTGGCTAATGGGCTGGAAAATTTCCGGAAGCATTCCTGCAGATGTGAAAAGATGCGTGATTATTGCTGCCCCTCATACCAGCAACTGGGATTTCTTCATCGGGCGACTGGCATATTTTCAGCTGCACGTACCTGTTAAGTTCCTGATCAAAAAAGAGGTATTTATCTGGCCTTTTGGCAGTATCCTTAAATCCATCGGAGGCATCGCCGTTGATCGTGGGAGAAAGAACAACCTGGTGGAAGACGTGGCAAAGCTATTTACTGATTATGAAGTACTAAACGTGATCATCACACCCGAAGGCACCCGACGGAGGGTTGACCACTGGAAAAAGGGATTTTACTATATTGCCCTGAAAGCGGGAGTTCCGCTGGTGCTTGGATTCGTTGATTATGGCAACAAAACAACAGGGTTCGGTGATGTTTTTTATCCAACAGGAAATTTAAAAGAAGATATGGCATTTATTGAGGAATTCTACATGACTAAAACCGCGAAGTATCCGGCCATGTTCAACCTTAGCCCTGAAAACCTGAAGATGCGCTCGCAGCAACCATCCTAAGAATGGAAGGTTCTGGCCCTGGCTAAATTCATTGTGATTTTTATCGCCTTAAACGATTAATGGGCATACACCCCAAAAATCTTGCTCATCCGCTCATGAAACTTATGCAAGCCTGTTGGGTTCAGGTACATAAAAATGCACCTTCCGGTGACAATCTGCGCATCTTCCTGGTTTACAAGGTTATTGGTTTCAGGACCTTCTGAAAACTGCTGAACCCAGATATTCCTGATGCCTTTGTTGATGGCCATTCGGATGAGGTCGTCGGTCTGTTGTTTCGGGGTAATCAGGCATAAGGCTTCCACCTCAACGGGTAAAGCCTGAATGTCGCGATAACAGCGGATACTGTTTATTTCCTCGGCTTGACGGTGCACCGGAAAAACCGTGAAACCTTTACTGACCAGTTGTGCAAGCACCTGGTTACCAAACTTTTTCGGATCGCGTGAGGCGCCCACAATGGCCATGTTTTTGCAGGCCAGAAACGAATTGATTTGTTTTAAATTTGATTTCATCGCCCAAAGTTTATACGTGAAACAATTTCATTTAAACCACTTCAGCAACTACAAAGGTACTGCCTCCAACGAAAATCAGGTCATCAAAACCTGCATTGTTTCGGGCCGACTGTAGCGCAGTCCAGACCGAGTGATACACTTCACCACGCAGCCCGGACTGAAATGCCTTTTCAGCCAAAATTCCGGCATCGAGTCCGCGCGGAATGTCGGCCTTGCAAAAATAATACACCGCATGACCGGGTAAAAGCTGGAGCATGGCGTCAATATTTTTGTCATTTACCATTCCGATTACCATATGCAGGTTTTTGAAACGCGAAGCAGCCAGCTGTTGCACTACTTCCCTGATGCCATCAACGTTATGACCGGTATCGGCAATGCATAGCGGGTTGCGCCCGATGAGCTGCCATCGGCCCATGAGTCCCGTAAGCCTGACCACTTCAGTAAGTCCATCCCTGATATCGTTATGCGATATCTTCCATGAGGCAGCAAGCTTGTCGAGCACACAAACTGCTGTGAGCACATTCTTTCGCTGGTATTGACCAAGCAATGGCAGGCTCAATTCTTCAATGTAGAGCTGGCTGTTTTTCCAAATATCCAGATACTGCATCGAAAGATCCGACTTATTCAGGCTGTTGGCATCAAAAATTTGGTCAGCAAAAATAAGCGGCGCTGCTTTTTCCGCTGCGACAGCCTCAAAAACCGCCCTGGCTTCAGCCTGCGTTTCACCGATGACCACAGGCACACCTTGTTTGATGATGCCTGCCTTTTCGCGCGCAATCGCAGTGATGGTATCGCCCAGAAACTGGGTGTGATCCATGCCGATATTGGTAATCACACTGATTTCGGGCAGCAACAGGTTTGTTGAGTCGAGTCTGCCACCCATGCCCGTTTCCACGATGGCAATGTCCACCTTTTCTTCCCTGAAATAGTTGAAGGCCATACCAACGGTCATTTCGAAAAACGACAATTCCATGGCTTCAAAATCAGCCTGATATGTTTCGATGAAGGTTTCAACAGCCTCCTCGGTGATCATCACACCATTTATCTTGATGCGCTCCCTGAAATCCTTCAGGTGCGGAGAGGTGTACAATCCCGTCTTATATCCGGCTTCCTGAAAGACAGCAGCAATCATGTGTGAAACAGAACCTTTGCCATTAGTTCCGGCAATATGCACTGATTTGAACGCGCATTGTGGTTGCCCGAGCAGTTCAAGCAAGTGAATGGTGTTGTTCAGATCTGCTTTATAGGCTGCAGCACCAATGCGCTGATACATTGGAAGCTTTTCGAACATCCACTGAAGTGTTTCCTGGTAATTCATCGTGCAAAAGTAAGCAAACAGGCTGTCGGTTTTTTGCCGAAAACCCAAAAACAAGGGGGACAAAATGCCAATTAGTGTCTGACAATAAAGGTATAGGTAATTGTCCCTTTCTGGAGTTCCGTCGCTCCTGCATCCTCACTGAAGGTAGAGTTAAGCGCGGCACGCACAGCCACATTCCTGAGGTTGGCATCGACAACGGTTGTACCACGCGAGCTCACCTGCGCTTTGGTCACTGTGCCATTGCGATCGACCCAAATATCAACAACCACATCGCCTTGTTCCCTGAAATCGCTCACGGGCCTGTCGAGGTATTTGGCACCGCGGCCACCCAGACTGAATGATGGACCGTCGCCCTTACCGCCCTGACCGTCGTATCGTTTCACATCTTTTAATCCATTTGGATTGCCCTGATCGCCTGGCTGTCCGGTGATGCCTTCCGATCCTCCGTCGCCTGTACTGGTGTTAGACCCTTTAAACAGTGCCCTTTGATTGACTTCGGGGGTTTTGGGTTTTTCCTCAGCAGGTTCTGTCTTTTTCACCGGCTCTTCAACGGGCTTCTTTACCGGTTTTTCTTTCACCGGCTCTTTTTTAACCTCTTTGGGTTTTTCTTTCACCGGGTCAGGCAGTGCCGGCGCTTCCTCAATATTTTGCGTGATTACCTCCTGTTTTTGTGCTTCAACAGGCTCCGGAACAGTTTGCTGTGGTTTTGCCTGAGCCATTGGGGCTGGCGTTTCAGGCTGAACGTTGCCCATGCCCTGATCGCTATAACCCAGGTTTACCTCAACGCCTTCCTCGCCGGGAAGGGGCAGCGGTGTCCGCAAGGCTAAAAAGAACAATGCCACCATCAGGATCAAGTGAAAGATGATCGTGCCAATAATGCCGTTTCTTTTGTCCTTATCCATATGACGCTAGCCTATTTTGGTGATGTTGCAAGAATAACCTTGTGCTTATTGTGCGTAGAGTTGTTGATTTCGTTAACTGCATCGATCACATTCACAACATATTGCACCGGAACGGTTTTGTCGGCCCTGAGCACAATGGTTGCCTCGGTTTGTCCTTTGATCAGTGCCTGGATCCTTGGTCCCAGGTCCGACTCATTGACCTTGTTCTCTTCAACAAAATAGTTGTAGGTTTCGTTGATATACACTGTCACTGTTTGCTTGGCCATGGTCTTGCTTGAGCTGGCTGGCAGCAGCAGTTTGATGGCATTGGGAGCAACAAGAGTTGAGGTCAGCATGAAGAAAATCAGTAAGAGGAATACCAAGTCCGACATGGAAGCCATGCTGAATTCGATGCTGCGTTTATTTCGTGTTTGAATAGCCATGATGAATGGTTTTTGGCACTAGCGTGCCGGTTCGTGCAAAACGTCCATAAACTCAGTGGCCTTTGCCTCGAGCATATACACTACTTTTTCGATGCGTGATACCAACACATTATAGAAGATGAATGCCATAATACCAACGATGAGTCCGCCAACAGTGGTGATCATGGCCTGATAAATGCCACCTGAAAGCAAGGCAATATCAATGTTGTTACCCGCCATTGACATATCGTAAAACGCCTTAATCATCCCGATTACTGTTCCCAAAAAGCCCAGCATAGGTCCTGCACCGGCGATGGTAGCCAAACCGGCAACGCCTTTTTCAAGCTTGCTCACTTCGAGTTTTCCTACGTTCTCGATGGCTGCGTTTATGTCATTCAGTGGTTTTCCAATGCGCGAAAGTCCCTTTTCGATCATCCTTGCATTGGGTGTGGGGTTGCTCCGGCAGAGCGCAAGCGCGGCATCAAGTTTTCCCATATGAATATACTCGCGTATGTTGTTCATGAAGTTCTTGTCGCTGGCAGCAGCCCGGGTAATCACGAGGTAACGTTCGATAAAAATGTACACTGCGATCACCGAGAAAACAGCCAGCACGGCCATAATCCAGCCACCTTTTACTGCCAGTTCGAAAACTGAAAGACTGATTTCACCACTTGCACCATTCGTCAAAGCCGATCCGGCAAGGTCGTTGGCCACTGTCTGGGCCTGTAAGATCAACAAATTAAACATAAACTGATTTTTCTTTAAAAGTACATCTTTAACAAATTTACCCTAACAAACCCCTATCGAGTTTGTAAACAAGTTGGTGTTAACAATAACTGTTTCCAGCGCAAATTATTATCCGGAATTTTAAACCAAATTCATGCCACAGTGAATACAAATCCATGCAAATAGCATGAATCAGGCCATTCTATGCAATTTCCACCATGTTTATAAAGCAAGGTATTCGATACACCAGGCACACAACTGATCTGCTCAGCCGGGAAGGTGAATCTTTCCAGAGCAACTGTCGGACACTGCTCCGGTCACTGAGCAATACACATTGGTTTCGCCAAGCCAACGCAGCAGTCCCAGCAAGGCAAAAACAAGTGCTTCTTTGAATGCTACCAGGTCTTTTTCATGTATTTCCACCTGATGGTGCGTATGTTTGCTGAGGCGCTCGATAAGGTAATTATTAAACGCTCCGCCACCTGTAACCAGCATCCGTGATGAAGGCAAGTCAACCACTGACTGGCTGATCTGTTCGGCAATATGTTCGGTGAAGGTGGCCAGGAGGTCATTTACATTGGCTTGATGCTGTTTTATCATTGGCATGACCAAAGATTCAACCCATTCGCGTCCGAGAGATTTTGGCGGAGCTTGTTTGTAAAATGGCAATGCGTTTAACGCCTTAAGCAATTCTTTGTCAACATTGCCCACACGGGCCATATCGCCATTGGCGTCGTAGGTCATTCCACTTTTCTTTGCAAGGAAGTCGAGCACCTGGTTAGCAGGACAAATATCGAAGGCGATCCGCTTTTCATTCCTATCGAACGAAACATTGGCTATGCCGCCAATATTCAGGCAAACCGGAAACGCCGGAAAAAGCAGCTTATCGCCTACCGGCACAAGTGGGGCACCCTGTCCGCCTATGGAAACGTCCAGGCTACGGAAATCGTTCACCGTGACAACACCCGTTTTTTTTACAATTTCATTTCCATCGCCTATCTGCAAGGTATACCCTTCGTCAGGGCGATGAAACACCGTATGCCCGTGGGAGGCGATGAGCATCGGTTTGAGCTTGTTTCTATTGATAAAATCATTGAGCAATGTGCCCAGATAAGCCCCATATTCATTGTCGAGGACAGCAAGTGCTTCAGCCCCGGCATAAAAAGCTCCGCTCAGTGCTTCACGCCAGCTGTCGGGATAGGGCACACATTCAGCTGCCTGAATGGAATATGTCCAGTGAGGTCCGTTTCTGCTAAACAGGCAACTTGCCATATCTACACCATCGAGCGAGGTGCCCGACATCACACCCACTACCATATATGATGATGGGGGTTCCATCAGAGCAGTTCAAGTACTTTTTCAAGCCTGATTCCGCGTGATCCTTTCAACAGGATGTCAAATCCCTTAGGCATGGTTGCAGAAAGTGCTTCTCCCAGGGAGCTCACATCCGCAAAACGCTTGAAATGATACGGCACTTCTACTGACAGGAATTCTTTCCCGACGAGAAAAACATCCTTAAAACCCATTTCGCCCAGTAACTGTATAATCTGCTGATGTTCATTAGGGCTTTCACTGCCCAATTCAAGCATATCTCCCAATATCAACAGTGGTTTTACAGGCTTCAGACCGGCAAAGTTGCGTATTGCGGCTGCCATGCTCACCGGATTGGCGTTATAGGCATCGAGCACAATGCGATTATGCGCAGTCTGCATCATCTGCGACCTGCTATTCGAAGGCATATACTGGCTGATGGCAAGGCCTATTAGGCTATAGTCAACACCAAAATAACAGGCTGTGGCTACAGCCGCCAACAGGTTTTCGAGGTTATAGGCACCTATCAGGTTGGTTTTAATTTCGTTCTTTACATTGCCAAATTCCCACTCAAAATGCACAAATGGTTCGGCCGAGATGAAGCTGCCGGAAACCCTGGCTTGAGGTGTAGTTCCATAGGTGAAGCAGGCAATATCTGCAGCATGATTCATAAGCAGGGGATTATCTGCATTCACGATCAATGTTCCCTTTTGAATTCCGATATACCGGTAAAGCTCCGTTTTCGCCAGAGTGACGCCCTCAAGGCTTCCAAAACCTTCGAGGTGAGCTTTCCCAATATTGGTAATCATCCCGATATCCGGCAGGGCAATTTCGCATAAACGGGCAATTTCGCCAAGGTGGTTCGCTCCCATTTCGATGATGGCAATTTCAGTATCAATATTCATTCTGAGCAGGGTGAGCGGAACTCCAATATGGTTGTTCAGGTTTCCCTGTGTTGCCACTGTTTTGAAACTTGTCGAAAGCACTGCTGCAACAAGTTCCTTAGTAGTTGTCTTTCCATTGGAACCTGTGATCGCCAATACCTTTGCCGGCATTTGTCTCCGGTGGTGGTTCGCCAGGGCCTGAAGGGCCAGCAATACATCGTCAACCAAAAATATGCCCGGCACGCCTGCCAGCGATACATCGTCAACAACTGCCAATGAAGCACCTTCTGCAATGGCATTTATGGCAAAGCTGTTGCCATCGAAGTGTTCGCCTTTCAATGCGAAGAAAATGCCACCATTAACAATTTTCCGTGTGTCGGTTGTAACGATCGGATGCTGCAGAAAATGAGCGTAGAGCTTAAGGAGTTTTGTCTGTTCCATTTCAACAAAATTACATAAAAAAACCCCATTTCGTATATGAAATGGGGTTTTCAGTATGCGCATTTTACGCCAAATTATTTTTTCTCGTTTCCAAGCGGGCTGCCCACCTTGTTCATAGCACAGCGGAATCCGATGGATGAGGAAGCTTCGTCTTCGTTGAGGAACCTTCTGACACCAGGACTGAGGAAATAAGCCCTGTCGGCCCATGATCCACCTTTATACACCCTTGATTTATCAGAAATCAAGGTAGTTACGCCATATTCATACATCTTTCCGGTCGATGAAGGTTCGTCTTCGCCTGAAAGCCAATCACTCTGTATTGTAGACATATAATCACCATCAGAATAGTTGATGGCATTGCCTTTGCGGTAGTTTTTACGGTTGGCAGCTTCTTCCGGAGTTACCTCTACATAGCGCATACGACCCAATGAATCTTTTGCAGCAAGGAAGCCATCAGCATCTTTTTCTTTGTTCACAAAGATATTACCACGGAAAGGGTTGTAGTCGGCTACATCTTCGAAAGACAAGGGACGGTAAACATCGAGTACCCATTCGGCAACGTTTCCACCCATATTGTATAAACCATAATCGTTTGGCCAGTATGATCCGACAGGTGCAGGAAGGTCAGCACCATCATTGAGGTTAGCTGCAACGCCCATATAGTCACCAGGACCACGTTTGAAGTTAGCCACAAAACTACCGTAATATTTTCTGTCGTCAGTTCTGAGACCATCACCATTCCAGGGATAAACGCGACGTTCAACAACGCGTTCATACAAGGTGTTTCCAACAAGACCAAGGGCTGCATATTCCCATTCGGCTTCTGTGGGGAGGCGATAGCGGGGAACCATAAGTCCGTCTTCAAAACGCACATTCCTTACGCCTGAACCGTTTGGATCGAGGTCTTCTTTACCGTCTTTGATCAAACCTTCGTATTGACCGGCAAGGTAAGCTTCGGTGTTAAAGTTATTTTCGTTTTTCTGGTCAGGATCATAATCAAGGATACCAGCCTTAATCAGCAGGTTTTCATTTACACGGTCGGTTCGCCATGTGGCATAATCATTGGCCTGCAACCAGGTCACGCCAACTACCGGATAATCATGATAGGACGGATGACGGAAATAAATTTCTACCAAGGGCTCATTATAAGCCAGGCGGTTGCGCCAAACCAATGTGTCAGGCAAGGCTTTCTGCACAACTGCAGGGTAGTCCTGTCCAAAAACACGGTTCAACCAATAGATATACTCGAGATAAGCCACGTTGCTGACTTCGGTCTGATCCATATAAAATGAAGAAACGGTAACCCTTCTGGGAGCATTGTTCCATTCATACATCAGGTCTTCATAAGTGCCACCCATCACAAACGTACCACCTTCAATGGCAATCAGTCCAGGTGCTGTAATTTGATCTTTGGATTTTGCCACTTCAAATCCGCCCGATTTTGGATCATTATACTTTGAACCTGTTGTAGGGGAAACAGCTTTACGTCCACACCCCATGGTGAAAGCAAATGCCACTAGCAGCACTGTAACCGTAAGTAATTTGTTGATTCTGAACATTTTTATTTGCGTTTTGGAAATAATTTCGGGTTAATAACTAAAAACTAGGTGAACTTATTGCCCTAATGGTCCTTCTTTTTGGCTCTTTATACACACAGAATTCCCAGGCAAACGAAATTTCATGTGCACCGCCGCTGGCGCCGCCCAGTTTCGACAGGGTAAAATCATAGCTGTATCCAAACCTGAAGTTATCCCAGGTCAAGCCTAAGAGGATAATTGCAGCATCTGCATTATCGAAATTATGCCTGAACCAGGCACCGGCAACGAATGGATATTTATTCACATAAAGACCGAAGTTCAATTGTTGGAATTTGCCCTGTTGCTGATACAGGATATTCGGTTGCAGCATGATATCGCCATCATAATACCCACCAAGGGTTCCTTCGGTGGCATTGATGAGGGTACCGGCATGTGCTGTGATTTTCATCGGCATCTTGTTGTCCGAATTGTTGTAAAACGACAGGTTGGGTTCGGTGAGGTGGTCAGCATTCACGCCAACAAACAACTTATCGAGGTAACCCATCATCAATCCAGCGCCAAAATCAATTGCAGTCACGCTGTTTTTTGCCGGAGGAGTTTCGCTGCTTGATGGATCAATTGTGCCCGTGGTAGGGTTTATCTGATCCGCGAAAATGAATTTATTCCAGTCGAGTTTCTCCTGATAATAGGCTCCTTTCACACCAAAACTGATCACAACCGGATCGCTGACTTTCAGGTTGTAGGCATAAAAACCACCTACAGAAGTGCGGTTATAGGCACCATCTCCCTGCTGATCATTCATGAACATCAGCCCGATGCCACTGTTGATACCGGGCAGACTTTGGTCGTAGCTGGCACTGTAAGTGACAAAAGCATTCGATAACGAAGGCCATTGGTTGCGGTAATTTAAATTGATACGACCACATTCTGTAGATCCTGTCAATGCAGGATTCAGAAAAAGCGGATTTGCATAAAACTGTGAAAACGCAGGATCCTGCGCAAACAGCCTGTCCGTAGCCCCGACAGTGAACACGCAAATGAATAAGATAACAATCTTTTTAAACATTGATCTGTTATAGTTTTGGTTGCGAAACGGCGTACAATTATACGATGTTTTTCTTTACATCATAACATTTTTTAAGAAAAACTTCATCCGGCAATAATTAATGGCCAATGACGTTAATACCGTACAAAAATAACAATTCTGCCATACAGTATGCATAAAACATTAAGTCAGTCCGATTGTTATTTTAGTGCAGACATATCCTTACGAAAACTCATTTACAATTAGCCTTGGGCTGATCGCGAATGTGTTTTTTTATTAAACAATTGTCAATCAACATGAAGAAAGTCCTGCTTATTGTTTTGATGTTATTGCCGGTTATCTGGACACAAGCCCAGCATATCACCTACCAAAACAACCATACTATCCGTTGGATGACTCCAGATACTGTGCTTATGCAAGGATATGAAGCCAGTGCCAGAATGAGCTTTGAAGACGCCACCTATGCATTTGACAATCAACAATTGCCACAATGGTCGTACCAATTGCCTGTACATGATCAACACTTACAAGCCAGCTTTTCGCTTAATCAAATACAATGTGAGGCTGTGCCACAGGACCAACTTGTCCTGATTGAAGGTTTGCCATTTGATACCGCTTTTGTTGCATATATACACATTGGCCAGTCGCGCGAAACGCCATTGGTAAACATTGTATTGACGCCAATCAGGAGAAACCCCAGGACCAGCCAAATCGAAAGGCTGGTGAGCTTTTCATCAGTAATCAAGCTGGAGGATAATCCCTACCCTGCCAACTATAAAACATCCGTTTATGGTTCCAATTCCGTTCTTGCCGAAGGCCATTGGTACAAATTCAAAATAAAAACATCGGGTATCTTCAAGCTTGGCTGGAACGATTTACAGGCTGCGGGAATAAACCCGGCCAACATCAACCCCGCCAATATCAGAATTTACGCCAATGGCGGCGGGCCCTTGCCCGAAAAAAACAGCGCTGCCCGCATCGACGACCTTTTCGAAAACCCGGTTGAAATCGTTGGCGGGAATGATGGCCGTTTTGACCAGAACGACTATATCCTGTTTTATGGTAACGGGCCGGTAACCTGGGACTACAATCCCTATTTGGGCCATTTCCTGCACCATTCGAACTACTACGACGATTACAGCTATTTGTTTTTTACAACGGATCTTGGCCCCGGAAAAAGAATTCCGCTTCAAAACAATGATGGAACACCTACCATCACCATCACCGATTTTATGGACTATCAGGTTCACGAAAAGGATGAGTATAACTTGTCTAATACAGGACGCACCTGGTACGGCGACCTTTTCGACCTGAACCTTGAAAACACCTTTACGTTTTCATTCCCCAATGCAGTGGTAACAAAAGAAGCCTATATGATCAGTGAGTTTGCATCACGCAATTTCTCTCCGGCCAATTTCAGGTTTTTCGCCAATGGCATCGACAAAGGAGCTGTGAATATGG
>JAHIUX010000058.1 GCA_018816765.1 Bacteroidota bacterium
TGCATTCCAGTTTACGGCATCATGGAAAAACTGCAGTCAGAATACACACATATTGCCTTCAGGGACATGGCTTTTGACTCACCTGAAGCGCACGCCATCAGAAACCTGCCCGAGTGCAGCAGTTTCATGGGCCTGCCTTTCACTGTTTATTTCAAAGATGGCAAAGTAGCTGCCGCAACAAGCAGCATTCAGTCAAGGGAGCAAGTGACCAGCATCCTCGACAAAGCGTTTGGTAAATAATGTAACTACACCATATGGCGCCCGGTAAGGTATTGACTTTCCGGGCGTTTTTAATTTATTTTGGCATGGAAAACAACCATTATCATTCCATTATTATCGGGGCCGGGCCTGCAGGGCTTACGGCTGGCATCTACCTGTCGCGGGCAAAAATGAAAACCCTGATCCTCGATGCAGGCATCGCCGGAGGGCAACTCATCCTCACCCATGAGGTGGCCAACTATCCCGGAATAGAAAAAATATCGGGCTACGAACTCAGCAATGTGATGCGAAACCAGGCAGTTAAATTCGGTTGCGAGATGCAATCAGGAGTTGCCATTACAGACATTCATTTTGAGTCGGAGCGCAAATGGGTAAAACTGTCAGACGGACAGGAATTTACCGCTGACACCATCATCATTGCGACCGGTGGACGCTCGCGGACCTTGAATGTACCAGGCGAAGACAACTTCAAGGGAAGGGGCATCTCCTATTGTGCTACCTGCGACGGTGACTTTTTTCAGGACAGGGAAATTGCTGTTGTGGGCGGCGGAAACACGGCACTCGAAGAAGCGGTTTCGCTGACCAAATATGCGAGCAAAGTGACCATCATCCATATGCTGGATCATTTTCAGGCCTTTGCACATGCACAGGAAGCTGTGGCAAACAACCCGAAGATTGAAGTATTAATGCAAAGTCAGGTGAAGCAGTTCAATGGCAGCAGCAAACTTGAATCCATCGATGTTACTGACCTCAGAAACGGAAGCGTTTCAACCATCGCACGCGATGGTGTGTTTGTATTTATCGGTTACGAAGCCAATACCGATTTTGTCAAAGGCAGGTGCATTGCGCTGAACGAAAGAAATGAAATCATCACCGATGCAAGGCTTCAAACCAATGTGGCAGGCGTATTTGCAGCCGGTGATGCCGTGGCCAAGCGTTTCCGGCAAATTACCACAGCCGTGTCGGACGGAACCATAGCCGCGCTCAACGCGATGGAATACATGCTAAATCAGCAGAAAACCTGATCGTTGATCTGATTCAACAGGCCTTGCTTTCCAAAATTTAGATTCTTTCTAAATTTCAGAACGGCTTGGTTGTTTACAAATACTGTGTAATTTTGCACGGTAAAAATTCTTCAGGGCAGGGCGTAATTCCCGACCGGCGGTGACAATCCGCGACTCCTTTGCAGTTGAAAAACAGCACAGGACTGAACCAGTGAAACTCTGGTATCGACAGTTAAAGTCTGGATGAGAGAAGAATTGAGTCAAATAATCAGCATGTACTTTGCAGGCTTATGCCTATGCAGTAGGTGCGTGCTGGCATAACGCGATCCATCTCAGATGGGTTGGCCGGTGTATTTGATTTAAGATTTCTATGCCCTGCAGGATACTGACAGGGTTTTTTATTTTAAATCAGATCGCATGAAAAAATTGATTCTTTTGGCAAGCCTGTTGACACTGGGTTTTATGGTGTCGGCTCAAATCCACATCAGCGGACAGGTCACCGATTCACTCAGTGGCGAGCCGTTGGTGGCAGCTCAACTCCTGGTCATTTCGCAAAATACAGGCACCACCTCTGATGCTTACGGCCGCTTCGATTTGACAGTCAAGCACTTTCCGGTTAAAATAAAAGTTTCATTTCTTGGATACAGGTCAGTCATGCTGCAGTTAACCGAGGCCCCCGGCGAAGCATTGATGGTCAGGTTGTCACCCATGGCGATGAACCTTAGTGAGGTGGATGTGTTGGCCGATCTGGCCGAGGCCAGACACAGCCCGATCAGTTTCAGTACAATCAAATCAGCACAAATAAGGACAGAGCTTGGCGACAGGCCACTGCCAGAAATCATTGCCGCCGTACCAGGTGTTTATGCCGCCCGCGACGGCGGTGGCTCAGGCGATGCAAGCATCAGTATCAGGGGATTCCAGCAGGAAAACATCGCAGTGCTGCTAAACGGCGTGCCCATCAATGGTGCAGAGAATGGCCTGGTTTACTGGAACAACTGGATCGGACTGACGGAAGCCACTTCAGGCATACAGATACAAAAAGGCATCGGTGCATCCAAGGTTGCCCTAAACTCCGTTGGTGGAACCATTAATATTGTGACCAGTCCGGCAACGGAAGCTGGCGCAACGCTGTCGTTTCTGACAACGGATTATGGCAACCAGAAAGCGGCTTTCAGTTATCAATCGGGTAAGACATCCAGCGGCTGGGCCTTGCAGTTGATGGGATCGCGCACCAAAGGCCCCGGCTATATTGATGGCACTTACGTGGACGCGTGGGCCTATTTCGTCGGGCTGGGTAAAAACTTCGGCCCAAGTCACAGGATTTTATTCACGGCGATGGGAGGTCCGGAGCGTCATGGGCAGCGAAACCTGAAGCTGAGCCAGGAAGAAATTGACCGCTATGGCAATCGTTACAATAAGGACTGGGGAAGCTTTAACGGTGAAATCAACAACGCCTCTGAGAATTTCTACCACAAGCCCCACCTTGCACTCAACCATTACTGGCAACTCAACCAGCAGGCACTCCTCGCCACATCGGTTTATTTCACACCCGGATGGGGCGGTGGAAAATGGAGCGACAACTTCAATTACGGGCCCGGAATCTTTGATTTCAGAAACCCTTCTGGTCAGGTCGACTGGGATGCCATTTACCATTACAATGCAACAAACACAGACCAGTATGTGCTGCAAAACGGCGACACCGTCAGCGGATATGCGAACCTGGTACAGACCCATTTTCTGGCCAGCCACGTCTGGACAGGACTCGTTTCGTCGCTTGACTGGAACATCAACCCATCGACAAAGCTCAGCACAGGTATTCATTACCGCTATTTTGCATCACGCCTGAGCGAGAAGGTAGCCGATTTGCTCGGTGGCGCTTTTTACCTTGATGATTACAGCTGGTCGCTGGCCGGAAATGCCGGACGCAACGAAATTAAAATGCCGGGCGACATTATCCGCCTCAACAATGGCAGCATGCTGCACAATACCAGCCTTTTTGCACAGGTAGAAAAGACATTCGGCAAGGTAAATGCCTTTGTGGGCGGCACCATTTCCGACGTAAACTACAGACGCCACGACCCATACAACTATCCTGCTGAGCCTTACAGTAAATGGGTTTCAAAACAAGGGGCCGACCTGAAAGCAGGCATTAACCTGAACCTCGACAAACATCAAAATATTTACCTGAATGGTGGTCTGTTCAGCAAAACACCTTATTACAAATATGTCTTCGGTAATTTCAATAATGTACCGGTCAGGGACCTGGGCAATGAAAAGATCATGACCATTGAACTGGGCTATGCTTACCGGAATAACGGCAGCTATCTGCTGGGCAACGCATACTATACCAATTGGAATGATGTGTCATTTCTTTCGAATGAATACATCCAGCTCGAGAATGGCCAGACAAGGGCCATGGTCAACGGGCTTGATGCCCTGCACAAAGGGCTGGAGCTTGAAGCAGGCCTTGACATTACCGAAAAATTCAGCATTGGCGGGCTTTTCTCCCTGGGCGACTGGAAATGGAAAAACGATGTAAACGCCAGGCTGCTCAACGACAATGATGTGGTTGTTGACACGGTGAATGTGTATGCCAATGGCTTAAAGGTGGGCGGTCATCCCCAACTTCAGGCAGGCCTGTTTGCAAAATTGCAATTGCTCAGGGGTATTGACCTGAAAGCAGAGTGGAACTATTATGATCAGCGATATGCCAGCTTTGATCCCACCCAGCGGCAGGATCCGGATGACCGGAGGCAATCATACCGGCTACCCTCCTACAACGCTGTGAACCTCTATTTGAGTCTGCCTTTACAGGTGTTTGGCAATGATGCCTTGCTATTCGCAAATTGCCATAATCTGACCAATAAAAACCTGATCATAAAGGGAGAAGACGGCGCTGATCACGACATTGGTTCTTTCAGGGGTTTCTGGTCTTTTGGACGCACGTTCAGCATTGGTTTTAACGTCAGATTGTAATCGAAATAAACCGCCTGAATATTTAAACAAGTTTTTAACAATAATTTTGATTTAATTCTTTGTATTTCAATATATTGAATGCTGTTTTAGTTAATCCTTAAAATTTGTTAACAATTAATTAAAATTCTTCGGAAAGGATTTCTATATTTTTGGGATCAGAAAACCTTATCACTAAACTAATACATTTATGAAAAAACGATTACTTGTTTTATTGATGAGTTTGCTTGTTATTGGCGGGCAGACTGTATTTGCACAAGGATCGACCACTGCTGCAATGAACGGAAAAGTTTTTGCATCGGATGGTGGGTCACTGCCGGGAGCAACAGTTATTGTTGTTGAATCATCGACTGGCACACAGTTTGGAACCATCACAGATGCCAACGGCTTCTACAGGATTCCGAACATGAACGTTGGTGGTCCTTACCTGGTTACCATTTCATTTGTCGGTTATCAGAATTACGTCAAGAACGATGTTTATCTCACACTGGGACAGACATTTAAACTTGATGCAACGCTGAGTGTCTCGGCCATTACCCTCACCGACGTTGAAGTTGTTGCATCACGCAACGATATCTTCGACGGTAACCGCACGGGTGCTGAGACCTATGTTAGCCGCAGTGAAATTGACCAGTTGCCCACACTGAGCCGCTCGATTGGCGACTTTGTCCGCTTTACACCTCAGGTTAGCTACACAGGTGGAAATGGTGCAATGTCAGTAGCCGGTATCAACAACCGTTACAACGCTATTTCTTTTGATGGTGCTGTTAACAACGACGTGTTTGGCTTGTCCGCTTCGGGAATGAATGGTGGCCAGACCGGTGCAACACCAATCAGCCTTGATGCCATTGATCAGTTCCAGATTGCCATTGCCCCTTACGATGTCCGTCAGGGTGGATTTGCCGGTGCTTCGATCAATGCTGTTACCCGCAGGGGAACAAACGAAATCGACGGTTCGGCTTATATGCTTTTCCGTAACCAGAATCTTGCCGGAAAAACCCCAGGCAAAGATGTTACCGACCGCAAAAAACTGGACGAATTTTCAGCAAAAACCTATGGTCTGCGCGTAGGCGGCCCCATCATCAAGAACAAACTGTTCTTCTTCTTCAATGCTGAATTCCAAAGAGACAAAACTCCTCAGCCTTTTGATTTCGCAAACTACAAGGGCGATGCCACACAGGCCGACCTCGATGCTTTTGCCGCAAAACTGAATGGTTTTGGTTATAACCCAGGAGGATACCTCGACAATGCCACCGAACTCACCAGCAACAAATTCCTGGTTCGTTTCGACTATAACCTGAACAAATACCACAAACTCACCCTGAGGCATTCTTATGTAAAGAGTGAAAATATCGGTGCAAACAGGTCGAGCAATTCAACCATCAACTTCTACAACAATGGTGTATATTTCCCCAGCACAACCAATTCGACGGCACTTGAATTGAAAAGCAACTGGAACACCATGGCCAACAACCTAATTTTGGGCTACACCTCAGTTAATGACGACCGCGATCCGATGGGTGGAAAATTCCCATACCTGCAGATTTTTGATGGTGAAGGCACTATCTATGCCGGATCAGAACAGTTCTCCACCGGAAACGTGCTCAACCAGGACATCCTCACCCTGAACAACAACTTCTCTTTGTATAAAGGTGCCCACACCTTTACATTCGGCGTCAACATTGAGTATGGTAAATCATATAACCTCTTTATCCGCCAGGCATTTGGCGTGTACAGGTTCAACACCCTGGCCGACTTCATGGCTGATGCTCCTGCCATTCGTTACGATAGAAGTTACTCACTCGTTGACGATGTTGTTGCCGACGGATCGAAAGCAGCCGCTGACTTCCGCACCATGCAGTTTGGCGCATATGTACAGGATGAGTTCCAGATCAACGATAATTTCAAACTGACCGCCGGTCTGCGCTTCGACATCCCACAATACCTCGACAACCCAGATCCTGGAACAAATCAGGCTGTTTGGGATGGTTTCAACGATACGACAGTTGCAAAAATTACCGCTGCCGGATACGACCTTAAGGGAGCAAAAATCGGCGAAATGCCCAAAGCATACCTTTCATTTGACCCGAGAATTGGATTTAACTACGACATCTTCGGCGACAAATCGACCCAGTTGCGTGGAGGAATCGGACTCTTCACCAGCCGTTTACCGCTGGTATGGCCAGGTGGCGCCTTTACAAACAATGGCGTTGTGGTTGGTGGATTTACCAAAAATGGTTCTATTCCGTTCATTCCTCAGTGGGATCAGCAATACACTGCAACCGATCTTGGCGCTTCTGTAGCCATTCCGAGCGGACAGGTTGACCTCTTCACCAGTGATTTCAAAAACCCAAAGGTGTTACGTACAAGCCTAGCCGTTGACCACAAACTGCCCTGGTGGGGTCTTGTTGGTACTTTCGAAGGAACCTATTCCAAAACCATGAACAATGTAATTTATTACAATGTGAACCAGGTTCCTGCCAGTACAACCGTAACCAACGGTCCTGACAACCGTCCGTATTATCCAAACCAGAAAATTGAATCTGTCTATAGCCGCATTATCCTCGGCGACAACACCAAGGATGGTTACACTTACACCCTTACCGCACAGCTGACCAAGCCTTTGAGCAAGGGATTGTTCGGAACAGTAGCCTATACCTATGGGAGTGCCAAGGCCCTGAATGATGGTACATCATCACAGAACAGCTCACAATGGCGCTATATGGAAACAGTGCGTGGTTTGAACGACCTTGATCTGAGTTATTCTGATTTCGATATGGGTTCAAGGATTATGGCTTTCGTTTCTTACAAAGCTGAGTATGCCAAGAACTTCGCCACAACCTTTAGCCTTGTATTCAACGGTGAAAGCGGACGCCGCTATTCATATGTTTACAATGACAACGGTGGCCGTTTCAACAACGAGCGTGAAAATGCCGGAAACCTGATCTGGATTCCTGCTTCACAAAGCGAAATTAACCTCGTTGACAAACTGGACAACGATGGCAATGTTACCCTGACCGCTGCACAGCAATGGACAAACCTCGACAGCTTCATCAAAAGCGAAAAGTACCTCGATGCAAACCGTGGTAGCTACGCCGAAAGAAATGGCAGCCGCCTTCCTTTTGAAAGTGTTGTTGACCTGAAAATTGTTCAGGATTTCTATATGAAATTTTCGGGCAAAACCCACACCCTGCAACTCACCCTCGACATTTTCAACTTCACCAATATGCTGAATGCTGAATGGGGAACCAGAAGGTACATCACCAACGATGCTTACCAGCTGATCACATGGACCGGGTTTGAAGCCGATGGCACAACGCCTAAGTTCAATTACAACGGACCTGATAATGTTGAAGGCATCTACAACGTAAGTGACGTAGGAATCTATGGTTCAAGGTGGACCGGACAAATTGGCATCCGCTACATCTTCAACTAAGGAACCTCACATAATCGATAAAAAGGGGCTCGACCGAGTCCCTTTTTTTTTACCTTTACTAGTCAAAAAGAAAACCAGTAATAATGAGGATAAACAGAATGCTGATCGCATTAATCCTATCAGGATGTTTGTTTTACAGCTGTCAGCCGATACAAAACGAAAAAACCGGAAAACCTTATGTCGTCGTATTGTCGATGGATGGTTTCAGGTGGGATTATCCTGACAAGGCCCCGACACCAAACCTGAACAAGGTGGCCGAAATTGGCGTCAAGGCTGAAAGGCTGATACCCTGTTTCCCGACAAAGACATTTCCGAACCACTATTCAATTGCCACCGGGCTCACCATCGATCATCATGGCATCGTGCTGAATAATTTTCACGCAACCGATTTTGAAGAAGACTATAACAAGGGTGACCGCAGCACCGTTGAAGACGGCAAATTTTATGGAGGCGAGCCCATCTGGGTGACGGCCGAAAAGCAGGGCGTCCGGACAGCGACATACTTTTGGGTTGGCAGTGAAGCCGATATTGAAGGCGTGAGTCCGAGCTTTCAGAAAATCTATGACCACAGCTTCCCATACAGCCAACGCATTGATAGTGTGATATACTGGCTGCAGATGCCTATGGACAAACGGCCTCAGCTCATCATGTGGTATATGGATGAGCCTGATTGGAGTTCACACCAATACGGACCTGATGGCGACAGCCTGAAGCCGGTGATTATGCGGATGGATAGCCTTGTCGGCGTTTTTGTCGACCGCGTGAAACAGCTGCCCAATGCCAATGAAATTGATGTCATCATTCTATCAGATCACGGCATGGCCCAGCTATCGCCTGAACGTCAGATCATCCTCGATCAATATATCGACACCACGGCCCTGGCCATTATCGATGGCTGGAACCCAAACTACAACTTCAAGGTGAAGGAAGGCCGGCTCGACGAGGTGTACACTGCCTTGAAAAAGGTGGAACATTTGCAGGTTTGGAAAACAGGCGAGCTACCCGAACGCCTCCATTATGGTACAAACCCGCGCACCCACGACCTTGTTGTGGTAGCCGATAAAGGCTGGAGCCTGTTTTGGTCATGGCAAACCGGAGATGAGCTTGGCGCACACGGATACGACAATGCAGAAGCAGATATGCACGCTATCTTTTATGCCTACGGCCCATCGTTCAAAACACATTACCGGTCAGGCCCCATCAACAATATTGATGTTTATCCCCTGATGGCCCGCTTGCTTGGCATCAGGCCGGCACAGGTCGATGGAACGCTCGAAAAGGTGAATTTACTGTTAAAAAACCCGTAATGCCATGAAAACCAAGCTGATTATTTTCGTTGCATATTGTTTATCCGTCATAAACCTAAACGCGCAGCCTGAGAAAGTGTTGCGTTCGGGACCGATGTTGGGTTATGCTGAAATGCTTGAGTCGGTGATTTGGGTGCAAACCATCAGTGAAGCCAAGGTGTATGCGACATATGCACCTGTTGCCAAACCCGAAATGATCAGACACACCAACACCGTCTTCACCAACAGGCAGGAGGCATTCACCGCTCACCTGATTGCCGACTCTGTCGAACCGGGTCAGCGATATACCTATACCATATGGGTAAACGACCAGGCCGTCAGGCTGCCCTACCCAACCGAATTTCAAACGCAGGCTATCTGGAAGTGGCGCGGCAACCCACCCGCATTCAGGATGCTCACCGGTAGTTGTGCCTACATCAATCAGGCAGAACACGACCGGCCGGGAAATCCCTATGGTGGTGATTACTGTATTTTTGAAAATATGGCCAAACACCAGGCGGACTTGATGCTTTGGCTTGGCGACAACATCTACCTGCGCGAACCCGACTGGAACAGCTGGACCGGCATTACCAAACGCTACACCCATGGCCGCTCGCTTCCTGAGCTTAGAGCCTTGCTCGCCAATGTGCACAACTATGCCATCTGGGACGACCATGACTTTGGTCCGAACGACAGTGACAAGGGTTTCTACAATAAGCAGCAAACACTGGACGCCTTTAAACTTTTCTGGGGTAATCCAACCTATGGCGTTGGCGACATCACAGGCGCCATCACCAGCTTTCAATGGGGTGACGCTGACTTTTTTCTGCTTGACAACCGCTGGCATCGTGATCCGGACAACCTGAAAAAAGACCACAAGACCATGCTTGGTAAGGAACAGCTCGAATGGCTCTTCGACAACCTCGTCTACAGCACAAACACCTTTAAAATAATCGCCCTGGGAGGACAGTTTCTGAATCCTGCATCCTATTTTGAAACCTACAGCAACAATGGCTTTGCCGAAGAGCGCCAACAAATCATCGACTTTATCTGCCAACACAATATCAAAAACGTGATCTTCATCACCGGTGATGTGCATTTTACTGAAATGTCGGTACTCAGGCAGGCAGGCAAACCTACCATCTGGGACCTTACCTTTTCGACAATGACGGCTGGTGCAAACCGTGATGGAGGCAACTGGCCAAACACCTTAAGGGTAGAAGGTACGGTGGTCACTGACAGGAACTTTGGTGAAATTGATTTTACGGGTCCCACCAACAACCGGCAACTTAAGGTGCGCTGCTACGACACCGACAACCACTTAAGGTGGGAACGTACGATTACACCCGAGTAAATATATCCCGGTCGATAAAGCGCCGCTGGTCAACACCCGGCATCAGGGCGCAATCTGTTGATTTCCCGAACAAGCGGCGCCTGTTGCGTGCTACCAGGTCGTAAAGAGCATCGGTGAAGGCAGTCGGAAGCAGCGAAAACACAGCCAGCCATTCTGGCCAACCACCCATCAGCACTGCAAGTCGGAATACAGCCGCTGATTTCACATAAACCCGGTCTCCTTCGAGTAGCACCAGGCTGCTTTCGACCAGCTTCATTTCGATGTACGGCGAAAGCATCTCACTGCAAACAGCCGATTGGGTCGAGGCAAAGCTGGCACAGACATTGCGCTCATGCCGCAGCACAAACCGAACGGCGCGGTTGCACAAGCCACAGTCACCGTCATAGAACAATACAGGCAGTGCACTCATCCTGCAACAATGGAATTAGTCATCGAAAATGTTTCAACAAACACAATTTGAACGGGTTAACCCAATACCAGGTATTTGTTTACCTGTGCAATATTTTCAGGTTTCCCAAACACATACAACATATCATCCGTTTCAATGTTCATTTCAGGGTCAAGCTCGGTGATATAGCGGTTGCCTCTGCGGATGGTGAGCACCGTCACACTGAACTGACTTCTGAGTCCACTTTGCCTGATCGACTTTCCGACAATCTTGTTGCTTTCCTGCTGCACAGGCAAACAGGCGATGACCATTTCAGGGATCTGCAGCCTGAGCGATTCGGGGAAAGGAAACTCACCGGCTGTGTTGGCCAGCAACTCATAATTGTGTGAACGCACCTGGTTCACAAAGGCTTGAATCTGGTCGATAGGAACGAGGTAGCGATTCAGCACGCGGGTGAATATCTGAATGGATGTCTCAAATTCTTCCGGGATCACTTCGTCGGCCCCAAGGTCAAGGGTTGATTCAATCTCTTTCACATAGCGCGTTCTGACAATGATGTGGGCCGTTTCGGTCACCTCACGCACCTTCTGGATAATATGCCGGGTGGCTTCGGCATCGGAAATAGCGATCACTACCACACGTGCCTCGTGAATGTGGGCATGGCGGAGGATCAGCTCATCGTTGGCATCACCAAAAATGATGGGCAAATCCTCCTTTTTTGCATCCTGAAACACCACCGGATCAAGCTCAATGATAACAAAGGGAATATTGGCCTGGCTTGCTGTCCGGGCTACGTTATGCCCATTGATACCAAACCCGATAATCACAAGGTGGTCATGCATCTCTTTCACATGGTGTTTCTCGAATTGCTGCTTTTTGCTGCGCTGAAAATGCTCAAGACGTCGACGGACAGCGTCGGGAAGCATGGCCCTGATCAGCCAGTCGGTCATCCTTTCGCTGTAGCCCATGATAAATGGTGTTACCGCCATGGTAAGGACCGAAATCGCCAGAAAATCCTGGTAAACATCCTTCGACAAAAGGTTGTTTTTTAATCCGATCATCGACAAGAGAAAGGCAAACTCCCCTACCTGAAACAGGGTGAAACCGCTTAAAAAGGCCGTCCGGATAGGGAAGCGTTTGATCAGCACAGTCAGCACAATCACTGTCATTTTGAGGAGGATAACGCCAATGGTGATTAGCAGCAGGAACAGCATATGCTGGAAGAAATACTGGATATTGAGCAGCATGCCAACCGATACAAAAAAGAAACTGATAAAGATCTCCCTGAAAGGCAGGATATTGACCGTAGCCTGGTGGCTATATTCTGACTCAGAAATAATTAAACCAGCGAAAAACGCACCCAGTGCCAGCGACAAACCCACAGAGGATGTGAGCCATGCAGTTGAAAAAATCAATAACACCAGGGTCAGGATAAAGAGCTCCCGGCTGCGCGTGCGCACCACCCTATGCAGTATTTTCGGAACGACATAGCGGGCTAATATTATCAGCAGGCCAACCACAAGCACCACCTTGCCAATGAGTAATAAGATGGTCGTACCCAGGTCGCCCCCATTACCAGCCAAAATTGGTGTAAAGAGGATCATGGGAACCACAATGATATCCTGGAAAATCAAGATACCGAGCGCGATACGACCATGGGGCAGGTTAAGCTGGCCTTTTTCCTGCAACAATTTGATAACGATCGCTGTACTGCTTAATGAAACCAAAAAACCCGCAAATAAGGCCTGGGGCACATCAAGTCCGGCCAGCCACATGATGAGAAAGGTAAACAGTATGGTTCCGCCGACCTGCAGCGAACCGCCGATCAGCACTGTATTCCTGATCTTGACGAGTCCCTTCAGTGAAAATTCAATACCGATGACAAACAACAGAAAAATGACACCGATTTCAGACAGCAGTTCTACCTCATGCGAGGCTTTTATCAGGCTGAAGCCATACGGACCTGCGATGATGCCGGTGATTAAGAAGCCCATGATGGCCGGCATCTTCAGGCGCTGAAATGCCAGTATGATCAATACGGATAAGCCAAATATGATGACGATTTCTTTGAGTATCGGAAGTTCCATGGTCAGTAAAATAAGCGATGTTTTCAAAGATAACCATATTTTGTGATTATTGGGGACGTTTTTGGCCAATGTAAACACAAAATTCGCAATCACATGAACACAATGCGGATGAAGCGGCAGTTAGCGGAATATTGCTGACCAGAAAGGATTACAGCCGAAATAAAGGATTCCGTCTTTAGCCAACAAGATCAGCCGGGATTAATCAAGCGGGACGAATTTATCCTGGACTGTTGTAAACAGGGTCTTGCGGTAAGGGTCGTAGCGATAATGTTTGGAGGTGTCAGCAGGCAGTTGTTCCCTGACATAGCTGTTCATCAGGTGATCGAAGCTGTAGCCGGCATACAGCCTGCCAAGAAACACCAATGCCGTTTCAAACCTTGTCACATCAAGCGAGTCAATATTCAGCTGATAGCCTACTTCGCCCGTGAAGATGTTCTGGGTAAAATAGCCTTCGATGCCATCCCTTACATCATAGGATGCAAAAAGGATCTCAGGCTGCTTCTCGCCCGGTGCGTTCACCTGAGCAAACTCGAACCATGAACCGATATTCACCTGGTTATAAGAAATATCGTAGTTGTACAGCGATCCGTTCACCATCTCTTCATCCGTAAAAACCATGGGTGATTCGGTCAGCTCCACCTGGGCCAGGTTGATCATCCACAGCTCCCCTTTTGCCAGGTTGAACTCCTCCATCTGATCTTCGGTATATACCTGAAGGCCATACTTACGCAGTTCACTGGTAAACGATTTTGAGAACAGCTGAAAATACCTTTCTTCTGTAACGCTTTTGATGATTGCTTCCCGTTTAGCAACGGCAGAATCGTGTTTCCGGTTCAGTTCATCAAGGTGCGAAAGTTCAGGGTCGTCGGGCATAATCCTGTAAAGCGTGTCTGTCGTCAGGAGCATCACCGAAACCATCTGCGCCTGCTCAGTATACAGCCGTGCGGCTTTGCGCGGAGCACTGCAACCGGCGGTAACAAAAATAACAAGAAGGATGATAATGATACGAAAATGACTTGACATGATGTTTTGCTTATTTGCAAAAGTAATGTTTCTCTGCAACATATGTCGGGCGAATAGCTATGATATTAACCTAAACCATTGATAACGAATTAAAAGAACCTTAAAAGCAATCCGTAAGAAACAGCTTTGCGGCTACCCAACTTCCGCATGCTGTTCCTGAAGCAGCAGTTCCGCAAACTTTTTCCCATAGGCTTCGGCGCGCTGTAGGTCGGTTTCATTTGGACTGAACTTCACAAAAACGTCTGTTTCGGTGTATTTGAGTTTGAGGTTTTCGAGGTTTGTACGGATGATTTTCATGCCTTCGCCACTCCAGCCGTATGAGCCGAAGCCACCGGCCAGCTTGCCTTTGTCGCGTAGCGGACTGATCAAAGCAAACACCCTGTATACCGGAAGCAGAATATTCTGGTTGATGGTCGGACATCCGATGATGAAGCCTGAAGCCATGGCCAGCTGCATATCGATCTCGCCCAGGCTGGTGTGTTCGATGTCCATGACCACGGCTTCGGTACCATCCACCGACTGTATTCCTTCGGCAATAGCAGCAGCGATGGCGCCGGTTTTCTGGTAGGCCGACACATACGGAATATACACCCTTTGCTTGCGCGGCAGGCTGAGTGCTTCTTTAGCATATTGTTCCGAAAGCGCTACATAGCGTTTCCAGTGTGTACGCAGTATCGGACCATGTCCGGGACAAATAATCCCGATATCAAGTTGTCTGATCCGTTCGATGGCCTTGAGCATGAACTTGCTGAAGGGCTTCAGAATCACATCGAAATAATAGGTAAAGGCATCGTCCCACGAGCCAATCAGGTCGTCGAACATGCGGCTGTCGGCATAATGCGCACCAAAGGAGTCGCAGGTAAACAGTACCTTATCCTCCTCCAGCCAGGTGTACATCGAATCGGGCCAGTGCAGGTTGGGCGCACCAATAAACCGTAATGTCATGTTTCCCAGGTCAAGTTCGCTGCCGTCTTTTACCTGGATACTTTCAAAAGGAACACCCACCATGTCCTTGAGGTAACGGATCGCATTGCCGGTGCCTACAATCTTCGCTTTAGGCGCAATGCTGAGCAACCTGCCCACACAACCCGAATGATCTGGCTCTGTGTGGTTCAGGATAATGTATTCAATGTCTTCGGGCTTTGTAAGCCTCCTGAGTTTAGCTTCGTATTCGGGCCAGAACTTTTCCTTTACTGTTTCGATCACGGCCTTCTTCTCCGCATCAACAAAATAGGAATTATAGGTTGTTCCATACTTTGTTTCCATCACCACGTCGAAGGTTACAATATCGTAATCAATTACGCCACACCATGTAACATGTTTCGCAACATCTAGCACCTGTGTATTTTCCTTGTTACTTTCCATATTCGGTCCATCAATTGTTAAGGAACAAAATTAGGTCAAATTCATTTTTGATTCATTCTAAATAGCACATGGCAAAGCCGGTGCGATTTAACGGTTGTCACCTCCCGGCAAGCCGGAAGTTCACCTGAAAAGAGCCTTTTCACTGAACCAATCGCCGGATTCATCAGAACTCAAGCTCCATCTGCCCGGGCTTTTCCGGTTTGGCCATCGTTGGGTTTTCATCCGCTTTCTTGTCTTCATGAATGGTTGCAGGCTCCTCATCAGGCGCTTCAGCTTCAGCGGTGTCAACTTCATATTCCACCATCGCTTCATCCTCTTCTATTGCTGCTCCAACCGTGTCAGCGGCTTCATCGGTCTCATCACCTTCGCTTTCGTCGGTGGCTGGAACCAAGGGTTCGCATATGGTAATCTTGTCCAGCTCCCATATTGTCAGGCGCTTGCCTTTTGCCTTGAAGCTTTTTACGCCAATGAACTCTGCCACGTTAATCTCTTCAACTTCGGGCTGTTTGCCTTTTTCGTTGGCCAGGAATGAGAGGCTGATCACAGGCAGCTCGTCAAACAGCATCTCAACAAGTTTCGAATCAGGATGTTCACCGATCAGCGACATGCGTTTGTTCATTGCCAGATCTTCCTCAAATTGGAAACGCTTCAGGTAGTGCCGGCCGGTTTCACCTTCAACATAGATCAGTGAAATCACCTCTTCGGGATCGAATTTCCGGAGCATCCGCAAATCGTCATCAAAATGCGTGGAAAGTTCATAGCCGGTAACCTTAAATTCACCATGCTGCAGGTAGTTCACGAGCTTATCGTCGGCCGAGAAAGCGCCGAGGTATTGGCCACGCTGGTCCGTATTGAGGCGTTTGACGGTTTCGTCGTACCAGATGTCGCGGGCGCCGAGGGTAGAAACGCCGTTTTCGCGCTTGCTGATTTGTTTCACCGCCTGCTTGGTCAGGATGTTTCCGCGCGAATTGCGCCCCTTGATGGCGAGGCTGGCAAAGTCGAACTCGAAGGTCGTCTTTTTCAGGCGGGGTTTTGGCCGCAGAAGCACGCGCAGAATCTCCGCTTCCCCGTTGGGATTGGCGGTAAAATACACCACCTTCGAGTCGGGGGTTCCGGCGGTGAGGTCATACTCCTTGTCGCGTGTGACGCCAAGCACCGAGAAGCGCTTGATGTACCACGGACCCTTGCGTCCGTCGCGGTAGACCATATTGTAAACCGTGCGGTCGTCGTTTTTGCGGAACACATCGATGTGAATCACTTGCTCGCCCACAAAGGATTTCGGAGACACCTTCGACACAAGGAAGGTGCCGTTTTCCCTGAACACGATGAACTCGTCCAGGTCGGAACATTCACACACAAATTCATCCTTTTTCAGTGAGGTGCCTGCAAAACCTTCGGTGCGGTTCACATATAGCTTTTCGTTGTTTGCTGCAACGGCGGCAGCCTGGATGGTGTCGAAACTCCTGATTTCGGTCTTGCGTTCGCGCCCCGGTCCGTATTTTTTCTTAATCTGTTGAAAGAAATTGATCGTATAATCGATCAGGTGGTTGAGGTGATTGTTCACTTCATCAATCTCATTTTCAATACCTTTGATGTATTCGTCAGCCTTGAAGGCATTGAATTTCGAGATTCGCTTGATCTTGATTTCTGTGAGCTGAACAATATCTTCGGTATTGACCTCACGCTTAAGCAAATGCATAAATGGTCCAAGGCCGATGCGGATGGCTTCGATCACGGCTTCCCAGGTTTCGCATTGCTCAATGTCGCGGTAGATGCGTTCTTCGATGAAAATCTTTTCGAGCGAAGAGAAGTGCCAGTCAGCTTCCAGTTCCGCCAGGCGGATCAGCAACTCCTGCCTGAGTAGTTCTTTGGTCTGGTTGGTGCTCCGCCTCAGCATTTCGCTCACGCCAATAAAGGCCGGTTTCCCGTCGAGGATCACACAGGCGTTTGGCGAAACAGAGACTTCGCACAGCGTGAAGGCATAAAGCGCATCAATGGTCTGGTCTGGCGACACACCCGGATTGAGGTGAATGACAATCTCGACGTTTTCGGCTGTATTGTCGTCAATTTTCCTGATTTTAATCTTGCCTTTGTCATTGGCAGTAACAATGGAATCGATGAGGCTGCTGGTTGTGGTCGAAAAGGGCACTTCGGTGATCACCAGTGTTTTCTTGTCGCTTTGGCTGATGCGCGCCCTCACCCTGACTTTGCCGCCCCTGAGCCCGTCGTTGTATTTCGAAAAATCGCCCATACCACCGGTCTGGAAGTCAGGCAAAATCTCAAACTCCTCCCCTTTCAAATGATGCACTGAAGCATCGATCAGTTCATTGAAGTTATGTGGCAGAATCTTTGATGCCAGCCCGACAGCGATGCCTTCGACGCCCTGGGTCAGCAGGACAGGGAACTTCATCGGCAGGGTGATCGGCTCTTTGTTTCTGCCATCGTAAGAGAGCTTCCACTGGGTGGTTTTGGGGTTAAAGACGACGTCCTTTGCGAACTTCGACAAGCGGGCCTCGATATAACGTGAAGCCGCAGCGCTGTCTCCGGTGAGCACATTGCCCCAGTTTCCCTGGGTTTCGATCAGCAGGTCTTTCTGGCCGATCTGCACCAGCGCATCGCCGATGGAAGCATCGCCATGCGGATGGTACTGCATGGTGTGACCGATGATGTTGGCCACCTTGTTAAATCGCCCGTCATCGAGCTGGTTCATGGCATGCAGCAGCCTCCGCTGAACGGGTTTCAGTCCATCGCCCAGATCAGGCACCGCCCTTTCGAGGATTACGTATGAAGCATAATCAAGAAACCAGTTTTCATACATGCCCGACAACTGTATCGTTCTGTGTATTTCGGCCTGGTTCTCAGCAGGTTCTTTGTGATTTAATTCGTCTGTCATAAACACTTACCAATTTTCAATTATTTCCTCCAGAAACGCAACAACAGGCCTTCAATCAACAGGAATATCAGGCTTAACACCACAAACCACTTCCATAGCTGGGTTCCGCTGCTCAGGTTTTCAAATGCCCTGCCTTGATCAATGTCGGCCCTTTCGACGAGCGACGCCTTCGCGATACCGGCTTTTTTCATTTGCTCTTCGAGCTGCGATCTGCTGAGCGTATTCAGTTTCGATTCTTCACGGTTGTCGTTCATCGCCAGGAACGCCAGCGGCTCATTCTCTTGTGTCACCTTGTAAAAACCTGGTTTTTCAACCGCTTCATTCAGTGTCAGCGAGGTCTCACCCAGGTAGCTGTTCTGCAGCGGAATCAGGTCAAAGTCGTTGTCTAGTTCACGAATGTGCAGCACCTGCTCATCGTGGCCTGCCCTGGTCCTGATCTGCACCTGGGCATCCGTGCCGAGGTAATGGTACAGTGTTTCCTCGTTCGCGCTTAAGAAGATCAGCCGGTAGATCACAGGGACGAAGAGGTTGTTTTTGTAAAAATCGCTCCACGAGGGCAAAAGCGCCGAAGCGAACACGTAGGCCTTGCCGGCTTCGTTGCTGCCTTCGGCAAGAAAAGCCGAGCCGTTGGTCATGGTGATCAGCTGCTGCACATCGGCTGTTTTCAGGTTGCGGATGCTGTAGTGCTTCCTGACATTGGGCAGGTCAGCGTTTTCAGGAATTTTTTCGAACACTCCTTTGAACACAGGATGCTCAGTGAGCAGCGAAAACACCCTGCTGCGGGCCGTATCGGCCTTTTCAGCGAGTTCCATTCCATACTGGCTGAGCAGCGCATTCACCGTCATATCCACCTTTGCCGGTGCGGGCACAAGCACAAGGCTTCCACCGGCCCGGCTGAAGTCGGTTAGCGCCTGGCTCAGTCCGCCGGAGATGGTTTCAAGTCCGCTAAGGATGATGAGTTTGTATGCCTTCAAGCCCTGAAAATCGAGGCGCTTGAGCTGCTTCGATTCATAGGCAATCTGGTCGTCTCCTTCGAGCAAGGTCTTCAGCCATGGATTCGCTTCACTGTTGTAAATCTCGAGAACCCGTATGGCCTGATCGACGGTGAACGAAAAATAGAGCTTGTCGTCAAAAATCACGGGATAGTCAGTGATTTCGAATGTTCCTGCTGCAGGTCCGACCTCGCTTAAATCGAAGCCCAAGCTGACTTCAGCTGATGAGGCAGGTGCAATATCCACATTCGCAATGGCTTTCTGTTCGTCCTGAACAGTGAGCCTCACGGTCAGGTTCTTGATCTCCTCGCTCCCGTCGTTCACAATACGGGCCTTCATCTCTGCCAGTTCGCCCGGATGGTGCAGCGGGCTCTCGAACCAGCAGCTATCCACATACACATTGTTGCTTTTGACAGCTGTGAGCGGCACGAAGAAGTAGTGACTGGCGGTGTCGGAAGCAACATTGCCCAGATCGGCTGTGCTCGCCTGGAAATCACTCAGTACGAACACCACTTTCTGGCTGTAACCTTCGTGCCGCATGGTGTTGGTTCGGCCCAGTATCTGCGACAACTTTCTGCTAAAATGACTGAGGTTCAGCTTGTTTATCTCTGCAATGAATTCATCGCCCGACATTGGCCGTTCATGGGCCGGATTCAGGTCATTGGTCAGGATGATGTATTTATCTTCTTTGTTGAAGGAAGCGGCAATTTCCGTTGCCTTAAGTTTTGCCTCATCAAGCAGGGTGCTTTTCTCGCTGCGGGCCTGCATGCTGAGCGAATTGTCCACATAAACCATCACCAGGTTGCGTTTGGCAGGTTTCAGCCTGTTTTCATCGGGCAGGAAAGGACGTGCAAAAGCCATGACCAGGGCGGCGATGACAAGCAGGCGGCAAAGCAACACCAGCAGGTGCAGGAGTTTGTTGGTGCGGGAGGTTTGCTCCTGTAGGTTTTTCAGTAAACTGATGTTGCTAAAATACAGCAATTTGTGCCGCCTGAAGTTAAACAGGTGTATCAGCACAGGGATGAGCAGCGCCGCAAAACCATACAACATAAACGGATTTACAAATTCCATCAGGCAATCACAATCAGCGTTGAAACAGATGGACAAAAATACACATTATCGGCTTTATGTGTCGACGAAGCAAGGGTCTGCTTTGTCCGAGTTGTTAACAGCAGGAGGCGCTTTTTTTAATGACAAGCAAAAAAAAAGTCCCCGGAAGACCGGAGACTTAATATTGAATGCTGCGCCGGGGATTAGATCACACCCTGGTCAAGCATGGCATTGGCAACCTTGAGGAAACCAGCAATGTTGGCACCTTTCACATAGTCGACATAACCGTCATCCTGTTTGCCGTGGCGAACGCAGGCGGTGTGAATGTCTTTCATGATCTGATGGAGGCGGGCGTCAACTTCTTCGCGACTCCACGACAGTTTCATCGAGTTCTGTGTCATTTCGAGGCCTGAAGTGGCAACGCCACCGGCATTAACTGCCTTACCAGGTCCAAAGAGGATCTTGTGCTTTTTGAACACCTCAACGCCTTCGGGAGTGGTGGGCATATTGGCGCCTTCTGCAACGCAGATGCAGCCATTTTTAACCAGCATTTCGGCATCTTCCTTACCCAATTCATTCTGGGTAGCACAAGGCAGGGCCACATCGCATTTCACTTCCCATGGACGTTTTCCCTGAACGAACTGAGCGCCGGTGAATTCGTATGAATAAGGTTTTACGATATCCTGGTTCGAGGCACGGAGTTCGAGCATATAATCAATTTTTTCGCCGCTGATGCCGTCCGGATCATAGATGTATCCGTCAGGACCAGAAATGGTAACGACCTTGCCACCCAGCTGGTTCACCTTGCTGATGGCGCCCCAGGCAACATTGCCAAAGCCTGAGACCGCAACGGTCTTACCCTTAAAGTCGGTGTTTTTGGTAGCCAGCATTTCCTGTGCAAAATATACCGCGCCAAAGCCGGTAGCTTCAGGACGGATAAGGCTCCCACCCCAGTTAATTCCTTTTCCGGTGAGCACGCCAACATGTTCGCGGGTCAGTTTCTTGTACATACCAAACATATAGCCGATTTCTTTGCCACCCACGCCGATGTCACCTGCCGGAACATCTGTTTCAGGTCCGATGAGTTTCCACAGTTCCAGCATAAACGACTGGCAGAAGCGCATGATTTCAGCGTCTGACTTGCCTTTTGGATCAAAATCAGAACCACCCTTGCCACCGCCCATTGGCAGTGTCGTCAGGCTGTTCTTGAAAATTTGTTCAAAACCAAGAAACTTCAAAATGCTGAGGTTCACACTGGGGTGAAAACGCAAACCACCTTTGTAAGGTCCGATGGCATTATTAAACTGAACACGGTAGCCCAGGTTTACATGTACTTTGCCATTATCGTCAACCCATGGCACCTTGAACATAAGGGCGCGATCGGGTTCAACGATGCGTTCGATGATGCCGGCAGCTTCAAACTGCGGATTCTGACTAACAACCTCTTCAAGAGACTCAAGCACTTCACGCACTGCCTGCAAGTACTCCAGTTCGCCCGGATGTTTTTTCTCCAGGTCGTTCATGATTTTTTCTAAGTTCATCGCTTTGGCTTTAAATGATAATTGTATGAAAAACAATAGTGTTATAATTTCACAGTGTTAATTTCTTAACAGCGCAAAATTACAGTATTTCAATGAATAAAAACAAAGAAAATCAGGGAATTTTTGATTTCAGCCCAAAACTAGAAACAATCTAAATTATCAGTCGCAACCGTTTGCAGCAGTCAGGGCTTAACACACACACATTCTGAGCCGTCCGCAGGCGGTTTTAGCCCCATGAAATTGTTTTTTATTTCACAAACTGCCGCCAATCCTTGCAACTGAATGAAACTTATGTGTTAAATTTACGCTTGTTTTGCATCTGGCAGCCCGCTTATGCCCGAAGCCACCTCGCATTCCGCCCTTACTTTCTGTTTCATATGAGAATGAACACCTTGGATTTACCAATAAACAGCTTTCATTGTATTCAACAACCTAAATTCATGCACCTATGTTTGTAGATGAAATCAGATTGCCCCTCGAAAAATACCTGGGGAACGACATTTATGCCCGGCTCGAAGGCGATATACTCAGCTATATTCTCGCCGAATGCGATATGCAAAACAGCAACAGCGAGTGGCACTTCATCCTGCAGGGCCATAGCTTCAAAGCCATGCCCAACCTCGCTCCGGGACTCACTGGCCTGTTCGGCGATGTGGTGAAAAAACTGGGCTTCACCGAGCCTGTTGAGTTCTACATCAACAACTCACCCGAATTAAATGCGGCTGCCATCGCCTCCAGCGTCGAAGGCGAACCACATATCATCAACATCAACTCGGGACTGATACAGATGCTCACCGACCAGGAACTGCGCTTTGTGGTGGGCCACGAGCTGGGACATATCATCAGCCGCAACGCCAACATCAGCAGGCTGATCAGGTTTGTGTATCCCAACCCCGACCGCATGCCCCTGCTGCTCCGCCATAAAATCAATGTGTGGCAGAAGTTTGCCGAGCTGACTGCCGACCGCTATGGCTTCATCGCAAACCCCGATATGGCAAGCTGTATCTCGGGCTTCTTCAAACTGTCGAGCGGACTCAATTCCGACAGGATCAAGCTCGACTACAAAGCCTATCTGGCCGAGAACGAAGAAATCCTGGCCAGGTTGCGCGAAGGCGGTAGCGCCAACTACCTCTCCCACCCGATTAATCCAATCCGCATCAAGGCCATTCAGCTTTTTGCCGAATCGAAACTATACAAACAAGCCAGCCACAACCACCAGCCCGAAAAGGACGATGTGCTAGAAAGTGCCATGGATGAGCTGACAGGAACCCTCATCACCCTGACAAACTCGGCCCTCGACTATTACCGTAAACAGTTTGTGGCCTCAGCAGGCCTCGTTTTGGCACACCTCGACAATGAAATCAAGCAGGAGGAATACAACCTCATCCTGTCTACATTGTCGGAGTTCACCATCTTCCCGGCTGAGTTTCTCCAAAGCATCATCGACACCGGCAAGGTGCCTGATCTGATGATGGAAGCCATCAGCAAAATTCTGGAGATCAGCCCATCAGACCGATATATGATGTTTGATTTGCTTATGGAACTGGCACAGGTGGACAAGGAACTCGACCAGCAGGAAATCAGCTTTTTGTTCGAAGCAGGCACCAATATGTTTGGCATGAACCGCAAGGAAATTGCCCAGCTCATGGCAGCCAATATTCAGCGGGGATTTGTACCTGACCTGTATAAAAGCAACTGATTCAATGTCTTAAACGATAAACAACCCGTTACGTCCACAACAAGACAGTTTTTTTTTAGGCCCCAGCACACAGCGTCCGGTGCCGGAATTTCAGTTCGCCTGATGGCTTCCGCTGCATTCCTGCAGCCATAGCTTCGATCTGAACTTTTCGATATAAATCTGCATCTGTTCATTGCCTTCCATATTTTTCTCAAGCCGCAGGCTTCCGACAAGCTCTACGAAGACTGGCTGGTGGTTGTTTTTTTCGCTTTCTTCAAGAAACAAGCGCTCAGCGCTGATGTTGTCCCCGGCGGTCATGACGGGAATGGCCCTTGCTGTGCCGCAAAAGGTGAGCGTGGCAGCATCGGCCATAAAGAAATAGGCTCCCTTCATCAGAAAAGGCGTGTTGTACACCGATCCGTCGGGCTGGCTTTGCAGCACAAACTGGTTCTGGCGGTCGACCGCATTGCCTTCGAAGTCAAGTACCTTGAGGCTGTTTTTCTCCACCAGGTAATTTGTTTGCACCTCATCACCGGCCGAGAGCTTAAGCTTGTTGCCATTGAGGCTGAAGCGTCCAAACACCCCTGTCCACAAGGTGTCGGCATTGAAGCGCCGGAGCAGCAAAAAGCTGGAATCGGCAAAGAGCGCCAGCGCATTGTGTACCGAAGCACCCTCGGAAATCACATAGCTGCCTGCGTAATAGCCCGGTAGCGGCAGCTCCGGCGCTGTGGCCCCTTTCTGTCCATTGCCTCCGTTGTGGTTGGCGATACACGAAAACAGGGTTGCTGCCGAAAGCAACAGGATGAAAACAATGATATGACGCGTTTGCATATGGATGTGGTATTGGGTTGTTGTTCAGTTTACTTTTTGTTCCGGAATACCCTGATCAGGTAAATGGCCAGGGGCAGGTTGATCAGCAGAAGGACCAGCGGCAGAAACCAGAGGCCAAGGGTGTTGCTTGCGCTTGTTGCCGACACTATGGTACCGAAGCTGATCAGCAGGAAGACAAGGGCCAGGCTCACCTTCAGCCAGCGTACCAGCCTGACAGCAGCCGTGTATTGCTTAATGGCATTTTCAGGCGTAATCTTAACCGGATAATTGTAAATCTCCGGAAAACGCGCCAGAATGCTCATTCCTAACACCGAGACTGTACTGATTACTGGAATCAAAAACAATGTCATGCTGCTGCCGTAGCCATCGGCTTCGCCTGCCAGGTTAAAGTGTGTGGGGATGGTATCCGGGAGGCTGCCATACACGCGCAGCACGATGAGCCAGTTGATGACGAGCAGCGTCCAGCCAAGCCATTCAGCAAGGGAATCGGCGGGTGTGAGCGGAATGCTGTGTTTGGGACGATTTTCCATATCAGGCTTTTCCATGAAACGATGCAAATTTAGCGTATTGTATATTTGATTGGAAGCGAAATAATGGAAGAAACCAGGCTACTTAATGACTTGCTTTGCAAATGCCTTATTCTGTGATCAAATGTACTGAAATTCAGCTGTGAGATGCAGCTTATAGCATGGTGTAACGGATGGCGGTATGGTTAGTTGCCGATTTCGGAGCTCTTTCCTATCAAGATACAACTACTTTTGATACGAGCTGTGCCGCTCGAATACGCACTGCACCGGCAATTAACTAAACCGCGTGTTGGCAACTGGTGTTCATTCATATCCATCTGTTTGTCACTTATTTAGCTTTTATTTTCTTGTCATTATCTACCTGCACAAACCTATCCACGAAGCACAATTTATTTTGTTTTTTTGAGCGTGGGCAAATAAGCGAAGCGATTCACGAACACCTTTAAAAATAAATAATTTGTCACAAGTGGGTACTAAAATTTAAACTACGTTCTTTGAAATCCTTTGTACATCGCACTTGTAGCGTTTTTTTTGACGGTGACGATTTGAATTGAAAAATGGATTTTTGCTTGATAAAAGCAGATATCCATGAATCAGGGCA
>JAHIUX010000007.1 GCA_018816765.1 Bacteroidota bacterium
AAAGTGATCGTTGTGGGAGCCGACAAAATGTCGTCGATTGTGGATTACACTGACCGTACCACCTGCGTGATTTTTGGTGATGGCGGCGGCGCTGTGCTGCTCGAGCCAACAACCGAAGAATCGGGCATCAGGGATTCGATCATGCACACCGATGGTGCAGGCATGATTCACCTGCACCAGAAAGCCGGTGGCTCAAAACGCCCGCCAAGCCAGGAAACCATTGACGCCCGCGAACATTATATTTACCAGGAAGGTCAGGCTGTGTTTAAGTTTGCTGTGACTAATATGGCCGATGTGGCAGAAGCCATCATGGAACGAAACAGCCTGAAATCAGACGATATTGCCTGGCTCGTTCCCCATCAGGCCAATATGCGCATCATCGATGCAACAGCACGCCGTATGGGTGTTGGCAAAGAAAAGGTGATGATCAACATCGAGCGTTTTGGCAATACCACCAATGGCACGCTGCCGCTTTGCCTGTGGGAATGGGAAAACCAGTTGCGCAAGGGCGACAACATCGTCCTGGCTGCCTTTGGGGGCGGATTTACCTGGGGATCAATCTACCTGAAATGGGCCTACGACCCGCATTAAATTTTCAGGATTTTAAAGCATTAAGGTGATCGGAAGGTCACCTTTTTTTATATTCTTTCTAAAGGTTTATTTCTGACCAGCCGCTATCGGAAAACTGCATGACAGCGCGATAACCCGCAAGCTTCACGGCGGCAATCGCTTCCGGAAAAAGCAGCTGTAGTTCAGCCGGCTGGTGCGCGTCGGAACTGATAAGTACGGGAATGTCCAGGCGCTTCATTTCTGCAATTATCCATACGGAAGGGAAGAAACTGTCGGAGCGTTTTTTATACAAGCCGCGTGTGTTCACCTCAACAATCAGGTCCTTTTGTTTGATCAGCTGCAGGGTTTCACACACCAGCGTACGGTACCAGGCTTCATCTTCGCGGAAAAACCGCTGTTGATTGTGCATCTTGATTTTATCGAAATGACCAACCACATCGAATGTTTCCTTTTCAACCATCTGGTTTGTCTGCGCGTAAAAGGCCGTTACCGCACGGCGAATATCGTTGTCAAAAAACCGCTTCAGGCCTTCGTCGTATGTTTCCACCAGTGGCCCGTCGATGAACCACAGCTTATCGGGATCATTTTTCCCGACGAGGTGAACAGATCCAATGCGATAAGCTAGGTCACAATGCCTGAACATGTCATCGAACCCTTCCATGAGACCAGGGATATAATCAATTTCAAGTGCCAGGTGAATGGATAGCCTTTCCCTGAATTTCTGCTTTAAGTCACTGATGCTGGTGCAATATTTCTCGAGTTCACCCGGCCTGATCGAAAAGCTGTTGTCGAAAGGTACGGGTGCATGATCAGAAAAACCAAGACAGTGCATGCCCTGAGCCAAAGCTGCTTCAATCACGGCGTCAGGTGTAGCCTTGCCATCAGAATAGGTGCTGTGTGTATGCAGGTTTTGTCCGGTCATATTGGAAGTGGAATGCTAGGTTCTTGGTTTATCGAAAAGGATGTGTTAATCACAACTCCCTGGTTCATTTTCAGGCTCTGCGGGCTGGATGTGTGTGCTCTCGACCAGCTTATACACTTTATCCTGGCGCCGAACCATTTCTTTCAGGCGGACCGAACAGTTTTCGCCTTTTGAGGTCGTTGAAACCGGAAGCAGGTCAACCCTGATTTCGGTAATGGACTCTTCGAGCACCCCGGTTGTTGGTCCAATGATCAGGATGTTGTCGCCTACACTGAGCGACTGGGTCTCCATCTTGATCTCAGCCACGCCGATATTGCTGAAATAGTTGTTGATTTTGCCAACATACACCTTGCGTTGGGTGGCCTGGCTGCCATAGCTTTCCGTCCACTCACCCGTTTTCCGTCCAAGGTAATAGCCATCCCAGAAACCGCGGTTGTAGACTGATTCAAGCCGGTGTGTCCATCCTTCGATGGCTTCAGGTGTAAATTTTCCGTTTTGTATGGCATCAACAGCCTGATGATAGACCTCAGTGACGGTTTTCACGTATTCGGGCGAACGGCCCCGGCCTTCGATTTTCAGCACAGTGACGCCTGCACGCAGAATCTGATCGAGAAAAGGCAGGGTGTTCAGGTCTTTGGGCGACATGATGTATTCGTTTTCAACAGTCATTTCAATGCCTTCGTCATGGTCTTTTACGTCATAAGCCCTGCGGCATGGCTGCAGACAGGCACCCCGGTTGGCCGAAGCGTTCAGCAGGTCGAGGCTTAGGTAACACTTGCCGGAAACAGCCATGCACAAAGCCCCATGAACGAAAACTTCGATACGGACCAACTTTCCTGACGGACCTGTGATCTGCTGTTCCTGAATGGCCCTGGTGATGGCGGCGACCTGACCGATGTTGAGCTCACGTGCAGTAACCATCACATCGGCAAACTGAGCATAGTAGCGAACGGCTTCAATATTGGTGATGTTGGTCTGTGTCGACATATGCACTTCGACCCCTTGCTTCCGGGCATACTGAATCACAGCCTGGTCAGAGGCGATTATAGCGGTGATGCCATTGCGCTTAACGGCATCCACAAGCTGACGCATTTCTTCGAGTTCCGAATCAAACACAACCGTGTTGATGGTTACATAGCTTTTTATGCTGTTCTCACGGCAGATAGCAGCTATATGACCCAGGTCGTCTAGGGTGAAATTTTGTGATGAGCGCGAACGCATATTCAGTTTCCCCACCCCAAAATATACTGATCCGGCGCCACCCTGAATGGCGGCCATCAGCGCTTCGTATGCGCCCACCGGGGCCATGATTTCTATCTGATTCATGCTGCAAAATTAGGCATTTCGCACATATTCCCAACAGCTTGGGTACTGCACAATAGCAACAGAAACTGAATGGATGCCCGGATCGTTTCGCTGAACAGATTGCATCATGCGTCAAGAAACGACCTGATTTGCTATCGCGCTCAGTAGCGGTTATACCTCAACACCTGTTCCAGTGGTTTGCGGATCTTCTTCCGTTGGGTGTATTCATCAGGGGCATATCCAAGGGTGATGAGCAAACCAATGGTTTTTTCGACAGGAATATGCAGGATTTCCTTTATTTTTTTCTCATTGAACCATCCCAACATACAAGTGCCCAGACCCAACTCGGTTGCCTGCAGGCAAAAGTGTTCTGCGGCAATCCCAACATCTATCAGGGGGAACTCCTTCTTTTTGAGCCGGCCACCCATTTCGCTGAGGATTTTTGGTTTTTCGAGGACGATGGCCAGGATTACAGGCGCTTCTGGAACAAAGCGGTTAAAGGTCTGCAAGGGGCCGATGGTTTCTACAGCTACGGCATGGCAAATCACAGGATCGCTTACCACCACAAAGGTCCAGGGCTGGGCATTGCTGGCTGAAGGTGCAATACGCGCAGCCTCAATGCATTGTACAATTTTCTCGGCCGCAACCTCCCTTTGGCTGTATCGCCTGACGCTCTGGCGTTTGCTGATGAGTTCGTTAAATGTCATTGGTTGATTTTTCTAAAGCTGAATTCAATGACTTTCTTGCCTTCCATATTTTCCACCCTGGTGTAAAGTCTGTTGTTTTCGTCGATACGGTATGTGATGCGGTTGGGATAATCGTGTGCCGGGTTTTCGAAAACCCAGTGGTTTTTATTGTATTCCACCAACGCGAAGGAAACCCTGCGTCCTTGATTTTGCCGGTGCACTATGGCCTGGTAATAAACTGAATCGTCTACCTGGGCAATGCGGAGTATTTCGGAGAACATGGTGTCAGTGCCATTGTTAATGCTGTAGGCATAACCCACATATCCCGAGTCGGGGGTGAGTTTCCATTGCTCATAGAAAATGGTGTTGCCGGTAGCCTCCCATACGCCAACAAGCGGGGCCAGGGTTTCGAGTGCGCTGTTATGTTTGAAAGGCGTTTGACACGACACCGTTGCTGCTGCAATCAATAAAAGGGTAAAAAATGTATTGAATCTATTCATGGGTTGCTTCAATTAATTGTACACTGTCGTTCAGGCGGATATGTCCTTCGCAGATAACCATGCAGGTGACCCCGCCGCGCCAATCGGTCTGAAGGGCTTCTTTGAGGCCTTCGCATTGCTCATCCATGCGGTAACAGGGTTCTGTTTCGCCTGTTATCTCCAGGACTACTTCGCCGATAAGGAGCTGCTTTCCGGTGGATCCTTGCAGATCGATGCCTTCGATGAGTAAGTTGGCCCGGCGAACAGTCCAGGCCAATGATGTTTCAAGCTGTTTACAGGCCATTTCAAAGGCTTCGGCTGATAATACGGTTACCTGTCGTTTGCCTGGAATTCCCCTGATGTCGTCTTCAACACCGGATTGCAGGCCGACAAAGGCTTTTTCGCAGGTGATCACTGTACCCCGTTTTTCGCGCTTATATCCGATTCCGGTTAGTTTTCCCATGATGATTGTAATTTGTTTGGAAATGAAGTGTTTAGCCTTGTACTACATTGCTGGAATTAAAGTGTTCCTGGCGTATAAATGGATTTCGTCCGGAAAGATAAGCACCAACCACATGCGCCATTTCGAAAAAGTAGATGAGCTGCCCCATAATATCTGGACTGATTTCGGGAATATGCATACGAATCCCGGGTAACTGATTCTGGTGTAGCGCCTCATGCCCGGTTTTTCCGGGCTGGTGATTTGTGCCGGCCTGTAATGCTGCATTGGCTTGAACGCTCCGGTTCAGTTCGAGCGTGGTAAAGAAGCAGGCATTCACTTCAGCAGTTTCAGTAGTTCCCTGTATTACCGAAGCATCAGGAATTGAGGTTGCCGTCTTGATTTTCTGTCTTTGAATGGGTTCAGCCTGTTGATGAAGCTGCTTGCACCACTCGGCAAACAACAGCAACCGGGGCTCAGTTACAACAAACAGTTCTGTTGTTTTGCCAATGGCAAATACCGCTTGTCGGGCAGCCGCATAAAGCGCCATGGGATTGCCATAGATTTTATTTACTGCCCTGCTGGCTGCTTCTACCTTTTTAGCACCTGCAATCAGGTCAATGACCGGAATACCGGCAAGGGCCATCAAAAAAAGTCCTGACCTACTTAGGGCTGCGAAATGCCCGCTTATATCATCCGGAAACGGAAGGAATTTTGGTTTGATTTCCGATGCAGGCATGCCTGGGATTTCTTCACCGGACTTACAGAAAAGCACCAGGCGGTTGACCCATTCATCAGGGGCATATTTTTGCGATAAACAAGTCAACACTGGTTGAAACACAGGCTCATTTCCTGCAGTCAGCTGTGTTTTAGCAATCACTACAACAGAAAAATCAATGGCAGTCAGTTTCTTAACCAGGTCAGCAGTGGCTGACGCACTGAAACCAGGACCAACAAACAGCATCTCAGGCGCTTTTATATCGACATTTTCCTCAACCGGCAAATGCGACAGGGCTTCAAGAACGGCCCTCGCTCCCAGAACGGCCTCTTCGGCCGAAAAAATCACGATCAGTTCCGACTTCTGCCGGAATTCCTGAGCGAGGTTCTGTATATGTTCAAGTTCCTCAACAGTATACCGCGAAGGCATTTCAACCCAGCCCAGGTATTCGTTACCAACTCCTGTTTTGTTGTATATTTTGCGGTGACCACTCACGATCTGGCTGTTGTATTCCAGGATCTTTTCCTTTGAAACAAAGCCAAAAAGCGGATCAATTTCAAGCTTAATCTGTATCATACCCAGGCTGAATCTGACAGTGAATTTGGGGCAGGAAAATTACACATTATCTTCATAAGGTAAGGGGCAAAAAAAAAGTGAGATGATGTATGAAGTCATCTCACCAAACCAAAAACCAAAATTTATGAAAACCTTTTTCGCACAATGAGTAGAACATAAATATTTGGTAGTATTCAGATAACCAACTGGGTTTTTATGTTCGCGTTACAAAATTACAGCAGAAAAACAAGGGGCGCTGTTAACGAAATATAACAGTTGTTAAGATTTGTTAAAAAGCTGTAAACCATGCACATGAATGCGCTACATTTGCTCCGTGGGGAAAAAACACATATCGGCGCTTATCGTGATCATGACGGTCGCACTCATCGGTTTGATGGGCATACAGGTGTATTGGATCGGCGATGCGGTGAAGGTCAAGGAAGCCACCTTCATCAGGGATGTAAATCTTGCCATGAACAATGTGATGGTAAAGGTTGAAAAGGTGAGGATGCAGCAGAATTTTGAACAAAAAATGAACCTGATGAATCGCCGTGCCAACCTGATGGCAACCTGGGATTCAATTAATTATAGCATGCAACAGGAGCTCAACTCACCAATGTCGGGCGAGGCATACAATGATTTTTTACGCCGTTATTCCGATGCGCAGCAATTGATTCAGAACATGATCTATGGGCTTGGCACAGGTCCGTCGGATGAACCCGGGACCTCGCCCCGGCTCCTCGACTCACTTATTCAGGAGGAACTTGGCCGGCAGGGCATCAAAATAAGCTTCGAATTTGGAATTTACAATCCGCGCAAAAACGCAATGGAGTTTCAGAAAACCGGTCGCTATCCGCAGCAACTGTTAACCGAAAGTTTTGTATTCGACATGCAGGAAGGTCCCTCTCCCATGCGTTTTGCCAATCAGTTGCTGCTCTTTTTCCCCAACGAAAAGCGATTTCTTGTCAGCCAGCTCTGGGACCTGATGCTGATTTCAGCCCTGCTGATCCTCATCATCATTGTTAGTTTTGGCTCCACCATTTTCACCATTTTCAGGCAAAAGAAACTCTCCGAAATCAAAAATGATTTCGTGAACAACATGACCCATGAATTTAAAACCCCGATTTCGACCATCGGGCTGGCCTGTGAAGCCTTACGCGACCGCGACATTCAAAAGACAGAAGGACTCTATTCGACCTATATCAGCATGATCGACGAGGAAAACAAACGCCTTGGATCGATGGCAGAACAAATTCTGCAATCGGCTGTCATGGACAAGGGCGAGCTGGTCCTACAACTCGAAAATATTGACCTGCATGAGGTGATAAACGAAAGTGTGGCCAGCAAATCGTTGCAGGCGAAGAAAAAAGACGGTCAGATTTCTGCCGAACTGCAGGCAGAACGCACCATCATCAGGGGCGACCGTGTACACATGACAAACGTGGTCCTTAATTTGCTTGATAATGCCCTGAAATACACTGAAGGGGTACCGGATATTGCTGTTCGGAGCCGCAGCATCCCGAATGCAATCGAGTTCAGCGTTCAGGACAACGGCATTGGTATCAGCAAGCAGAACCAGAAACGGATTTTCGAGAAATTATACCGGGTCCCGACAGGCAATATTCACAACGTGAAGGGTTTTGGACTGGGATTGAGTTATGTGAAAGCCATTGTTGAAAAACACGGTGGCACAGTTCACCTTGACAGTGAACCCAAAAAAGGATCAACTTTTTATATCAGATTACCCCTAAACAGACACAATTAAGTATTGAAACATATGGAAAACCAGACAAAGGTATTATTGGCCGAAGACGACAAAAACCTCGGCACCATCCTGAAAGCTTACCTCGAAGCCAAAGGCTACGAAACTGACCTTTGCACCGATGGGAAAGAAGCGCTTGAGAAATTCAAACGTGCCGAGTACCATTTCTGCATCCTCGATATCATGATGCCGGTGATGGATGGCTTCACCCTTGCAACCGAAATCAGGAAGCTCGACAAAAAGGTTCCAGTGCTTTTCCTTACGGCAAAATCGATGCAGGACGACAAATTGCATGGATTCGAAATCGGGGCCGACGACTACCTCACCAAGCCGTTCAGCATGGAAGAGTTGCTCATGCGCATGAAAGCCATCATCAGGCGGTCGGCCGATGACAGGGTAAAAACAACGGTGTTCACTATTGGACGCTACACCTTTGACCATAACAGACAGCTGTTAACCGTTGATGACCAGGAACATAAACTCACGTCAAAGGAAGCTGAACTGCTCCGGCTGTTGTGCGAAAACATGAACCGGGTGCTCGATCGGTCTGTTGCACTGAACAAAATCTGGTTCGACGACAGCTACTTTAATGCCCGCTCGATGGATGTATACATTACCAAGCTAAGGAAGTATTTTAAGGATGACGACCAGGTTGAACTCATGAATGTACATGGCATTGGTTTCAAACTTGTCGTTAATGAATCCGGTGAAAAACAAGCCTGATCAATTCAAGGCTTTGGCCTACCACATCCCATTGTCCTTTTCGTAACGGATGTTTACGGAAGCAGGAAAGAGCGAAAGGGAAGAATCGTTGATGATGTTCCAGAAATGATCTGATCCTGGACCTTTGTCCTTGTTTGTCAGTACGATAAGGGTCTTATGCTGTTTCATGTCGCGCAGGAAAAACGACCTGAAGCCTTTCCACCATCCATAATGATACACTGCGCTATCGGCATCGCCACGGATGCGCCAGCCAAATCCATAATTGTCATTTCTGCGCTTATGCCGCGGGCTTCCAGGGCTAAAGGCTTCTTTCAGGGTTTCTTTCGAAACAAGCAATTCATAGTAGAGGGCCTTATCGAACTGATACAGGTCACCTACGGTGGAGTACATCGATTTGTCGCCTTTCACACCATTGAGGTAGTCATTTTTCACCTGGATGAATCCCCGTCGGCGATGGTCATAACCTGGCACACCGACATCAACGTAATCGGCATGCAAGGTGGCTGAGTCAGTGCCCAGAATCAGTGAATTGTGCATGTCGAGGGGGTCGAAAATGTTTTCCTTCATAAAGGAGCAAAACGGCTGGCCGCTCACCTTTTCGACTATTGAGCCCAACAGTGCATAGTTGGTGTTACAGTAATGAAATCCGTTGTCGGGCTTAAAATAGGGTGCTGGCTGGTATTGCACAAACAACCTGATCATGGCATCGTTGGTCAGCGGAACGTGCTTATCAGGCCACTTTTCATCGGCAAGCGATTCATAACGCGGCATTCCTGAGCGGTGATTGAGCAGATTGCGCACAGTAACACCTTCGTAGGGCCACTGCGGGATGTATTTCCTGATGTCGGTGTTGTAATCAATTTTACCCCTTTCGTGCAGAATCATAATGGCCATGGCGGTGAACATCTTAGAAACAGACGCCAGCTCAAAGCGGCTGTCAACTGTCAGTGGTTCGCGGTTGCGCCTGATATCGGCATAGCCATATGCCTTTTTATACACCACCCTTCCTTTTTCAGCAAAAAGCACAGTTCCATTGAATCCGGTAAGTTTCTGAAGCTTGCTGAAAACAGAGTCGAGCCGTTTTTGCTGCAGTTGAATGCGTTTTTTGTCGAGATCGACATAGATTTTCTCGGCTGGGATGATGCGCTTTAATGCCTTATTTGTTTCCTTTCCCTGAGGCTCATCCTGGAAATAGGAACAGGACGAAATCGGTATCAGGAGAATAAAGGCAAACAAAAATCGGATCAACTTCATGGCATGTTTAACAAGGCGCAAAAATAACGGTTACATCAGGAATGCACCAGTTTACTGCCGGAAAATTATGTTAAAATAGTCAGTTGATTAGTTGTCAGAGGCTTGAAATCATTTTTTCCATGCGTTGACTCACTTCAAGCGCAAGATTGGTGAGTTTTTCATTTCCAAGGGCACCGATCATGGCCGAAGCATCCATCGCTGCAACCTCAATCAAGCCATCTCCCTGATCGATTACCAGCACATTGCAGGGCAGCAACACACCGAGCTTGTCTTCCAAAAGCAATGCCTTACTGGCGAAATGCGGGTTGCATGCACCCAAAATCACATAAGGTTTGAAATCGACATCAATTTTTTCTTTGAGTGTTTTGCGTACATCGATGGTGGTTAAAACCCCAAATCCGATTTCCTTTAAACCTGTCGTTACCTGATCAATAACTGCCTGGTATTCACCTGTGATGGTTTTGCTTGTATAATAATTCATGGTGGTGGTTTTTAAGTTTAACAATTAATCAGCCCGAAAGGTTTTATCACCGATATGTTTCAAGGCTTCGCGCCTGCTCAGGCCCGAAAGTTGGGTGGACGAAACAAACATGCCTACGCTTTCGGGATTTGTTTTGGCATATTGGCGCAAGGCCCACCCGATGGCTTTGCGGATAAAGAATTCCTTTTCACCCGACAAGGTTCTGGCCAGATCAAACAACAGGTTTTCATCTGTTTTTTCGCGGTAGCGCAATTGAAACAACAAACAAGCCCTTTGAAGCCATATGTTATTGCTTGCCATAAATTCATTGATTGTCGGGGCTTTCAGTTCAGAGAAACGCGCAATCACTTCACCCAGCAAATTGGGTGAAATATAGTCAACGGTGTCCCACCATGATTTCGTCGTGATCATTTCACTGAACAGACTGATGTGGGAGCCATTGAGCTGTTTCTTTATTTTATACAGGGTTTCCATGGCTGCATACTGGAACTCGCGTTCCGGCTGTTTCCAGGCACTCATCACAATTCCATGCACTTCGGTCTTGTCTGGCAATCCATGTTGTACAATGAACTGGCTGAGGAGTTTCCTTCGTTTGGGTGATGGAATTCCGAAAAACACACTTTTGTTTTTCATATAAGCCGAAGCGCCAGCTGCAATATGAGGATCAGCCGCTGCTAAAAAACTTTCTCCAAGCGGAAGCCAGTATGGGTGAATGCTGCCTGAACTCATTTCAACAGGAATTTTCCGGCATCGAGGAATTTTCCCTTCTGATCGGTGTATTTGACCACATAAACACCTTTCGTCCAGGATGAAGTGTTTACTTTGACAGACTTTTGATTCACAGGGCATTCGTGTATACACCGGCCGCTGACATCGTAAAACATAAGCTTTCCAATCGTCATTTTACCTATTGTCAGCATAATGGTGTCGCCGGCTGGGTTTGGTGAAAGCTGAAGCAACTTGCTTTGCTGGTCAGGGGATTCAGCGCCAAGACCCACAAGCTGCCTGTCCCATACGGCAAGGCCGTATTCGCCGGGCAACAGCTGATCAACATAAATGTAGCCTATCGACCACAAGCCTTCACGGCTTTGACTTACCCATTGCCAGTCGTGACCGGCATCGGAGCGGTAAAGGATGACGACAGAGTCATTTTCCGATTGAATCAGTGTATTGTCGAGCGTGTTTCCATCACTGTAGAAAAAGCGCCCGCGCATCTGGGTGTTTTCAGGAAAAATGCCAGCAACCTGCCAGTAACGGTAGGGCGATAGCCTCATCCCCTCGACGGCTTGTTTCAGGCTGTCGGGCGGAGCCCAGTGATGGGTGATCCTGATATAGGCTGAATCAGGGAGTGCATCAACATAGAGCTTGAAAAAGGGCTTACTAAAAACATATTCACCTGTCTGCCTGACAATAAGCTGTTCGTCGGTGGTGGCATCACAGGTTTTATTGTACAGGTCAGCAACGAAGAGTTGCGGTTCAAAAGGAATTTCCTTGATTGAAACCCCTGTAGGACCATCGAAATGGACTGTGTCAGTCCAAACCTGCCATTCAGGTCCAAGGCAACTGACTTCAAGGATGTTGTCGTTTCCGGTATACATGGCACCTTTATGCTTCTGTTTCATATGAATGGCAGCGCGGTAAGCATTCCCGTCGTGGGCGACAACCACCGAATCGATTGAAAAATGAGGTGTGCCGGGTGTAAACACCCAGTTATCGAAAAACCCGGTCAGGTCAACGCCTGATTGTTCGGAGAAAAAATCGCGCATATCAATCGAAGAGGCTGAACCATAGGCAAAGGCATCCAGGTATGCCTTAACTACATCCAGGAAAACAGATTCACCGAGGTAATTCATTAGTGTGTGCACCACGGTTGCCCCTTTGTTGTATACTGTTGCTCCATAAGTGATTTGGGTGGGCACTCCCGACAAGGCAAAATAACCATTGTCAGTGATATGAACATTTTTCAGCACATCATAATGGTTGTCGTTCATGAAGGCGCGGTAGCTTTCTTCACCATAGATGGCCTTGCGGTAATAGTGATGGCAGAAGGTTGCCCAGCCCTCATTGAGCCACATATCGGCAGCCGAGGAGCAGGTTACCTTATTGCCAAACCACATATGCGACAGCTCATGTGCCAGCAGGTATTCAGAGTTCAGGTTGCCGTTGATGGCCGTGTGCGGATAGGCTATGTTGCACACATGTTCCATGGCGCCAATGGCGGTTCCGGAGTAGCCGATGCGTTCGAAAGGATAGGCATTAAACCAGGCTTCATAGGCCTGCATCACTTCATGCAGGTGCTGGAATGAGCCGGCAACCCTTGCGGAATCGACCGGGCGTGTGTAGATGGTAATTGGAATTTCAGCCTCCATACCGGAAAAGACATCGCTGTTGAGGGCATACTCGCCGGCAACAACTGAGGCCAGGTAAGTGGGAATGGTTTCGCTGATGTTCCAGTGCCAGGTGATGGTGTTGTCGCCGCTGTTGGTCGCTGAAACAAGGCTGCCTCCTGCAATACCCTTCATATTGTCGGGCAGGGTAATCAACACATCATAGGTGGCCCTGTCGTTGAAATCGTCGATACAGGGAAACCATGCCTTGCCCAGGTTATGGGGCTCTGATTCGAAGCCTACACCAAGGTTAAAGGCATAATTGCCGGCAAAATGAAACCCGCCCCAGGCTTCATGAAAAGGCTGACCCCCGTAGTGGACTTCAACCGTGATTGTGTCGCCGGGCCCATAGGTGTTTCCGGTGGCAATCCGCAACATATCGCCCGACTGGCTGAAGGATTCGGCCGGATTGTCATTGACGTTCACCTGACTTACCGTAAGCGATTTAAGCTCCAGCGGAATCTGTGTCAGGGTGAGTTTAGGCCGAAGGCTGATGACCGCAACGGCTTCGATGGTCTGGTCCGAAAAATCGATGGATGTAAGCGCAATCTGGTAATGGATGGCATCGATGCTATCGGCAACAGGCGAGCGGTCAAATGATTGACGGTGATTGCATTGTGCCTGGATTTCTGTAGAAATGAAGGCCAGTATGCCGATCAAAATACCGGTTGCAAAACAAAGTGATTTCATGAGCCATGATTTTAAGCAGGTAAAATTAGGCTTTTAGCCCGGAATTGGCAAGGGCATTATGCCTACCTTTGGTCACTGAAAAAAGCGATTGTTCATTTACGTACATCAACTGTCTCTATCCGTACAAATTGTCAGGTATCAACAAATAAGACACTTTATTAAGTTGCTGAAAATCAAATTAGTATGTTTATGGCATTATTTTCGTGGATGAAATGCATCAAATCAAACAATATGAGCACACCCAAAAGTGATTTTTCTTTCAGGGCGGTTAAGGTGGCAACCATTATTTCGGCCTTTCTGCTGGTAATATCAGGCAGCATTTTTGCACAAAAAGTATATACCCTCGAAGAATGCATTCAGTATGCCCTCGACAACAATATCCGGATCAAACAGAGCATGCTCGATGTGTCCACTGGTGAAATTAACATCAGGGAAAGCAAGCTCGACCTGTTACCTTCGGCCAACGCTTCCTTGTCGCACTCCTATGGCTGGGGTCGTTCGCTCGATCAGGCTACCTATACCTTTGTCGATAAGCAAACTATGCAGAGTTATTTCAATGTAAACTCCGACCTGACCCTTTTTGGCGGCCTTCAGAAGATAAACACCATGAAACAACGCCAGGCCGAATACCTGGCAGCCAAGTACAATTCTGATAAAATCAGAAACGATGTATCGCTGGGTGTGGCCGGTTATTACCTGCAGATTTTGTTCAGCGGCGAGCTGGTCAACAATGCAAAGCAGCAGCTTGGCGTAACGAAACAGCAGATTGAACGCACACGTAAACTGGTTGATGCCGGAACACTGGCCAAAGGTAGTCTGCTCGAAATTCAGGCACAGGGGGCAAACGAAGAGGTAAGCCTTGTGCAAGCCGAAAACCAGTTGAACCTGGCTTATCTCGACCTGTTGCAATTGCTCGAACTGCCCGCCGGGACCGATATGCAAATCGATATCCCTAAGCTGGGTATTTCCGATGCGCCTTCCATTCTGCCGGTGGATGCCATCTTTAATGTTGCTCAGGAAATCATGCCTGAAATTAAAAGTGCTGAATTCAACACCGAAAGCAGCTTCAGGGCGCTGGCCATCGCAAAAGGCAGCCGTATCCCCAGCCTGAGCATGAGTGGGGCTTACGGGACCAGCTATTCGGATCAGATCCTGAACCTCAATGGCGACAAAAAACCTTTTAACGACCAGTTTAACGACAACAGGAATATTACGCTGGCTTTCCGGCTCAACATTCCCATCTTCAACGGATACCAGATCAACTCTTACGTGGGCCGTGCGAAACTGAATTACGAAAGTGCAAACTACAACCTTGAGCTGGCCCATAATACCCTACGGAAAAACATTGAAACAGCATACAGTGATGCTGTTGCAGCATATGCTTCGTATTCGGCCCGCGAAAAATCGCTCAACAGCCTGCGCGAATCATTTAAATATACCGAAGAGAAATTCAATGTGGGCATGGTAAATGCCATCGACTATAATGTGGCCAAGAATCAGTTAAGCAGGGCCGAATCAGACTTGCTTTCAGGTAAATACGATTATATTTTCAAGCTTAAGATCCTTGATTTTTACCTTGGAAAAACGATCACATTGAAAGATATTGAAGCAGCAAAGGAATAGCAAACGCCATTCCGCTGTTTAAACAGATCGTAGCTCCCTGTTTTCCTGTTGAAGGAGGCAGGGAAGCTTTTATAAACCGGAGGATTAGCCCCGGATAACAGCTTTTGATTAATTTTACCCTGCGATAATATCAGGGTTCAATAACGCAAACCAACATGAAAAAAGGGAACAAAAAGTGGTATTTCATCATTGGAGGAGTACTTGTGGCATTGGTGATCATTCTGGTGGTAGCCAAAAAGCGCAACCAACACGTAACTGAGGTTAGTGCCGAAGCATCCATGAACCGCACCATTGTTGAAACTGTTGCTGCCAATGGAAAGATTCAACCCGCTCTGGACGTAAAAATCAGTCCGTATATTTCAGGCGAAGTGGTAAGTCTGTTTGTCCGCGAAGGCGCTTTCGTAAACAAAGGCGACATCCTGGCAAAAATTGACCCGACCATCTATTTGTCGAATCTAGAGCAGGTCGAAGCCAATGTGAATTCAACAAGGGCCAATATGGCGAATGCCAAGGCCCGTGTGGCACAAGCAGAAGCACAGCATACCAAGGCTAAACTCGATTTTGACCGCAATGAAAAACTCTATAAACAGCAGGTAATTTCCGATGCCGACTGGGATGGTGTCAGGTCTTCATTCAAAGTGAGTGCAGCTGAGCTCGAAGCAGCTCAGGAAAGCTTTAAGGCAACCCAGTTTCAGGTGCAAAATTCCGAAGCCGCACTCAAAGAAGCACGCGAAAACCTGAAAAGGACAAGCATTTATGCACCCAACGATGGCACTGTATCGAAGCTCAGCGTGGAAGAAGGCGAACGGGTAACGGGTGCATCGCAGTTTTCGGCCGGTACAGAAATTATGCGTATTGCCAACCTCGACCGCATGGAGGTGAAGGTTGAAGTTAGTGAAAACGATATCCCTCGGGTTAAGCTTAACGACACCTGCCTCATCGAAGTGGATGCTTATCTGAACAGAAAATTCAAAGGCTTCGTAACCGAAATTGCCACTTCGGCAAATACCACTGGAGTGAGCGCTGACCAGGTCACCAATTTCGAAGTGAAAATTATGATGATCAAAGATTCATACAGCGACCTGATCAACGAAAGCAAAAGCATCTCCTCCCCATTCCGGCCGGGTATGTCGGCTACAGTCGAAATCCAGACCAATCAGTTGATAAATGTGCTTTCTATTCCCATTCAGTCCGTCACAACCCGCTCTGACACCACTGAAGGTCGTCGCTTTGGGAAAAAGAAAACTGAGACCACAGAAAGCACTGAAACAGAAACTAAGGTAAACGGTACAGACAGCAAGCAAAAAGAGGTAACCAAAGAGTATGTTTTTGTACTTGAAAATGACAAAGTCAGGCTTCAGGAGGTCAAAACAGGCATTCAGGATAACACCTATATTCAGATACTTGAAGGCGTCGAAGCTGGTGCTATGGTGGTTACAGGACCTTATAAAGCCGTGTCAAAATCACTTAAAAACGGGGATCAGGTAAAAAAGGTTGAGAAAAACATGCTGTTCGAAAGCAATAAGAAATAATCCTGCAATATTCCATCTTTCTGTGGCTGATATCTTACTGATCGAAACATCAACAATTGTATGCTCTGCCGGACTGCTGAGCAATGGTGAAGTAATCGCCTTGCACGAGAGCAACGACAAGAACTCCCACGCCGGACAGATTACGGTATTTATTGATGAGGTCATGAAAAAGTGCGGAAAGACCTTCAGTCAGCTTGATGCAGTGTCGGTGAGCATGGGCCCCGGCTCTTATACCGGACTGCGCATTGGGGTTTCCACTGCCAAGGGCATTTGCTATGCGCTCGATAAGCCTTTGATCGCTGTGAACACCCTTCAGGCAATGGCGGCAGGATTTGTAAACAAATATGGCGGATCGCTGAACGGGAACGACTTATTATGCCCGCTGATCGACGCCCGGCGGATGGAAGTGTACCAGGCGTTGTTCAACCGGGAATTTCAAACAGTGCAGGAGACGGAAGCGGTTGTGATTGACAGTGATTCATTCAAAGATGTGCTGCAAAAACAACGACTGTGGTTTTTTGGTGATGGTGCCGAAAAATGCAAGTCAGTATTGGGCACGCACCACAATGCATTATTTGTGGATGATTTTGTACCCTCTGCCGCCTTTCTAGCCCCGATGACAAACGTCGCCTGGCAGATAAGTCAATTTGAAAACACGGCGTATTTCGAGCCCTTTTACCTGAAGGATTTTGTGGCAGCCTTGCCCAAGGTCAAAGGATTACGCTAAATCATCAATTTGTTTATTTCGGATAGCTACTCCGTTGTTTTCATTGAAAGCAGTCCTGCCATTATCAGAACAAGCTGATTTTCACATAGCGTTTTGGGTTGAGCCTGATGTCTTCGAGTAATTTATTCATCTCGGCTGCGGTCCGCTCAATTTCATGATACAGGGTATCGTTGTGCAGCAGCTTCCCGGCTGTACCTTCACCCTCGTTTAGTTGTTTCAGTAAAAAAGCCATCTGGTTAAGTGTAGAATCTGCTTTGCGGATGGTACCCGGAAGGTCGGTTGAAGCCAGCGAATCGCTGAACACGGCCATATTGCCGATGATGCGGTCAAATTCGGCACTGTTGCGTTCAAAGTTGCGCGTAATGAGTTCGATATTGTACAAGATTGACGCAATCCTGTTTTTTTCCGACACCACCAGTGTGTCAATATTGGCCGAAGTACTCTCAAGGTTTTTGAAGGTTGTGCTGATGTTCTGCAAACTCGACATGATGTTTTCCTTGGCGTTTTCATTGAGGATGGTTTGAATGACCATCACCAGAGAATCAACCGATGACAACAAGTCTTCGGCTTTCTTTTTCAGTGGCGCAACCTGCGCATTCACTTCATCTTTCAGGCTGGCTTCCATGGCAGTATGCAAGGTGTCGCCATCCATGGCAAGAACCTGTCCATCACCCATCTGCAGGTCGATGGCCTTTGATCCCATCAGGTCGGAACTGAAGATCCGCGCTACACTGTTCGATGGAATGGGAAAATTGGTGGACAATGAAAGCTCAACCACAATGCTGCCGTTGTTGCTTGGGTGGAAATAAATGTCGCTAACCTGACCGACACGCAAGCCATTGATCATTACCGGATTCGATTTTACAAGCCCGCCAACTTCATAATAGGCGGCATAAAACACCCTTACTTTTGAGAACACATCTTTTCCTTTCAGGAAATTAAATCCCCAAACGGAAAGTGCCAGCGCACTGATGAAGGATAGGGCAACGATGTAAACTGATTTGTTTTTCAAGGTGTTAATTTTTCTGTTTGATCAAGAAAAATGGATTGGGAAACCCAATGCAGCAACAAAGATAAGGATAGTCGCGACATCTGGCAAAACATTCCACATCACTTATTTGTTAAGCTGTTGTTTTTCAATAATCTTAGCTTCATCCAGCGTGATGCGTTTCCCTTCGCTGAAAATCACGACAAAGGCATCGGCATAGCCTTGTTTTCGCAACAGCGACTGGTGATTGACCGCCTCGTTGAGGGTGCTGAAATTTCCTGAAGTATATTTATAAATTCCATTGTGCAGGTATGACCACAGGACCGGAATATCTTTGAAACGCTTGTCGGTAAGGGATATTTCGTGCGGGAAGGTGGCAAACTGAACCTTATATTCAAGCATGTTTTTTTTGGGTGTTGCCTTCCGGACCGCCACTTTGGGTTCTGGCTTTTTGACCTGAGGCTCGGGTGCTTTCACGTTTTGCCTACCTCCCGGAGCCAGAATTTCTTCCTCTTCGGGTGTCAGCTTAACCGGACTTGAATTGTCGCGTTCAAATTCGGTTTTAAATTCCTTAAAAGCCCTGTAAATGGCCGAAGCCAGATACACCTGTCCTTCTTCTGACTTCAGAAACGCCTCTTCTTTGGGGTTTGTGAGAAATCCCAGCTCAACCAATATGCTAGGCATGGCTGTGCGGTAAAGCACCAGAAATCCCGCCTGCTGCACACTCCGGTCCTTGCGGCCTACCCTTTCGGTAAACTGGGTTTGCACCTTTTGGGCCAGGCTGAGGCTTTGCTGCTTGTATTCGCTCTGCACCAGCGACAGGGCGATATAAGCCGCGGTGCTGTTGGGGTCAAATCCACCATATTCGTCATCAGCATTTTCTTCGAACAGGATGGCATTGTTTTCGAGTTTGGCCACTTCGAGGTTGGCCTGGTTTTTATGTTCCCCCATCACAAATGTTTCGGCGCCGTAAACATCCGTCGATTTGCTTGCGTTGCAGTGGATGGAGATGAACACGTCGGCATTGTTTTCGTTGGCAATGGAGGCGCGACGGTGCAGTTCAATAAACTCATCTTTCGACCGGGTATAAATCACCTTCACATCGGGCAGGTTTTGTTTGATGTATTGCCCGGTTTTCAATGCCACATCGAGCACAACATCTTTCTCTTTGCTGCGTTTGCCAAGTGCGCCGGGATCTTTGCCACCATGGCCCGGATCAATGATTACGGTGCGGATTTTAGAACCCTTTTGTGCAACAGTCACCCCCGGAAGCAGCATCAACGCAATGAACACAACAAATACACCTTGCCATCGTTGACATAAAAGCGGATGTTTGAATGCTTTTACCAAGTATATTTGCAGTTTTGAGATCATAATGCTTCGACAACAAAAATAACACCAATACCTTTTGTCATCCTGTAAATTACAATTTGAATTATCAACAGGAAACCAGTTAATATTGTTATTGGTTACGGTTCTGCTTATGCTGAACGGACCGGTTCAGGCGCTGGCCCAATCTGATGTGTCTAACGAAGTTTCGGCAAATATGTTGCCCGATACCCTGAAACGTGATGTGTTGCCCGATACCCTGAGGAAAAACATGCCCATACCGGATACCACCATCAGCTTCAAAATTGAAAAGAAAAAGAAAGAAACCATCGAGAGCAAGGTTGAGCGGTCGGCGCGCGATTCAATCATCCAGGATTTACCCAACCGCAAGGTGTACCTGCATGGTGACGCAGTGATAGTGTATGGCAACATTACCCTGAAGGCCGACTACATCATGGTCGATTTTGTAAAAAACGAAGTTTTTGCCCGTGGAGTGAGGGATTCAACGGGAAAATTAAAGGGAACGCCCGTTTTTATTGAAGGAGGCCAGACCTTTGAGTCGGAAGAAATCACCTATAATTTTGACACCCGGAAGGGCTTGATCAACAAGGTTTTCACCCAGGATGGACAGGGCTATCTGCATGGATCAACAGTGAAGAAAATGCCCGACAACAATGTGAATATCAAGTCTGGTTCTTACACTACCTGCAACAACAAAGACCATCCGCATTTTGGTTTTGTCTTTCGAAAATCGAAGGTTATCCCCGACAATAAGATCGTCACTGGTCCGGCCTATCTCGTCATCGAGGATGTGCCCACACCCCTGGCGGTGCCTTTTGGCTTGTTTCCGAACAACTCAAAACAACGCTCGGGCATTGTCATTCCCACCTACGGTGAGAGTGCAAACAGGGGATTTTATTTCGAAAACGGGGGGTATTATCTTGCCCTGAGCAAATATATGGACCTGAATATTTTAGGCGATATTTACTCACGCGGAAGCTGGGCAGTGAAGCCGACATTCAGGTACAAAAAGCGCTATAAATTTGATGGCTCGCTCAACACGAGCTATGCCATCAATATCACAGGAACAGAAGGAGCCAAGGATTATCAGAAAAGCCGCGATTTCAGGGTAAGGTGGACCCACCGGCAGGATGCGAAGGCCCGGCCTTCAGGCAAATTCTCGGCCGACGTGTTTATCGTGAGCAGCAACTTCAACAAATTCAATCCCGTTACTACGGAGAATTACCTGAGCAACGAGTTCAAATCGAGTGTGGCCTATCAGACAAACTGGAACAACAAGTATTTTCTTACACTCAACGGAAGCCACCGACAAAACACCAAAACAAAAATGGTTGAGGTTACCTTGCCCGAACTCACCTTTACCGTCAACCGGATTTACCCGCTCAAACGCAAAGTAGCTGTTGGCAAACCAAAATGGTACGAAGAGCTTAATGTGAACTACAATATGAATGCACGCAACAGCATCAACCTGCCCGACAGTGTGCTGTTTAAGCCCAATTCGCTGAGTAAATTGCAGAATGGGGTGCAGCACAGCATTCCCATCAACCTGCCCATCAAGCTGATGAAGTACTTTACCCTGGCCAACTCGATCAGCCTGACCGACAGGATGTATTTCCAGCACCGGACAAAAAGCTGGTATGATGATCCCACCGACACCATTCCAGGCGAGGTCATCACCGACACCATCAATGGCTTCAGCAATGTGCTCGATTTTAGTTATTCCTCAAACCTTTCAACGAAGTTGTATGGCATGATTGCCTTCAAAAAAGGACCCATCAGGGCAATCAGGCATGTGGTAACTCCCAGGGTTGGATTCTCATACACCCCTGATTTCGGCGCTCCGAAATGGGGATATTACGACTCCTATATCGACGGGGATGGCGTTGAACAGGTATACAGTAAATTCGAAGGAGCCATTTATGGGTCACCACCAAAAGACAAGTCGGGACGCATCAATTTCGGTATCAGCAACAACCTCGAAATCAAGGTGCCTTCCCGCAAAGACACCATTACCGGCCTGAAAAAAGTGGTCCTTATCGACGACTTTTCGCTGACAGGAAGCTACGACCTGTCGCGCGATTCACTTAATCTTTCCGATATCAGCATGCGTGGCAGGACGAAGTTATTTAAAAATCTGAACATCAATTATTCAAGCTCATGGGATCCCTATGTGCTCGACTCGAGCGGGCGGCAAATTAACCGTTTCGAATGGGATGTCAACAGGCGGCTCCTCAGGCGCAAACAAACGAACTGGGACTTTGGCATGAGCTATAACATTGGACAAAAGGACTTTGCGAAAAAGAAGGAGGATCGAAAATCGGACTTTGGCACTGAAGCAGAGCTGGCCGAAATCAATGCCAACCCCGATGACTATGTGGACTGGACTGTCCCGTGGTCCCTTGCGCTGAACTACAACCTGCGTTATTCCAATGTAGCCAAATATGTTGGGTTCACTAAAACTGTTGATAAAAAGGTGGTGCAAACCCTGGGCTTTTCGGGCGAGGTGAATGTGACTCCAAAATGGAAGGTGTCGTTCAATACAGGCTGGGATTTCGAAGCCAACGATTTGTCTTACACTTCGGTGAACATTTACCGCGACCTGCATTGCTGGGAAATGCGGTTCAGCTGGATACCGCTTGGCTACCGCAAAAGCTGGAACTTCACCATCAATGTAAAGGCTTCAGTGCTTCAGGACCTGAAATTGAACAAGAAAAAAGACTTCAGGGATTTATAACACTTCCGTGTTATCGGTTCATTGGATGTTGCGTCTGCTTTCTGCAGCAAAAAGCCTGCCTGGCAAGGCCGTGATCAGTAGAAAACCCCTAACTTTACAAAAAAAATTAGCATGAAAAAAGTCGTTTCAACATCCAGTGCTCCGGGTGCAATCGGACCATACAGCCAGGCAATTGAAGCCAATGGCATGCTGTTTATCTCAGGCCAGGTGCCATTGGACCCGGCCACCGGAAAACTCGTTCAGGGAGGCATTACCGAACAGACCGAACAGGTAATGAAGAATATTGGTGCCATTTTGAAAGCCGCCGGTTACGATTTTCAGCACGTGGTAAAATCAACCTGCCTGCTCAGCGATATGGCTGATTTTGCTGCCATGAATGCAGTTTATGGAAAATTCTATCAGGCTGAGCCACCTGCCAGGGCTGCTTTTGCTGTGAAAGGACTTCCACTGGGCGCCTTGATTGAAATTGAAACCATTGCCGTAAAATAAGCTGCTTCATTGCTGCTGGCGGATGAATTTTCAGTGCCTGAGCCAGTTGTCCAACATCAGTTGTCCGTGGGTTGTCATGACCGATTCAGGATGAAACTGAACTCCCCGCACATCCAGGGTTTTGTGGCGTATGGCCATAATGCGTCTGTCTGCATCGGAAGCTGTCACCAGGAGTTCATCCGGAAGACTGGTTGGATCGATATCCCATGAGTGATACCTCCCGCAGATAAAGCCGCTTTCAAGTCCGTTAAAAAGCGGTTCAGGCACCGAAGATAACAGTGCAGCTGAATCTTGTCCGTGAAAACTATGGGGAAGCTGTCTGAGTCTGGCGCCAAAATGCAGGGCAATGGCCTGATGTCCCAGACAAATGCCAAACACGGGCAACTTACCTGAAAAATGCGCCAATAGTTCCATTAAATTGCCCGATTCGTGCGGGAGACCCGGTCCGGGAGAAATGATTACCTTGTCAACATCAAGCGGTAATTGCGAAGCCTGAACATCGTTCGTAACAATGGTCAGCCGGTTTGCGACGCTGCTTTCGCGAAAGAGCTGCACCAGGTTAAAGGTGAACGAATCGAAGTTGTCGATCAGTAAAATGTGTTGCATCGGTTGGTCCCTTGTCAAGGCAAAAGTAATCAACATTCAGGCATTAATCTGTAAGAATGATGAAACAACGGACAAGCACTGCCCTGATGATTATTGCAGCAATAAAACCGGAAAAAAACAATTGATTGTTTCGATCAACAGCCAGGCAATAAAACGCCGGAGAAAACACGATTAAATGTTAAATATGAGCGCATTAGCCGATCACTCCCGTGGCCACAAGAATAAACACAGGGCCGTTGTAAAGTGCATGAATGAGTATGCCGACAGTGGTGTTTCGGGTGATATGCACCACATAGGGCAAAATGACCATGATCGGAAGCAACATCACCATCAGATCAAAACCAAAGCAGAGGTGAAACATCAGCCAGAGAAAACTGTTGAACGCCCAGGCATGTGTGCCAAAGGCAATTTCCTGCCGCGGCAGGATATAGCCACGCCAAAGCAATTCTTCGCCAAAAATATTGAAGAAAAACATGACCAGCCACACAAGCAATAACCACCTCTGACTTCCGGTAAGGGGTTCAAATTGAAGAAAATCAGGACTTGTTTTCAAAGGGGGCAATCCGAAATGGCGCATGAGCAAGGTAGCTGCAATCATGATAAAGCCTGACAAAATAAAGGCAGAAATGGTGCCAAAGATTACAAAACGCCAATCGGACCGGCTGAGTTTATTCAACCTTAAGCGGGCATAAACGGTGTGTTTCGTTTTAAAGCCTTCGCGAAAAGTAAAGGTGATGGCGGCAACGAACAACGGAACAAAAACGGCCAGGCCGGTAATAAACCAGCTTAATGCCGGATGGAGCCCGAGGCTGCTCAGGTAGGGCAAAAACAGGCGGGTAAGCAACAAAAACCAGGTTGCGGGTATGCCAAACAGAACAAATGAACCAAAGGTGTTAAGGGGTTTCATCATGGTGGTTGTGTTAAGGTTTTTCTGCAATCACAAGCATTTCGAAATGGTCCGGTGTAAGGACTTCGTTGCGCGAATAGGCTCCCAGCGTGCATCCATGAATGCTGATATTGGTAAATCCGGCTGACGAAAGTAGCCAGTTAATTTCTGAAGGCACATAATAACGCTCATTACATTGCAGATGAAGTGTTTGCCCGTCATCATCGGTGGTTTCAAACTCCGAGTAATCACGAAAGGTCATCAGGTCGAAGGTGTTTACTTTGCTGCTGCCCAAGTTTCCGTGTTCATTCAAGAAATCCTTAACCGAATGAAACAGCGGAAACAAGCCGTTTAGCGTTGTGAAGATCAGTTTTCCGCCCGGTTGCAGCGCGCGGAAAATATGTTGCAGGATGGCAAAATTCATTTCGTCAGTTTCCATCAACGGAAAGGACCCCTCGCACAGCATGATGGCCAGGCCGAATTGTTTCTTAAACCTGAACCGGCGTGCGTCTTTTCGGTAAAAATCAATGTGGACTCCCTTTTGGCGTGCATTTGCCCTGGCTTTGCGCAACATGGCTGCCGAAAGGTCGAAGGCCGTCAGCTGATAGCCGCGCCCGGCCAGTTCTATGGCATGTCTTCCTGTGCCACAACCAATGTCGAGGATTCCGACCGTTTTATCTGACTTGATTTCCTTTTCAATAAAATCAACCTCACCCGGGGTTCCGGTCACATATGATTCGTTTTCATACTGACAGGCATAATTCTTAAACAAATGTTCATACCACTGCATAATGAAGGCATTGTACTGTGTTTCAAAGATATGATATTTCAATTAATTGGACATTGACCGCAAAAGAAAATATGATTGCAGTTTAACCCTGAACCGAAGATGTAATGCATATTCAATTTTTGACCTATTTTTGTAGAATAAGGCGCCTCTGACACAGGCATTTATTGATTGATGATTGAAATTGGTGGCAGGAACTTCCTGAATCGTATTGTTTTTACTTAAAACAGCAATGAAATATTCGTTCTAACAGTCAGACAATCAAAAGAATATACAATAACTAAAAACCTATAACACATGAAACTATATCCCATTGAAACCGGAAACCTGAAACTCGATGGTGGCGCTATGTTTGGCGTTGTCCCAAAGGTCTTGTGGCAGAAATTTTACCCCTGCGACGAAAACAACCTCTGTAACTGGGCCATGCGTTGCCTGCTGGTTGTCGATGGCGAACGCCGCATTCTGATTGACAATGGCATTGGCAACAAACAGGACGAAAAATGGCTCAGCCACTACTATCTCAATGGCGAAGAAACCCTTGAATCATCGCTTGCAGCAGTTGGGTATACTCCGGCCGATATCACCGATATGGTGATCACCCATATGCACTTCGATCATTGTGGCGGCAGCGTAAGCTGGAACGGCGATCGCTCAGGTTTTGAACTGGCTTTCCCCAATGCAACCTACTGGACCAGCCGTCAGCAGTTCGCTTGGGCCACCAACCCCAACCGACGCGAAGAAGCCTCTTACCTGAAAGAAAACATCCTGCCGATTCATGAAAGCGGCAAGCTTAAGCTGATTGATGATGAAGGCGAGTTTATCCCGAATATCACCTTTAAGCTCTACAATGGCCACACCGAAGGTCAGCTGATCCCACACATCAATTACAATGGCAAAACAGTGGTGTATATGGCCGACCTCATGCCTTCAGCAGCCCATATTCCGATGCCCTGGATTATGGCCTACGACACCAGACCACTGGTGACCCTTGAAGACAGGGAACGTTTTTATGGTGAAGCCCTCGAAAAGGACTACATCCTTTTCCTGGAACACGACCTGTACAACGAAGCCTGTACCTTGCAGAACACCCCAAAGGGCGTGCGTTTGCTGAAAGCCGGAAAACTGGCAGAATTTATTGCGTAAGGGCTTATTCACTATTGAAATTGACTGAAATGCGCGAAAATATCCGTTCCGTTGCGAGGAAAAAACAATAATATGTATATTTGACAAGGAGGAAATTAAAACAAAACGATTTATGGATTATCAGATACTTACATCAGTCGTAACCGATGGCGTGGCAACGGTTACCATCAGCAGGCCGCAGGCGCTCAATGCGCTGAACACGCAATTTTTTCACGAGATGGACAGCATGGCTGCCGAACTTGCCGCCAATCCTGAGGTGCGTGTAATGGTCATCACCGGCGAAGGAAAAGCCTTTGTTGCTGGCGCCGACATTGCCGAAATGGTTCACAAAAATCAGGATGAAGGCAGTGCATTCAGCAGGCTGGGGCAAAACACCTTCCGCTCGCTTGAAAAGCTGCCTTTTCCGGTCATTGCCGCCATCAATGGTTTTGCCCTTGGCGGAGGCCTTGAGCTCGCCATGGCCTGCGACTTTCGGATTGCCTCATCCAAAGCCAGATTCGGTCAGCCGGAAGTGAACCTTGGATTGATTCCTGGTTATGCCGGCACACAGCGGCTATCGCGGCTCACCGGGCTTGCCGATGCCCTGTTGCTGCTGCTCACCGGCGAGATGATTGGCGCCGAAGAAGCCCTTCGCATAGGGCTGGTGCAGAAGGTGCTGGAACCGGAACAACTCATGCCTGAAGTGATGCGCATTGCAAAACTCATCGCCGCGAAAGGACCAAAGGCTGTGCAAAAGGTCAAGAAAATCACCCGCATGGGTTATGGCATGGATTTCGATCAGGGAAGCAGCCTCGAAGCCATTGAATTCGGTTCCCTTTTTGGGCCCGGCTCCGAAGGTGAAGAAGGCATGAAGGCTTTTCTCGAAAAGCGTCAGCCAAATTGGTAATGAAACAATAAAAACAATTCAAAAACACATACACTATGAATTACGACGAAAGATTACAGCATGTATCTGTGATGGGCGCAGCCGGAAAAATGGGCAGTGGCATCCTCTTGCTTACAGCTGTCGAAATGGCAGACAGGAGCCTGATGCCTGAAAACAAAGGGAAAACGTTTGTACTCAATGCCATCGACCTGTCAGATGAAGGACTTGCCGGACTGATGGACTATCTGCGCGTTCAGGTGCAGAAAGTGGCCGAAAAGAAAACGGTCTGGCTCAGACAGATGTATGCCGACAGGGCCGACCTCATCGAAAACTACGACATCATCAATCAGTATATCAATGATGTGATGCGGATTGTGAGGCCAACAACAGCCATGGAAACTACCTACAGGTCGAACCTGGTGTTTGAAGCAGTGAGCGAAAACAAAGACCTCAAGGTGAAACTGCTCAGGCAAATTGATGCAAACAACCCGGGCAAACCCTGGTATTTCACCAATACCTCTTCAGTGCCGATTCATATCGTCGAAAACGAAGCTGGCCTCGATGGCAGGGTGCTTGGCTTCCATTTCTACAACCCACCGGCTGTTCAGAAACTCGTTGAACTGATTGTGACCCCCAAGACACTGGCCGAAACCAAGGCCTTTGCTCTCGACTATGCCAAAGCCCTTGGCAAGGTGGTGGTTCCGAGCAACGATTTTGCCGGTTTTATTGGCAATGGCCATTTCATGCGCGATGCATTGCACGGGATCAACGAAGCCCTGGAACTGGCAAAAACACGTCCGCTTACCGAGGCCATTTATATGGTCAATAAGGTGAGCCAGGACTTTCTTGTAAGGCCCATGGGAATTTTCCAGTTAATTGATTATGTAGGCGTTGATGTTGTACAGTTCATCATGAAGGTGATGAACCCACACCTTACAGGCGAAGACCTTCATAGCGATGTGCTCGACCAAATGATGGCGCTTGGCGTTAAAGGCGGACAGTTATCGAGCGGTGCCCAGAAAGACGGTTTCCTGAAGTATGACAAAGGTGCACCCATAGCTGTTTATGATATGGAAAAGAAAAGCTATGTGAACATTGCTGATTTTATGACTACTTGCGATGCTGCCCTGGGTAAGCTGCCCGAACCTTACAGCCCATGGAAAGCTGCCGTGAAAATCAAAGACAAGGACGCGCATTTCGGTCCATTTTTCGGAAGCCTGAAAACCATGGATACCCTTGGCGCAAAACTCGCCCTGCGCTACGGAAAACGCTCCGATGCCATTGGCCGCAAATTGGTTGCCGACAAAGTGGCCAACAATGAGCAGGATGTGAACACGGTCATGCTCACCGGATTTTTCCATGCCTATGGTCCCATCAATGGCTATTTCAACGAATAATTTGCTTAACCCAACACGATGAATATCATGAGAAGAAAAGTATATATGACAGCCGGATACAACACCATCTCGATGGGTACCGGCCGCAAAGAGTTTAACCCCAAGAAGAACCGCCCGGGTCTTGAACACTACATCCACGAAGCCGGACAAGGCGTTGTCAGTCAGATCGGCGGAGCCGAAAAAATAGATGAGTCAGTGATCGGAAACTTTATGGCTGCAAGGTTTAACAACCAGGCTCACCTGGGAGGTTTTATGGCTACCATTGATCCTTCGCTCGAGTTCAAGCCTGCATTAAGCGTTGAAGGAGCATGCGGCTCAGGCGGCCTTTCGCTCATCTCCGGAATACGCTCGGTTTTGGCCGAAACAGCAGATGTGGTGCTGGCCATGGGTGTCGAGGTTCAAAATACCGTTAAAGCCATCTATGGTGCCGACATCCTGGCCGGTGCAGGCTGGTTTGCCAACCGAAAGAAAGGCCATGCCTATTTCTTCCCGGGTCAGTTTTCTGACAGGGCTGGAGCCTATTATGAAAAATACGGTTTCGATTATGGCCGCAAAGGCATGGGACGCTGGTTCAGGAATGCCATGGAAAACGCACGCCTCGATCCGACAGCCCAGGAACACCACAATAACACTCCCGACCTTGACGCCTTGTACAACAAAATGAAACCTAATGGAGCAAGTTTTGTCGATCACCTCAATGTGCTCGACTGCTCAAAGGTGTCTGACGGAGCATCGGCCATCGCGGTCGTTTCAGAGGAAGGCCTCAGGCGTTTGGGCATCGATAAAAAGGATGCAGTTGAAATTGTTGGCTGGGCCCAGCTTACCCGCAACATCACCCAGGATCCGCCCGATCTGGTTGAACTGACCACCATTAAGAAGGCAGCCGCAGCCGCCCTGAAAAATGCCGGAATCACCATCGATCAGGTTGGCACTATTGAAACGCACGACTGTTTCAGTATTGCCGGAGTGCTGGCAACGGAGGCCCTTGGTCTTGCTGCTCCCGGCAAGGGTGCTGAATATGTCACAGCCGGCAACACTGCCCGCGATGGCGTTATGCCAATGAACACCACCGGTGGTTTGATCGGCTGGGGACACCCGACAGGAGCTACAGGCGTGCATCAGGCCGTGACCATCTGGCAGCAGCTCACCGGAAAAGCCGGAGCTGCGCAGATACTCCTTAAAGCCGACAGACCGTATGGATTGACCATCAATATGGGTGGCGATGATGTTACCGTAGTAGCCATTGTATACAAAAGGGGGGCATAATTTCGATGGGTGAAGGGTCAAAAGCCTGTTCACCAGGAGATTTTTTATTGACCTTATCAGTTTCCAAGCAGCTGTATAGCCATGATTGAATCGGCTGCGCAGCTGCACGGAACGGTAAATAATACAGAATAAAATGAAAAAATTTGCAGTTGTGCTGGCCGGATGCGGCGTCTTTGACGGTGCCGAAGTGCATGAAGCCACCCTGGCCTTGCTGTCCATCCATCAGGCGGGAGCTGTTTATCAGTGCTTTGCTCCGGATATTCAACAACATCATGTCATTAACCACCTCACCGGAAATGAGATGCCGGAGCAGCGCAATGTGCTTGTTGAGTCAGCGCGCATTGTTCGAGGAAACATCAAGCCTTTGACAGCCTTTCAGGCGGATGATTTTGATGCCCTATTGTTCCCGGGTGGTTTTGGTGCAGCCAAAAACCTATCGTCGGTGGCCTTCGATGGTCCAAATGCAAAGGTAGAACCTGAGGTGGAAAGAGCCATAAGGCAAACCCATGCTGCAGGCAAACCCATTGGTGCCATGTGTATTTCACCCACTTTTGTGGTGAAGGTGCTGGGCGATGTTCACGTGACCATTGGCAACGAGGAAGCTACGGCGCAAGCCATTGAAGCCATGGGTGGAACCCATATTCAAACTGATCATGGCGATGTTGTGTATGATGCTGAAAACAAGGTATTCACCACCCCGTGTTATATGCTTGATGCAAGCATTGGCGACATCTGGGATGGCGCCTACAACCTCGTTGATGCCATGATGAAAGAGCTGAAAGACAGTGAATAGTCGGGTAACTGCGCTTTTTGGCATACGGTATCCCATCATACAGGCCGGAATGATCTGGTGCAGCGGATGGGAACTGGCATCAGCGGTAAGCAATGCCGGTGGCCTTGGTTTAATCGGAGCCGGATCGATGTATCCCGAAATACTTCAGCAACACATCCGTAAATGCAAGGCTGCTACAAACAAGCCTTTCGGGGTAAATGTACCTTTGTTGTACCCTCAGACCGATGAATTAATCGAAATCATCCTGCGCGAGAAAGTGCCGTTGGTGTTTACCTCTGCCGGAAATCCGGGCAAATACACTGCCAGCCTCAAAAAAGAAGGCCTCATCGTGGTGCATGTAATTGCAAACACCAGGTTTGCCCTAAAAGCGGCGGAAGCAGGCGTGGATGCCATTGTTGCTGAAGGCTTTGAAGCCGGCGGACACAACGGTCTGGAAGAAACAACCACCATGGCGCTCATCCCAATGATAAAAGAAGTAGTTGATATTCCGGTGATTGCAGCCGGAGGAATTGCTACTGGACGGCAGATGCTGGCTGCTTTTGCTTTGGGTGCTGAAGGGGTTCAGGTAGGTTCGTTGTTTGTGGCATCGGCCGAATCATCAGCGCATCCTGCATTTAAGCAGATGGTAGTCGATGCGGGTGACGGAGCCACCGCCCTGATGATGAAAAAACTTGTTCCGGTAAGGCTGATGAAAAATAGATTCTTCGAGCAAGTAAAGGCAGCTGAAATGCAAGGTGCCGGTGTCGAAGAACTGAAAACCCTCTTGGGCAAGGGCAGGGCAAAAAAAGGCATGTTCGAGGGCGACCTCACCGATGGTGAACTCGAAATTGGCCAGGTGGCAGCGCTTATCCATACCGTTAAACCTGCTGCTGTCATCATTGATGAAATGATGGCGGCCTATGAACAAGCACGTCAGCAACTCTGCCGCTGACAGCCTGATCCAGTGTTTTCACCTATTTCAGTGAGGTCCAGTCACGTTTCTTAAGCCAGTAAAACAAGGGAACACCGGTGAGCATGAGCACCAATCCAATGATGGCTTCGCGCGGGCGTGTGACGAAGGTATTCACCAGAAACAAGGCGCAAAAAATTACATAAAGTGCAGGAATTACGGGATAGCCCCATGCTTTATAGGGCCTCACAGCATCTTTCATTGTCCGGCGCAGGATAAAGACTCCCAATCCGTTGGCTCCGTAAAAAATGAATATCGCAAAAATGCTCATATCGGTCAACTGGTCGAACGATCCGGAGAGGACAAGTACGGCGGCCCAAATGCCCTGCATCAGCAGCGCTTTCTGTGGCACATTGCTTTTGTTAAGTTGTCCGGCCGACTTAAAAAACAGTCCTTCGTTGGCCATGGCATAATAAGGCCGGGCACAGGTCAGAATCTGGGCATGGGTGCATCCTAGGGTGGTCACAAAAATCAGCAGTGAGATAAAGGCAGCACCCTGCGATCCCCAGAATGAACGGACCACCTCCACCGCTGCAATCTGGTTGCCTGCGGCATGAATTTGTTCAAACCGGCCGACAGGAAGTACCGAGAGATAAGTGGCATTGATGAGCAGATAAAGCAGGATGATGATGCCAAGCCCCACAGCAATGCCGATCGGGATAACCTTGTGCGGGTTTTTGACTTCGCCACCCACATATCCGATATTGTTCCATCCCTGATAGGCCCAAAAGGCTGCCAGCATAGCGGTGAATACCGCGCTTATGGTCACCGGACCTGCGTTCGAAGTAGTCAGTGACATGCTTCGTCCAATGTTGGCCCCGCTGCTGCCAAGTCCAAAAATGATAATTACCAGGATGCCGACAATCACCAGTAGGACGAGTGCATTGCCAAAACCGGCACCTGTCTTCACTGTTCGGGTGTTCACCCAGGTGAGAATCAGGATGATAAGGATGGCGATCAGCTTAACCGTGAAATTGTCGAAAGGATAAAAGACACCGCCGATGGTGAAACTGGCCGCGGCCGGAAAAAGCTGTGGCAGCCCAATGATGTTGTTCAGCGACTCGGCGCTTACATATGCAATGGATGAAATGGCTGCTGTGTTGGCAACAGTGAAAAGCGACCAGCCGTAAATAAAGGCAAAAAACCGGTTATAAATTTTCTTGAAATAGGCATATTCGCCACCTGTATCAGCCAGCAAACCGGTAATCTCGGCATAGCTCAATGCGCCGAAAAGCGTGACAAGCCCAGCCAGTGCCCAGGCAATCAGCACCCATCCCGATGAGTGCAATCCATCCGCCATGGGCGCGACCTTTTTATAAACACCTGATCCAACAACGCTTGCAATAACAATGGCCACAACGTACTGAAGGCCCAGCGACCTTACAAGGCTTTTCTTTTCGGGCATGGTTGATGAATTATGCAGTTTTATTTGAATACAATAATAAGATAAATGTAACAAAACCTTGATTCATCCGACGCCAAATGCAATCCGCGGACAGCATACAGGGGCAAAGCGATGAAGCCATAGACAGGATTGTTGGTATGGTGATACAGTCAAAAAGCACCATTGATAATGGTATGCGCGAACCGGTTAACAGCAAGAAAAAACAGCCGGAGATATTTCGAAATGCCTTGATTTTTTTTCACAATGCTAAGCACATTCTTCTTAAATTTGTAGGGTTCCCATTTGTTAACTCAAGCAAAAGCACATTTGTATGAATTTTGAATTTACCGAAGAACAACTCATGATTCAGCAGGCTGCACGTGATTACGCGCAGCGCGAGCTGATAAAAGACGTCATCGAACGTGATTACAAGGCCGAATATCCTGCACATCATGTGAAAGCGCTTGCTGAACTGGGTTTTATGGGAATGCTGGTAAGTCCGGAATATGATGGCGGTGGTATGGATACGGTTTCCTATGTGCTGGCCATGGAAGAACTCAGCAAGGTGGACTCCTCTTTGGGGGTCATCGTGTCAGTAAATAATTCCCTGGTGTGCTATGGCCTCGAAAAGTTTGGGAGCCCTTCACAGAAAGAAAAATACCTGCGGCCCTTGGCCAGGGGTGAAAAAATTGGGGCATTTCTGCTTTCGGAGCCTGAAGCTGGTTCGGATGCCACCAGCCAGAAAACTACCGCTGAGGACAAGGGCGACTATTACCTCGTCAATGGTACAAAAAACTGGATCACCAATGCACATTCCGGTTCAACATACCTCGTGATCGCCCAAACCCATCCCCAGAAAAAGCACCACGGAATAAATGCCCTTATCGTGGATAAGAACACACCGGGCATCAGCCTGGGACCTCATGAAGACAAAATGGGCATGCGCAGTTCCGACACCCACTCGGTGATGTTCACCGATGTGAAAGTTCCCAAGGAAAACCGCATTGGTGAGGACGGCTTCGGATTCAAATTCGCCATGCAAACCCTCGAAGCTGGCCGCATTGGCATCGCGTCCCAGGCACTTGGCATCGCCTCCGGCGCTATGGAGCGCTCGATTGCTTATGCCAGGGAAAGAAAGACTTTTGGCAAGTTTCTGTATGAACACCAGTCGGTTGCCTTCACACTGGCAGAAATGGCGGTCAAAATTGAAAACGCCCGTAACCTGTGTATCAAGGCTGCCTGGCTCAAAGACCAGGGGAAACCTTACGGTGTGGCCAGTGCCATGGCCAAGCAATATGCAGCTGATATTGCCATGCAGGTTACAACTGATGCCGTGCAGATTCATGGCGGTTATGGGTATGTGAAGGAATACCATGTGGAGCGCCTGATGCGGGAAGCCAAACTGACACAGATTTACGAAGGTACCTCAGAAATACAGAAAATTGTGATTTCGAGGGATTTGTTCAGGTAGACTTTCATTGTTTTCCTACATGGTTGTTGCATAAATAATCTGCAACAATGAATGTTAGCCTTTGCATAAATTCATCCTTCCGGTATTTCGTAGGTGGGTTTATTTCGATAAAATTGGTAAAAGTCAACTACTTACTAACTCAGTTTCAAAACTGAGCTGCAATAGGCAAAGAGTTTTTATCTTTGCCGCACCTTGAACGTTCAGATAGATAACCAATAACAGATAACGCATGAAAATACTTATTTTGATCGGTAATGTGCCGGACACAACCACCAAAGTAAAATTCAACGCCGACCGCACAGCATTTGATGCCAGCGGAGTGCAGTGGATCATCAATCCATGGGACGAATTGGCGCTCACAAGGGCAATGGAATTAAAAGAAACATCAGGCGGAGCCGTTGAGGCCGTTGTAGTGGCCAATGTTGGGCGGGCAGAGACAGAAGCCACATTGCGCAAAGCACTTGCCATTGGAGCCGATAAAGCCATCCGCATTGATGCCGATCCGAAAGAGGCCGGGTATGTTGCCAGTCAGCTGGCCACCATTGCCGCCGGATACGACCTGATTATGGCTGGCATCGAAGCCGCTGACTACAATGGGAATGCTGTTGGCGGGATGCTCGCTGAAATGCTGGGAATGAACTCGGTATCTGCCGTTTCGGGCATTCAGATCGAAAATGGCCAATTAAAAATCAACCGTGAAATTGACGGGGGCTCACAGGTTGTTGGCCTGCCCATGCCGCTTGTTGCCATCGTGCAGAAAGGCATTGCCAAAGAGCCGAGAATTCCGGCGATGCGTGGCATCATGATGGCCCGTTCAAAACCCCTCGAAGTGGTTCAGCCCATCGATGCAGCCCCGATGACCAATATGGTCACTTTCGAAATGCCTCCTGCAAAGGCAGCATGTAAAATGATCGCCGAAGACCAGGCCAAAGACCTGATTCACCTGTTGCGCGACGAAGCCAAAGTATTGTAACACTAAAACCTTAAAGAAATGTCAGTATTAATATATACCGAAAACTGGGATGGTAAGTTCAAGAAAGTCAGCTTCGAACTTGCCTCATATGCTGCCACTGTGGCAAAAGCCATGCAGCTTCCTGTGATTGCTTTGTCGCTCGGGCCTGTTGATGACAGTGAATTGTCGAAACTGAGTGCCTACGGTGTTTCACACATCATGAAAAACAGCGACGAACGATTCAATACCCTCGACAACCAGGCCATCGCAAAGGCCATAGCCCTTGCCGCTGAAAAAGTAAAGGCCACCCTGATTGTGCTGGCACATAACAACCTGGGGAAAGCTGTTGCTCCGCGCCTTGCCGTGCGACAAAAAGCAGGAATGGTTTCTGCTGTTCACGGACTTCCCTTCAGCTATGATCCCTTCACTGTTAAAAAAATGGTCTTTACCGGAAAAGCCTTTTCTCATGCAGTGATTCATTCTGGCGTAAAGGTGATCACCCTGGCATCTAACTCCTTTGGCTTGGTTGAGAACAAGGTTGATTTTGCTCCTGAAGCTTTTGAAACCGGACTCGGCGATGCCGATTTTGTGACCCGCATTGAACAAACCAACAAAATCACCGGAAAAGTATTACTTAACGATGCTGATATCGTGGTTTCGGGCGGACGTGGTATGAAATCGGGCGACAACTGGGGACAGCTCGAAGAACTGGCCAATCTCCTTGGTGCCGGCACCGCCTGCTCAAGGCCCGTATCGGATGAAGGCTGGAGGCCTCATAGCGAACATGTCGGACAAACAGGAAAAATCATTGCACCAAACCTGTACTTTGCATTTGGGATTTCGGGGGCTATCCAACATCTGGGTGGGGTAAGTTCTTCGAAAATCATTGTGGCAGTGAACAAAGATCCCGATGCACCGATCTTCGAAGCAGCCGATTATGGCATTGCCGGCGATGTGTTTAAGGTGCTTCCACAGTTCATCGAAGCCGTAAAAGAAGTCAAGTCGAACGGATAAGCGAGTCAAACACCCCTCACAGGGGATCTTCAGCCAGGACGAAAATCCATTATACAAAACCAGCCGCGCTACCGGCTGGTTTTTTTGTTTCCAACGGACTGAACACAATTTAGGGTAAACATCGTAGCAGTTTCCGTATTTCACCACAGTTTCGTGACTTAACGGCACATGTATTTTTGTCCGGTATATGTTAAACACACTGATTTAAAAAACAAACAATGAAAACGAAAATGAAATTTACAGCCTGTCAATACAGCAAAAAAGCCTTGTTTACGCTGGGTATCATCAGCCTCACGCTGGTCGCATGCAGCAAGAAGGACGACAACAACAGCAACAACAACAACAATTCGGGCGGCTCTTCCATCCAACTTGGCGATGGCACCCTGGTTGCCGTCAGGTCCGAAACAATCCAAAGCACCCCTGTGGGCGATATTACCATCACCATTGGCACCGGGGTAGCTGTATTCAGCGCAGCGGCTGACTACAGTTCCTTTGCCGATGGGGGAGGTGTTACACTCAACGATCAGTCGCTGCAGAAACAATCCAATAATTCGTATGTGTTTACACCTGGTGTGGCCCTGCCCACAGGCATCGATTTCTCATCGGGCGTTAACTGGTCTGTTGCCGGAAACACCACCACCGGTGTTCCTGCCTTCACCCATTCCGTTAGCGGTGGATTCCCGGTAGCCGGAAACATAAGCAGTGCCACCGAAATATCTAAAGCCAGCGGATTCACCCTGACCATTTCCAATATCTCCAATGCCGACTCGGTGTATTTTCTGGTCAATGATGTATTAAAAGCCCTGCCCGGAACAGCCACTTCGGCTACCTTCACAGCGGCTGAACTGAGCGGCCTTAGCAATGGCACCGGACTGGTGTCTGTTGCCGCATGGCGATTCACGAATGCCCAATATGGAGGAAAAAACTTCTACTTCGTCAACGAAACAGTAAAGCAGAAAAGCGTGACCATCTCGAACTAAACGACTAAAGCAATAACACAACAACCCTCATTGCTTTTCAACTGCACGCGCATTTTGCCGTGCAGTTTTTTTATATTTGTTTCGGTATTGCCAATGCTGACACATTCTGGCAGGTTATTTGCTGAATTCCGGATAAAAAAAAGCGAATGAAAAAAAATGGCCTCTTGTTGTTCCTGTTGCTGATCATAAGCGGGTCATTTGCACAACACCTTCCTGAATGGCAGGAAACGGATAAGCTGATCCTGTCGTTTAACAGTAAACACTTACAAAGCATTGGCCAGCTGAGCCAGCTCATCAATGCCAACTTCGATACCGACCGGAACAAAGTAAGGGCAATTTATGTATGGCTGGCCTATAACATCCGTTACGATACCCGCAACAGTGACGGGCTCACACGCGAGGAAACCGACCAGGAGATCATTGAAAAGACATTTCAGAATCGCAAAGGCATCTGCGAAGGCTATGCAGGCATCATGGACAGCATTTGCCGGCTATCGGGCATTAGGTCCTATGTCATCAGCGGATACACCCGGCAGGACGGAGTAACTGATCCCCTGCCTCACGCCTGGGTTGCCACCAAAGTAGATGGTTACTGGTATCTTTCAGACCCGACATGGGGAGCCGGTTCGGTCGAAAACCGACGTTTTGTGCAGGAGTTTGATGCGCGCTATTTTATGGTCCCGCCCCAAACGATGATCAAAACCCATATGCCATATGATCCCATCTGGCAGTTTCTAAAATTTCCGGTCAGCCATACAGCCTTTTGCCAGAACCTGTCAGTAAAGGAAAAACCCGTCAGCGCCTGTGATTTCCAGGACTCTATCAGGCAATTCGAAGCCATGACTTCGGAGCAGCAGTTGCTGAGTGAGATGCGGCGGATTGGCGACACTGAACATGGCCCCAGGGCAATTGACATCAGGTTGCACTATCTCCGCGAAGCCCTCAAAGTGTTGAATAACAACAAAGCCATTAACCTCTACAACCTTGCCACCAATGCCTACAACAGCGGTGTGGCGCGCTACAACGATTTTGCTGAATTCATGAACAGGCATCAGGAATCAAAATCCTATGCCTTAAGCCTTAAAAAGATATTGACCGAAGCCAGTGGGTACCTTGACCAGTCGTTGAAAGCCCTTTCACAGATCAATAATCCACCGGTTGAGCTCAGAAGGAATATGTTGCAGCTGCAAAAGTCAGTGGATCAGCTACAACGCAGAATCAACAATGAACGCGATAAACTAAACGGATAGGCCAATGCCCGAATTGTCCACCGACAAATCTTTACCAGCTTCAGGCTGTACAATGCCAACTGGCAGGTTTCACCAGCTGGTGTTGATTGTAGCGCTGTTCATCTATGTAGTTACGGCTTTTTTCAGCAAAGGCTATTACCACGCTGACGAGCATTATCAGATCATCGAATTTGCCGGACTTAAAACGGGCACGCACACCGGCGATGACCTTGCCTGGGAGTATAAGGAAAACAGCCGTCAAACCATACAGCCGGCCATGGCATATATGATTTTCTCGGTTCTAGAAAAGCTGGGCTTCCGGAATCCTTATACCAAAGCCTTTGTTCTGCGGCTTATTTCGGCACTGCTGGCATTGGTTGTCATATCAGGATTTGTCACCACAAGCCTGTATCTTGTCGAGCGGCCCTGGCGAAGGCTTTTTATCCTCTTATCTTATTTTCTGTGGTTCATACCGGTGATCAATGTGCGCTTTTCATCAGAAACATGGTCTGGTTTTATCGTCGTAATGATGTTTTCACTGATCATGGACCAGGAGGCTTTTTACCGCAAACAGGGATTCCTGATGGGTGTGCTGATGGGGCTGGCATTCCTGTTCAGGTTTCAGTCGGCGTTTTTGTCGTTGGCGCTGCTGCTTTGGTTGTGGCTTTTTGGAAAGATGAAACCGGTGCAGCTCGCCCTGGTCTTAGCAGGCGGATTGAGCATGCTCGGGCTGGGTCTGGTGATCGATACCTGGTTCTATGGCAAATTGGTGTTCACGCCCTGGACCTACTTCAACGCACAAATCCTTGAAGGCATGGCTGCCGGTTTTGGTGAATCGCCATGGTATTTTTACTTCCGCGAACTTGTTCTGGCCCCAATCTGGCCCATCGGCCTGCTCATTGTGCTGTGTATAATCGCTTTATCAGCCAGCAAACCCACGTCACCATTGGTGTGGGGCGTACTGGCTTTCATGCTGGCTCACACCCTGATCAGCCACAAGGAAATCAGGTTTTTCCTGCCGGTTATCAACCTGTTACCCCTCATGATGGTGTTGGCCTGGCAGCTTTTCTGGCAAAAATTACCGCAGTGGAAAGCCGGCATACCCCGCAATTTGCTGCGTTATGGCACAGCGGCAGTGCTGATACTGGTGAATACGGTAGCTTTGGTGGCCATGATGCTGAAGCCGGCCGGAACAGGAAGGATGGAGATTACTGCTTATATTGCCAGGAAATATCCGCATCAGCCGGCTCAGCTGCTACACACCGACTGGAGTTCGCCCTATAACCCCTGGGAAAGTGTGCCGGTTAAGTTTTATCAGCAGGAAAACGTGAATGACGAGCGTTTTGGACCGCTGTCGACGTTGCACGACAGCCTGATCGATGCCAGCCGCACTAACCTTTTGGTGGTCAGAAAAGCTGATCTTTCCTCCCGGTCCGGCACATTGAAATTGCAGGAATTCAACGCGGTAAAGCTTAGGCAAAGTGTGCCCGAATGGATCGTCAGGTTAAACCGCTGTTATGGTGGTCTCGATGAAAATGAGGTGTTGGTGTTGTACCAACTGAATAAGTGAGGAAAACGCTTTTCAGTAAAACTTGATTATGGCTGAAAGGCTATAAGCCCAGTCCAAGACTCACCAGCTCAGCGATGTCGTAGTTTTTCATCCGCTCTTCCTGGTTTTTGTATTTGATGCCGTCAGTCATCATCACCATGCAAAACGGGCAGGCGGTTGCAATGATGTCGGCGCCGGTAGCAATGGCTTCTTCGGTGCGCTCGATAAACACTTCCTTGTTTCCTTTTTCAGCTTCCTTGAACATCTGTCCGCCTCCGGCACCGCAACACAGCCCGAAACTCCGGTTACGTTTCATTTCAAGCTTAACCGAAGGAATAGCTCCCAAAACGGCACGTGGCGACTCATACACCTTGTTGGCCCTGCCGAGGTAACAGGGATCGTGAAACACAATTTTCTTATCAGCAAACAGGCTTGAGTTGACCGTCAGCCTTCCATTGGCGATCATCATTTCGAGCCATTGCGAGTGATGCCATACCTCAAAATTTCCACCGAAATCAGGATATTCATTTTTCAAGGTATTGAAATCATGCGGGCAGCAGGTGACAATCTTCTTCACCCCATAGCTATTCAATATTTCAATATTGGTCATGGCCTGCATCTGGAACAGCATTTCATTACCAGCCCTGCGGGCAACGTCGCCGCTATCTGACTCCTCCACGCCAAGTACCGCATAATCCACTTTAAGAAAACTGAGGATTTTCACGAATTCGCGGGTAACCTTTTTGTAGCGGTCGTCGAAAGCGCCTGCTGAACCAACCCAGAACAGCCATTCCGGTTTGCGTCCGGCGGCAAATTCTTCGGCCAATACAGGGGGTGTAATTTTTATTTTATTTTCCATGTGATGTTGTTCTGCAAAAGGAATGTATCTGTTTATACCTCATTCATAAAGAGCTCATCGGCCCACTTTAGCCTGTCCTGCGGCGAAAACTGCCAGGGAGCGCCATTGTTTTCAATATTGCTGAAAACAGTGTTCAGGCCTGCAGGTGCAGCCGATTTTTCCAGCACGAGGTAACGGCGCATATCGAGGATAAGCGAAGGCTGGTTGATGTTCACCGGACACTCCTGGGCACAGGCATTACAAAGCGTACAGGCCCAAAGTTCTTCTTCGCTGATATAGCTGCCAATGAGTGCTTTGCCATCGTCGTATGCTGCACCCTGGCTGACGAGTCCGGGACCTTTCTCTTTCATGCGGGCGCGCAGGTCCATCATGATTTTACGGGGCGATAGGAGTTTGCCTGTGATATTGGCCGGACAAACGGCAGTGCAGCGCCCGCATTCAGTGCACGACAGCGCATTCATATAATTTATCCAGGTCACATCGTTGGCATCGGAAACACCAAATTTTGCCGGAACTTCATCGCTGGCTGCGAAAGCCGTTGCCGGATCAAGCATGAGCTTCACTTCCCTGGTGATGCTTTCCATATTGTCCACATAGCCCAGCGGACTGATTTTGCTGACGAACACATTGGGCACCGACATAAACACATGAAAATGCTTTGAGTAAGGCAACACATTCGCGAAGGCGAAAATGAGCAGGATATGTGCCCACCAGTTGAATTCGTGCCAGAAAAAGATGCTGTCCTCATTCATATCAGCAAACAGGTCGCCAAGGTATTGACTGACCGGATAATAGCCCACCAGTCCCATGTCTTCATTGTGTGACATAATCAGGTAAAAGGTGTTCATTCCCAGCAGGGTAATCATCAGGATGAGGATGAAACTCAAGGCCAGGTTGGCATCAGCCTTTGAAACCGGTTTCATCTCAGGGCCATAGAACCGCTTCACCTTCAGGAAAAGCCGGCGGAACAGAAAAACCAGGATGGCAACAACAATGATGGCAGCAAACACATCGCCCGAGCCGATAATTACATTATAAACCGGTCCTAAGATGCCAAAGATGCGCTCAGTGCCAAACAAGCCATCAATTACCATTTCGATGCTGCCGACCAGGATGACCATGAATCCCCAGAAAACGAGGGCGTGCAGAAATCCCATGACCGGATGCCTGAATATTTTTGTCTGACCAATGGCCACTTTTAAGGTGACCATTATCCTGGCCGGAATATCATTCAGCGGGAGTTTTTTGGTAAACCTGAAATAGTGAAACAGCTTCCGCATGGTCCAGGCAAAAACAGCCAGGGTGATGAGCAGGGCCAATGCAAAGAGTAGTTGTTTAGTCATAAGCCTGTGTATTGCGTATTGAGTAGGTGCAATTTTACATTAAATCCGACAACAAAAATACACCTAAAAGTGTTTTTGTCGAATCAGCAGGCTTTTATCGGGTCAAAAAGTGCAATATACTACATGGAAAATATTGTTGTTAACTAATTAACAACACATTATCATAATAATTGGTCGGTACAAAAATCGGAATCTGCTATCTTTGTTGACCATATACAAGCATAAGCGAAAATCATGACCACAACCATTGCCCCTTACCAACTCAGGAACCATGTACGTATCGTCACCGCAGCCTCTCTCTTCGACGGACACGATGCTGCCATCAATGTCATGCGCAGGATCATCCAGGCAAGCGGAGCCGAGGTGATTCACCTGGGCCACAACCGATCGGTAAACGAAATCGTGAATACTGCCATTCAGGAAGATGTGCAGTCGATCGCCATAACCTCATACCAGGGTGGCCACCTGGAGTATTTCAAGTATATGTATGATTTGCTCAAAGAGGCAGGTTGTGGACATATTCGTATTTTTGGTGGTGGTGGTGGAGTTATCCTGCCTGATGAAATAGAGGAACTGCAAGCATATGGCATTTGCCGCATCTATTCGCCCGACGACGGACGCGCCATGGGATTGCAGGGAATGATCAACGACTTGCTTGCACAGTCCGATTTCCCAACCGGAAAAAGCATCAAACCCGACCTGAAGGCCATTCAGTCGAAAAACCACAAGGCCCTTGCCCAACTCATTTCTGCAGCCGAAAACTACCCTGATGAGGTGCGGAACTTTATCGACGCACTCCCGGCGAAAACCACCCGGAAAGCACCAGTGTTGGGAATTACCGGCACAGGCGGGGCCGGAAAATCAAGCATGGTTGACGAGATTGTCAGGCGCTATTTGCATGACCAGCAAGATAAGACGGTAGCCATCGTGTCGGTTGATCCATCGAAACGCAGAACCGGTGGCGCGCTGCTGGGCGACCGCATCCGCATGAACGCCATCGACAACGACCGCGTGTTTATGCGCTCACTGGCCACACGCCAATCGAACCTGGCCATGTCGAAATATGTGAAAGATGCTGAAACAATCCTGCAGGCGGCTGGCTACGACCTGGTGATTCTTGAAACTTCGGGTATTGGCCAGAGTGATACCGAAATCATCGATCACAGCGACCTTTCACTTTATGTGATGACGCCCGAATATGGCGCAGCAACACAGCTCGAAAAAATTGACATGCTCGACTTTGCCGACCTGATTGCCCTGAATAAGTTCGACAAACGGGGTGCAATGGACGCCTTGCGCGACGTGCGCAAACAATACCAGCGCAACCACCTGTTGTTTGATCAGCAAATCGACGATATGCCCGTTTATGGCACCATCGCCTCCCAGTTTAACGATCCTGGTGTGAATGCACTGTACCTGGCCATCCTCGGTAAAATCAAAGAAAAGACGGATACGGCCTTCGATACCTGCATGGAGAAACCGGAGGAGATGTCGGAAAAGATATTTATCATTCCACCCAAGCGTGTACGCTACCTGTCGGAAATTGCTGAAAATGTAAGAAACTATAACGCGTGGGCCATGGCCCAGAGCCGCATTGCACACAGGCTGCAGAGCCTGAAGGAGTCGGCCTCCATCATCGAGCAGGCCGGGTTCGGATCGGAAACGCCTGCATTAAACGAACTCATCAAACAGGAGCATCAGCAACTTGATCCTCAAACGGTAAAGATCATCGACGGATGGTATAAAAAACGCAAAAGATACCAGGACGATGATTATGTGTTTAAGGTGCGCGACAAAGAAATAAAAATTGGCACCCATTCGACGAGTTTGTCGCAGCTGAAAATACCCAAGGTAGCCCTCCCGCCTTTCAAATCATGGGGTGAAATTGTGCGCTGGTCGCTGAGGGAAAATGTGCCGGGCGAGTTTCCTTTCGCTGCCGGGGTGTTTCCTTTCAAACGTGAGGAAGAAGACCCGACCCGCATGTTTGCCGGCGAAGGAGGCCCTGAACGCACCAACAGGCGCTTTCACTATGTGTCGCTCGGCATGCCTGCGCTACGGCTTTCAACAGCCTTCGATTCGGTGACCCTCTATGGAGAAGATCCTGACCGCCGCCCCGATATTTACGGAAAAATTGGCAATGCCGGCGTTTCCATCGCCTGCCTCGATGATGCCAAGAAACTCTATTCGGGATTCAACCTCGCTGACCCGAAAACCAGTGTCAGCATGACCATCAACGGGCCTGCACCGACGCTGGTGGGCTTTTTCCTGAATGCTGCCATCGACCAACAGTGCGAAATATATATCAAATCGCACGGACTCGAAAACGAAGTCAATGCACTGATTGATGCCATTTATACGCAAAAAGGCACCAAAAGGCCTTCCTATCAGGGACCACTGCCTGAAGGAAACGACGGGCTGGGCCTTTTCTTGCTAGGGGTGACCGGTGATATGGTCCTTCCGCGTGAGCTGTATGAAAAAATCAAGGCCGACACCATTTGCCGCGTGCGTGGAACCGTGCAGGCTGATATCCTGAAAGAAGATCAGGCGCAGAATACCTGCATTTTCTCTACTGATTTTTCGTTGAAGCTGATGGGCGATGTGCAGGAATACTTCATCAAAAACAACATCCAGAATTTTTATTCGGTGTCGATTTCAGGCTACCATATCGCCGAGGCCGGAGCAAATCCGATCACACAGCTGGCGTTTACGCTGGCCAATGGTTTCACCTATGTTGAGTATTACCTGTCGCGCGGGATGCACATCAACGATTTTGCTCCAAACCTGTCGTTCTTCTTCTCCAATGGCATCGATCCGGAGTTTGCCGTCATCGGACGCGTAGCCCGGCTGATCTGGGCCAAGGCCATGAAAAATAAGTATGGTGCCAACGAAAGGGCACAGAAACTGAAATATCACATCCAGACTTCGGGCAGGTCGCTGCATGCGCAGGAAATCGACTTCAACGACATCAGGACCACGCTTCAGGCCTTGTATGCCATCTACGACAACTGCAACTCACTGCATACCAATGCCTACGACGAAGCCATCACCACGCCCACCGAGGAATCCGTACGAAGGGCCATGGCCATACAGATGATCATCAACCATGAGCTGGGCATGGCGAAGAACCAAAATCCGCTTCAGGGTTCCTTTATCATCGAAGAACTGACCGAGCTCGTTGAAGAAGCCGTGATGGCCGAATTCGACCGGATCACGGAAAGGGGAGGCGTGCTCGGAGCCATGGAAACCATGTATCAGCGCGGAAAAATTCAGGAAGAATCGCTGTATTACGAAAACCTGAAGCATACAGGCGAATTGCCCATCATGGGCGTCAACACCTTTTTGTCGAGCAAGGGCTCACCAACAGTCACTCCGGGTGAAGTCATCCGGGCTACTCCCGTCGAAAAGGAATATCAGATTGAGATGCTCGGGCAGTTGCATAAAACCTGGTCGGCCGAAGTTCCGGCACAGATGGAAAAACTGCGGCAGGCAGCCATCCATAACCAGAATGTGTTTGAAACCCTCATGGAAGCGGTGAAACATGCATCACTGGGGCAGATCACACGCACACTTTTTGAGGTCGGTGGTCAGTATCGCCGCAATATGTAAGGCCGGAAGCTGACCGACAGGCCAGAATATTTAAAGGTGTTTATTCAGCGTAGAAATTGATCATTTTTACGATGGCTTCGCTGCAGGCAGCACAAAAGGTGTGTCCTTTAAAGGTATGCATCAGGCAATCGTAGGACGGACGGTAAATGCCCTTTGCCACATAGCCACCACCTTCGAAAACACCGGTTTTGTTGTAAAAAGCTGAATCAGGAGGCGTAGGTACGGGAATTTCTTCTCCGATTAAGTGTTTCCACTTATTGTCAAAATCGACCAGCGAGGTCAGGTTTGGCTCCCAAGGCTCTACTGCAGGATTATAAAAGTCGTTATAGGAAGTTGACGAGTCAAAATACTCATCACCAAGGCCGGCAAAACTGTGGCCAAATTCATGCACAATAATTTCGGCGGATAGCTTGTTGCTGCTAGAACTCAGGCTGTAGAAATTAAAGATGCCACCTCCGCCGTATTTTGTTGTGTTCTGTAGGATGTAGATTTGATCGTATGGGGCATTTCCTGCCAGATCGCGCACACTTTTGTGGTCGTAAGTCATGCAGTAACGTTCACTGTCGAAGGTGTAAAAAGAAGATGAAAGCAGGGTGTTTTTCCAGATGGATTCAGCAGGGATATCGGCTCCGCTTTCTGCTGATGGCGCCATCACTGCGCGGATATTGAATTTTGTCCGGTTCTCGGCGAAAGGAGCAAAAAGGAACAGCTTGTTTGAAAAAGCGATGCAATCGGCCTGAAATTTTTCAAGCTCGGCCGCCGTATATCCATCAGGCAAAATCACAATGTCTACAGCCTGTTCAGGCAGGGCATTGATTTCGATATCGCTCACCGTATAACCTAAACGCTGGCCCGGGCCGATGAAATAACTCTTTGGATCGATAACCAGTTCAAACTGCCGCTCAAAAATCCCATCAGACCCCCTGGCCGAGAGCACCAGGCGCACCCTGTCTTTGGGAAATGGCATGACCACGGTTTCGTTAAAGCTCCGGCTCATTGCTTTGGCTTCCAGCGTGGTTTGCCACTCACCGAACAAGCTGCTGTAACCCCTCGAATAAATCAGTGAATCGGAATTCAGGTCGAAAACTTCCAAGCGGTAATTGCCGTAACCAAAGTCATCGGTCAGCCTTGTTTTCGATCCGCCCCAGAAAGGCTCCTTCAGCACTTCATCGAAGGCAAACCATGCTTCCTGCTGGTTGCCGGCATGCACATAATCCACACGGAGGGTGCTTGGTTCAAACCATTTGTCGAACTGTGCCTGTGCCTGCGCAAATCCGAGAATTAATCCAAACAGTATCAGGGCCTTTTTCATGATTAATGCGATTTATTTTTTGTAAAAATACCCACTTTTGTTGTAACCATATTACTTTTGAGCCGTCTAAAATGCACATGAAGCAAGACGAAGATTTCAATTGTATCGACCGTGTGCTGAACGGGCAGGTGCATGCCTATGCCCAACTGGTTGAAAAATACCAGGATATGGTTTTTACCATTGTTTTCAGGGTGTTGCAACATCAGCATGATGCAGAGGATGTTGCGCAGCAGGTGTTCTTAAAGGCTTTCAACGGACTTCAGGGATTTAACCGTGAAGCCCGGTTCGCAACCTGGCTTTATCGCATTGCATACAATACGGCCATTAGCGAGCAACGAAAATCAGGAAGGAACAAGCTGATGAAGCACGATCAGTCACTGATCGAAAAGCGGGCATCAACACTTGCTGATGAAGAAATTATGGAAGAGGATGAAAGCCTTGAAACGATGTTGATGCGGGCTTTGGCTCAGCTAAAACCCGATGAAAATGCGCTGATTGGGATGTATTATACACAAAGCCTTCGGGTTGAAGAAATCAGCCAGATTATTGGTTTGAGTGTTTCAAACGTGAAGGTAAAACTCTTCAGAACACGGAAAAAACTCGAAGAATTGATTGAAAAAATGAGGATACAAACGGTAAACAGGTAGAAATCATGGCAGAAAAATCACATCAGGACGACATTGATCAGCTGCTGAGGGGTATGCCGCTTTTGAAGGCGCCCGACCATTTCAGCCACCTTGTCATGGACCGGATTCAGCTTCAGCAGGAGGAAGCACAGCGCCATTCAGGTCCGGTCAGCATCGAAACAGGCCTGCTCGTGTTTAGCCTTGCCGCCTTGCTGGTAAGCCTTGTGCTGTTTGTCGATCTTGGTTTTGTTGAATCCTTTTTGTTCAGGTTCGTCAGTGCCATTCCGACGTATATTGGACAGATGAATACCATGATGAAGTCGATCGCCGGTGTTGATGGCGCCATGATTCAGCTCATACTAATCACCATAGGTGCTGTATCGCTGCTCTGGGTCGCTGATAAATTCATATTTCGCAACCTGCGTACCAACCATAGTAACCTCTATTTCTGACGACTTGGTTACTGCGCATTTAACAAGCTGATATGATACCATTTGCCATTGTTAAAGCCATTGAAAACACCCTCGACGGTCAGGGTCAAAACCATGACAGGGTGGAGGCGTGCCACGCAGTCGGCGGTGGATCCATCAACCAGGCTTGTCGCTTTATCTATGGCCAACAGTCGTTTTTTATCAAGTGGAACGATGCCGGACGCTTTCCGGAAATGTTCGCTCGTGAAGTCTCCGGACTGGAAATGCTGCGCACTGCTGGCGGCCTGCGCATACCCGAAGTCATTGGCCATGGAACAGCCGGAACTTATGACTATCTTCTCCTTGAATACATCAGGCCAGCGGCAGCGCAACAGGCATGCTGGCGGAATTTCGGATTGGGACTGGCGCGTTTGCACCGGGTTAACTCAGCACATTTTGGTTTCAATGAACCGAATTACATCGGATCCTTGTCACAGCAGAATCAGGCCGAAGCAGATTGGGCAACATTCTTCGTAAACCAGCGCCTTGAACCCCAACTGAAACTTGCCCGCGATCATGGCCGGGCCGATGCCTCGCTGAGCAGGCTGTTTGCCACATTGTTCAGTAAGATGGATCAGCTGTTTCCTGTAGGGAAGCCAAGTCTGCTGCATGGCGATTTGTGGCAGGGCAATATGATCTGCGACGAATCACAGCAGCCCGTGATGATTGATCCGGCAGTGTATTTTGGTCACCGCGAAATGGATATCGCAATGACAAAACTCTTTGGAGGCTTCAGTCCGGAATGGATAGCCGCGTATGAGGAATCATGGCCACTTGATTATGGCTGGAAAGACAGGATTGACCTGTGTAACCTGTATCCGCTGATGGTTCACCTGAACCTGTTTGGCGACGCTTACCTTGGTCAGGTGAAGCGTACATTGAGTTTCTACGCAGGATAACAAGCTGTTGCTGACAGTAATACCATTAATTTCCCAGACCCAGATTTTCCTGTATCCTTGTTTTTACATTCAGCGACAGGCTGTCGTAAGAATGGTTGCCCGGATAAACAGGGGCCAGAAACTCAACCCGGATTTTGCGCCAGGGTTTTGGAAAGAAAGCACCTTTTGGCAGGGCCTCAAAGGCTCCCTGGATTGAAACCGGGATGACCGGAACATTCAGCTCGCGGCTTAAAATGGCAAAGGTCTTTTTAAAATCGCCGAGTTTGCCGTTCAGGGTGCGGGTGCCTTCGGGGAAGATAATCAGGTTTTTGTTGCTTTTAAGCAGTTCGGCCATTTTCTGTATGGATTCTTTCAGGTCCTTATTCAAATCCATGATGATGATGTTGTTGCGGTGAGCAAGAAACTTCAGCCAAGGCTGCCGGATGTGTTTTTCTTTGGCATAGAAATAGGTTCTGCGGGCCTGACTGAACCGGAGGTATGAAGCCACAAACATGCCATCGAAAAAGCTCTGATGATTGGCTGCGATGATGCACGGACCTTCGGGAATGTTTTCGACACCTTTGGCCCTGAAGCGGAAGTAAGTATGGAAGAACAGCCGTGAACCCCACACTGCCAGATTACCTGTAAACCAGGTTCTTGGTAGCTTCAGGCGAACCCTTTCGGCAAGGATTTCGGTCCAGTTCACATGGGTGTTTTCCATTTTAGTTTTGCTGCTGCTCACAAAGGCGCTCAGCTCGCCCACATTGGCAAATCCTGCAAATTCAGATGGATCGATCGACACGCCGAAAGTTTGCTGCAGGTAAGTCTGCATGCTCACCTTATCGAGTGAGTCGAGGCCCAGGTCCATTTCGAGGTGATGATGGGGCAAAACAATCCGTTTCTTTTCCCCGCCAATGAATGCAGCAATCAGGCTGAATGTCGGGTCTTCACTTTCTGTAGTTTTCACTTCAGCAGCGGCGGCTTTGGGAGCAAATGCTTCCAGTTTGAAGCGTTGTAGTTTGCCCAGCCGGGTACGCGGAAGCTCCTGATCAGTCACATAAACCTGCATGATGCGTTTGTAGGACGAAACGCCAGTATTAAAGGGTTCAACAAGTTCTTTGCGTAAGGTTTGTTCTATGTGTGCCAGGTCCTGGCCAAAAAAGTGTGCCATGGCAGGCACCACAATGAGGTGCAGCTGGTCGTTCATGCTGAAAACACCGCAATCGCTTATCCATGGCGACTCGAGCAGTTTCGATTCGAGCTCGGCAGGATTGACGTTTTTGCCATTCGAAAGCACGATAATTTCCTTTTTCCGGCCGGTGATGAATAAAAATCCCTTTTCGTCGAGATAACCCAGGTCGCCGGTAAAAAGCCAGCCATCGCGCAACACGGCGAGGGTCTCACCCGGCCTGTTGTAATAACCCAGCATGATGTTCTCGCCCGAGGCAGTAATCTCACCGTCCACAATACGGATATTGGTTCCGGGCATGGCTTCGCCGGGCGATCCGATGCGGACGCGTCCGGGGCGGGTAAAGGTGATCATTGGCGATGCCTCAGTCATGCCATACCCTTCGAGCACTTCAAAACCAAGGGTTTGATAGTCATTGCCGACTTCAATGTCGAGGGCCGCACCACCCGAAACCAAAAACTTCATCGACCCACCCAGCTTGACATGTACCTTTTTAAAGATGAACTTTGAAAAAGCGGGTGATTTCAGTTTCCGTGCCAGTGAAAACAACATGCGGGCAAGCTTGCTCTGGTTGATTTTATCGACTATTCCTTTCCTGATTGCAGCATAGAGCCTGGGTACACCGATAATGATGGTGACTTTATTCTGCTGCAGTGTGGCCATGATGTCTTCCGAAGCAAGCGAAGGGCTGATGGCGATCAGGCCACCTACGTATAACGGAATGATCATCGTACCCATAAGGGGAAAGATATGATGCAACGGCAACAACACCAATACGCGTGAGGTAGATTCGTAAATTTTGATGTGTTTTGAAACCGCGTCGATGTTCTGAATCAAGTTGGCATAGCTCAGCATTACGCCTTTTGGGCTGCCGGTTGTGCCTGAGGTATAAATGATTACAGCAGTATTGTGCTTATCTGCAACGGACATCTCTACTTTGGTGCCATCGCCGGCAAATTCTTCTCCAAGCTGGTCAATGATGAGTAAGGTTGCGCTACAACCGGCCTGTTTCATGGCCTCACGCATGGTATTTTCCTTGTCGGCCGAGCAAAAAATCACTTCAGGTGCGGAATCACGAAGGATATAGGAAACCTCTGAAGCGGTGGCCATAAAATCGATGGGTACCGCAATGCCTTTTGCATACCAGACAGCATAAAACGAAAAAATATACCCAGGCCTGTTTTCGCTGAAGACGACCACCCGGTCGCCCTGTTTGATCTGAAACTGGCTGGCATAGTGACGAATGTTTGCCAACAAATTGTGGTAGGACCATTGTTTGGCACCATAGGTCAGGGCTGTTTTTTCGCCGTGGTTTTTTAGCATAGAGGATGTGTTAGCAAATAAATGAATTGTTCAGTTCGAATAAAGCCTTAACAAAACAGGTTTTAAAATAGAGGCGAGCCTGCATTGAAACACCATATCGGGGCCAATTCGCGCCGCAAAGATACGCAATAAATGGTGATAAATGCGTATTGTTCAGCATATTTAGCCTCCCTGCTCGTGATTTCACAAGATGAAGTTTAAAAGGATTTGATCATGTGTTCGATAATGTTGCTTTGAAGATGTAGCTTAACAGAAGCTTAATTGCCGCCGAAACTGATAGTCAAAACTGAAATGCATCATTCATCGACATGATATTGTTGTTTCAGAACCTGTCTGTGAGACCTTCAGATGCGACGGCATTTGGCAGGATGCCATGGCGGGACTGAACACGCGATAGCAGCCTTTCCGGCAAAGCTTTCGGTAAAGGAGGATGATTAATCGTGTAATTCTATGTACTTTTGCGGCTGCAATTAACCCAGAGATTTCCCTTAAACTGATGGATATGTCGCATACAACCGACGAGCCTGTAGATAGCGAAAAACGCGCCTTGAACTTCATTGAAACTATCATTGAAGAGGACAAACTCAATATGAAAAACGGGGGCAGGGTGCATACCCGCTTTCCTCCCGAGCCAAACGGATACCTCCATATCGGCCACGCCAAGTCAATTTGCCTGAACTTTGGTATGGCAGAGAAATATGGCGGAAAATGCAATCTTCGCTTCGATGATACCAATCCCGAAAAGGAAGAAACGGAATACGTTGAATCCATCATGGAAGATGTTAAATGGCTTGGATTTCAGTGGGATAAGGAACCGTACTACGCCTCAGATTATTTCGATCAGCTGTACGAATGGGCAGTTAAGCTCATTAAAAAAGGCGTAGCCTATGTGGATGATCAGCCCCAGGAGATGATCAGCCAACAGCGGGGAACGCCAACAAGGCCGGGCACTGAAAGTCCGTTCAGAAACCGAAGCGTTGACGAGAACATCGATCTGTTTGCGCGTATGAAAAACGGTGAATTTCCCAATGGCAGCCGTGTGCTCAGGGCCAGAATCGACATGACTTCGCCCAATATGCATATGCGCGATCCGGTGATGTACCGCATCTTACAGGCCGATCATCACCGCACAGGTGATAAATGGAAGATTTATCCAATGTACGATTTTGCCCATGGCGAAAGCGATTTCCTTGAAGGCATCACCCACTCCCTGTGCACGCTTGAGTTTGAAGTTCACAGGCCCTTGTATGATTGGTTTATTGATCAGCTGATCGATGATAAAAGCTATAGGCCACGGCAAATTGAGTTTGCCCGTTTGAACCTGAGTTATACAGTGATGAGCAAGCGTAAGCTGCTCGAACTGGTAAAAAACAATATCGTGAAAGGCTGGGACGATCCCAGGATGCCCACCATCGCCGGATTGCGCCGACGCGGCTACACCCCGGCCTCTATCAGGGCCTTTGCCGACCGCATTGGGGTTGCAAAACGCGATAATGTGATTGATGTGGGCCTGCTCGAATTCAGCGTTCGTGAAGACCTCAATAAAATTTCACCCCGTGTGATGGCTGTCATCGATCCAGTGAAGGTGATCCTGACGAACTACCCCGATGATAAACTTGAGGATATTGAACTGGTCAACAATCCCGAAGACCCGGAAAGCGGAAGCCGCAAGGTTCCCTTTGGACGCGAGCTTTTCATCGAACAGGATGACTTCATGGTTGACCCTCCCAACAAATATTTCAGGCTTGGGCCTGGCCGCGAAGTCAGGCTCAAAGGTGCCTATGTGATTCGCTGCGAAAGTTTTGAGCTTGATGAAAAGGGTGCTGTAAAAACGATCTATTGTACCTATGACCCTGAAACAAAGAGCGGGTCGGGACCAAAACAGCCAAAGATCAAGGGAACCCTTCACTGGGTGGAAGCAAGCAGTGCCGTCACCGCTGAGGTAAGGCTTTACGACCGCTTGTTCATGGATGAAGATCCTGCTGGCCATAAGGAAAAGGATGCCCTTGAATTTATGAATCCTGACTCACTCAAGCTGCTCAACAATTGCAAGGTTGAACCCATGCTTGCCACAGTAAAATCCGGTGATAAATTTCAGTTTCAGCGCATCGGCTATTTCTGTGTTGACCCTGATTCGGCCACAAACAAACCCGTGTTTAACAGAACTGTTTCTCTGAAAGACAATTGGGCAAAAGTGAGCCAAAAAGAACAAGGCTGATTTTGTAATAAAAAAATTGCAAAACAATGCTGGTGAAATTGAAGCAATTATTACCTTTGCAGCCTCATTGCCCGATGGTGTAATTGGCAACACGTCTGACTCTGGATCAGAAGAGCCCAGGTTCGAGCCCTGGTCGGGCAACTGCAAGCCGTCTCGTTTACAACGGGACGGCTTTTTATTTGTGCCATTGCACACTTTTAATAAAATGTATCCATTTCAGCTATTTCGCCCGGCGATAATATGGCGTTCAACAGGAGCTGATGCAAGGGCCTGATTTTGAAATTTGTTTAGACAATCAAGTTTATTTTGTACTGATTTTCTTGTGTGAAATGGAGGAAAACCAATTGGTTTATTATTGCATTAAATGAAGCATTTGATCCAAAAAGGATGTTTTTTAGCTATAATATCAACTTAAAGCGTAAATAATTTGGGTTTTATACCAAAATAATCTTTGGTTTATTGTGTTTTTACAATTTTTTAACGATCACATAATGAGGTGCATATCAGCTTTGTTTTAAATTAATTCAGGAAATACAAAAAAAGTGTCAGGATCGCTTTACATTTCTGTACAATTAATTGTATTTTTGGCAAAAATATGAACTATGAAACTATCCGGTAAACTAAACGAATTTGATATTCTTGATTTGTTGAATGAGTATCAATCTGAATTAAGGAAACTTAAATACAAAACTGATTTTGTGCGTCGCAAGGTCGCCGAACTCGAAGAGCAATACAATGCTGTAAAACTGAAAAAAGGAAAAGCACGCGCTGAAAACTCCACAAACCCAGGAAGCAGCGACGAAGAAGGACAGGCATCCCCGCTTCTGGAAGGTGGCATCGAAGCAATTGCTCCAAAAGGCAAACGGGGCAGACCCAGGAAAGAAAAGCTTGTAGACCTGACACCTAAAACCAGGAAGCCTTACCCTTTGTCTATCTGGGATACCATGATCTTACAAAGCCTTGAAGAAAACGGCAAAGCCATGTTGAGCAAGACCATCATTGAGCAGGTGAAGCAAAAGGCCACCGAAGCCGGTATTTTTGACTCGGAAGAAAAGCTGAAATCAAAGGTAAATCAATGCCTTGTGAAACTGGCCAACAAGAGAAACGACATTAAAAAGGTCAATTATAAAGGCAAGGGTTTTGGCTATGCCTTGCCGGTATGGTACGATGAAAAAGGCAAACTCACCAAAGAGCATATGCTGAAATAAGCCATCGACAACAGCGGTTGTTTAATATAAACCTGCCCCTTTTCCGGAAACAGAAACAGGGGCATTTTTTTTGATGGAAATGATTAAGGCAGCTAAGGCAGAAAAATCAACCGAATCCGTAATAACTTCCGCCTTTGGCTTCCCGTCTTTTATTGGTTTTCTCGATGACTTCCTGTTTTTCGGCGTTGGTCAGCCGGTCCCAGGTGGCAACTTCTTCGGCCGAGCGATAACAACCTACACATACCTTGTCTTCGTCGTAGGTACAAATGAGCTGACAGGGCGATTTTATTGTCTTTTTCATCATACTGAACATACATCCGGAAATAGCCCTGGCTTTGCTTGAGGCTGATTGGTTAATACTGTTTTGCTTCTGTCGTGTTCCGGTACTGACATGGCATTGCATAAATAAACAGCAAAATGCCGGAATTGTTTAAACGGCTTTGCCGGCAACATTCATTTTATTGATTTAGCCTTCAAATGCTGCGCTTGAGCACAGCAAGTCCTCTGGTTTTTGTCGAAAACCACACCTTGTTTTCGGGGTCAACGGCGATATCGGTTACCCAGTTGTCGGGAAGGCCATTTGAGGTAGTATACGATTTCCAGTTTACCCCATCGAAAGACGAAACCCCGTAAGGAGTGCCAAACCACATCATGCCATCGCGGTCTTCGGCAATGGCATCAACACGGTTAAAAACCAAACCGTTCGACGTGTTGTAATCAATAAATCCTGAGCCATTATACATCGAAACACCGGCAAGACTACCCACCCAAAGCCTGTTTTTACTGTCGACAAAGAGCCGCACAACGAAGTCAGCAAGCACATTCTCGGCCAGATAGGTTTTCCAGGTAGTGTTGTAAAATTCTGACAATCCAAATTCAGTTCCGAACCATTTGTGGTTTCCTCCATCGACGGCTACAGACCTTACAATATTGTAAACCAGGCTGTTTCCTTCGTCTTTCACATAACTGGTCCAAACATCGTTGCTCAGAAAAGCCACGCCTTTGCCTGTGGCAAACCAGGGAATAGTACCCGATTCAAGCGCAATGTCGTACACCTGGTTATAGGGCAGTTCAGAATTGTCGGTATTGAAGTTTTTCCATTGGCCATTATCGAAAAACGAAACACCAAAGGGTGTGGCAAACCACACCTTGGAGCTGCTTTCGATGGCAATGCTGTTCACCTGGTGGTAAATGAGTCCCTGCGCGGTATTAAAACTTGACCAACTCCCGCCTTTATAGCGCGACACGCCAAATTCTGTTCCGGCCCAGACACTGCCTTCCGGATCAATGGCAATGCTGTTGACATAATTGCTGATCAGGCCATCCTTGGCTGCCAGGTATGTCCAGCTTTCGGGATTGGGAGTGGCGGTGTTTTTTGTACAGGACTGCATTCCGGCAACGAATACAATCAGGGTGAGCAAAAATAGTGGAGTGAGCTTTATTGTTTTCATGGGTGCAGGTTTATTCGTGTTGCAGGTTCATCCGTATGCGCGAGGCAACAATATCGATTGCTACCTGGTTGGCACCGCCCTGGGGGATAATGATATCGGCGTATCTTTTGGTAGGATCAATAAACTGGAGGTGCATGGGTTTAACAAAGTGTTCATAGTGTTTCAACACATCCATGAACGAGCGTCCCCTTTCATCAATATCGCGCTGAATGATGCGCATGAGGCGGTCATCGCCATCGGTGTCCACATAAATCTTGATGTCCATGCGGTCGCGCAGTTCAGCATTGGTAAGCACGAGAATCCCTTCCACGATAAGCACCTTGGTTGGTTTCACAGGCACAGTTTCCTGCGATCGGGCACAGGTAACATAGGAATAGATGGGCATCGGAATGGTTTCGCCTTTCTTTAGCCTGTCGATATGCGCAATTAGCAGGTCAAACTCAATAGAAGATGGGTGATCAAAGTTGATCTTTTTGCGGTCTTCCGCACTCAGGTGACCATTGTCTTTGTAATAGGCATCTTGCGAAATCACTGATACTGAGCTTCCAGGTAACGCCCGGATGATCTTTTTTACTACAGTTGTTTTACCTGAGCCAGAGCCTCCGGCAATACCAATAATCAGCATAACGAAAAATCAATGAGTAATTGAGGTCAAATGTAATAAATATTACATCAGAAAACTCAACATCACCCCGGCAGCAACTGCACTTCCGATTACTCCGGCCACATTCGGTCCCATGGCATGCATCAGCAGGTGGTTGGTGCGGTCGTATTCGAGTCCCACAACCTGCGAAACACGCGCGCTGTCGGGCACGGCCGAAACACCGGCATTACCGATCAGCGGGTTGATTTTATTGCCTTCTTTCAGGAAGAGGTTGATGATTTTCACAAACATCACGCCGCCAAAAGTGGCAATCATAAATGAAAATGCCCCAAGGGCAAAGATACCGAGCGATTTTGTCGTTAAAAAAGTGGTGGCTTGTGTGGAAGCACCCACGGTTAACCCAATCAAAATCGTCACAATGTCGATCATGGGTCCTTTGGCTGTATCGGCCAGTCGCTTGGTAACGGTGCTTTCTTTCAGCAGGTTGCCGAAGAAGAGCATACCGAGCAAGGGAATACCGGTGGGCACAATGAAACAGGTGAGCAACAGGCCAATAAGCGGAAACATGATTTTTTCGACCTTGGAAACGGCTCTTGGAGGTTTCATCCTGATGACCCTCTCTTTCTTTGAGGTAAGCAAGCGCATGATGGGTGGCTGGATTACCGGAACAAGTGCCATATAGGAATAGGCTGAAATGGCGATGGCTCCCATCAGGTCGGGTGCAAGTTTCGATGAAAGGAAGATAGCGGTAGGGCCGTCGGCGCCGCCTATGATGCCAATGGCACCAGCTTCGCTGGGTGAGAATCCCAGCCCCAGTGCAGCGGCATAGGCAGCAAAAATACCCAGCTGGGCAGCCGCGCCGATGAGGATAAGTTTCGGGTTTGATATCAGGGCCGAGAAGTCGGTCATTGCCCCGATACCAAGAAATATCAACGGGGGATAAACTCCCTGTAATACACCAAAATAGAGGTAATTAAGCACACTGCCACTTTCATAAATACCTACTTTCAGTCCGGGATAAAAAGCAATGTTTCCCACGATAATACCAAATCCGATGGGAACAAGCAACATGGGCTCGTATTCTTTGGCAATGGCCAGGTAAATAAATAAAAAACCCACCAGAATCATGATAGCATGTCCGCTGGTAATATTCGCGAAGGCCGTATAGTCCATGAACTGCCTGAGGTGGTCAACAACAAAACTGATAAAAGATTCTGAACCTGCCATTTTATTCTCCTATTACAATAAGTACTTCACCTTCCATGGTCTGATCGCCCTTGTTTTTCTTGATCGAAGCAATGCGTCCATCCTTGTCCGATTCGATGATGTTTTCCATCTTCATGGCTTCCAGCATCAGGAGTTTCTGGCCAACCTTAACGGTGTCGCCTTCCCTGACAAACACATCCAGAATAACTCCGGGAAGTGGCGATTTGATGGTGCCGCTGCCCTTGGGCGCATCAGGGCTGTTGGTTTTCGGCACCGAAGCATGCAGGTTTGCTGATGAGTCAACGGCAGAGCGAACCAATTTTGGGGTTTTTGAGGTGGTTAACTTACGTTCAACCTCAACCGAATATGCGGTGCCATTAATTTCGAGTGTGGCCAGGTTATCGTCGACGCTGATGATTTCAGCCTCGTACTGGTTGCCATTTATCGTGAATTTAAACTTCTTCATAACAATCTTTATTCAATGTTTTAGCGAATTTCTTCTTGTTTTAAGCTGTTTTACCTTGGCATTTGCCTCAGTCCATAAATTTTAGAACTCCAAGGCGAATAGGTTCGTGAAACCTTTTTTATGGTAAGTATTGAATTCTCGTGGTCGTGCAGTTCACTTTGATACAGATGAAGTGCAAGTGCAATAGCCGAAACAACTTCTCCCGGAAGTCCTTCGTCTTCAATGTCTTCTTCTTTACACTCAGGCTTTTTTCTCAGGTAGCACAACAGTTTCTTCACATCAATTTTGTAAAAAAAACTAGTGTTTTTAAAGAACAGGTACAACAATGCCAGGGCCGAAAAAACCACCGACATGGCAATCATCATCATGGCCACACCAATTGGGTCCATTTCAACAAATTTTTGTGCTGCTGATACCGGAATGCTGGTGTCGTTATTGGCAGCAGGAGTGTTTTTTACCAGAAATCCCCAATCAGGGCCTCCGTCGACCAGCCTTCCGTAAGTCACGTCGGGAGTGTTTTCTGCCGGTAATTCAACCTGGTCAATCAGGGTGCGCCCATTCGCATCGTAAAGGGCGATCACCTTCGTGCTTTCGAGGTGAAAATTCAGGTGCAGAATTCCGTGTGTCGTCATATCATCGGGCCATAGCACAATATACCCACGGGGAGGAATAATGGTTTTCGGATCGCCTTTGGGAATGTAGTACATCTTTGGGTTCGAAGGATCATTGGTCATGTAAAGCCCGCCGATATCTACCGAATTGTAGGCGGTATTGAATATTTCAATCCATGGACCGTGAATCCCGAAGTCATCAACATAACTGGAATCATTGTATACAAGAAACTCATTAATTCGCAGGTCGATACCACTCTGTGCATGGCTCTTTACGGCAAATAGGGAAGCCATTAAGAACACGGCAAAAAACACATGTTTTTTCGTGAAGAACATAAAGCAATTGAATTAAAGGGGGATGTTTGAGTGTTTTTTAGGCGGATTGACGTCTTTTTTGGTGGCCAGCGCCTGAAGTGCCCTGATAATTCGGAAACGGGTGTTGCGCGGTTCGATCACATCATCGATAAAACCGTATTTAGCTGCATTATAGGGATTGGCAAATTTGTCCTTGTATTCCTCCTCTGCTTTGCTGATAAAGGCTTCGCGCTCGGCGGGATCGGTAATTTTGCTGATGGTTTTGCTGTGCAGAATTTCGATTGCACCTTTGGGACCCATCACCGCAATTTCTGCTGTTGGCCATGCGTAGTTGATGTCGCCACGCAAATGTTTCGAGCTCATCACATCGTAAGCACCACCATAGGCTTTACGCAGAATAATGGTCACCTTTGGTACTGTGGCTTCTCCATAGGCAAACAGGAGCTTTGCGCCATGGATGATAATGCCACCGTACTCCTGGGCTGTTCCTGGCAGGAAACCGGGCACATCCACAAGGGTGAGCAATGGAATGTTGAAGGCATCGCAATAGCGCACAAACCTGGCCGCCTTGCGGGATGCATTGATATCGAGCACACCGGCAAGGTATTTGGGTTGGTTGGCAACGACGCCCACGGAAATACCGTTGAACCTGGTAAATCCTGTAACAATATTTGGGGCATAGTGGCGCTGCACTTCCAGAAACTCGCTATTGTCAACGATGCTGTGAATCACGTCCTTAACATCGTATGGTTTGTTCGGGTTTTCGGGAATAATATAATTGAGCGAATCTTCGAGTCTGTCGATAGGATCGTCGCAAACCGAAAGCGGCGCTTCTTCCAGGTTGTTCTGTGGCAGGTATGAAAGCAGCTTGCGGATCAGCATGAGGCCTTCCTCTTCGTTTTCAGAAACAAAATGTGTTACCCCTGACTTTGAGCCATGAATCATGGCGCCACCGAGTTCTTCGTCGGTCACCACTTCGCCGGTCACGGTTTTCACCACTTTTGGACCTGTGACAAACATATAACTGGTTTCCTTGCTCATCACAATGAAATCGGTAAGGGCAGGTGAATAGACCGCGCCACCGGCACATGGGCCGAACACTGCGCTGATCTGTGGGATGACACCAGAGGCAAGGATGTTGCGTTCGAAAATTTCGGCATAGCCAGCAAGGCTCTGTACGCCTTCCTGAATGCGGGCTCCACCGCTGTCGTTGATGCCGATCAGCGGTGCTCCGACTTTCATCGCCTGATCCATTACTTTGCAGATTTTCTGTGCAAAGGTTTCTGACAGCGAACCACCGAAAACAGTAAAATCCTGTGAGAAGACGTACACCACACGGCCGTCGATGGTGCCATGCCCGGTGACAACACCATCACCCAGGTACAATTGGTCCTCGAGGCCAAAATCGCGGGTACGGTGTGTAACAAACATGTCAAACTCTTCGAAGCTGCCTTCATCGAGCAACATCTCGATGCGCTCACGGGCAGTGAATTTACCTTTGGCGTGCTGGTTTTCAATGCGCTTTTCGCCTCCGCCTAATTTGGCTTCAACACGCTTGTCTAATAACTCTTTAATTTTCTGTTCGATGGACATAGGGCAATTATTTCGTCTGTTTGTTTTTGTCTTCACAAAGTTCGGTGAGCACGCCAAAAGTCGATTTTGGGTGTAAAAATGCGATGTGCAAGCCTTCGGCTCCCTTGCGTGGCTGCTCGTCAATCAATTTGATTCCGGCTTCACGTACATCATCAAGCGCAGCTTCCAACCCATTGACAGCAAAAGCAATATGATGAATGCCTTCGCCTTTTTTCTCAATGAATTTGCCTACCGGACCTTCAGGGTCGGTACTCTCGAGCAGCTCAATTTTAGTGTCGCCTATTTTAAAAAATGCCGTCTTTACTTTTTGGTCAATGACCGTTTCGATGGCATAACACGTTGTCCCCAAAAGACGCTCATAATAGGGGATTGCTTCGTCAAGACTTTTGACGGCAATACCAATATGTTCGATATGAGATGGTTTCATGGTTTATTGTTTGTGAAATATTTCACAAAAGTACAGCTATTTTTTAATACCCATCGGCAAATTGGCACCATTTAGATGTTTTTTAGCCCAAAATGGTAATTTAGAAAGCATCTAGTTTATTTTTTGTTGTAATATTGTCTTAAAATAATCTGTTGTATGCCAAAGTGTTTCATCACCTTGTTTGTGGTTTTGCTTCTGATCGGCTTACGTGCACCGGCACAACGGTTTGTCGAACTCGGAACCGATCTGTTGGGAGTCAGCGAAGGCAGTGCCCGCTGGATTGATACCGACCGCGATGGCGACCTCGATGTGTTGTTGATGGGCGAGTTTTTCAAGGGGCAGCAACGTGGGGTGAATACCCGCATGTACCGCAATATGCGCCACGACCAGTTTGTTCAGTTTGCTCCCGGATTGCCTGATTTGCACCGCGGCGATTTCAGTGTAGGTGACTACAACCTCGATGGCATTGATGACATTGCCATTACCGGCGAAAAAATGGATGGCACCCTTGTGGCTACCATATATAAAGGAAACGGAAACGGCAATTATGTGGCTACCGGCATCAACCTTACCGCAGTGCGCGATGGATCGATTCGCTTTGGTGATTTGGAAGGCGATGGCGACCTTGATATCCTCATCACCGGCGATACCCGGGCCGGCACTGTTACACACATTTACAGGAACGACAGAAACAATGTGTTTGCGCGAACAGACGCTTCCATCAGGGGAGTTAAAAGGGGTGTGGCCATCTGGTACGACTATAACCTTGATGGATTTCCTGATGTGTTTGTTACCGGGGCCGATGGGCAGGGAATGTGCTACAGCATGTTGTACGAGAATTTTAATGGGAATTTTTCGCCTGTCAATGTAGGGATTATTCCTTTGAAACAGAGCTATGCGGCAACAGGCGACTATGACAATGATGGCGACCCCGACCTGCTGGTGATGGGAGAAACAGGCAACGGAAAACTGACAACACGGCTCTACCGGAACGACCGCAACCGCAACTTCACCCGCATTGCCATCCCCTTTGAGCCTGTACGTTCGGGCTTTGCCGACTGGGGCGATTTCGACAACGATGGTGATGTTGACCTGCTTATCAGTGGCGAATCAGCCAAGGGACCGGTGAGCAAGGTATACCAGAATAACCGCATTTCGGGATTCCGCGATTTGTTTGCCAATGTTGTCGGTTTGTATATGAGCACCGGTCAGTGGGGTGATTTTGACCATGACGGCGACCTCGACATCCTGATTGCCGGACTCACAAACGACTTTCGTTTCCTGACAAAAATTTACCGTAACGACGTTTACGTGGTGAGCGACACCGCTGCAAAGGGAGAAGAAGAATCAGTTGATATTTTCAATAATTCGGTGGTTGTTCCCGAACACCAGAAACAAGCCTATTTTTTCGTGTACTCGTCGACCTACAGCGACCTTAAGTCGGAAAACAAGAAAGGTTATTTTTTGTTTATCAGTCCGGTGAAAAAGCCTAAAAAGCAATATGAAATGGAGGATGTCTATAGCCGGCTAATCCGCCAGAAATACCCGTCATGGGGACTCATCGACCAGGGAAACATCATCTCTGTGGGGCTTGGCTCAATGGCTGAAGCGGTTAAATCGCGGCAGCGTGTCATCGACGAATACACCTCTCGCGGCTATACCCTGATCGAAATTGATTGGTAGAAAAGGTTGGCCGGAAATTTATCAGGATTTCCACAGTGTTGTGCTCAGGGCCTCATCAAGGCTGCTGCAATTCCTTTCTCTACCAGTTCATCCATTACCTTGTAACCTGCTCTTGTCGGATGCACACCATCATCGGTATAGGCCTTGTTTAGTGCCCGGTTTTTATCGGCCATGGCCGAATAATAATCAACATAAACAATAAGATTATCAGTGCAATAATCCTTAATCATGGTGTTTAATGCCACAATTTTGTCGGTAGGATTCAAACCTGGCCGCCAGGGAAAATCGAAGGCGGGTAACACGGAGCAAATCACGACCCTGATGCCGTTGGTTCTGGCAAGTTCAGCCATCGAAACAATGTTGCCAAAAATCTGTTCGGTGGTGGCAAGCCCGGTATTTCCGGCGATGTCGTTAATGCCGGCCAGGATTACAACCACAGCTGGCTTCAATCCGATCACATCCTGCCTGAAACGAAGCAGCATCTGCGGACTCGTCTGGCCGCTGATTCCCCTGTTGATATACGGCTTGTTTAGAAAGAAACTGCTGTCGAAAACCGACCAGAATTCAGTAATCGAATTGCCCATAAACACCACCCTGCTCTCGCCGGGGGCTGCAGGGGCTAAGCTGGCATTTGCATGGGCATACCTGTTGAGGTTCGCCCAGTCGGTGGGCGACTGTTCGTTTTGGCTGTTGGCAAAAAGTGCCATGATGATCAGGATTGATGTGAAAAAAAATTTCATTGCGACAGGTTGGTTAATTCAGGTTATGCTGCAAAGATAAATGGCTTTAGCCTGTGCCGGCTGCTAAAAATAATTTGCCGAAAGCAAAACCAGCGAATAGAATCAATCTGTATCGGTTTGGTTAATCACCGGAGCGATGCCCAACGAACAAACATTTATAGCAGCTTGTTTCAGAAAGGGTGTCATTTTCCTGTACTGCTCAGCACTCGTAAGTCAATCAATATAAGTTAAGGTGATCAACAGAATAATCACCAGGATACCGAGCAGCGAAGCAATGAAAAAATAGTCAGCAATTGTTTCGAGTAGCCGTTCGCGTTTATTCTTCAATGTGCGTATCGAAAGGAACGAAAGCACCGTGGAGCATGTTAGCATCACCGCAACAACCGAGGTCAGCTCATCGATGATGTGGTTTTCGGCAAGGTTGGCGATATGCAGCGAGGTGATCACAAAAAGGCAAAACCCGAGCAGGTTGGCCGAGGTTGCCAGGATATGCTGTGATGTGTTGTTTGCCATAGGCTCTTTTGTTTGCGTAAAGATAACAAAAGCAAACAGAACCGGCTCAGTTCGGCCTTCAGTAAAAGGTGTTGGACAGACCTATTTATGCACCTTACGGATGAAATCTTCTACTTCGGGCACGCCACCCTGATACACCAGGTACCCATTGTAAGGCTCGCGTGGCGTAATTTCGTCGTTTACCGGAGTGAGCATCAGCCGTTTTACCTCAGCGGGATCATCGGTTTGTCCGAGCACCCAGCTCAGTTTAATGAAGGCTACTTCGGGGAGCATATTTCCTGTCGGGATGATGCCTTTGGCCATCATGTCGCGGCCGGTATCATACACAAACATATGCACATAGCCCCAGATTGTCTGCAGTGTCATAAACATATGCACACCTTTGGCATGGGCCCTTTCGATGGCCGGATACAGTTCCTTGTTTACGTGGCCGAGTCCGGTTCCCACGATGATCACTCCCCGATATCCGGCATCTGTCAGCGCGTCGAGGGTATCGGGTTTCATGCCAGGATAGTAGTACAACATGGTCACTTCGTCGCTGTAGTAAGGCAGGATGTTCACCTTGCGGTCGTTGCGGCGTTTGTTGTAGGTTTTGTGTATCGGGCTGATGGTGTTGCGGTTAATCATGGCCAGAGGAGTATCGCCAATGGTGCGGAAGGTTGAGCGGTAGCTCGAGTGCATTTTCCGTACACGTGTTCCTTTGTGAAGCAAACCGTATTCGTCGGAAGTGGGCCCGAACATACACACCATCACTTCGGCAATATCAGATTGCCCGGCAGCTTTCATGGCATGCATCAGGTTGAGTGCGGCGTCGGAGCTGGGCCTGTCGCTCGAGCGCTGCGATCCCACAAGGACAACCGGAACGGGCAGGTTCTGGCACATGAAGGTGAGCGCAGCCCCGGTATGGTGCAGGGTGTCGGTTCCATGACCAACTACGATGCCATCGATGCCCTGTTCAATTTCTTTTCCGATGGCCTTGGCCAGGCCGATGTATTGCTTTGGGCCCATGTTTTCGCTGAAAACAGCAAAGAGCTTTTCGGTGTCGAGGTTACAGATGTCGGCCAGTTCGGGCACGGCGCCGTATAGTTCACCGGGCGAGAAAGCAGGGATGACGGCCCCTGTGCGGTAGTCGAGGCGCGAGGCAATGGTGCCTCCTGTACCAAACAGCTTCACATGTGGCAAACCGGGTGTTGTCGGGAACTGTTTTTCGGGAATCTTGTAATTGGCTTTTTTGTAGCCCGTTTCCTTCATTCCGGTAATGGTCCGAATGTCGATGCCCACATTGTATCCGGTGGGAATTTTCATCACAATATGCTTGTCGTCATCGTTTTCCGATCGTGGAAGGATGGTCCCGAAAAACCTGCCACGGGTAGTGTCAACCTCAGCCTGTCCCCACACACGGGTGTTGTATTTCTTGAGTGTCTCAAGCGCATCACCTTTATAACCCTGAAAGATATCTTCGCTCATGCCTTTGCTTATTTGATTTGGTTTGCCAAGTAATTTAATGCAATGTTTCCGGTAGCCATCATACGCAGCTGCCCCATCATCCAGTTTGTTTTGTGGTGCTCGCCCTCTTTTCTTCTGATGGGAGCAAATTTTTCTTCAAGATACGGAATCTTGCCCAGGATTTCTTCCTTGCTGAAACGCTTGAACTTGATGGAGGCCAATACTGAATCAAAATCCATGCGTGGATGGGCAATCAGCTCGGTGAGCATCGGCCAGGCCAGGCTCGGGTCGAGCTGGTTTTTAACCAGGTAGGCAAACAGGTCGTATATTTTTTCGACCCTGAACTGCTGTGATTTTTTTTGCTTGCCCATGAGGTTTTTCAGTCGGTGACCAACAAAACATCCCAGGAAACGCGGGTCAATATGCAATTCATTGACGATGCGCTCGACGAGCGGGAAGTAGTTTTTCGAGAAAATGTAGGTGTAGGTGTCTTCGGGAACCTGCCATTTTTTTAATTGCTGATACCGTTCAACAACTTCGGTCGGGATGTTCTTTTTCAGTGAATTGATGTATTCGTCTTCCAGCGGGATAGGGGCGGAGTCAGTATCAGGATACATCCTGTCAGCACCTGGCAACACCCTTTCGAAGATGGTGGTGCCATCGGGAAATGACTTTCTTGTTTCGTTTGGAACGCCTTCAAAGGCCATCAGGCAGCGTTCCTCGATCACCTCAAGGGCGGTTTTCATGTCGGTTTGTGGTCCCCAGATGATGATGAGTGCATCATCTTTCTTTGCCGACAACAGCTTTCCAATCATCTGCCAGCTTTCGGCCGAAACTTCCTGATCAAAGGATTCGGTGTGCACCATATTGGGTTTTTCGAGGCAGGCAATCACCTTCAGCCGGTCGCTGATTTCGTTGGCAAACATGTTACCGGGCTGGGTAAAATGCGACAAAGCGCCTTTGAAACCAGGCAATTTAACTGCCATCACGGCCTGGTTTTCGCCAATGGCTTTGGCCAGAGGGCCGTAGGTTAAGCCAAGATCCATTCCGGCCAGGCTGTTATGGCTGATGCGCCATTCCTTGTGGCTGGGGAAGCGTTTTTTTAGCTCATCGCGCAGCAACAGCAGCGACCATTGTCTGAATGCCTCAACGTGGGTCAACTCAGGAATCCAGCGGGTGTGGGCAACACCTTTGATCTCCACACGGGTTCCGCCCTTGCAGCTGACGTTCACGTCCTGACGTCCGGCACCAATGCCCGAGCGCACCTTGCCAGTGCTCCTGTTGAGAAAACGGATATAGTTGCATGCTTCCATCACCTCGTCGGGATTCACGCAGTCGGGATAAGTCACCGTTTCAATCAGCGGCATGCCAAGCCTGTCGGTCTTGTAAATGCGCACATGGCCAATGTCGGATATTTCGCGGCATGAGTCTTCTTCGATGCTTAGCTGAATTAGACGTATTGTCTTGTTTTTCAATGGAATCTCGCCTTCAACACCTATTATTGCCGTGCGCTGAAACCCGGTAGGGATGCTTCCGTCGAGGTATTGTTTGCGGGTGATGTGCACCTCGCCCACGATATTCAGCTTCGAAAGCAGCGAAATCTCGATGGCAATGCCAAGTGCTTCGCGGTCGATGGGGAAAGGCGGGGTGTCGTCAACCTCGTAGGTACAGGCTGTCTCGTTCTTGATCCGGTAAATGATCTCTTTGCGGGTTTTGAATTCCATGAGGGCTGTGCCGTCATATTCGCCAAGTTCGCTCAGCGTGGGACGCATATGCCGGATGATTTCGGCATCAAAATCGCTGTGCTTGTTATAAAGACCTGCCGGACAATGGCAGAATAGTTTTTCTTTGGTGAGCAATTGCTGATGCACTTCGAGGCCCGACATGAATCCAATCCTGTCGTAGGATTCCTGCGTTGCCTCCCGCCTGTTTACATACCCTGCACTTTGTTTGGTGGCCTCATAATTGGCCTTCGGATCGAAGCTGAAGTCCATAGTCTTTTGATTAAATCATGACACGTCTAAAACGGCCAAAAGTACAGAAATTTGACTCCCTGACAATGCAAAATTGTTCTAAATTAGCCCGAAAATCTCCCCGTTTGTTAAGCTGTTCACAATGAATATAAAAGCCTTCCCTTGCCATGCTGCTGCAGTGCGGGGTTTATTGATTATTTTTGCCGCATGAAACAGCCGGTTAGACTTTCACTGTGTTTGCTGATGCTGATGCTAGCCATGGGTGTTCATGGACAACAACAGCAAAAGACAATTATTCATATTGAGCGGGCCCGGACACAGGAATACGACGAGAGGCTCGGAAAGGACATTGAGCGCCTCATCGGCAATGTGATTCTGCGGCAGGATTCGACCAGATTTTATTGCGATAGCGCCCACCTGAACCAGAAAACCCGCAATTTCAATGCCTATGGCCATGTGCACATCAATGTGAACGACAGCCTCGATATGTTCAGCGACCGTTTGATATATAACGGCATCACGCGCATGGCCGAGATGTTCGACAGTGTCAGGCTGATCGACGGGCTTACTGTTCTGAAAACACAATACCTCCTCTACAACCGGCTCACCCAGGTAGCTTCGTATCCCGATAATGGCTTTATCACCAGTGAAGATAACAACCTGACCAGCAAAAAAGGCTATTACGATACCAACAAAAAGGAGTTCTATTTCAGGGATGATGTGGTGATGGCCAATCCAGAATACACCGCCTATTCCGATACCATGGTGTACAACACCACCTCCGAAATTTCATGGTTCTACGGACCAACAATCATCCGCGGGAAAGAAAACACCATCTACTGCGAATACGGCTGGTACGACACCCGGCTTGATCAGGCTCACCTGAGCAAAAGGGCGAGCATACAGTCGATGGACCAAACCCTGACCGGCGATAAGCTTTTCTACGACCGCCTTACCGGCTACGGCAATGCCTGGGGAAACGTAAACATCCTCGACACTACCAACAAAATGCTCATCAAAGGCGATATTGGCAAGCTGTGGGAGGACGAAGGCCGTTCCTTCGTTACCGGCAAGGCCGAAGCCATTGCCTACGATAAGGAAGACTCGCTGCATATGCATGCCGATACCCTGTTTCTGTTCTTCGACCAGGATAAAAAGGCCAAAAGCATGTTTGCATACTATGGTGTGAAGTTCTACCGTACCTCCATTCAGGGGAAATGCGATTCGCTAGTGTATCAAATGGCCGACTCAACCATCAGGATGTACAGCGATCCGGTGCTCTGGTCAAAGGAAAACCAGATTACTTCCGACTCGATCCACATCGCCATTGTGAACAATACCATCGACTCACTGATTATGTACAACTCCGCTTTCATCGCCTCCAGAGACACCATCAAAGGATTCAACCAGATCAAGGGGAAAAACATGGTGGCCTATTTCGTTGAAAATGAATTGGTGAAAGTGATTGTTGCCGGCAATGCCGAAACCATTTACTGGGTGCGCGAGGAAGATGGCAGCCTGATAGGCATCGATGTGGCCAAAACAAGCAGCATGGTCATCCGGATGAAAAACAACGAGGTGCAAACCATCAACTATATTCAGCAGCCCAGCCAGGCCATGTTCCCGGAAAAGGAGCTGCCGCCAGCTGAGCAGAAGCTGAAAGGCTTCCGTTGGCTCGAGAAAGCACGGCCCATGAGCAAGGAAGCCATTTTTCAAGGCGAAGAAGCTGAAAATCCATCACCCTGATGTCGTCTGTCAGGCAAGGGCGAAACGAAATTGGATTGGCGCTGTTGCATGATGACAGCCTCAGCATCCGTCTGCTATTCGTTGAAGACCATGAAAAACTGCTGCATTACCTGCAAGGCCTGAGCCGGGAAACAAAAAGCCGGTTTGGTCCACATGCCTTTGACCGCGAAGCGATCAGCACCATTTTTGCTGAAAAGAATGACCTTCATCAGGCATATATTGCCATCGAAAAATCCACTGCTGATATCATTGCTTACGCCCTTCTCCGCAAGGGATGGCTGCCATACGACAAGGCACGGCTGAGCGCCTATGGCCTTGCCGAAGACCCTGAACACGATTGCACCTTTGCTCCCTCGGTAGCCGATGCCTGGCAGGGCAAAGGGCTGGGCAGCGCGGTGTTCACTTTCGTCCTGAACGAAATCCGTTCGGCCGGCATCAGGCGCATATTGCTGTGGGGTGGCGTGCAGGCAACAAACCAACGGGCCTGTGGTTTTTACCAAAGGCACGGCTTCAGGGAACTGGGCCGTTTTGAGCACCATGGCGAAAACTGCGATATGTGTCTGGAACTGTGAGCCGGCGGTGAATCATTAGGATAAATCAGCTGATTTTCCGGTGAAATCAGGCTGATTCGCAGCTAATTCTGTGCGTTAAGATGCTTCCCGCCTAATTTCCATACCTTTGTGCCGATATAGGAGAATGTAATCATGGAAAAAGTAACACCCGGCCTCATAAACACCCTGCCAGTGCTGAGGATATTAACGATCGGCGCCTACCTCGACGGAGGGGAGTCGGGCGACATCCTGTTGCCGGCCAAATGGCTGCCCGAAACGGCCAGGGTGGGCGAAACGCTTGATGTGTTTATCTATTTCGATTCTGACGACCGCCTCATTGCCACTACCCTCAGGCCGCTGGCCCTGCTTGGCGAAGTGGCCCTGCTGCGCGCTGCTGCTGTCAACCGCGTTGGCGCCTTCCTCGACTGGGGACTCGAAAAAGACCTATTGGTACCTTACCGCGAGCAAACCATCAAGATGGTTGAAGGAAACGACTACCTGGTCTATGTGTTTGCCGACCCTGCCACAGGCCGGCTTGCAGCATCGGCAAGGCTCGAATCCTTTATGCAGACCAGCGAACACCATTTTCAGCCCGGCGACGAGGTGGACCTGGTGATCTGGAAGCAGACAACCCTGGGTTACAAGGCCATCATCAACAACAGCTACGAAGGAATATTATACAGCAACGAAATTTTCCGGCCCATCAGCTTTGGGGAGAAAACGAAAGGCTATATCGGTAAAATCCGTGAAGACGGAAAGATCGACCTCAGCCTGCTCAAACCCGGTTACGAGAAAATCGATGATTTGTCGGCCACGCTGCTCGAACAGCTGCGCAAACACCACGGCTTCATGGCGCTCACCGACAAGAGTGCTGCCGGCGAAATATACCAGAGACTGGCCATGAGCAAGAAGAATTTCAAGAAAGCCGTGGGCAAACTGTATAAGAACCGCCTCATCGACATCGAAGAAGGTGGCATCCGCATCATCGATACACACGAGGAGTAAGGGCGGGCATTACCGACATTAGGTTCCAGAATACTTTTCTGTACCAAAATATTTTTCTGGAAGAAATTGCAATTACAATTGTCGTTTTTAGGTATCAGTGCGGTGGGAATGCCCAAACGCGGAGCAGCCGTATGTGAATGCCAGAAGGTCCGTAAAATACCAAAGGCGAGCCTGATGTACAACTGGGAGGCGCAAAGCCACTAAAATTATTGTTGGATTAATAATGATTGTTATGCGATCCCCTTCCCTATGGATAATTTCCTGCGTGATGGCAGGGTGGTCGGGATGATCGTTTAACATGTGAAAACTTGTGCTTAAAGGAAAATAACTTGTTGAAGTATAATTGTTTATCCATACGGCTTCAGGCGCATGGCATCTAAAGGTCAAGTTTAGGAAAAATGATCAGATCATGGCAAAGAATCATTGATGACCAATGAGAAAGCAGAGATGTTCGAAAGCTGAATAATATTCCAAGTCGCTTTGGTAATACTTTTCCATATGTTGAATTTCTGCTATTGCTAAGCTATCTTCATTAACATATGGAAGTAAATCACTTGGCAGGCAGACAGGTTTCCTTTCGACTAATTTGGATAAGATGTAATCAACGGTATGATTTTTATTTTTTGAAGTAAGATTTTTGGCATTTGAAATTAACTTGACCTTGAAGTCTTGTGAAGGAACATGGCGTGTCTTTTCTGTTAAACCTTTTTCCATATCTTCAACAGTTTCACTGACTTGATTTCGTATGGTACTGATAAATTGCTCAATGACATATTTATACCTATTTTGTTCATGAATTTTGGTATAATACTCTTGCAAAATATCAGGCCTAAATGCATGGCTTTGCTCAAAAACTCCTTCAAATAACTGTTGAGTGAGTCTTAAATATTTCGGAAATTCGGTTGTATCATCCTGAAGTTTTAGAATTCCTGCAATTTGTGACTGATACTTTTTTCTAATGGAGTTGATTTTGCGAATGATTTCATCAAATTGTTTGTTGACGAATTTTTCGTGTTCTATTAAAATTTGAGCCAAACTATATTTTGTCTCCTCTTCAGGTTCAAAATTGTTTTCACTTGCATATTTTACATAGTCGATTGATTCACCATTAAACCCACCATTCCACAAAACAGTAGATTTCAGGTTTCCCTTTTCATCCCAACTTATCGGATGGCCAATTAATTCATTTCGCATTTGCCGAAGTACATAGCCAGTTTTATTAGCCTGTGGCAAACGGAAGATCATCCTAAGCTCATCCAGAAGGTCTTGTTGCACATACATCATTTGTATAGCTCCAGTCAACGACAAAAGATTTACTGTTTTTGGGTTGTACTTTTCGAATACAAGTTCTGAAGACAACTTTAAGTATTCAATTCTATCCCCAAAAAAGGTTGGGTTATTCTTTTCTGACCAGTTTAATTTTTTACGAATTGTTTGATAATAACAAGCATAGTAAATCCAAAAATGTGAAATGGCATTAATTTTCTCCGAAATAGATAACATAAGTGAAAAATTTAAATTAAAAATATTGATAAACAGTGTTTTATTAGTAATTATCACAAAATTATGCATTTATGATCCCGAAAATAATTACCAATGGTTATTCGCTTATTATGAGATAATTACAGCAAAAGAACTGTCGTTCAAGTTGTTTTTATGAGGCGTTAAAATCGTCACTCCGTCACTTTCAAGAAAACAAGGATTGCCTTTTCTGGTGATGATATGACGGAATGACGTTGCGATAAAAAGATTATTTTCAAAGTGCTAATAGCTATGTGCAGAAATCACCTCGCAGTCGTAGGAAAGTCTGTTTCCTTTCGGCGAATCGATAATGACAAACCCGGTTGTTTGGGCGGTTGCAAGTGGTAAAATGGAAAAAGAGCCAATGTGTTCTTATTCAGCATTTCAAGGATGCATCACCATTAAGGGCTAATCGTATACATGAAATAATAGGGCTATTTCAGTGATTCAGCGCCACGAGTCTTGACCTCGATGCTCATCGCCTTCTCCAAAAAAATCATGTGTATATACAGATACCCCGATTGTCGAAGGACTCCTATTTCTTCTGTATCAGGTGTACATCCATCTGTGGGAACGGAATCGAAATGCCTGCATGGGCAAACTGCCTGTATACCTGCTCGTTGAGTTCGAAAAACAGCGGCCAGTAATCATCTGTTTTCACCCACACCCGCACCACAATATTCACTGAGCTGTTGGCCAGTTCTTTCAAAGCAATAAATGGTTCAGGCTCGTGCAGGCTGCGGGGATCGGCCTGGATAATTGCCAGGATCAGGGCTTTAGCCTTGGCATAATCGTCGCCATAGGCAATGCCGAACACCCAGTCGACACGGCGGGTGGTCATGCGCGAAAAATTGGTAAGCGAGCCTGTGGCAAGTCCGCCATTGGGGATAAACACCACCTTGTTGTCGGGTGTGGTGAGCAGCGAGTTGAAAATCTGTATTTCGCTCACTGTGCCCGAAAAGCCTTGCGCCTCGATGTAATCGCCCACCTTGAAAGGCTTGAAAAGCAGGATGATGACCCCGCCGGCAAAGTTCTGCAGGGTGCCCTGCAGGGCAAGACCCACGGCCAAACCGGCAGCTCCCAGAATGGCAATTACGGAAGTCATCTGTACGCCCACCATGCTCAGCATGATGATCACCAGCAGTATTTTCATCGTGATGCTGATGAGGCTGCCCAGGAACGACCTGAGCGAAGGATCCACATTGCGTATGGTCATCATCTTGCGACTGGCCCTCGTCAGCTTGCCGATAACCCAAAGCCCGATGACGAGGACCACGATGGCCCCAATTAATTTGATGCCGTAATCAACCAGAAATTCGGTAACGTACCTTGTAAGGTCCGGCATGCCGCCAGGTAATTTATCCACGGTGATGTCCTTGATGGTGTCGAGATTCATAGGGTTCCTTTAAAACCGCAAATTTACCAAAATAAGCGGCCCCATCAAAATGAAGCGTATAAGGTGTTCATTGCGAGTTGTATAAATATTCATCAGCCCGGTGTCTGCCTGTATTTTGTTGGGGGATGCTGGTGATAGTGATGTAAAAAAGTGTACATTTGAAACAATGAAAGAAGCCGTTATTTTAGCTGGGTTCTTCGCAAAAAATATGTCCATGAAGCAAACTGTTTTTCGTTTTGGATGGGTGTTGCTATTTTTCCTGTCTGGTTCAGCGGCGCTGTTCGCTCAGCAGGCCGATGAGATTGTACAAAAGATGGAGGACAAGATGCGGGGCACTTCCTCCTATTTCGAAATGAGCATGACCACCGTTCGTCCGCGCTACACGCGCGAAGTAACCATGAAAGCCTGGTCGAAAGGCGACGACTACAGCCTGATTTTCATCACCGGACCTGCACGCGACAAAGGCATTGGTTTTCTGAAGCGAAAAAAGGAAATCTGGAACTATATGCCATCCATCGACCGCACCATCAAAATGCCGCCTTCGATGATGTCGCAATCGTGGATGGGGAGCGATTTCTCGAACGACGACCTGGTGCGAGAAAGCTCCATGGTGAAGGATTACACAAACCGCATCTTACGCGAAGAGGTGTTGAACGGTTACAACTGCTGGGTGCTCGAAATGACACCAAAGCCCGAGTCGTCGGTGGTCTACAGCAAGATCATCGTTTGGGTGATCAGGGAGAATTACCTCCAGCTCAAGGTGGATCATTACGATGAGGACGAAGCCATAGTGTCGACAATTACCTTCAGCGATTTCAAGGTCATGGGTGGGCGCGAAATCCCCCTGAGCATGGAGATGGTGCCCATGAACAAGGAAAACAACAAGACCATCATCACATACCAGAACGCCATGTTCGACATCGAGATCAAGGATGAATTCTTCTCGGTGCAGAACCTGAAAGGAATGAAGTAAACCTTGCGGCGGTAAACGAAAACAGGGAAAATTTAAGCAGCGAAACAATGTCGTTATTCATCAAAATGGCCTGGAGGAATATCTGGCGAAGCCGGCGGCGCACGCTGATCACGGCCTCTTCGGTATTTTTTGCCGTTATTCTGGCCACCGTATCCGACTCGATGACCAAAGGCACGCACCAACTCATGATCAGCAATATGGTAAAGTACTCAACTGGCTATATTCAGCTGCAGGACAAGCTTTATGATGAAGAGCCTTCGATGGACAACACCCTGCTCTACAGCAACGACATCAGGCAACTCATTGGCGGTCATTCGGATGATATCAGTTACACAGTACCCAGGATTCAAACGTTTATGCTGGCTTCGGTAGGCAACACCACCCGTCCGGTACTCATTCAGGGCATCGATCCGGCGAGTGAGGTCAGGCTCAATGCACTTGACGAAGACCTTGTGAAAGGCAGTTTTCTTGAAGGTGATGGAGGTGTACTCATCAGCGAAGGCCTTGCTGACCGACTGAAACTCGACCTTGGCGACACACTGGTGCTGATCGGTCAGGGATTTCAGGGAGCCAGCGCCGCCGGCTTGTTTCCGGTCACCGGAATTGTTCATCTGCATCTGCCGCAACTCAACGACCGCATGGTTTATCTGAAACTCAGTGACGCCCAGCTGTTGTTCAATGCCGAAGACCGGCTCACCTCGCTCATCATCACGCCAAAAAATCAGGGTACCGAAGTGGAGCTTGTCCAACGGATGAAAGCCGGCCTTGACCCGGAAAGATTTAACCTCTTTACCTGGCGCGAGATGATGCCTTCGTTGCTGCAAGGCCTCGAGATGGACAGGATTTCGGGCAAGATGATGATCTGGCTCCTCTACCTCGTTGTGGGCTTTGGTATCCTCGGAACGGTGCTTACCATGTTGCTCGAGCGCCGCAAGGAGTTTGGTATTCTCCTTTCGCTGGGTATGAAGCGCAAACAGCTGGCAATAGTAGCTTTTACTGAAAGCCTGCTGATCAGTTTTCTGGGCGTTGTTGCCGGAATCGCCGGTGGTACTCCGCTAATCCTTTACCTTTCGCATCATCCGTTCAGGTATACGGGCGATGTGGCAAAGATGATCGAGAGCTATGGCATGGAGCCGGTGATGCCCTTTTTGATGGACTTCTCGGTGTTCGCTTCTCAAGCCCTGGCTGTACTGGTCATTGGAGGACTTATTGCCCTTTATCCTGTGTTTAAAGTATACAGAATCAATATTTTACATGCTGCACGAAGCTGATTTGCATTAAAGCTGAAACCTATGGCATTACTGATCAAAATAGCGTGGCGAAACATATGGCGTAACCCGAGCCGGAGCCTGACCATCATCCTGGCGGTGGTTGTTGGGTTGTTTGCAGGCATTTATGCTTCCTCCATTTCATTTGGCTTCGTCGATCAGCGCTTCGAAAACAGCATCGAGCGGTTCATCAGCCACATCCAGTTGCACAACCCTGACTTTGTGCACGATGGCGAAGGCTTTCAGTTGGTTGCCAATCCTGGAGAAAAGATCAACTGGCTCGATACATCTTCAGCCGTGAAAACCTTTTCGGTGCGCACCCGGGTAAATGGCATCGTTGCAACAGCCGGCGTCACCAACGGTGCCATGATCGTTGGCATTGATCCTGCGCAGGAAAAAGCCACCACGCGCTTCGACGAATGGCTCAAGGAAGGCAGTTATTTCGAAGGCGTGAAACGAAATCCCATCCTGATCGGGTCTGAGCTCGCCGAAAAGATGCATGCGGGCATCAACAGCAGGATTGTGCTGACGTTTATGGACCTCGAAGGGAACATCACCTCGGCTTCGTTTAAGGTGGCCGGCATTTTCAAAACCATCGACAAGCCTTTCGATGAAAGCAATGTGTTTGTGCTCAGGTCCGACCTGGTGAAATACCTTGCAGTGCCTGAAGCCGTGCACGAGATTGCCGTATTGCTCAAAGACCCCGCACAGGTGAAAGCCGTTGGCGATGCCATGAAGTTGCGCTGGCCCGAAACTTCGGCCCGCACCTGGTACGAGATATCGCCCGAGCTGCAGTATTTGCAGGAGATGACAGGGCAGATGCTGCTGGTGTTCATCTTCATCATCCTGCTCGGATTGGGCTTTGGCATCCTGAACACCATGCTCATGTCGGTATTTGAGCGCACCCGCGAAATCGGCATGCTTATGGCCATCGGCATGAACAAACGCAGGGTTTTCGGGCTGGTCCTGCTCGAAACCATATTTCTGTCGTTCACCGGTGCCATTGGTGGCATGGTAACCGGTGTGACCCTGGTAAAGTTATCGGCAAGCAAAGGCATCGATTTTGCTTCTGTTGCAGGTGATTCACTGGCCGATTATGGCTATGGATCACTTGTTTATCCATCGGTAAGCACCGGCTTTGTTCTGGGAATTACGGCCATGGTTTTTGTGATTGCGGTGCTGGCAGCCATATATCCGGCGCTCAAGGCGCTTGGCCTTGTTCCCGCCGAAGCGGTCAGAAAAGAATAAGCCTGTTTCATTGTTAATATGACCTCATTATGCCCATTATCAGTACACAAGGATTAACCAAGATTTACAACGAGCGCATTGTACCCGTGACTGCGCTAAACAATGTGAGCCTCGATTTTGACGCGGGTGAGTTCACCGCCATCATCGGGCCTTCAGGTTCGGGTAAAACAACACTGCTGAATATGCTGGGTGGCCTCGACAAGCCTACCAGCGGCAACATCACCATCAATGGACTCGAAATCACGGGCATGAAAGAAAACAGGCTGATGGATTATCGCCTGCGCAACATCGGCTTTGTGTTTCAGTCGTACAACCTGATCCCGGTGTTGACAGCCATTGAAAATGTATCGTTCATCATGTTGTTGCAGAAGCAGCCGCGCAATGTGATCGAAAAAAGGGCCATCGAGTTGCTTGAGCAGGTAGGGCTCTCCGACAGGATCCACTCACGTCCGGGAGAACTCTCTGGCGGACAGCAGCAAAGGGTGGCTGTGGCCCGTGCCCTGGCTTCGAAACCAAACTATGTGCTTGCCGACGAACCCACGGCCAACCTCGATACCAAATCGGCCTTTACATTGCTCGATATCATGGAGAAGCTGAACCACGAAGAAAAGATCACCCTGATTTTTTCAACCCACGACCAGCGTGTCATCGAACGGGCACGAAGGGTGATTACCCTCGTCGATGGAACGGTAACAACGGATATTCCTGTAGAAAAACAGCAAGTTTGAAATGATGAAATGGGTGTTTTTTTTGTTGCTGCTCATGGCATTCGGTCATCCATCCCTGATGGCCCAGACGCATGGTCTCGAAAGCAACAGCTTCCGATGGCATGGCTACGTAAAAGGCATGCCTTCGGTAACCTATACTTCAGCCACCAGCGAATTTTATTTCGATCAGTTGCTGCATAACAGGATGAATTTCAGGTGGCAGCCTTCACCAAAGTTCAATATGGTATTTGAAACGCGCACCAGGCTTTTTTCGGGAGCTACCCCAGAAAACAATGCCCTATTTGTCGGGATGATGGACAAGGATGCCGGTTTTCTTGACCTCACGAAATCGTGGAAAGTGGGAAAGTACGGGGCTTTACAGCTGATGAGTGACCGTTTTTATGCCGAATGGACACACAATGACTGGCAAATCAGGCTTGGCCGACAGCGCATCAACTGGGGCATTAACCTGGTTTCAAATCCCAACGATTTGTTTAATACCTATTCCTATTTCGACATCGATTATGAAGAGCGCCCTGGAGCCGATGCCCTCAGGGTGCAGCGTTATTTCGGCGGCATGTCGCACATCGAGGTGGCCATGATGCCTGCAAGCCATGTGCGCCATGCTGTTGCTGCCCTGTTGTATGGCTTCAATGCAAACGGCTATGATATTCAGGTATTGGCCGGATATTTCAGAAACAGGCTTGCCTTAGGGGGGGGCTGGGCTGGTCATATCGGCGGTGCGGGATTCAAAGGCGAAATGACATGGTTTACAGATTTTCAGCCTGTTGAAAGCCTGCAGGCCTCCAATGCGGTTGCAGCCATTTCGGTTGACTACTTGTTTTCAAACGGACTCTACCTGGCCGGCGAACTGCTCTATAACGGAGGAAACGACAGGAAACCGGCGAGCTTTATCTCGTTGAGCGAACCTTTTTCAGCCGATAACCTTTCGATCGGAAAGTATGCCCTGACGGCAAGCCTGATGTACCCGTTTTCGCCCATATTCTCAGCCAATTTTGCCAGTATGTACATCCCTGACCAGCACCTTGTTTACGTGATGCCAGGCATCAGCTGGTCTATGGCCACTAACTGGGACCTTGGCCTGGTGTCACAGGTATTTGTTGTTGGTAACAAATCGGCCCTGGGCAGCAGCGCTTACGCCGCCTACCTTAGCCTGAAGTGGTCGTTCTGATCAGCTTTGTTTATGGGCTTTGTGCGTGTGCTTTTCGCGTTTGCTGAGCAATACATTGGCACGATCGAGGGCTGATTGGATATCAACACACATATTTTCTTCACCCACCAGTTCGGTGACGCCATTCTTTGCCAATGATTCAGCAACTGTTTTAGCCGCGCCAGACAGGATGATGCTGACGCTATTGTTTTGTGAGCGCCTGATAAAGCTGCGTAAGTTGTTGAGTCCGGTCGAATCGATAAAAGGCACACGGCGCAATCGGATGATGCGCACCCTGGGCTGGGTGGTAACATTTTTCTCGGCTTCCTCGAACTTGTTGGCAATGCCGAAAAAGAAGGCCCCGCGAATCTCAAATACTTCAACATATTGTGGAATAGCCAACTGATCGCCATCATCGAAATTATCTGAGTTTTCGTCTTCAACTTCATTATTCAGGATTTCCACATCGGATGTTTCGATCACACGCTTGAGGAATAACAAGACAGCCAGCAACAGACCAAACTGAATGGCCACCGTGAGGTCGATGATCACCGTGAGGAAGAAGGTGGTCAGCAGGACAGCGATATCGCTCTTGCTATTGCGGAAAAGGTTTTTAAACGAGCGCCACTCGCTCATATTGTACGACACCACCACCAGGATTCCTGCCAGGCAGCTCATCGGAATCAGTTTGGCCATCTTGCCAAAGAAGAGCAGAATCAACAATAAGACTACGGCATGAATGATCCCGGCAACAGGAGTTTTGCCTCCGTTGCGGATGTTTGTCATGGTGCGGGCAATGGCGCCTGTGGCCGGAATGCCGCCGAAAAGCGGTGTGACAATATTGGCAATGCCCTGCCCGATGAGTTCGGTGTTCGAACGGTGTCTGCCGCCGGTAGCGCCATCAGCAACCATGGCCGACAACAGCGATTCGATAGCTCCCAGCATGGCAATCGTAAAGGCCGGGGCAAGCAATAACCTGAAGGTAGCGAAATCAAAGTGGGGAATGGAAGGCACAGGAAGGCGCGATGGGATCTCACCAAACCGGCTGCCTATGGTTTCAACAGGCAGTTCAAACAGGGTGACGGCGATTGTTGAAACCAGCAATGCAATCAGGGTGCCGGGGACTTTTTTATTGATTTTTGGCCAATAAACCGAAACAAGTATCGTAAACAGACCTATGAGGAAGGCATACCAGTTCACTGCATCGAAGTGCGACAGGTAAAATTTCCATTTGTCGATGAAGTCGGCAGGTACAGCTTGTTTCACTTCGAGGCCAAAAAAATCCTTCACCTGTGATGAAAAAATCACCAGGGCAATGCCACTTGTGAACCCAACGATGATGGGGTAGGGCATAAACTTGATGATGGTTCCCAGTTGCAGCAAGCCCATGCCCACCAGCATAAACCCTGCGATGAGTGTCGCCATCACCAGTCCGTCGACACCAAAACGTTCGACAATGCCATACACGATCACAATGAAAGCGCCTGTGGGTCCGCCAATCTGCACGCGGCTCCCACCAAGTGCCGAAATCAGGAAACCGGCGATGATGGCGGTGATTAAGCCTTTTTCGGGCGAAACACCGGAAGCGATACCAAAGGCAATGGCCAGCGGCAGGGCCACCACACCAACAATGATTCCAGCAATAAGGTCGGCGATGAAGCTGCTTCTGTTATAATCCATCAGGGTGGTGAACAGTTTCGGATGGAAGATATCCGAGATGCGGCGCAACAAAAGCTTTGTCATGGTCAGAAGTGCATGCTGTAATGAGGGTGCAAAGCTACAAAATGAATTAACTGATGATGAAACCCAGTGTGTTTTTCATACAGAATATGTGCTAAGACATACATAAACAGCACATTAGATAAAATCAGGAAGATGAAATCCTGGCCTTCGTTCAGCAGCTATAACTGATGGTAAACCTGCTGAACGAGGCCTGATTGACGCGATTAATGTGGTGCAGCGTCTTTTTTGCAGCAGGTGGGCAGCTTGGCATAGGCCTTGGGATCAGCTTCAAGCTCGTCGGCATCATAGCCTATTTTAGTAACGGCCTTCTTCAGTTTTTCCTTGCTGTTTTTACCAGCCTTAAATTCAATGGTCAGCACCTTGGTTTCAATATCAAGGTTCACTGCTTTCACACCTTTTTCGAATGCCATATTGTGCTCGAGGCGTTCCTTACACTGCTCGCAAATGGCTGATGTTTTGATCTTTACTGTTTCGGTACTGGCTGGTTTTTCCTGACCCATCACCCTGGTGTTGTAGGCCAGCAGCATCAGCAGGCTGACTGCACTTAAGAAATGTACTGTTCGCATGATAAATGATTATTGATTGTTTGATAACATTAACAGAGGTTATTTGATGGTATAGCGCAATCCGGCATAAATTTTAATGCCATACACAGGGCCCCAGACCACGGAGGAATCAAAATACGGGCCAAAAGGGTCGTCGGCTCCAATGATCGGGTTTTTCTGCTTGAAATTCGTCAGGTTTTCACCGCCAAGATACACATTCCAATTTCTGAAATATTTGGTGATCTGCGCATTGAGGATGGTGTAGGCCGGTGAATAATCGGCCAGGTGGTATTGTTCAGGCAAATCTGCTGTCGATGGCAGCCTTGTTTGGCCATTGAACTGAGTAGTGAAGTCGAACTGCCACTTCTTCAGGTTTGTAACATACGAAAGGCTCAGCAATCCCTTGTATTTGTTCACCATGGGTTTTTCGAGCAGTCCGGAAGTGTAGGTCATCTGCACATCGTTATACCTGAAAGCTGCCGTGAGGTCCAAACCCCTGATGAGCTCATAGTTGGCTTCAAGCTGAAAGCTGTTCGAGAACGACCTGCCTTCGAGGTTGTATATCAATACCTTACTAAGGTCACTGTCGCGGTCAACCACCACCTGGTTAATGAACTCAGTGCGGTAAGCATCGAAACTCAGGGTAAGCTCGCGATTGTGCAATTCAAAATGGCGGCTCAGGTTAATGCCATAATTCTAGGCATTTTCGAGCCTTGGCGTATTTCTGAACACAACGCGTTTTGATGAAGCCAGCAGAGAGGTGTTTTCGGCGAGCACATTGGCCGAACGGTAGCCTTTACCTGCCGAAAGCCGCATGGTTGTTTTGGCACTGAGGTTGTATTTCAGGTGAAAACGGGGCGTGAAAAACAATCCGAATTCATTGTGGTGATCGGCACGCATACCAAGGATGATGTTCAGCTTTTGTCCGTCACTGTATGTATACTGGAAAAACGCTCCGGGCACCTGCTCAATGCGGCCAAACACACTGTCTGAAAGCTGTTCTTCGTAATGGTCGTACACCAGGCTCAGACCGGTGGTATAGGTATGCCTTGTGTCGAAAAGGTACGACTGGAACAACAGGTTCCCATAATACGAAAACTGATCAGCGGTATAATCCTGAAGGCCAAAATATGCATCTAGCTTGTGATAAACAAGTTGTTGTTGAAAACCAACACTTGTTTGTGGTCTTTGGCTGAAGATGTAGCCGGTTTTCAGAAAAGTTTCGTATCGGTTGGTTTTTAATCCAATACCATAGCCATTGGCCGTATCGCGGGGCAGGTTTTTCTTGAAATGATGCTGTCCTCCCCGGCGGTCTTCGCTCATTGCCTTGAGCCCAAACTGAAACTCAATGTTTTCGGAATCATAATCCCAACGGTTAAATACATTGTATTGGGTGTAAAGCGGCTCATCGAGGAAGCTGTCCTTGTTGTTGTCGTGCGACACACTTTGGTTGCTCACATGTGCCAGCACCATGGTGCGCAAGCGCTTGTTCAGGGCAACTTTGGCATTAACATTCACTTCGGAACGACCCATCTGGTTCTGAAAAAGATTGACAAACAGTTTCTCGCTGTCGATGGGGTTTTTGTAGGTCACATTGATTTGCCCGCTGATCGACTCGTAGCCATTGATGATGGTTGAGGTGCCTTTGGAAACCTGTATCGACGACATCCAGCTTCCGGGTACCCACGACAGGCCAAATGAGGTGGCCAGCCCGCGCAGGTTAGGGATGTTTTCACCCATCATCTGTGTGTAAATGCCCGACAAACCAAGCATCTCAATTTGTTTGGCCCCGGTAACCGCATCGCTATATGAAACATCAACACTGGCGCTTGTTTCGAAGCTTTCGGAAAGGTTGCAGCAGGCTGCTTTGGTGAGCTCCCCGGATGTAATTGTGACGGCATTTACTGTACTCATGCGTGAAACAAAATTCGTTTTGGCGCGCTGTGCTACCACAACTTCATCAAGTGTTAGGTTTTGATTCAATACATGGCTGATCGAAACCTGATTTCTTGACACCTTAACAGTGTCGTTTTTATACCCTACAAAACTGAATACCAGATAGGGATGTTGCTTATTGATGGCCAGGGAAAACTGTCCGTTTTCATCGGAAGTGGTGCCAATTTGTGTTCCTGACCAATAGATGTTTACCCCAGGTAAGGGAAGGGGTTTTTCGGTGCCCTGTTCAAATACCAGGCCGGTAAGCTGTTGAGAAACAGCTAGTGTTTGTATGAGCAAGCCCGATAATATGCTTAATAGAATGGTTTTAGTAGTCATGATTGTAACTTCAGTTAATAATAAATACTTGCGTCATGCCAATGGCAGTCTGCGTTCATTGTCGTGAATAAACTGAAGTTAAAGCAGATGGGATTTCAATTGATGGAAGGCAATGAGCATTTCCTTTCCAGCAAGCAATGGCGGTGGCTGCAAATCAGGCAGGAAGCTGACTTGTTCTTTTTCGGTGATCACCGGGCGGATAAACTGAATTACCCGGATGATGGCATGCAGGAAGTTGTTAAAAACAACCTTTATTTGTGTCAGGTTGAAGTCAGTAACCAGCTTAAAATAATGCCTGAAGTCGGAGCAGCAATGATCGCTTGTTTTTTTTGGATGTTCGGTTTTGCAGCAATTTGTATCCTGTGCAGCAGTTTCCTCTTCACAGCATTGTTCAGCAATTTGTTCCGTTTCGCAGGCTGTGGCCACAGGCAGTATCGATTTGTTTTCGAAACCACTCATACGGCAATGGTGCACGTTCAGCGTCAGCCCGACAGTACCAAGCAGGACCACGAACGACAAAACAATACCGGCCAGTTTGAGTGATAAAATGTGCATAACCATCGTTAACTACCTGCAAAAATGCAACGAATTAGCGCATAGAGAGTTAAAAGATTGTTAAAAAATTGATGCGGCCACCAGGGTTGCCTGCGACAGGGCTTCACGATCAAGCTTCAGTGGGATCTTTTTCAGGTCGCAGAAGCTGATGAGCTGTTGGGTGCTGAGGTTACCCACCATTTCGTCGGCAGCGGTCGGGCAACCACCCAGTCCATTCATCACGGTTTCATAACTCCTTACACCCGCCTCCCAGGCTGCTTCCAGCTTATCGAAGCTTTCGGAGGCTTTGGTATGCAGGTGCAGACCGAAATCGGCATCCGGAAAAGCAGGAATCAGCTTTTCATACACACGGTAAATGCGTTCGGGTGTGGCATCGCCAAGGATATCGGAAAGCGGCATCCGGCGCACCCCCAACTGATATAGTTTGGAAGCACTTTCGATGACCATGTCAACGTTCCATTCATCTCCGTATGGGTTTCCAAGTCCCATTGAAAGATAAATGACCTTGTCGAGCGCTGCTTCCTCGCATAGCGCGATCATCTTTCGTAGCGCGTCGAGTGAAGTTTTTTCGTCGGTGTTGAGGTTTTTCTTAAGAAAGGTCGGTGACACGGAAAAAGGATAACAGATGCTTTTGATGTGTTTATTCTGGATGGCTTGCTTCACTCCCCTTTCATTAACGACCAGCACCAGTATTTCAGGTGGTTGCGCAGGAAAAACAAGCTTCTCAAGCACCATGGCCGTATCGGCCATTTGTGGGATGGTGCGCGGGGAAACAAAGCTGCCAACATCAAGGGTGTCGAATCCTACCTTCAGTAAGGCATTGATATATGCAGCCTTCCTGTCAGCAGGAATGTTGGTTTTCATTCCCTGCATGGCATCACGGGCAGTTTCGGTAATCCGGATCATAGGTTATGGGTCTTTGTGTGTAAACAGCCACCGCAGACAAAGGTTCAGCAGGACAAAGGCAAACCACCGCTTTTATTTTATGGTTTTTTGCCTAATAAAATCACTGAATCACAGGTGTAAAGGTGAGTAATTATGCCCTGCCCGAAAGTGATTTGGGTATCCTGCCTTGATTAATTGTTTCGGACCTCAGCTTGCGTCCGACAATCTTTTCGACCATCTTACCTGTTTCCAGAACCCTGTCAATATCAAGGTTTGTTTCAATGCCCATCTCGTCCATCATCACCACCATATCTTCGGTTGATACAAGACCAACATTCAGCGAGTCCTTGTAATAGTACTGTCCGGTGCCACTCACAGGAACACCATCAACGAAGTTGGCCGGCTGTCCTCCGATGCCGCCGAGTGTCGATTCATAATTGGTCATTCCGGCTTGCAGGGCGGCCAGCACATTTGCCAGCCCCCAGCCTCGGGTGGTGTGCAGGTGTACGATGTGTTTTTCGGGCCTTTCCACTTTATCGAGGAGCATGCTGAAATAACGGTAAACCCTGTCGGGCGAAGCAGAACCATCATGATCAGCATGTTCAACGTCGGAAGCACCTATTGCAAGCCAGCGCTGGGCAAATTCAACTGCTTTTTCCATTTTGGTGGGGCCCTCAATCGGACAACCCCAGATGGTACTCACCGTGCCATTGACCTTGAGACCGGCATCAAGGGCCTTGGGAATCCACTCTTCAGCCATCCTGAAATATTCATCGATGGTAAGTCCTGAGTTTTTGTACTGGTGCGACTCGCTGGTGCTGACCATCAGCAAGATCCTGTTTGGACCGTATCCCTGTTTGTAAGCCTCGATCGCCCTTTCGATGGCTTTTTCACGAATGGTGATGGCCGTGAGACTGCTGCTTCCCAAAAGATGGGCAACGCGTTTGCTTTTCCTGAGTTTTTTAAACAGCTCGTCGGCATCCTTAAACTGAGGCATGCCCGATGGATTGCCGAAATTAGTTACTTCGATGTGCTTAAAGCCGCAAAGCAACAGCTCTTCAGCAAGCCAAAGCTTGGCTTCTGTAGGGATGAATTTTTCTTCGTGCTGAAATCCATCACGCACGGTGATGTCGCCTATGACTACTTTCTTGGGATAATTCATGGAATATGTGGTCTTCGTTTAACTGTTGTATTTGTTGTGAATCGCGTGCATCAAAACATTGCGCTAAAATATGCAGAATAGTGCATTTATGCAAACCTACTGATTTTGTGACAAAAATGCAATAATTTAAATAGCTTTTTTGATTTTTGTTTCTCCATTTGATACCAACTGTAAACCATACACAAGAAATTGTTTAACTTTACAACCGACCAATCAGTTTTTTTGCATCCATGAACAGGCAATGGCTTGTTTGATTGGCTGTTAGATGAAGTAAACAACAAAATTGAATACAATTGTATACCCTTAAAACCAAGATCGACACCAAATCGGATGAGTTCCGGCAAAACCGGAAAGCGTTCATGTCACTGATGGACCAACACAGGGGCCTCATGAAGGAAGTGACAAAGGGAGGCACAGCATCGGCCATTGCCCGGCATATTGAGCGTGGAAAACTGCTGGCCCGTGAACGGATAAACCTGCTCATCGATCCCAACACCCCTTTTTTGGAGCTATCGTCCCTTGCCGCTTACAACCTCTACGACAACGGCTTTCCATCGGCAGGCATCGTCACCGGCATTGGGGTCATTCATGGCCGTGAAACTGTGATCATTGCCAATGATGCCACCGTGAAAGGGGGCACCTATATGCAGTACACGATCAAAAAACACCTGCGTGCCCAGGAAATCGCCATGGAGAACGACCTGCCCTGTATTTATATGGTCGATTCCGGTGGTGCTTTTCTCCCCGAGCAGGATACGGTATTTCCCGACAGGGATCATTTCGGCCGGTTTTTTTATAACCAGGCCCGCATGTCGGCCATGGGACTGCCGCAGATCGCAATGGTGATGGGTTCATGCACAGCCGGGGGCGCATATGTGCCGGCCATGAGCGACGAAACCATCATTGTCCGAAACCAGGGCACCATTTTCCTTGGAGGCCCGCCACTGGTGAAAGCCGCCACAGGCGAAGAAGTGACTGCTGAAGAACTGGGCGGAGCAGATGTGCATACCGCCATCTCCGGCGTAGCTGATCATATGGCTGAAAATGACGCTCATGCCATTCAAATCTGCAGAAACATATTCGAAAACCTGAAACCCCGTTTCAGGCAGGAACTCGAACTCAGAACACCAGCCGAACCATTGTATGATCCCACTGAACTGTATGGCATCGCCCCTGTCGATCTGCGTAAGCTTATCGACCCGCGTGAGATCATCATGCGCATGGTTGACGGCAGCCAGTTTCAGGAATTCAAAGCCCGGTATGCAACAACGGTAGTCACTGGCTTTGCCTACATCATGGGCTTCCCCGTGGGAATCATTGCTAATTTTGGTGTGCTGTTTTCTGAGTCGGCCCTTAAGGTTACCCATTTCATCGAACTGTGTACCTCACGCAATATTCCGCTTGTTTTTCTGCAAAACATCACCGGATTTATGGTCGGCAAGGACTTTGAACGTGGCGGTATCGCCAAGGACGGAGCCAAAATGGTGCACGCTGTGTCGAATGCAAACGTGCCAAAGTTCACCGTAATATTTGGCGGATCGTTCGGCGCCGGAAATTACGGCATGGCCGGAAGGGCCTTTGGACCGAGGTTACTCTTTATGTGGCCCAATGCAAAAATATCGGTTATGGGCGGCGAACAGGCTGCCAATGTGCTGGTGACAGTGAAGCAGGATCAATACAGGGAAAAAGGACAGGAAATGCCTGCCGAAGAAATCGAAAAACTGCGTAATACTATACTGGCCAAGTATGAGCGTGAAGGTTCGGCGTATTACAGCACAGCAAGACTCTGGGACGATGGGATTATCGATCCGGTGGATACCCGCAAAATCTTAGCCATGGGGATTGCTTCCTCAATTAATAAACCTTTCCCACCACAGCAATATGGTGTTTTCAGAATGTAAATCGCATGAACCAACCAACAACCATACAAATCATTACGCAGGCAAAAGTTGCCACCATTTGGCTCAACCGTCCTGAAAAACACAATGCGCTGAATGCCCTTATGATCAATGAGCTCACTCAGGCTTTTGAGCAGTTATCAGCCGAAGAAAACATCAGGCTGATTATCCTCAGGGGCAGGGGAAAATCTTTTTGTGCCGGTGCCGACTTGCATTATATGCAGGAAATTGCTGCCTTCGGCCACGAAGAAAATTATGACGACGCTGTAAGGCTGGCTTCATTGTTCGAACGTATTTACACCTGTCCCAAGCCGGTAATGGCTGTGGTGCACGGCGCTGCATACGGCGGAGCCAACGGTTTGTCGGCAGCCTGCGACCTGGTGATTGCTGAAACTAATACGGTATTTGCCTTCAGCGAGGTAAAGATTGGCATCACACCGGCCACCATTTCGCCTTATGTAATCAGAAGGTGTGGCGAAGCTGCTGCGCGCGAGCTTATGCTAACGGGCAGAAAGTTTACCGCCAGGGAAGCGGAACGTTTCATGCTTTCGAACAGGACCGTGAACGAGGAAAGCCTCGAACTGGAAATTGAGGCCTATACCAACCATTTTACCACAAGCGGACCTCAGGCTGTTGCCCAGTGCAAGAAACTCATCCAAGTGGTTTCATCAGCCGCCAAAAATACCAGCGAACTAATGCGGTTTACAGCCAACCTGATTGCGTCGCAACGGGCCTCTGACGAGGGACAGGAAGGGATTTCCTCATTTTTTGACAAAAGAAAACCAAACTGGGTGAAGAAACCATGACAACGCACCGCATCAAAAAGGTACTGATCGCCAACAGGGGCGAAATTGCCATGCGCATTATGCGCAGCCTTCGGAAAATGAACATTGAGGCGGTGGCCATCTATGCCGAAGCAGATAAGTATTCGTTACATGCTGTCAGTGCCGATGAAGCCTGGTCGCTTGGTTCAGGTGAGCTGAGTGACACTTACCTGAATGTGCAGAAAATTGTGAGTATTGCCCGACAGGCGAAAGCAGATGCCATACATCCCGGATACGGCTTTCTTTCTGAAAACCCGGTGCTTGTTGAAGCCTGTAACCAGCATAACATCATTTTCATCGGCCCTGATGTCCGCTCAATGGAGCTCATGGGCAACAAAATTTCAGCCCGTGAATATGCTGTTAAAAGCGGGTTGCCGGTGACCAAAGGACTTACAGGCACCACAGCAGAAATCCTTGAAAGTGCTGGCGAAATGCCTTTCCCGGTGCTGGTGAAGGCAGCTGCTGGTGGTGGTGGTAAGGGAATGCGCATCGTAAACGACCGTGATGCCCTGGCTTCGGTGCTCGAGACAACATCACGCGAGGCTAAAAATTATTTTGGCGATGGCACGGTCTACCTGGAACAATTCATCGAAGAACCACGCCATATTGAAGTGCAGATATTGGGCGACAAGCATGGCAATGTGATCCACCTCTTCGAAAGGGAATGCTCGATTCAACGGAGGTATCAGAAAATAATCGAGGAATCACCTTCACCCACACTTACGCCAGAAGTACGTGCACAAATGGGTGCCGCAGCAGTGAAAATCTGCACCGATATCGGTTATCAAAGCGCTGGCACCATCGAATTCCTTGTCGATAAAAACCTGCGGTTTTACTTCCTCGAAATGAATACCCGCATCCAGGTGGAACATCCTGTTACAGAGATGGTAACAGGAATTGACCTGGTGGAAGAACAAATTTACATTGCCGGTGGTCTTCCACTCCGCATCAGTCAGGATGAGGTGAAGCAGAGCGGCCACGCCATCGAGTGCCGGATCTATGCCGAAGATCCATCAAACAACTTCTTGCCCTCGCCGGGAAAGATGACACTGTACCATGAACCCTCTTTTGAGCATTTGCGCATCGACAGCGCTATGCGACAAGCTACAGAGGTGTTCAGCTTTTACGATCCCATGATCAGCAAGCTCATTGCCTGGGGCAATACCCGCGAAGAATCGATCTTGCTGGCGATCAGGTCGCTCGAAAAATATGTGATCCACGGGATAAAGACCAATATCTCCTACCTGAGGCAGTTGCTGCAGCATCCCAATTTTGCGGCAAACACAATAAGCACGCGTTTTTGCGATGCGCACACCACCGAGCTCATCGACCTTGCCGCTGCAGAAAAAAACCAGATGAACCCGCTTTTGCCAGTGACGGCATTTGTGCTTTTTAACCTGAACAAATCACGCCTTACCGGTACCTCGAATTTGTGGGAAGAAATCGGTTATTGGCGTCACACCATGGCGTTCAAGGTCAGCACCGCGCAGCAACAAATCCCTGTTGAGCCTGAAACGACAGCAGCCGGATCGTTTCAGGGCCTGATCAATAATCAGCCTGTTGATGCTTCGTTACGGAGTTTTGCTGACGGACACCTTAGCCTCGTTAGCAACAATATGGTCACTGAATTTTATCTTTCAGAAAATGAAGAAGGCGATACCATTGTTAGCCACAAGGGAGTCCTTTTTACCATGCGCAGGAACGACCAGCTAAATGAATCGGTTGATTATGCCCAGACCGATCATGGCGATGAAGCCGGAAACCTGTTTGCGCCTATGCCCGGAAAAGTCATTAAGGTAAATGTAAAGCAAGGCGATCAGGTCGTGCGCGGGACAATTCTCATGGTGGTGGAAGCCATGAAGATGGAAAACAACATTGTCGCACCCGCTCCGGCACTTGTCGAAAAAGTGAATGTGAGGGAAGGAGATATGGTCGATACAAAAACACAACTAATCCATTTGATTCAAAACGAATAAACAACACACCATGAATTTTGATTTGTCGCAAGAACATGAACTTATCCGGCAAACCGTAAGGGAGTTCGCCGAAAGGGAAATTAAGCCAGTTGCCCAGGAACTTGATGAAAAAGCGGAATTTTCGCCAGCCCTGACAAAGCGCATGGGTGAACTCGGATTGTTTGGCATGTATCTGCCTGAAAAATATGGCGGACAAGGCCTGGATACCTTATCGTATATTATTGCTGTTGAAGAACTTGCGCGTGTAGATGGGTCTCAGGCAGCTACACTCGCGGCGCATAATTCGCTTGGGATTGGCCCGCTGTATTATTTTGGAACAGAGGAACAAAAGAAAGAATTGCTGCCAAAGCTCTGCACCGGTGAAGCCTTGTGGAGCTTTGGGTTGACAGAACCAGGCGCCGGCTCCGACTCACGGGGTTCGAAAACTACCGCCGAAAAAGTGGGCGACGAATGGGTCATCAACGGTTCCAAAATTTTTATTACAAACGGGGCTTCCGACCTAAACATAGGTTGCACAGTGCAGGCAGTTTCGGCCAATACCGATGGCAAGAAACAATTCACAACCATCATTGTTGGCAGCCAAACACCTGGTTTCAAGCGGATGTCGATGCACAACAAAATGATGTGGCGTGCTTCGGATACAGCCGAACTTTTTTTCGATGACTGCCGTGTGCCTGCCGAAAACACCCTGGGCAAAGTGGGTGAAGGCTCCAAAATCATGCTGACAACGCTCGACGCTGGGAGGCTCTCGATTGCCGCCATGGGGCTGGGTGCTGCGCAGGGTGCCTATGAGCTGGCTTTGGCCTATGCCCTCGAACGCAAGCAGTTCGGGCAACCCATTGCCAAATTCCAGATCAATGCCTTTAAGCTTGCTGATATGGCCATGAAAATTGAGCTTGCGCGCAACCTGCTATACAAGGCTTGCTGGCTTAAAGACGAAGGCAGGCCGTTCGGCATGGAATCGGCGATGGCCAAACTTTATTGTTCTGAAATTGCCCGGGAGGTAGCCGACGAAGCCGTGCAGATTCATGGCGGTTATGGCCTGATGAAAGACTATGCCGTTGAGCGATTTTACCGCGATCAGCGACTGCTGCAGATTGGCGAAGGCACCTCTGAAATTCAACGTCTTGTAATCTCACGTTTTATTGGATGCTAAAAATCGAGATTAAATGACAGACCAGCAACCCACACGCGAATACACAAACGGCGAAATCACCGTTGTGTGGAAGCAACATCAGTGCATTCACTCTGCTGTTTGTTTCCGCAGCCTGCCGCTGGTGTTTAACCCCACACAGCGCCCATGGGTAAGCATTCATGGCGCTTCAACCGAAGCAATATGCAGCACCATCGACCGTTGCCCGTCAGGAGCACTTTCATACCGCATGGAAAAAGAGGAGGAAGCCACTGAAATGCCGGCACCTTCAGTGAAAATTCAGGTTGTGCCCGATGGACCGTTAATGGTCACCGGAAGCGTGCTGCTCACCGACCATCATGGTCGACAGGAAATAAAAACGAATTTGTTTACCTTATGCCGTTGCGGGGCCTCGCTGAAAAGACCTTATTGCGATGGTTCGCACCATACAGCTGGATTTAAAGATTAACATTAACACAGTATACCATGAATAAAGTTGTCAATAATGCCACCGAGGCCATACGCGGTATCAACAGTCACATGACACTGATGCTGGGGGGATTCGGTCTTTGCGGTATCCCGGAAAACTGTATTGCCGCACTTGTGGCAAGCGAAGTAACAGGCTTAACCTGCATATCAAACAATGCCGGAGTGGATGATTTCGGATTAGGCCTCTTGCTGAAAAAACACCAGATAAAAAAAATGATTTCTTCCTATGTGGGAGAAAATGCTGAATTTGAACGTCAGCTGCTCAGTGGCGAACTTGAGGTCGACCTGATTCCACAAGGCACGCTGGCCGAACGTTGCAGGGCAGGAGGCGCAGGCATCCCGGCATTTTATGTTCCGGCCGGATATGGCACCGAAGTAGCCAATGGCAAAGAAATCCGTGAATTCAACGGAAAGATGTACCTGCTCGAGCATGCACTTACAGCCGACTTTGCTATCGTGAAGGCATGGAAAGGCGATACGGCCGGTAACCTGGTTTTCAGGTACACAGCCAATAATTTTAACCAGGCCATGGCTATGGCAGGTAAAATCACCATTGCCGAAGTGGAGGAATTGGTCCCGGCGGGAACGCTTGATCCCAATCACATCCACATACCCGGAATTTTTGTTCAACGGATTTTCCAGGCCACTGATCTCGAAAAACGGATCGAGTTTGTAACCACACGCGCTTAACCCTAACACATTGAAATTATGCCTCTTGATAAAAACGGAATAGCCAAACGCATCGCCCTCGAACTCGAGGACGGATATTATGTCAATCTTGGCATCGGAATACCTACACTGGTGGCCAATTTCATCCCCGAAGGGGTGGAGGTTGTGCTGCAATCGGAAAACGGATTGCTCGGCATCGGACCTTTCCCGCATAAGGGTGATGAAGATGCTGACCTGATCAATGCCGGGAAACAAACCATTACTTACACCAGCGGAGCGGCCTTTTTTGATTCATCAACCAGCTTTGCCATGATCCGTGGCGGACATATTGACCTGACGGTACTCGGAGCTTTTGAAGTTTCGGAACAAGGCGACATTTCGAGCTGGAAAATTCCCGGGAAAATGGTCAAGGGAATGGGCGGTGCCATGGACCTGGTAGCCAGCGCACGCAACATCATTGTGGCCATGACGCATACTGACCCAAAGGGAAATTCGAAGCTGCTGAAAAAATGCACCTTGCCACTGACGGGCGTTGGATGTGTGAAGAAGATCGTGACAGATCTGGCTGTGCTGGATGTAACCAGCGATGGTTTCAGGCTCATCGAAAGGGCTCCCGGTGTCAGTGTTGAAGAAATTGTGGCCAAAACTGCCGGAAAACTCATTGTTGAGGGAGATATTCCTGAGATGCAGCTTTAATTGCCCGTTTCTTCGATCGGACCAGCATAGCGGATGGATACGGATGACTGGGGTGCCATATCGAACCAGAAAATCCACTCATCGCCCGACTTCCTGCTCATTGGCCTTTGGCCGTTAACCCAAACATCCTTATGCAAGGTCGCCATGCTGACACCACTGATGGCTTCTGAGGAAGGATTGTGCAAAACAATGGTTTGAGCATCCTGAATCCGGAAAGTAATGTGTTGAATAGCAAGGGTGTAATTCATCAGTTCGCCTATCGTCAATGGCAGGAGTTTACCACTGTCGCGCAAGGCTGCAATGCGCCGGAGTGCACTGTTAAAACCGGGTTCTGCCACAACACGGCCTTCCTGATCATAGGTCCAGAAGCCCTTTTCTGGGTTTACCCAGGCCGGATACACATGGTTTATCCAGATGCTGCGGTGATTGATTAGCGAGCCTAGTCGCGACGGGCTGAAATAAAAGTCCCACAGCCTTTCTTCAGGAACCTCCAGGGTGCCGGTGGTGTGCCAGCTGAACAGCTTTTCATGGCCCGGAATTTTACTGATAAGCGGGAGCGGAAAAGCCTGTCCAAAGCCCGGGTACGGAATCATCAGGTTGCCTTCGAATGCCCAGTCAGCATAAGGATGAAACTCCTCAACGTAGGGATTCCACAGGTATTTTATTCCGGTTTTCAACCAGTCTTTGGCTGCATAATGGGCTGATTTATAGTCGAGTCCATCGCAAACCATGTCTTCGCGGTTATTCTGTGGTTTGTTGTAGTATCCATGGTCAATCCACACCGGTGAACCAAAGTTCGCCTGCATAAAAACCAGGGCTTCATTCAGGTTTTTGTGCGTTGTTGTGTATTGTTCAGGCGTGTGCAAGCAAATTTCATGACCTTTTGACTGAAGCTGTTTGAGAAAGCCGAAAAATGCAGTATCTGTCATGATGGTTGCATGCGGTCCGTCAAACAATCCGACGCTAATGGCCTGATTACTGACCTGATCGGGGTTGTTGTAGAACACACTTTTGGTGACCGGAATGCCGTATTTTACAAAGCCTCCTGTGGATGCTCCGGCTTGGGTAATCTGCTCTGAACCAAAATTTACGGCACGCTGCGTACGGAGGTCAGCCCAATCGGCGTGTTCTGTCCATACAATGCCGGCTTCGAAACCATTCGGAAGTCGGGTAAAGCAAGCAATGTCGGGAGTTTGCACTCCGGCATACAATACAAATTCACCACGGATGCGTTGCCTGGTGCGATAGCGCTTGGCCGAAACATCTACAAAATAGTCGGAGGAATCTTTCGAAGGCGGGTAATGCAGCAGGGGATGGTCTGTCGCATAATCGAGGTTAAAGGCAATGAGTTTTTCGGAAAGTTTGGCCTGAACCGATGAAATGTTATCGGGGTGATACACCAGCAGACTGCGATCCGACTCACCAATGCGGATGCCTCCCTGCCCGAGATAATACTCGTCAGCAAACCTGTTGCGGAGGGCAAAACCCTCGGGAGTATACATTTCACTTAGGTTGTCGAGGTAGCCCAACATCAGGCTGTGCCGGTGAATGGGCGTATGTTGCCTGGGTTTGCAAACAAACGAAAGGTGAAGCTCACCACCTTGGTGATCTGCCTCAATGGTCATGCGCGTTATAAACAGCTGGTTGTCGTTGCGGAGGATAAGACGGCTCAGGGTTTTTCGGACCTGCCTCCGTTCGATGGTCCAGTTTGCACCCTCAAACAATGTGCTGTCAGCAGTCATCGTCTGAATTGTCAAAGGTTTTGACATGGCTTCTCCATTGCGATCGGCAAGCAACAGCAATTTCCCTTCGGGATAATAATGCAATTGAACATTGTCGCGTTCCAACAACACCACAGGGTTTCCGCGAACTTCAGAAAATGATACTGGGGGAACATAGGAAGGTGTAGCCAGCGGGCTTAAGCCAATGGAAATCTGGTCGGCATCCCATGTTTCGGCTTGCCTGTTCCAGAGATAAACGGACAGTTTGCTGTTAACCAGCATATCGGCAGGCAATTTCAAGCTGGCTGAAACATGAAACCATTGGCCGGGTGTATTTGCGAAATCACCCAATCGCGTGCCCTGCCAGCAAAGCAGGCTGTCGTCACGCAAAACACTGACCACCAGCAATGCTCCCGGATGGCTGGCGGAGGTCCTGAAAGTTCCACTTACCTCAAGCAATTGGTTGTGAAGTGAAACCGAATCGTGAAAAGGGAAACCAACATTGAACGCGTATTCCTGGTGCTTTCCCACATGACCGATATGTGTGCCCCTGAAGGAAGTGCTATCCTGCATGGTGCCAGTCATCTGCCAAAGGCTGGCATCCTCATCGGGTTCGAACCCGTAATGCAATGTTTGGGCGAAAGCGCCAACAGGAGCACACAGGCCAACACACAGTATGAACAGCAATAATGTGATTTGCCGTTTAGACATATTCTTTCACCTGAACCTCGTTTTTGAGCACACTGATCGCATTCACTGCGTGGGCTTCGAGGTCGTTGACGGTAGGGTAAAGTGCAATTGGTGCCAGTTTGCCGACGCGTTTTTTCACCTGGTCGAGGAACAACTCACTGTTGAAGATGTTGCCAGTGAGGATGATTGCGTCAACTTCGCCTTCCAGGACAGCGTATAAGGAAGCAATTTCCTTGCTCACCTGATAGGCACAGGCCTGTGAAATGAACAGGGCTTTTTCATCGCCGGCGGCAATCATGGCATTGATTTGTGTAATGCTGTCGGTGCCCAGGTAAGCCGAATAGCCCCCTTTTGAATTCAGCATTTCGTGCACTTCCTTTTCAGTATATTTTCCACTGAAACAAAGCTTTACCAGCTGACCGGTGGGCAAGGTGCCTGACCGGGTTATGGAAAATGGTCCGCCGCCATCAAAAGCCTGGTTTACGTCAACAACCAACCCTTTCTGATGGGCGCCTACTGAGATGCCTCCAAGCCCAACGTGGCAAACAATCAGGTTTAACGCTTCATAGGCTTTGTTTACAGATTTTGCATATTTACGTGCAAAAAATTTGTGGCTGAGTGCATGGAAAATGGATTTGCGTACGAACAGCGGATGTCCGGTAATCCTTGCCAGATCCGAGAGCTCATCAACAACCACCGGATCAGCCATATAGGCATCTTTGCCGATCATATTGGCAATATCAAATGCAATCAGCCCGCCGAGGTTGGTTTCGTGCATGCCCATGATGCCGATTTTCAGGTCCTCGACCATTCTTTCGTTTACATGGTAAATGCCTGATTTGAGTGGTTTCACCAAGCCACTGCGGGCCATGATGATTTCGACCTTGTGAACATCAAAATCGTTGCGTGAAAGCTCATTCAGGATGGCATTTCGCCGATATTCAAGCTGATCAGGGATATGCTCAAATTGCGCCAAATCCTCCTCCGGATGCCTGATTGATTTTAGAAACATCGGTTCGGTATTCCTGTAAATGGCAATGCGTGTGGCCCTTTTCTCAGGGTAAATGACCAGTATTTTCTTTTGCAGCATGAGCGGTTGATTTTACTGACAAAGATAAAAAGTTATTGCGAACAGTTGACTGCTTAAGCCTGTGCTTTTCACTGGCTGAAACCGATATAATCCCGGATGCCTTATCGAGGGGTTTTATTTTACAGGCGAAATGCACACAGTCGCCTAAAAATACAGGTAGCATATGGCAACAGAAGCGCAGATGTAACTTGCAAATTCGACGGAAAGTATTATTTTTGCCGCATAATGTTAATAAATTCACAAATAATTTTATCACCCAATAAATCAGCATAGTATGAGAATTACCAAACTTGATCAGATGTTCGAGGTCTTGAAATCGAGTCCAAAGAAACGCCTTGTTGCTGCATATGCCAACGATGAACATTCGATAAGCGCCGTGAGCATGGCCATTGACCTTGGCATCGTTGAAGGAACCCTGGTAGGTGATGAACACGAGATCCGCCGCATCTGTGAGGAGCATCGCATCAAGGCAGAGAAGTTTACGATCGTGCATGAAGCCGACGAGATGAAAGCAGCCCTGAAAGCGGTTGAAATCATCAACAAAGGAGAGGGGAACCTGCTGATGAAAGGCCTCGTGAGTACAGACAAATATATGCGGGCCATTCTTGACAAGGAAAATGGACTGATGAACAAGGGAGCTGTATTGAGCCATGTCACTGTAATGGAAAATCCCAATTACCATAAGTTGCTAATTGTTGGTGATGTAGCCATTTTGCCGGCTCCAGAGCTTCCAGAGAAAATAGCCATTACCAACTACCTGATCAATACCGCTCACGCCCTGGGCATTGAAAAGCCAAAAGTCGCACTGATCGCTGCTTCTGAGCAGGTTTCAGTAAAGATTCAGGCCAGTGTGGATGCCTCAGTCATTTCGAAGATGGCCGACCGTGGACAGATCAAAGGCGCCTGGGTCGACGGTCCGCTGGCGCTCGACGTAGCCATTGACAAGGAAAGTGCAGAAATCAAGAAAGTGGGCGGACATGTTGCCGGTGATGCCGATTGTCTGGTGTTTCCGAACATTGAATCGGGCAATGTGTTTTATAAAGCAAACACAAAACTTGCCAACGGAGAACAAGGAGCCATCGTTGTCGGAGCCAAAGTTCCGGCAGTATTATCTTCGAGGGGCGACAGTACGAAAACGAAACTATATTCCATTGCACTGGCAGCATTAACCACCCGCTAGTCGCAGGAAACACAATATACATGGACCAACCGGAAGAAGTACGTATTTTAACGATCAACCCAGGATCAACCTCAACAAAATTCGCTGTTTTTGTAGGGACTGATCCTGTGTTTATTAAAACCATCAGGCACAGCAGTGAGGAGTTAGCGCCTTACGAAAAAATCACTGATCAGTTTCAGTTTCGCAAAGAGCTGATCCTGACTCAGCTGAAACAGGCCGATATCAATCTTAGCGAAATAAGGGCTGTTGTGGGCCGGGGAGGGTTGCTCAAACCAATTGAGTCGGGTGTGTATGCCGTGAATCAGGCCATGATGAACGACCTGCGCAATAGTCCGCTTGGCGAACATGCCAGCAACCTGGGTGGGTTGATTGCTTACGACATTGCATTGTCATTGCCTGACGCACAGGCGTTTATTGCCAATCCTGTTGTTGTCGATGAATTGGATGAAATTGCCCGAATTTCAGGACATCCGTTATTGCCCCGTATTTCGATCTTCCATGCGCTTAACCAGAAAGCCGTCGCGCGACAGCATGCCAGGTCAATTATGCGGCGTTACGAAGATCTGAATCTAATTGTGGTGCACCTTGGTGGCGGAATCACCGTGGGTGCGCACAAACAAGGCAGGGTGGTTGATGTGAATCAGGGACTTGATGGCGATGGTCCTTTCTCACCCGAAAGAACCGGAAGTCTTCCGGTAGGAGAACTTGTAAGACTATGTTTTACAGGAAAGTACACCCAAAAGGAAATCCTTAAAATGATCAAGGGAGAAGGCGGATTGGTTGCCTATCTGGGCACCAACAGTGCCTATGAAGTGGAACAAAAGGTGCAACAAGGTGATAAATATGCCGAATTGATCTATAATGCGATGGCTTATCAGGTGGCAAAAGAAATCGGTGCCATGGCCACTGTGTTGAAGTTTCAGGTGGACGGCATCCTCATCACCGGTGGTATTGCCCACGACAAATACTTTGTAAATCAGGTCATCGAGCGGGTGCATAAAATTGCCCCGGTGCACGTTTATCCGGGAGAGGATGAATTAAAGGCATTGGCGATGAACGGATTACGTGTTCTTACAGGCGAAACCACCCCAAAAATTTACGCCTGATCCCATACTCTTTGTCGCTGAATAAGGATCGCAATCAGCATCTTTTTTCAAGAAAAACGGGTATTCAACCCCTGTGCATGCAACTCTTTGGTTATCTAGGTTGTCAGGATAAATGTGTTTGAAAAATTTCAAAAATGATTAGGGTAAAAAAAAATCGCTAATTTTATCACGTTTTTCAATCAATCACATTTATTTAAACCTGATTTTCATGAAAAAAACCCTTACCATTTTATTGCTTGCCTTGTTGGCAATAACAGTAGTTGGTGTTAATTGGTTAATCGGCGACGACACAAAGTCGGAGCGTGATCGCAGAAATATGGTCGATACCAGAATTGACAACAATGGTTATTATCAGCGTATGGCCGAGAAAGGACTATATACCTTAAATCCGGAAGTAAAAGTGGCCCCGGCTGTTTTTACCGGAAGCAAGATTAAAGCCTTTTCTGTTGTTACTGAAGACTCTCCAGACGTACCGGTGACAGAAATTAACTCAACCCAAAGCGAAAACTCAGTTTTCGTAAACCCCAATGACCCTGAAAACGTCCTGAACTCAAACAACTCAACCCAAAACCCTGTTGGGAACTTATACGGTGCAAATGATTTTCATGCATTCGATGGTGGGTTAACCTGGGAAGGTCAGGTTGAAGGTGCCGGCGGATCCAATTCAGGTGACCCGGCGGTTGCTATTGGCCTGAACGGACGTTGGTATGTGAATTATATCTCAAATCCTGGCGGACAAGGGGTTGCATTCACTGATAACAATGGCCAGACATGGACAACAAAAACCATTGCTCCGAATCCGGGACAACTGGCCGACAAGAACCACTTCTGGATCGACAACAGCCTAACAAGCCCTTACGAAGGAAACCTGTATAACCTGTGGACTGATTTCGGCGGAACCAATGACCTGGAAATCGTTGCTTCGCGCTCAACCGATGACGGAAACACCTGGAGCACCCGTGTAAGCATCAGCAATGCTGTGAATGCCGGAAGTCATAACCAGGGTGTGAACATCAACAGTGGCCCTAATGGCGAAGTGTATGCCGCCTGGGCAATTTATGACGGATGGCCAACAGACGAATCAGCCATTGGGTTTGCCAAATCGCTCGATGGTGGTGCCACATGGCAGCCCGCAAGCCGGATCATTTCGAACATCCGTGGTATCAGAACATCTGAAACGGGCAAAAACATGCGCGTGAACTCATTCCCTGTAATGACTGTTGATATATCGAACGGACCCAATGCAGGAACCATTTATATTGTCTGGTCAAACATCGGAACACCTGGTGTGAATACTGCTGTCAGTACAGACGTATATATCATTAAATCAAGCGATCAGGGCGCTACCTGGTCGAGCCCGGTCAGGGTAAACCAGGATCCTTTCGGACAGGGAAAAGAACACTACTTGCCCTGGATTACCTGCGATCCTGAAAATGGAATCTTGAGTGCAATATTCTACGACGACCGCAATGTGACATCATCACAATGCGAGGTTTTCTGTGCCAACAGCGATGATGGCGGTGAAACCTGGGAAGACTTTAAGGTATCCGATGTAGCCTTTACTCCTTCACCGATTCCTGGTCTGGCTGGTGGATACATGGGCGACTACCTTGGAATTAGTGCCCGAGGAGGCAAGGTTTATCCGGTTTGGCCTGATAACCGCAGTGGACACATCATGAGCTATTGCTCACCTTACGAAACCAATCCGCTCAACCGTCCGACAAACCTTGTAGGCGTTGTTGAATTTGAATCGGGTCAGACAAACCTCGACTGGACCTATGAGGCTGGTCCCGGATTCATTCACTTCAACCTGTATCGCGATAATGAAATTATCGCTGTTCCTACATCCAATACCTATATTGATCAGTTACCTGATTATGGCATGTATAGCTACAAGGTTACCGCAGTGTATGAAGGCGACCTCGAAAGCGGTGCCACAACAACCGGCGTTCAGTGGGGTGATGCACAAATAGCCTCTGATCCGCTCACCGTTTATCAGATGTTAATGCCCGATTCAACAGCAAGCCAATACCTGATCATCTCAAATGTTGGCCAATTGGAAATGAGTTATGATGTGCACTCACAGATCATCACGACAAAAGAGCAGAATGTATACTGCGATGCAGCCGGCGGTGGCGATGAATATATTTCACGTGTAACTTTTGGCGCCGTCGACAATGCTACTGCCAGCAACAGTTATGGTGATTATACCAGCATGGTTGAAAACGTGATGGGTAGTCAGCCACTCGAAGTGGTCATTGAAAATGGCAATCCATATGCAGCCGACCAGGTCGGTGTTTGGGTCGACTGGGATCAGGATGGTGTATTTAACGATGAAGCTGTTGTTGTTTCAGGCACACCCGGCATGGGACCTTACACAGCTTCAATTATCGCTCCATCGACAGCAAGCCCTGGCCTGACCCGAATGAGAATCAGGCTGACCTACACCGGCGAGGTTGCTCCTTGCGGAACAACAACTTATGGTGAAGTGGAAGATTATTCACTGTATATTGTCAGCTGGTTAAGCTATAGCCCATCCTTTGGTGTGGTTGCTCCAGGCGAAACCGATACCATCACCCTTGGTTTTGATGCCAGAGACCTGGAAACCGGCGATTATTATGCCAACATCTTTATCAACAGCAACGACCCTGACAATGGTGAAGTGGTATTGCCCATTCATATGCGCGTAACCGACCTGCAGATTGTTTCTTATGCCGACACAACCAGTGTTTGCTTCGAAAATCCTGTCCAGCTTACCACTGAAGTAGCAGGTGGTTCAGGCGAATATACCTTTATGTGGAAAAACCAGGCCGAAGACATCATCTCGACAGAGCAAAACCCAATTATACTGCCCACAATGTCGGATGTGTTTACAGCCTATGCTTCTGATGGCATTGACACCATCGCTGCCGAAGGAATTGCAGTAACCGTTTACGATTTGCCTGTGGTTGATCTTGGCATTGATACCGAAATCTGCGGAGGCGAAACACAGTTGCTTAATGCCGGAAATGAAGGCGCAAGCTTCCTTTGGTCCACGGGTGAAACAACCCAGACCATCATTGTCGATTCTGTTGGCTTTGGCTATGGCATTCGCGAAATTACTGTGGCCGTTACCAATTCAACCAATTGTGTGGCCATGGATACCGTAAAGGTTAATTTCCTCGATTGCACCAGCATCAACGAACAACTCAGCCTGAAAGTGGATGTTTATCCAAACCCGGGCAATGGCTTGTTTAACCTGCAACTGTCCGGTTCAACCGTACAGAAAGTCAATTTGACGGTTATGAACGCCGGTGGCACTGTGGTTTATTCAGCCAATGCCATTCAGGTGAACGGAAACCAGAAAATTCAGATTGATCTGAGCCGTCAGCCTGCTGGTGTTTACAGCCTGATCATCGATGGCAAACAACGCATAAGCCGCAAACTTATCATACAATAAACTTAATTCGAAATTAATATTAACCAAAACTGAATCTGAAATGAAAAAAGTCGCTTTAGTTTTTTTGCTTGTACTGACAACAGTATTTGTCAGGGCACAGCAAATACCCCGTGAGATGGTGCTTGTTGAAATAGGAACAGGTACCTGGTGTACATATTGCCCCGGCGCTGCTATGGGTGCCGATGACCTGATCGAGAACGGCCACCCTGTGGCAATTATCGAAAACCACAATGGTGATCCTTATGCCAATGCATATTCCAATGCAAGGAATTCGTTCTACAACATTACCGGATACCCAACTGCTTATTTTGACGGAGGAAATGCATCTGTAGGTGGTAGCCATTCACAAAGCATGTACAGCACCTATCTGCCAAGGGTGAATGCCCGATTGGCCGTGCCAACTTCATTCAGAATCAACATTTTCGGCACAAATACCGGTAATGTGTACAATGTGAAGGTAAGGATTGAAAAAGTGGCCGACTACAGTGGCAGCATTGTTGTGCACCTTGCCCTTACCGAATCTGAAATTATGGTAAACTGGCAGGGCCAGGATCACCTGAATTTTGTAAATCGCCTGATGGTTCCAAATCAGAATGGTACACCAATTACGATTACAACCGGACAGACAATGGATGTTGACCTGACCTTTACCTTTAATAACAGCTGGGTAGCTGAACATTGCGAACTGGTTGCCTGGGCTCAGAACAACGCTACCAAAGAAGTCGTTCACAGCAACAAGGTTGCACTGCTCGAACTCGATCCGGGTCAGCCTACTTTCCTGTCTGACTTTACATCAAACAAAACTGACCTGTGTCAGCCCGGAACAGTAAAATTCTACAACAACTCGATTGGTAATCCTACAAGTTTCGACTGGCAGTTCCCTGGCGGAAACCCGGCCACATCGAACCTCGAAAACCCGATTATCTATTACAGCGCTGTTGGCGAATATGACGTTACCCTGACCATTTCTGATGGAGTGAATACATCAACTACCTCAAAAGAAAAATACATCGGCGTACACAATGCACCCGAAGTATTGTTTGGCGAAGTGCCTGTTCAGTGTATTTTCTGGGATCCTTATCAGTTAACCGAAGGCATTCCGGCTGGAGGAACCTACTCAGGAACTGGTGTAGTTGACGGCTATTTCGATCCAAGTGTTGCCGGCGCAGGTCAGCACACAATCACCTATGATTATACTGATGAGTTTGGTTGCAGCAATTCAGCTACCCAAATGATCAGTGTGGATAATTGTACAGCAATCAAGGAACAGCTTGAAGGTGTTTCGGTTTCTTTATTCCCCAACCCAAGTAATGGTAAGTTCATTGTTGAACTCAACGGCAAAAACACCAACGGCATAAGCATGCGTGTTGTGAACAACCTGGGTAAGGTCGTTTTCGAAAACAACCAGATCAATGTTGTTGGCGATTATCACCAGGAAATTGACCTCAGTGGTATGGCCGAAGGCGTCTACTTCGTACAACTCGAATCAAACGGTAAAACCCTCAGCAAGAAAATTGTTGTAAGGTTCTAATCCAATTTTGATACTTTGCTAAAACCCGGTTTCGCAAGTAGCCGGGTTTTTGCTTTTTCCTGACTGCTGATGCTGCATTGGGCGTGTTGTGAAATCGCTATCTTTGCAAAAAATTTGTTTATGAGTCTGATGTTGAGCGAACAGGAACAGGTGCGCCGGAATTCACTCCAGGAATTGTATCAGTTAGGCATTAACCCTTATCCTCCAGAGGCATATGAGGTCAATGTAACCACCGAAGAAATACACAATCACTTTGTTGCCGGGAGCGAAGCCTTCCAGGCTGTCAGTATTGCCGGACGTATCATGAGCCGCCGGATCATGGGTGCCGCCTCTTTTTGCGAACTGCAGGATGCCAGTGGACGCATCCAGTTGTACGTGAAACGGGATGATATTTGTCCTGGCGAAGATAAGACCTTGTATAATACCGTTTTCAAACGCTTGCTCGACATCGGCGATATCATTGGTGTAACAGGCTATGTGTTTGTTACCCAGATGGGTGAAATTTCCATACACGTCACTTCAATGACCGTATTGAGCAAATCGCTGCGTCCGCTTCCGATCGTTAAGGAAAAGGATGGTCAGCTGTTTGACGCGTTTACCGATCCTGAGCAACGTTACCGCATGCGCTATGTGGACCTGATTGTGAACGAAGAAGTGAAGAAAACCTTCGTCAAACGCACCCAGGTGATTAATGTGATGCGGAATTTCTTCAATGAAAAGGGATACCTCGAAGTAGAAACACCCATTTTGCAACCCATTCCGGGCGGTGCTGCAGCAAGGCCTTTTATCACCCACCACAACGCCCTCGATATCCCGTTGTACCTGCGCATTGCCAATGAACTTTACTTAAAACGACTGATTGTCGGCGGTTTCGATGGGGTGTATGAATTTTCCCGAGACTTCCGCAACGAAGGCATGGACCGCACACACAATCCCGAATTTACCGTCATGGAGATTTATGTGGCGTATAAGGACTACCTCTGGATGATGGACTTCACCGAAGCCATGCTTGAACGGGTTGTGAACGAGGTCAATGGCAACAGCATTACCGTAATTGATGGCAAAGAGATCAATTTCAAACGCCCATTCAAACGCATCTCCATCCTGGACGCCATCAAAGAGCACACAGGCTTCGATGTGAATGGCATGAATGAGCAACAGCTGATGGAAGTGTGCAAAAAACTGGGTATTGAGACTGACGATACCATGGGTAAAGGCAAGTTGATCGATGAAATTTTTGGTGAAAAATGTGAGCACAAGTATATTCAACCCACCTTTATTACCGATTATCCGGTGGAAATGTCGCCATTGTGCAAAAGACACCGTGCAAATCCAGAATTAACTGAAAGGTTTGAGTTGATGATTAACGGAAAGGAAATTGCCAATGCCTACACCGAACTGAACGACCCGATTGACCAGCGGAAACGCTTCGAAGAGCAAATGAAACTTTCTGAAAGAGGCGATAATGAAGCGATGTTTATTGACCAGGATTTTCTGCGGTCACTTGAATATGGCATGCCGCCGACCTCAGGCATGGGCATTGGTATCGACAGGCTGATCATGCTGCTGACAGGGCAGTCTTCAATACAGGATGTGTTGTTTTTTCCACAAATGCGGCCAGAAAAAATCAGAAAAACAGCTTCTGCCGACGACTTTATACAGTTGGGTATACCGGCCGAATGGGCTGAACATATGGTTGCCGCCGGATATCCGACCATTGACGTGCTGAAAGCCGAAAAGCCTGGCGTGCTGCAGCAAAAGCTCAACGGCTATCGGAAAAAGCAAAAACTCGAAATCGCTGCAGTGCAGCTCGATCAGGCCGAAAGCTGGATTGCCGGCTGAACACTGACCAGCTTTACTGGGCTTGTTTCCGGACCATAAGCAGTGTATTTTGCTTTGGTTAATCATTGCTTACAATGTCGTTTGATTTAGTGAGCTAGGTGCACCCGGACAATGCTGCTGGTAGTTGTATTTAACCAGTTATCCGATTGTGTATTGAAAATGAGCAAAATAAATTCAAGGTTGCAAACATTCCCTTGTTTATAAACTGTTGTAAACTGGCGAAAACGTCTCCATGGAATGATGTAAATTAGCCGGGAGACTATCACTCCAACTTCTGATTATCATGTTTAAATTCACCACCAGCCTGTTTCATGTGCTTGCCCTTAGCTTGTTATGTCTTGTTTTCGCCATACCAAACGTCCAGGCACAGGCAATAAGCTCAACAACCACTGGCGAAGGAGGTAAGTGGCGCATTGGGCTGGGAGTAGGGCCTTCATTGTTTTTTGGTGATGTGAAGCAATACCCGTATTACCCGGTTACCAATTTTGAAAATGAGTGGCGCATTGGTGGGAATGCGCTGCTCGAGCGCGAGCTTTCGCCTGCAGTCAGCCTCAGGGGCCAGGGCCTTTATGCGCAGATGGCAGGAACCCGGCGTCCGTGGAACGTGTATTTCACCTCCGACCTGATCGAATTTAACCTGAATGCCACGATAAACCTCAATAACCTTTTCGGACACAAGCGCAACGACCGCATGATCAATTTTAAGGTGCTTTTTGGCATGGGAATGGCGAATTATAACACTACACTTTATCAGCTGGGAAGCAACAAAGTGCTGGCAAAACGCGGTTTCGGAAATGGCTCCGGCATCGGTGGCCGCACCCTCGAAGGCATCGTACTTGGTGGTTTTGGTGTCGATGTCAGGCTTAATGAGCATTGGTCAGTAAACCTCGAAACGGCAAACAGGATGATTGGCGATGACCTGTTTGATACCTGGAAAAGTAGTTTCCCATTCGATGTGTACAACCAGACCTATATTGGTATTGCTTACCGCTTTGGCCGCTCTTCCTCACGGGTTGGCCGTCTGGCTCCTGAAGATGATGCGCCCGTGAAACCTGTGGTTGAAAGACAAGAGGTACAACATAAGGAAAACCTGGATGTGCTTGAACTTGATTTCAGGGTGTTTCCGGCACAGCCCGATAGCCAGATTGTAAAGAAAGACCTGGCACCAGTTGAAAAGGAAAAGGCTGAAATTGTGCCGGTAATCATACCGGAAAAACCCGCACAGCAAACTGCCAGTGTTGAATACCGCGTGCAGATAAGGGCAAAGTTTGGTAACCAGGTTTCAGTTGCTGAACTGTCCAGGAAATACAAAATACCGGCTGATGAAATCAGGGAAAACCAGCACAATGGCTTTTACATTTACACTGTCGGTGCATTCTCTACATACCAGGAAGCCGCCGATAAGCGCAATAACGTGCGCAATGTGAACGGGGTTTTCGACGCTTTTGTGGTGGCATTTAAAGATGGAAGCCGCCTCGATAAACTACCTTAGCTGCCATTTGTGGTAAATTAATTAATATTGTAGTCGGATTTTATGAAAAACCTTCGACGCACAAGCTATGAATGATGAATTCGATTATAACGAAGAAAGGGACGATCTTCCCAGAAAGACGCTGATCTGGATTATTGTCATTGCGGCAGGACTTGCCCTCTACCTGTCCCAGATTCTTGTGTAAAAAGGCGACTCCTTTACCCATCCTGCACCAAAATATCATTTACAGCTTCACGATTCTTCCTGTGATCACCTGACCAGGTGTCGAAATACGGTACATATATAATCCCGGTGCTAATTCCCGTCCAAAGTCGTCTTCACAATTGAAACGGATCTCATTTGCACCCTTTGCGACAGCAACTTCAACAGCTGCTTTTATTTGTTTCCCGTTGATATTAAAAAGCGCCATGGTCAGCTTCCCGCCGTTTGCCGACTGAATCACAAACACCATCTCATCAGTTACCGGATTCGGATAAACCGCTATTCGGCGAATGGGTTCTATTGGCTTTATGCCCTCGATCAGGCTGCTGTTGATTTCTAAATGGACCACGAAAGCGCCCATATTTGTTTGAATATCAACCGAATCATGGATCATGTATTTTTCATCATCAATGTACTGAACAGGAATATTCAACTCAACGAGAACTTCAAGCGAATCCCCTGCAGGCAATGTATAAGGAAAATCAGGTGGACTTGGTAGCCAGGCATGCATAGGGTCTGTAGTCATTGATTCGATGACCGCAGCATCGTTGCTGTGATTGATAATTTTAAAAGTGTTGGTCAGATTATCAATATAATAAAGGGTATCAGGAGTAACTTCGAGTCCGTTTTGGGTTTGTGGTCCCACTACAAACATATGGGGATCATCGGCACCCATAAATGGATGCGAGGCATGACGCTCAGTTGAATCGACACCAGTCAGGTAATAGTATACCGTGTCACCTTCGGCATAATTTAATATATACGTTTCGTAGTTTTCACCACTTTCATGCATGAGCTGCCTTTGCTGGTATGCACCGTTGTTTATCCGGTAGTGCAGGAGCAATGAATCCTGATAGAGGCCTTCGCCGGCATAAGCCACCACACGGGCGTCAATTGCCGTTGAATCGCTCCAGGCAAGGGTATTCTGGTATGGTCTGTGGTCGATAAACAGCATGCCGATGTCAGCAACTCCGATGGCGCGACAGTGCAACGCATCGGTATTGTACCAGCCATTGTAATAAACACCAATGATCTCGTAGCCCGGCATGGCAGCTTCATACACCGCCAGTGCCTGGTTGTCGTACTGACTCCCGGTAATGGGAACGAAAACCTTGTTGTTTAAAATCAGTGAGTTTGTGTAGGGGGTGTTTGGCGGTGTCCCGGGAGTAAACACCCGGTAAACATGATAAGGATACCCATAAGAACAGTTTTCTGTGGCAAAATAGTTTGCAATGGCCTCGTAATCACCATATCTGTAGTCAGATTGCGACACCTGCCCAATGAGGATTTTATCCGGAGCGAGGTATTTGCCCCAACAGTCAATGTGTTTGATGTAGTCGTCGAGTGGGTCTGCGGTAATATCATATTGACTCAGCCCCAGATATGCTTCCGCTTTTTGTTGAATTTGCGCGTGCGTGAGGTTGGTGTTTTCATCATACACCAGGTCGGTTGAGGCGCCCATTCCCAAGCCATCCACCATTATGTTTCCACCAGTGTGCAGCATATTCATGCCATACAATGAGATACCCAACAGCTCGGCAACAGCCACCGGAACCTCATCATCGCCGGGGCGAGGCCTGTTGTATGGGAAATCGCAAATCCCCGGCTGGTTATTGCCGTCAAACACAAACCATGGGCCGTAATCCCTGGTCCAATAGGTGTCGCTGCCGTTATAGGGAGTAATCAGAAAACTGCAATTCGCCGTATTGACGTTATTGTTCTGGTATAGTTGAAGGGCTTCATTCGCCAGACTTTCGCTGGTTACCCTGGTGATCACTTCAATGTCCTGCGACATTTCAGCAATCAGTGTGTAAGGAATGCCCAGCGGATAACGTATCAGAACAGCCTGCATGGGTTCGAACTCAGCGACCATTCTCACCGGTCCAACAGGTGGAGCCGTTTCCACAAAATCAAGGCCAGTGAGCACAGGCATATGCATCTCTTCCTCAGAGAGGTAATGCAACTTTCGGTAATCCGGTTTTCGTTCATTGTTGTCCTGACCCACCATATGGGTATAAGACAGCGATAAAAGGGCGATGAGTATACACAATTTTTTCATAAGATGTCCGTTTTGCTGATGCCCTGGTTGTTTGGGTATGCAACACAAAGGTAATCAATCAGTGAATTGACCCATCATTTTTATAGTATCTTTGCCCCTGCATTAATTAATAAATTCTTGAATTATGATGCTTTCAATATTGCTTGGAGTAGTAGGCGGATGGCAGGTTCTGGTCATCGTTTTGGTTGTCTTGTTGCTTTTCGGTGGCAGGAAAATTCCGGAATTGATGAAAGGAATCGGTCAGGGTGTGAAGGAATTTAAAGATGGAATCAGCGGAGAAGCACAGAACAAAGAAACGAAGGATAAAGACGCCACAAAATAGGAAATACCTGATTGGCAAGTCGTTGCTTGTTTTTGTTTTTCTTCTCTGTACGCATACAATCTGCCGGTTTATCGGCGGTTATGATGAGATTTGGCCTGGTTTATTAACTTTTAACTGTTAATTGAATCTCGCCTATGGGTTGTTTGGGTAATTCAATTCAATTATTTTTGCCTCAGGCATAAACTTTTTAGCATAGATGAAATTTAAAATCTTTCTTTTACAATCAGTTATACTATTTTTTTCGATAACCGCCTATGCACAATCTGAAGTAGAAGAAGTTTTACCTGATTCAACTTTTCTTGAAGAGGACAGCCTGAATGCTGCCGAGCCTGACACCTCTTTGTTTAGCCTGCAAAGCGGCCTCATCTCCACCGATGATTCACCCATTGTTAAAATGCTCGACAGCTTATACCGCATCAGGTATTTCGACAATAACCAATGGATCAGTGATTCATCAAACTGGAACAAATACGGTTACGACCCGGCCTTTGTGCCCGGTTTTTCCGACTCAGTGTATGCCAGCCGCATTGCTGCGCTTAAACTAGAAACCCCCATCAATCTGGTGTATAACCAGCACGTTAAGTCTTTTATTGAGTTGTATGCCATCAGAAAAAGAGGACTCACGAGCAGAATTCTTGGTTTGTCCTATGTGTATTTCCCGATGTTTGAAGAAATGCTCGATAAATACGACATACCACTCGAGTTGAAGTACCTTGCCGTAATTGAATCAGCCTTAAATCCGACTGCCGGTTCGCGTGCCGGGGCCAAAGGAATGTGGCAGTTTATGTATGGCACAGGAAAGGTGTATAACCTGAAAGTGACTTCTCTTGTCGATGATCGGTTTGATCCTTACAAATCGACCGTTGCAGCCTGTGAACATCTGAGCGACCTCTACGATATTTACCAGGACTGGTTTCTGGTGCTGGCAGCGTATAATTCCGGCGCCGGCAATGTGAACAGGGCGATCCGCCGTGCTGGAGGCGTAAAGGATTATTGGGCAATCTGGCCCTACCTTCCGCGCGAAACCCGGGGTTATGTACCGGCCTTCATCGCGGTAAATTATGTGATGAACTATCCCACTGAACACAACCTTTATCCATTTCATCCGGGAATTATGATGAGCGGGACTGATACCGTGACAGTGAATGACTTGCTTTCATTTGACCAACTGAACGAAATGCTCGGAATACCCATGGAAGACCTGCGGTTCTTTAATCCGCAGTTTAAGAAAGACATCATACCTGCAAGCCCCGAAAATCCGTATGTTATCCGCATACCTTCTGATTTTATTGGCCCTTTCCTGAACAACGAAACAGCAATTTATGCCTTCAAGACCCAAAAGGGTGTTGAAAAAGCTAAGCTGGCTGAAGAGGTGAAAAAAGTAAGCGACCGCAGTATCCATGTGGTAAAGAGAGGGGAAAACCTTGGTCTTATCGCCCGCAAGTACAGGGTTAGCGTGAGTCAGCTCATGGCCTGGAATGGGATGAAGAAAAACCTGATTCATCCGGGTCAGAACCTTGTGGTTTTCAGCTCAGGAAGCCCTGCCACGGTGTCGGGCGAAACACCCGTAAAAAGGTCAAACACTTCGAAGTACCATACCGTAAAAAATGGAGAAACGCTTGGGAAGATTGCAACGGACTACAGCTGCTCTGTGACCGACCTCAGGGAGTGGAATAACCTGTCCGGAACAATGATTCACGTTGGACAGAAATTACGCGTCTACCCTGTTGAATCGAACAGTACTGCACAGAAAGGCGAAGTGAACGGCAAATACATCTACCATACCGTCAGATCGGGAGACACCCTCTGGGATATTGCCCGCCAGTATGACGGAGTTACCGTTGAGCAAATTAAACGACTCAATAACCTCAGCAACAAGTCGAAAATCATGCCCGGACAAAAGCTTAAAATTGCTTCTGTTGGCTAATTCCCTTGATGGGGTTCCGAAGGTTGAGTGTTGTATTTATTAACCTAAGGCATCAATGATGAAACATTTTCTGATGAATTTAATGGCTGCATCGCTGCTGCTGGTCCTGGTATCGGCCTGCGAATCAGAGCCACGGACACCAAGGTCCATCGGAACAACATCCGAAATTCTGGTAGTGACGCAAACAAATGCACAATGGGATGGTAAAATAGGGGATGCCCTCAGGGCATATTTTGGCCAGGCGCAATATGGCCTGCCACAGGAAGAACCCATATACAAAGTGGCCCATATTCAGGTTGGAAACCTGTCGGAAATGTTTAAAAAACACCGCAACATTCTTCTTGTCGAAGTGGTTGCCAGCCAGAAAGAGGCCTTGGTTGAAACCCGTACTGACCTGTGGTCGAAACCACAGCGGGTCATCAAAATACAGACTTCCTCCGATTCGCTTTGGGTAGCCACATTTAATGAACATGCCGAAAGCCTGAAGTTGTTGTATGACCGCACAGAACGTGAGCGGCTGCTGAATATTTTCGGACCTACCGCAAAATTGGATATTGTAAATGCCATTAAAGAACAAATGGGAGTCAGCATGGTTGTTCCCGAGGGCTTTATGGTGGCCAAAGCGGCACCCGGCTTTATGTGGCTAAGACGCGAGACTCCCGAAAATGGCATGGGCATCCTGATCTGGACAATGCCTTACCGCGACACCCTGCAATTAAGCGAGAACAGGCTGATTTATGCCCGCGATTCAATTGTAAGTCTGTATATACCAGGCCCATCGCCAGGTTCATTCATGACAACCGACAAGGAATTTATTACCCCGCGCATCAGCAGGGTGAATTATTTTGTGAACGATTTTGCTGTTGAAAACCGTGGTGTTTGGAAACTGGTGGGTGATTTTATGGCCGGACCTTACCTTTCGTATACCGTCATCGATCAAAAACATGGAAGACTGCTCACTGTCGAAGGATATGTGTACGCCCCGAATAAGGATAAACGCGACCTGCTGCGACAACTCGAAGCCATCCTGTTTAGCCTGAACCTGAGTCCCTGAAATGTGTTGAAGCAGTGAAATTGCCGCCAATGAGACAGGCAAATATTCCTGGCGGTTTATTTTTCCTTTTTATAGGTAATGGTGATTGTCCCTAGTGGCGTTGAAGACGAGGCTACAATGGTCTTGTCAACATAATGGCCTAACTCGTTCATCGAAACGCCCGCATCGTCGAAACGGTAATTAATCAGCCCGGTTTTTTCATCCATCACCCAAAAGGCCTTATAGGTATTTTCACCCGTCACGATGTTGAGTACAGTGTCGTTGACGAAATTCAGGTAGGTTTGTTTTTCGCGTTCTGCAACCTGTTTCAGCATTTCGGGTGACGACATCTGCTCGTCAAAATCAATCTTTACATCAGCAGCTTTCCAGGTGCCAATCATTTTATTTCCGCTGCCTGAATTGCAGCTATATGCGATAATTACCATCATTACCAGGCCGATGACTGAGCGGGAAAAACGTTTCATGCGATATTTTTTTGCACAAATTTACACATTTGCTTGACATATACGAACAGTTGATTATCTTTGCCGCGTGGTTAAACCAAATGGTTAAATCACGTGGTTAAAAATCGGAATGACAACAGAAGAATCCATACTCAAGGCGGCACGTAAGGTGTTTCAGCGCAAAGGACTCGAAGGGGCGCGGATGCAGGAAATTGCAGATGAGGCCGGTATCAACAAAGCCTTGCTGCATTATTACTTTCGCAGTAAAGAAAATCTCTTTGAAAAAATCTTTTCTGAAGCGTTCGAAAAAATGCTTCCTGCAGTATCTGGCTATCTGAGCGAAGCCACCAATTTGCGGCAGTTTGTTGTGTTTTTTATTGAAAAATATTTTGAGCTGATCTCCGAAATGCCCTATGCGCCTCAATTCATCTTGCAGGAAATCAACAGAAACCCAAACCTCATTGCTAACCTGACCGGCAAATTTGGTTTACCGGTTGAGCTGGTCAAAGAACTGATAAAACGTGAAGCAGATGCCGGCCTGATTGTTCCCATAAGGCCTGAGCACCTGATGATTAATATCATTTCGATGATCATTTTCCCTTTCGCGGCAAAACCCATCATCATGACTGTCCTTTTTAAAAACAAGCAGCAGGCTTACGATGAATTTTTAAACCAACGACAGGCAGTCATTGCCGATTTTGTGCTGGCTGCCATCACCATAAAAAAATGCGATCAATGATAAAAAACCTGATCATTTTAATTGCCCTGCTGATCACCATTCCAGTGGCTGAAGCCCAGCAAAGCCCTCCACGGATACTCGCAATGGATCAGCTGATTGACAGCGCCATGATGCATTTCCCCATCAGTGAGAAAAAGGCACTTATTCAGCAGTCACGCGACATGAAGGTTGAAAACATCCGCTCCACCTACCTCCCGTCAGCCTTGTTAAACGGCCAGGCTTCATACCAGTCGGATGTGACCAAAATTAATGTACCCATCCCGGGTTTTAGTGCCCCGCAGATTGCCAAGGATTGGTATAAGCTGAACCTCGACATCAGCCAGATGATTTACGATGGTGGCTACACCCGTGTCATGAGCGAGGTTGAACAAAAAGACATGCGTATGCAAACAACTGAAGTTGAGCAGGCAGAACAGGAATGGCGCGACAAGGTGGCCAAACTGTATTTCAGGGCACTCACCTTTGGCGAACAAATGAAGGTAATCAGGCTGTTAATGAACAACCTGGATTTAACCGTCACGCAACTGGCTTCATCACAAAAATCAGGCGTGGTGCTGCAGTCAGACGTTGATGCAGTAAAGGCCGAAAAATTGAACTATCAGCAGCAGCAAGCTGAGTTAAGCGCCGGATATACAGCAACTCTTTCGATGTTGTCGGTCTTCTGCGGATTTTCCATCACTGGGGAAGACAGCCTGCTTGTTCCTGAATTTGCCGGATACGAATCGGTGTATACGAACCACCGCAAGGAAGACGAATATTTTGTGCTGGCTACCGATAAGCTGAGCAGTATCCGCAAGCTTGAAACAGTGAACCGCAGGCCCAAAATTAGTGCTTTTGGCCAATATGGCTATGGTCGTCCGGGATACAATATGCTTGACGATGGTTTCGGTGATTACTATATGGTAGGACTGCGCCTGAATTATAAAATCTGGGACTGGAAAAATGCGCAACGCAACAGGCAGCTGATCGATATTCAGCAATCAATGTTAGCCCTTGGCCGGGAGCAATACCAGCAGCAGCATAAGGCTTCATGGGAAGCTCAGGTAGCTGAAATCGACAAATTTGACCTGCTTATTCAATACGACAACCAAATCCTTTCATTGCAGAAATCAGTCATCGAAACGGCCTATTCGCGCATGAAAAATGGAATGATTACCACCACTGCATACCTGATCGAACTAAGTAAACATGCCAAATCGCTCCTCGATCTGGAAACGCATAAAATCAGACAAATCAATGCCAGGTACGACCTGAAGTATATAACCGGAAATCATGAATAAAATGAAAATAGCAAAGAATCTAGGTTTGTTTATTGGCTTGATAGCCCTGCTGACTTCCTGCAAAAATAAAAACGGTCAGGCCGATGCCTACGGTAATTTCGAGGCAGTTGAAATCGTTGTTTCCTCGTTGGCCAGTGGCCAGCTTGTCGATTTTCAACCCGTTGAAGGCGATCAGCTTGCCGCAGGCCAGGTAGTCGGGCTTGTTGATACCACTGATCTGGCGCTACGCATCAGTCAGGTGAAGGCACAACAGGCAGCTGTTTTATCGCGGCTCGAATCAGTCAGGGCACAGAAACAGGTTCAGCAGCAGCAGCTTGCCAATGCCCGCACCGACAAGAACCGGATTATCAGCCTGTTTAACGACGGCGCAGCAACGGCAAAGCAGAAAGACGATATTGAAGGTGCCATAGCCCTCATCGAGAAGCAGATTTCGGCCACTGAGGCCCAAATTGGTAGTATTGTTGGCGAAGCTGAAGCCCTCGGAAAGCAAGTGGATCAGGTCAGGGAGTCGATCAGGAAAAGTGCGGTCATCAACCCCGTAAAAGGCACTGTACTGACCAAATATGTCAATATGGGAGAGGTAGTTGTGTTTGGAAAAGCGCTTTACAAACTTGCCGATTTGTCGAGCCTTGAACTTAAAGTGTATATTAGCGGCCGGCAACTATCGGGTTTTGTCATCGGACAGCCCGTAAAAGTATACATTGATCAACAAAAAGACCAGGAGCCTGCCTTGTTGGATGGCACAGTCAGCTGGATTTCACCATCGGCTGAATTTACGCCAAAGACAATTCAAACCCGGGAAGAACGTGTTGATCTGGTGTATGCAATGAAGGTGAGGGTTAAAAACGACGGACGACTCAAGATAGGCATGCCGGGTGAAATAAATCGTATTCAATAAACAAAAAAAACAACAACATGAAAATTAAATCGATTTTGCTTCTGGTAAGTGTTTTGTTCCTTTTTCCTTTTAGCCAAACCCAGGCTCAGCGCAAGGCAGATGATGTGTTGGGAATATGGCTCAACCAGGACAAGGATGCACATGTGGAAATGTTTAAACGCGATGGAAAGATCTATGGCAAGCTCGTTTGGTTGAAGTTTCCAATCGATGAAGAAACAAACAAAGCCAAGCTGGACAAGAAAAATCCGGACGATAAGCTGAAAAGCAGGCCCGTGTTCGGCCTTGAAATCCTGACCGGATTCACATTTGATGGTGAAGACGAGTGGAGCGGAGGCGAAATTTACGATCCCAAAAGCGGCAAAACCTATAGCTGTTATATGGTTTTCGATGACAATGGTGTGCTGAAAATCAGGGGGTATATCGGAATCTCTATCATTGGCCGCACCACTTACTGGACACGCGTGAAATAAGCCACTGGAATGAATCAGGTAGCAGTTGACATGCGTGAAATCAGGAAGTCCTACAATGGAACAAGGGCACTGAATGATATCAGCGTACACATACATCAGGGTGAGTTATTTGGGTTTATCGGTCCCGATGGGGCCGGTAAATCCACCTTGTTTCACATCCTGACCACCTTGTTGCTGCCCGATGCCGGAACAGCGCTTGTGGGTGGCTTTGATACGGTTCGCGAATACGGTAAAATAAGGCGTATTGTTGGTTATATGCCCGGTCGATTCTCACTGTATCAGGACCTTACAGTGGAAGAAAACCTGAAGTTTTTTGCTGGGATTTTCAAAACCACCATCGCTGAAAACTACCACCTGATCAAAGATATCTACGGACAGATCGAACCTTTCAAAAACCGCAGGGCAGGCCAGCTTTCGGGAGGAATGAAACAGAAACTGGCTTTGTCGTGCGCACTGGTGCACAAGCCCGAAATTTTGTTTCTCGATGAACCCACAACAGGTGTTGATGCCGTGAGCCGGAAGGAATTCTGGGAAATGCTGCAGCGGCTCAAAGCCCAGGGAATCACCATCATTGTTTCTACGCCTTATATGGATGAAGCTGCCCTTTGCGACCGTGTTGCACTTATGCAAAAGGGCGATTTTATGGCAATTAATACTCCTGAAGTCATTGTGGCAAATTTTGGATACCGGCTTTTTGCCGTCAAATCGGCTCTAATGTACCCCTTGCCGGCTGCCCTCGAAGCCATGCCTGACACAAAAGCAGTGTATCGCTTTGGCGATGCGGTGCATTACCTCAATACTCATGAGGATAAAAGTGCCGAAGATATCATCCGTCACCTCCAGGTGCATGGTCACAATGAAGTTACTGTGAATCAGGTAAACCCAACAATCGAAGACTGCTTCATGCTGTTAATGAAAAAGGAAGAAACGGCCGATGCAAACACCTGATCTCATCAAACAGAATGAACCTAACCATGTGATCGAAGTCAATAACATGGTGAAAAAATTCGGTGATTTTGTAGCCAACGATAAGCTGAGTTTTTTTGTCAGACAGGGCGAGATATTTGGATTTCTGGGCGCCAATGGTGCCGGAAAAACAACCGCTATGAAAATCCTGTGCGGACTTTCGGCGCCCACATCAGGCGAAATCAATGTGGCCGGATTTGATGTGTACAGGCAAACCGATCTGATCAAAAAGAACATCGGGTATATGAGTCAGAAGTTTTCACTTTACGAAGACCTTACTATTCGTGAGAATTTCAGGTTTTATGGTGGTATCTATGGCCTAAAAAATGCTGAAATAAAAGAACGGATCGCCTATTTGCTCAACAGACTTGGCTTGATGCATGCAGCCGACAAGGTGCTCAAGGAAATCCCGTTGGGATGGAAGCAAAAACTGGCCTTTTCAGTAGCCATTATGCACCGTCCGAAAATCGTGTTCCTTGATGAACCTACGGGTGGTGTGGACCCTGTGACAAGGCGTCAGTTTTGGGAATTGATTTATGAGGCAGCCAACGACGGCCTTACTGTGTTTGTCACCACGCATTATATGGATGAAGCCGAATATTGCGAGCGGGTAAGCATCATGGTTGATGGCCGAATCGAAGCCCTCGACACGCCGGCCAGGCTAAGGGAAAAATACCAGGCTGCAAGCATGAATGAGGTGTTTCTGAAGCTGGCACGCATTAAAAAAAGTGAGTCATGAAGGGATTTGTCTTAAAGGAGTTTCTGCACATTTTTCGTGATCGCCGCACCATGCTTATCCTGTTTGGTATGCCCATTGTCCAGGTGTTGTTGTTTGGCTTTGCCATCACCAACGAAATCAACAATGCGCAGATTGCCATCCTCGATGAGTCGAAAGACGAAATGACACTTGCAATTACCGATAAAATTCTCTCTTCAGGATATTTTCACCTTGCTTCGGTGCTCACCGACAGGAATCAGATCGAACCGGCTTTCAGGGAAGGCGTGATCAAGGAAGTGGTGATTTTCGAACCTAACTTTTCACAACGCTTTGGGAAAGAAAATCAGGCCCATATGCAAATTATCACCGATGCCTCAGATCCCAATACAGCCAACCTGCTTTACAATTACACCAATGCCATCATCCGCGACTACACGTCCAAAAGCACCCAGCTTGCCACGCCTCCCATACAGATTGGCATTGAAACAACCATGCAGTATAATCCCGAACTCAAGGGTGTGTTTATGTTCGTTCCGGGCACCATCACCATCCTGCTTATGCTGATTTCGGCCATGATGACTTCAATTTCCATTGCCCGTGAAAAGGAACTCGGAACACTTGAAGTGCTGCTGGTTTCGCCTCTGAAGCCCTGGCAGATAATCATCGGTAAAGTCATTCCCTATATCCTCCTCTCCTTCATCAACGCAGTGATCATCCTTGTGCTTGCCTACAGCGTTTTTGCCATGCCTGTCAGGGGGAGCCTTGTGTTGCTGCTGCTCGAAAGCATCCTGTTTATTGTGATGGCACTTTCGCTGGGCATTTTTATTTCCACAGTAAGTAAAACCCAACAACAGGCCATGATGCTGTCGATGTTTGTGCTTATGCTGCCCACAATTTTGTTGTCAGGCTTTATCTTTCCCATAGAAAACATGCCGCTTCCTTTGCAAATTATCAGCAACATCAACCCGAGCAGGTGGTTTATCATTATCATTAAAAACATCATGCTCAAGGGCCTGGGATTCGGATATTTCTGGAAAGAAACCCTTATACTGGTTGCGATGGCCTTGTTTTTTGTGGCAATGAGTGTAAAAAAATTCAATATCAGGTTAAGTAAATAAGACGGATGCGCACAATCAGGTTCATACTGCAAAAGGAATTTATCCAGATTTTCAGGGATAAATCGATGATTCCCATCATCTTTGTAATACCTGTTGTGCAATTGTTGATTTTGTCCTTCACGGCCACCTTCGAAATCAAAAACACCCGGCTGATCATATGGGATCAGAGCAGGACCATCGATTCGCGCAGCCTGATCAGCAAATTTGACCGTTCACCGTTTTTCTCACTCGAAGCCTATGTCGAAACTTACGAGCAGGGCATTGAATGGTTGAAAAAGGGCAAAGCAGATCAGTTACTGATTCTTGATCCATCGTTTGCAACCGACCTTCAGATGGGTGAAAAAGGCAAGGTGATGCTTGTAACCGATGCCATTAACGGGAGCGCCGCCAGCCTGATGAATGCCTATGCCATGTCGATATTGACCGATTATAACAAGCAATTGCTGGTGGCAAAATATCCCCTGGCGAAAACGGCTGAACCGGTTGAGCTGAGAAGTTCTCATTGGTACAACCCTGAACTGGATTACAAAACCTATATGGTTCCAGGTATTCTGGTGCTGTTGGTCACCATCATCGGGATGTTTCTTTCGGGCATGAACATCGTGAAAGAAAAGGAGTTAGGAACAATCGAACAGATTAATGTGACCCCAATCAAGAAGTACCAGTTTATGATTGGCAAGCTCTTGCCTTTCTGGATCATTGCCCTTTTTGAACTGGCCATTGGTTTGGTTGTCGCCCGCCTGGTTTTCGGCATTCCAATTCTCGGAAGTGTACCATTGCTTTTCGGGGTTGCATCTGTTTACCTGCTGGTGATTCTGGGTTTTGGATTGTTAATCTCAACACTTACCGACACCATGCAGCAGGCCATGTTCATTTCCTGGTTTTTCATGGTCATCTTTATCCTGTTGAGTGGGTTGTTTACGCCGGTCGAAAGCATGCCTCAGTGGGCACAACAGCTCAACCTGATCAATCCGATTGCTTATTTTATCAGGATAAACAGGATGATTATGCTGAAGGGATCAGCGTTTGGTGATTTCGCGAACACCTTTTATGCCCTTGTGCTGTATGCGACGAGCATTTTAACGCTTGCAGTATGGCGCTACCGCAAGGTTTCATAAAGCCTGCATGGTAAAAGCCGTTTCAAAGACCACTTTCTTGTCATTATTTCTTAGGCCATGAACCTGTAAAACTGTTCCTGTAAGGTTTCCAACCAGTTCAATTTCGTCTCCCATGCTGCACTCCGACACAAAATGCATGCTGAAGTGATTGATTATGTTTTTCCTGATAAGGCTATCAGGCAGGGCATCAATCACCCATTCGAAATACCTGCTTGTGTTTGCATGCTGGTGCAGGTCAATCTCCGAATAGCCCACCCTGTGTGTGTCGAGGAACATTGTCTTTATCTCGCGGCTGGGCGTAAGTGCCTGAACCGGAGGTATCACATCCTCATGTGTGTGAGGCATGAATTGTTCAAGTAAACCTGTTTTTCTGGGTTTTCGGTCCTCGCGGCCGATAACCAGCCAGTCGGATGAAGCTGCTCCCAGGCGTTTGCCGGATTGGTCCTCAACAACAAATTCTCGACTTGCAACAATACCCTTTAATTTTCCGGGCCATGTCCTGATGGTGATGTTTTCGTCCCAGCGGGGCCAGTCTGTGATCTGTATGTGTAGTTTGAACATCACCCAGATTGCATTGTGTCCGGCAAGATATTCAAAGCCAAAACCAAGTAAACCAGCATGCCTCCAGGCTGATTCCTGTAACACTCGGGTCAATGCACTTATTGAAAGCAGTCCTTTTGCATCGGTGTCCTGCCAGGTAATGCGATAGGTTTCGGAATGCACTTTACTGTTCATGGTCGCTATTGATCATGTTTCTGCTGGAAAATGAAGGTTGTTGTCAGGTAGGGAAAGCGACACCATCAATGCTATTCGGATTTTATGGGCACAGTGATACAAAATACACTTCCCTGGGCTAACTCATGCTTAGTGTAGTTGCTGCTGACAGTGATGGTGCCCCCGATTAAATCGACAAACTCTTTTACCAGGATCAGTCCAAGACCAGTCCCCAATTCATTCTCTGTTCCTGGCCTGTTGATGTCAGAGTCGAGCCGGAACAGGTAATCAAGCTTATTGCCCGGAATGCCGATCCCGTTGTCACTCACGCAAATGGTGAGCCGGTCATCGGACAAACGACTGCTCACCCTGATTGTTCCCTTGTTCGGTGTGAACTTGATTGAATTGTTGATCAGGTTTATCAGGATGCTGCTCATCAGGTGCCTGTCCGTATAGAGACTTGTGTCCTCAGGGATTTCGTTATGCAGTTCATGGTCTTTTTGCGATGCCCTCGATGAGAGAATCTCAAACACTTCATCGACCAGAAGCGACAGGTTAAACATTTCCGGATTGTTGTGAATAAGACCGCGTTGCGCGCGCGACCAGTCGAGCAGGTTGATCAGCAGGTTATAGGTGTTTTCACTGTTCTTTCGGATTGACTTCAGAATGCTGAGTTTTTCCTCTTCCGTAAGAGAGGTGTAATCATCCACAATGATGTTCAGCAGGCTCATCAGTGCATTGAATGGGCCACGAAGATCGTGCGAAATGATACTGAAAAACTTGTCCTTGGTCTGGTTCAGCTCAGTCAGTTTGATATTCTGCAAATCGATTTCGGCTTTTTGCTCCATGATTTCCTTGTTTTTCCTTAGGAGCTTCTTGTTTGAGCGGTATTGGGTAACCAGGAACAAGATAAAGAATAAAATAGCGGCAAAACTCAACATAATCAACCAGTTTTGTATGCTGATGATTTTATTGTTGAGCTCATTCTGTTTGCGTAAAACACGGTTTTCCGTATCTTTTTTGTCTGTTTTGTAAATCACTTCCAACTCCGAAATCCGGCTCAGGTTTCCCTGATTGAGGATGCTGTCCTGAAACTTACTCGCGATTTGGAAGTTCGCCAGGGCCTGCTTGAAATTTCCCCTTAGGCTATCGTTTTTGGCCATTGCAAAATGACTGTTTTTGAGCCACGACAATGAATTAACTGACCTTGCCAGTTCCATCGCCTGGGTGATATAATATTCAGCTGAATCGAGTGAGCCTGTGGCAGAATGCGCACCTCCAAGTGTTAGCATCAAAGCTGTTCTGACAATAGGAAGTTTTACATCGGCCAACAAGGCTTTGGCTTTGTGCAGGTAATCAAAAGCCAGGGTATATTGTTTTTTGTTGGAATAAGCAGTGCCGATATTGGTATAAAGGGTAACCAGCTGACTGGCCGGGCCATTTGCGCTGTTTTCCAGCCCAAGTTTTCCAAAATAAATGGTACTGTCGTATTGGTTGTGTGAATTATAAAATCCGGCAATATTGCTATAGGTGTTACCCAATATGTCGATGCCTTTATATTGTTTATCGAGGGCAATGGCCTGAAGGTAATATTGAATCGGATTTGAACTGTTCGATAGCTTACTTTGAACAATTCCGAGGGCATTCAGGGTGTGAATGAGCCGCAGGGTATCATGCTTAGCAATTTGATAATCGAGCACTTTAAGGTAATATCCCATCGATATTTCATACATATCCAGCCGCGAATGCAATACACCAAGGTCGTAATAGGTTTTTGTAATTCCGCGCTGATTACCCAGTTCTTCATCTATTTGAAGCGAGTATTCAAGGTATTTTTTTGCGCTGTCATAGGCTCCCTGCATATTGAGCAAGGCCCCTAAATTATTGGCCGCCTGGGCTTTCTTGGGTTTGATTTCCGGGTCGTTTTCCAGGCTTAAGGTGTTGCGGAAACACACAGTAGCACTGTCGTATCTGTTCGAAAACCACTCTCTTACACCTTTAACGTTATAATATAGTGCCTTGTTAAGATTGTCATTCTGATGCAGCACAACCTGGGCTTCAGTGATGAATACCGAAGCAGAATCAATAAATTTTGGCATCATTGATTCAGCAAGCAACAGCTTTGCCCTGTTAATTTCTGTTTCATTTTGTCCTTGAATGATAATCCTGCTCAGGCTATCGATATAGCTTGATTGGGCATGCAGTGAAGGGGTCAAAAACAGTATGCTCAGAAGGTGAAAGAGGCGGAAAAATTTCATTGTTGAAGGAAATCAGTGAGGTCGTCCAAAGTTAAGAAAAAATTTGTGTCATGCGACCAATAGTAATAAAAAAACTGCTACCGGAAAAGGAAGCAGTTTTTTTAACATTACAGGGTGTTTACAGGCCAAAAACGTCAGAACAAACGTCGGCCGGCAATTCATAATTAATGTATTCGTAAGATGCCTGGGTAACCACAAAGGGTTCATAATAATAGGAACCATTGTAATAAATAAACACATAATATGTGGCCCCGATTTCTACACCGCAAATTTCAGCATATCCATTGGTCATTGAGGCATACCGCCAGTTCCAGTCGCCTTCTTTATGAAACCACACACTGAAACTGGGCCTGATAATGACATCAGGCTGGCTGGCACAATAGGCCGAGATATCGGCAGTTACAGTGGTTGTTTGCGGGTCAATATTGGCGTGCAATATCACGGTTACAGGTGTTGATGAACACAGGTTTTCGATATAGGTCGGCTGAGAGCCCGGATCGATGGTAATGGCCGGCGAATAGGATGCATCCCATTCAATGTATACCGGAAGGTTTGCAGGTGCATAGAAGGTGTATACCGGATCAGATCCGCATACCCAAAAATACACATACTTGATGATCGCATTGTCTGACTGGCGTTTCATGACACCATACATGGGGAAACAATCGCAAACGGGATTGTCAAGCTCAAAATGAAATTCAGCGCCGTAAGTACAATATTCGGTCCAGAACCAGTCAAAATTGAAGTAGGAGAGGTGCGCCAGCTGGGCGGTCATCTGTAAGTTACCACCACTGCTGACAATGGTAGTGCCATCTTCTTCTGTCCACATTCCTGTGGCTTCATCGAAACTCCAGACAGGAACTGCATCACCTGCCAAAATATTCCGTTGCGCCTCAGGATTGTAGGTGAGCGGACTGACAACAGAAACAAGTTCGAGTGTGCCATTTTCAATTGTTTTGGCTTGACGGCCTGCAGCATCCCTGATTTCGATTGAAACAAATCCGGCCGAGAAAAACATGCCGTCGCTGTTTGTGCCATCAGCCCTGGTGACATTGCTCATTGCCCCGCCGGGGAATGCCGCCATTGCTTCATCTACCGTATTGTCGAAATGGGCCATGAGCACATTGAGCGATCCTTCGAGTGGATTACCGTCGGCATCCCTTAAAACCACTCCTGCAGGCAATGTGAGCACGGCTTTGCTCCCCGGGGTGCTCACTGTGACAGTCTCCAGAACCGAACCGCCCACAACATTGCCTACGCCGTCCTGTTTGCCCACAGTAACGCCGGCTGGCGGGTTCTCAATATCGACCATATTGATACGGACGAAGTTTTTGCCTGGAGCTGAAATGCTCACATGCTGGCTTGTTGCCAGATATCCATCAAGGCTGGCTACAACATTAAATGCCACTGGTCTCATGGCAGTCGGAGCATATTGGTTATCCGGTACGATGGCCAAACCAAGCATCCCCCTTTGGGTGCTATATTGTTGGTTTGCAGGTTGCATCCCGGTGGCATCGATAATGCCGCCTTTATCACTGCCTGTGACGGTTATACGGACATTTTTGTCACCTTCGCGGCCAATTAATTCGCCGGTCTTGGCATCATACAGGCTCACATCAATGGTGGTTTTGATGAGGTTGTAGTCAATAATGAGTTTAGCACCATCAGTGGCATTGGTAAGCTTTTTACATGATAGCCCGGTAAACACGGCCGTTAACATGAAAACGGCCAGCACGGAATAAATTGTTATTTTATTGGTTTTCATATGTGTCAGTTAAAGGATGATTAAAATATACGAAATGATAGCTGAGCAGCAACCATCGGATAAATCGTCATTGAAGCAACATTGTGCTCAAGCAGCTGCCTTTGTTCATCGCTGGCTGTTGGGGAAAGCATCCCGGTAGCGGTTAATTCAACTTTTGGGCTTCCCTGATATACGATCCCGCCTTCGATGGCAAACGAAACCACACCATTGGCTGAAATTGTTCTGCCAATACCCAATCCGATGTAGGGAGCAACAGGCATGCCCGATTTTATGGTATAGGACAATTCGCCGATTTGTTCAGGACTCACGGTAATCGCACCGATTTTAAACGATTCGGTTGAATATCCTACAAGGTTGTTCTTATTCATATTGTAAATGGCACCAGCTGACAGGTATAAAGACTTTAAAAACTGCCAGTTAGCGATGAGAGAGACTGAACCGAGGGTAAGGGTGTTGTCGCCCGTAATGTTTAGCGCATCACTGGTTTGCTGATACGCAAAACTAAAATAGCTTCCTCCTAAGCGAAGGTGGATTTTTGGCGTAACGGCAGCAATAATTTCGCCGCCCGGACCAAAAGAGCTGGCTCTGAGTCCGATGGCCATGCCAAAACTGCTTTCTTTCGCAGGACTGCTGTTTTCCTGTGAAAGTTCCTGTGAAAAAATTGGGTGAATCGTGCAAAGGAGCAATACACCCATCAGAATAGGGTATAATTGTTTCATAAGGGAGAGAAATTGAATTGGTGTTTTAGAAATTGTTGAGCAAAGCTAAGGATAATTCTAAAAAAAGTCAATGTGTATTGAGGATTCGATTTGAACCATCCGACATGATAAAACCACCCTTTAAGCTACCTCGGTATTCCAATGTGTAATTTTATCCTTATTTTTAACCAATCAATAAACACTGTTTATGGTTGGCTGGAGTGATCAACGATTTATTAAATGGCTAATAATAAGTGTTTTATTATCGTTTCAGGCGTGTGATTTCGGCCTTGATAAAAGCAAAAGCGAGAAAAACATACAGAAAGAACCCGTGCAAAGCAGCCTCGACAGGGTGTTGCAAAATGGACGGCTCGAAGTTATTACCGATTATAACTCTGTCGATTATTTTATTTATCGCGGAGAGCCGATGGGATACCAGTATGAAATGCTGGATCAATTTTGCAAAACCATCGGTGTGAAATTGCACATCAGGATTGAAAACGACCTAAACAAAGCCTTCCAGAAGCTCAAAGAGGGCAGGGCCGACCTGATTGCACTCGGATTGACCATCACCAAAGACAGGCAGCGCGACTTTGCATTTACGGAGCCCTTATTTATCACAAGGCAGGTGCTGGTGCAGCGGCTTCCCGACAACTGGCGCCGCTTGCAGACACGCGATGAACTGGAAGCCAAACTGATACGATCGAGTCTTGAGTTGGCCGGTAAAACAGTGTATGTTCAGGAAGGAGGCGTCTTTAAAAAGCGCCTCGAAACGCTGGCAGACGAAATTGGCGATACCATTGTTATCATCGAAGATAAAAGGGATGTAGAGGAACTAATCAAGGACGTTTCGGATGGAAAAATCGGACTTACGGCTGCAGATGAATATATGGCACAGGTGCTGCAGAAGATTTATCCTGATATCGATGTGCAAACACCAATCAGTTTCCCTCAGAAGCTATCATGGGCTGTGCTGCGTGAAGAAAAAGCAGGATTACTGAAAGAGATCAATCACTGGCTTGAGCGGTTTACAATTTCGCGTGAGGGTCAACAGATTTACACCAAATACTTTGCCGGTAACAGGATGAGTTCGGCCCGCCGAAGCGATTTTCACTCGATGGGAGGGAGACAGTTGTCGCCTTACGACAAGGAAATCAAGGCAGTGGCTGCCGAAATTGGCTGGGATTGGCGCCTGCTGGCTTCGCTGATTTACCAGGAGTCGGAATTTAAACCTGATGTCGTCAGCTGGGCTGGCGCCTTTGGCCTCATGCAGCTTATGCCGGTGGTTATGGAGGAGTTTGGCATCGATTCTACCGCAACACCGGCCGAACAAATCAATGCAGGAGGCAAGTTTATCCAATACCTTGACCTGCAAATCCCTGAAACAGTTACCGATCCAGCCGAACGCATCAAGTTTATCCTGGCTGCGTATAATTCAGGGATCGGTCATGTGCTTGATGCCCGCCGACTGGCAGAAAAATACAAGAAGAACCCTGATGTGTGGACCGACAATGTGGATTTCTTTGTCAGAAACAAATCAAAACAATCCTTCTACCGCGATCCGGTAGTGTATTATGGCTATGCGCGCGGAGAAGAAACCTATAATTTCGTGAACGAAATCACCGAAAGGGCAGAGCATTACAAAAACCTGCTGCCTAAATAAACGGCAGGAATTCAGGGCTTAATCAACAGGAAATTTACTTGCTGAACGCTTGTTTAACAAGTGCGACCCATTTTACAATGCGTTCGTGACTAAGTTCGGGCTGATGATCTTCGTCGAGCGCCAGACCGTAAAACATGCCTTTTTCAGCACCTTCGGAATCGGTAAATGAATAGCCGGCAGTGGGCCATTCGCCAACAATCGTACCACCGCGTTTTTCAATTTCGGTTTTCAGATAGCCCAGTGAATCGACAAAATAATCGGGATATTTCACCTGATCACCAAGTCCGTAAAGGGCAAATTTTTTCCCTGCGAAGCTCAGCTGTTCTGTTTTTACAAAAAACTCGTTCCATTTGTTGTCAGCCTTTGCATCTAACCAAATTTCGGCACCAATGGTAGCACAACCAAAAATAAACTGGTCAAACTCGTTGAGTCGCTTGAGGTCGAACCCGGCTACATCTTTCAATTCAATCGTTCCTTGCTCAAATTGTGCAACAATGGAATGGGCTGCTTTTTCAACATTGCCACCCGGGGCCCAGTATAAGAGTGCGGTCTTTTTCATAACGCGTTGTTTTTTGTAGATAAAGGTAATTTCAGTGGGTAAAATTAAAATTTATTAAGTCCTTGTGTACCGAGAGCCTCCAAATTAGAATCGATATAAATAATTCAGGGTTTGGGCTGCTTTTTTTCTTCCAGAAAGAAGGTGCAGATATCTGTCAGGCTTTGCTTAACGGGCATAAACCTGAAGCCTGTTGTATCGGTGAGTTTCTTTGATGAATATGCGTAAGCCCTGTTTGAGGTACGCGCTGTTTCCCTTGTTATTGCTGGCTTTTTGCGCTTGAATAAACCCTGAACAGCAAAAAGGCGCCAGGCAATTTCGCCCATAAACGGGCTCACATTTATTGATGGGGGCTTTTTGCCAAGAAGTTCGGCAATCCAGGTAAAAAACTGCTGGTAGGAGATGTTCTCTGAAGAGACGATGTAGCGTTCACCAAAGTACTCTTTTTCCATTAGCAGTTCCATAACCGCTACCACATCGCGCACGTCGACATAGCCATTAACACCGGTAGTATAATAAGGTAATCCTTTCCACACCAGGGTGATCAGCTCAGCACTGCCCTTGTTCCAGTTGCCCGGACCCAGGATAATTGAAGGACTGATGATTACGGCCGGCAAGCCTTCGGCAATGCCACGCCACACCTCACGTTCGGCCCCATATTTCGAAATGGCATAGGTGGAGTTGCGCCCTGAGCTTTTCCATTGGGTTTGCTCATCAATGGGCGCTGTATTGTCGGTCCGTCCAATGGCTGCAATGGAACTGATGTGACAGAATTTTTTTATGCCTTTGGACAGGGCGGCATTCACCAGGTTGGCTGTTCCCTCCACATTGTACCTCAACATGGTAAGTTTGTCGCCGGGTTGAAACGAAACCAATGCCGCGCAATGATAGATCTCATCCACCTGGTCAAGGGCAGTCTCAAGGCTGAAATAATCCATCAGGTCGCCTTCAACCCATTTTATCCTTTCAAAAAGTGCTGCATCATCTTTGCCATATAGACTGAATACTTTCCTGACCAGGCTGAAATCGGCTCCAGGCCGGTTTAATGCCACCACGGGCTGTTGCTTTTTACATAGCGACAACAGCAAATGTGAACCAACCATACCCGTACCACCACTGACAAAAATCATGATACAAATTTAGTGATCAATTTGATGCCCGCGCACGCGATTCAGGCAAGTTTTCATCCAATTTGGCACGCGGGCAAACAAGCATGCAATTCAGGTTTAGCGTTCAGCTTAATCGCCTTATATTTGCCAACAAATTGATCGAACACATGAATGTTAATTTTATCGAGGAATTGTCGTGGCGCGGAATGATCCATGATGTGTCGCCGGGCACTGAGGAACAACTGCTGAAAGAGATGACAACGGCCTATGTGGGCATTGACCCGACTGCTGATTCATTGCATATTGGCCACCTTGTTGGCATCATGATGCTGAAACATTTTCAACTGGCTGGCCACAGACCGGTAGCACTTGTTGGCGGTGCAACCGGAATGATCGGTGATCCCTCCGGGAAATCGCAGGAACGCAATTTACTCGATGAGGAAACCTTGCGCCATAACCAAGGTTGTTTGCAGAAACAACTGGCCATGTTTCTTGATTTCGAAACCAGTGCAGCCAACCGTGCCGAACTGGTGAACAATTACGATTGGATGAAAGATTATGGTTTTCTTGCCTTTATACGCGACATTGGAAAACACATTACCGTGAATTATATGATGTCGAAGGACTCGGTTAAAAAGCGACTCAGTGCCGAAGGGGGAAGCGGAATGTCGTTTACGGAGTTTACCTATCAGTTGGTGCAGGGGTACGATTTCCTGTATCTGTATCAACACTGGAACTGCAAACTTCAAATGGGTGGATCCGATCAGTGGGGCAATATTACCACCGGAACAGAACTCATCAGGCGCAAGTTGGGTGCTGCTGAAAACGCATATGCCATCACCTGTCCGCTGATAACCAAGGCTGACGGGGGTAAGTTTGGAAAAACCGAATCCGGAAATATCTGGCTCGATCCTGAAAAAACCTCACCTTACGCTTTCTACCAGTTCTGGCTCAATTGCTCGGATGAGGATGCCGAAAAATACATCAAAATATTTACGCTGCTCAGCAGACAGGAAATAGAAACACTGGTGGCCCAACATCAGGAAGCTCCACACCTGCGGATACTGCAGAAGGCCCTGGCCAATGAAGTTACCATCAGGGTGCATTCTGAAGATGCCCTCAGACAAGCCGAAGACGCTTCGCAGATTTTGTTTGGAAAAGGCACTACTGAAGCCTTGAAAAAACTTGATGAAGCTACCTTACTGAGTGTGTTTGAAGGCGTTCCGATGGTTGAAATCAGCAAAGACCTGCTGAATGAACCCATCGACATAGCAAGCTTTTTGACCACCCACACCAATATTTTCCCATCGAAAGGTGAAGCTCGTCGTATGCTGAAAGAAAACGGACTGGCCATAAACAAGGAAAAAGTTAGTGAAGAATCCACCATCGGACTGTCGGACTTGCTCAACAACAAATATATCCTTGTGCAAAAAGGGAAGAAAAACTACTTCCTCATCATTGCCGCATAGCGCAGGCTGAAGCCTGAAATCAGCCAAAGGGTTTTGAACGTTGGCATTGTACTGTTGTGCCGGACTTATTGTCTACATTTGTGACAGATATTCACGAAGCATGGTCGATTTTAAGCTAATAGCCATTGCCCTTTCGATTGCCCTGCAGTTGTTTGGTGCAATTGTGGCCATCACCCTTATCCGGCAAACAAAGTACAACTCTTCCTGGATTTTGATATCGATCGCCTTGATGTTCATGGCATTCAGGCGCATCATTGAGCTTATTTCACACCTCGAAGGTGCCATGCCCGACGAGCTCGAGCACCTGTATAACTGGCTGGGATTCCTCACCTCCCTGCTGATTGCTTTTGGGGTGTTCTTTATTACCAAAATTTTCAAGCTGCTAAAATTGTTGGATTTGTCAAGATCCAGGGCCGAACAACGTATACTGAATGCCATTATCAGGACAGAAGAGGCAGAAAGACAGCGCTTTGCAAAAGATTTGCACGACGGACTAGGCCCCTTGTTGTCGTCCATAAAAATGTTGTTGTCGGCGCTCAAAATCAAATCACTTTCCGATCCTGACAAGGAGGTTGTTGAGAATGCCCATTTGCTCATAAACGAAGCCATTGGCAGCATCAAAGATGTGTCAAACAACCTGAGTCCGCACGTGCTGAATAATTTTGGCATCGATCAGGCCATCCGGAGTTTTGCCGAAAAAATCAGCCTGGGAAAAGAAATTTCCTTCGACATCCGGTCGGATATCGCAGATTCACGCTTTGGGTTTAACACCGAGACCGTGGTCTACCGGGTGTTGTGCGAGCTAATACACAACACCATTAAGCACACCAAAGCCACCAAAATTGCCATCACTATGACACATCCCGAGCATAAGCTGAAGGTGACGTATACCGACAACGGTCCGGGATTTGTGCTGGAGGAGGCCCTCCACAACGACCATGGAGGCATGGGACTCTCAAACATCATTTCAAGGCTTAAGTCGGTTGATGGAAATATTGAATTTACTCAGGCCGGAAGTGGCTTATTGATTTCAATCGTTGTAAATGATTAATATGGAAAAGATTAGTGTGTTTTTGGTTGATGACCATGCCCTTTTTCGTCAGGGCTTGCGGATGTTGCTCAGCAGGACTGATTTTATTGATGAGATCACTGAGTTTGGCGATGCACGTTCGATGCTGAAGGCGCTTCCGGAAAAGAAACCGACAATCGTGCTGCTCGACATTGAAATGCCGGTGATGAATGGCATTGAAGCCTGCAGCGAAGCCCTTAAAATTGATCCTGAAACCTTGATTATTGCCTTGTCAATGTATGGCGATGACGAATATTATTACCGGATGATCGCAGCCGGAGCAAGGGGATTTTTACTTAAAAACTCTGAAATAGACCAGGTGGAGGAAGCCATATTAAAGGTGTGCAGGGGTGGAAGTTATTTCTCTCCAGAAATACTTATGAACCTGGTAAAGAATAAGTTAAGAACCGATGAGCAACAACAGCTCATCCAAAGCCTTACCGAACGTGAGCTCGAGGTCCTCAGGCTGATCTGCCAGGGGCAAAACAACCAGGAGATTGGCGAAAAATTGTTTATCAGCAAGCGAACAGTGGAAAAACACCGCGAAAACCTGCTCAGCAAAACCCATTCGAACAATACAGCCAGCCTGATTGTGTTTGCAGTGAAACACAAGATCGTTCAGGTTTGAGTGAGTCGGATACGTAAAAACACGTATTGTTATATTCGCAGAAATGCGAACAAATACCATCGGATAAACACCCTATTTTTGTAAGACAGAAAATTCGCTTATGCTCGATCCGATTTATGGTCAATTGATGGTGCCTTTCTTAATCGCACTTTTTTTAGCCATCAATATGGGCGGAAGCGGAACCTCGCCGGCTTTTTCGGCCGCTTATGGGGCCAACCTCATCCCAAAGGGATTGATTCCGGGCCTGTTCGGCATCATGGTCTTCACCGGTGCCATTGTTGCCGGCAAAGGGGTGGCATTAACCATGGGCAAAGGCATCATCGATGCTGACAAGCTGACCATCACGCTTACCTCTATCATCTTGCTTTCTGTTGCACTGTCACTGCTGATGGCCAATCTGCTGGGGATACCGCAATCGACAAGCCAATCGACCGTCTTTGCTCTTTCAGGTCCTGCAGTCTATTTTGGCCGTTTACAAACAGACAAATTGTTCTTCGAAATCATTCCCACCTGGTTTCTGCTGCCAGTTATTGCATTTTTTCTGACCTATGCGGCAGGAAAATACATTTATACACCGATGAAAAAGCGATCTCGCTTTGATTTCGACACCATTAAAATTCAGCCGGGTTTGCAGGTGTTGGTGATTATCTCATCGCTTTATGTGGCTTTCGCCATCGGTTCGAACAATGTAGCCAACGCCAGCGGACCAATTGCCTCAATGGTGATCAACGAACTGCACATCTCAGGGCAGGAGAAAAATTTCCTGTTCATCGTGGTGCTGTCAACGCTGGTGATTGCTCCTGCTTTTGGCATTGGCAGCTCTTTGTTTGGCCATAAGGTGGTGCGTACCACCGGAAAAGAAATTGTTGCATTCGGGCCGCTATCAGCTACAGTCATTGCTTTCATCACAGCAACGCTCCTGCTCACCGTATCCGTGGTGAAAGGCATTCCCGCATCGCTTGTGCAGCTGAATACAGGCGCAATTATGGCCATTGGCTGTGCCAAACTTGGCTGGAAAGAAATTTTCAGCCGGAGCAGCGTGAAAAAATTCTGGATTGTTTGGGTCACCGCACCAGTGTTGGCGTTTATCCTTTCATTTACGATGACCTGGCTTGCTGATAAAATGGGGATTTTATAAGCTGCCAATGTCTCAATCTTTCCTTAAAATAACATTTTTGGCAATTGTCAATTTGCCTGGTTACTGATTGAAGTTGACAAAATAATCGATGAGTTTTCTCTGGTAAAGTGTATCCTGGGTAAGGGTATCTGTGACAATATCATAAGCAAGGCCAATGCCTTTTACAAACTCCTGCCGGCGTTTCTGCGCAGTATTTGGCCCGTAAACCCAATGTCCTTCAAGGATCAGCACAGAATCCTGCCCATTGAACGTTTTCTGTTTTACGACCACATGTTCCATGAAGTCACCATAGCGGGTGTCAGACCAGCCCCTTGGGAAAGAAAAACCAATTTGTTCCGATATGATCGGCCATTTTGTGCATTGTTGTCCAAATGGGGGTCGCATGCACTCGATTTTATGGTAGCCATACACCGGCTCTCCATGTAACAAGGGGACATAGGTGGAATCGGAGTTTTCAGGATGCGAACCATCATAGGCGATATTATAGTAGTGTAGCACATAAGCTATACTGACAGAATCAGTTACAAGCTGATGGCTGTAATTTTCATATTTCCACCACGAGCCGGGATAAACAGGAAAATAGGCCAATGGTTTGATGGTGTCGTACTGATTAACATAAGGCAATACATCATGGGGCTTTTTACGGCAGGAGGTGAGCGCAATTAAAAGGATGACACATACAATCCAGGAGTAATAATGTATCCGTTGGTTTTCCATTTCTTTGTGTTTAACCTGTTGGCAAAGGTAGGCGGTTATGGCATTCAGTAGTGATCATTTATTTCTTATGTCGTGTCAGGGGAACCACAATACCCAGAACGATGGCCATAACGAAGGCCGTCTGCCAACCGGCCTCAAACCCCTCGCGCGCAATAATTGTATTCCACACGCGTGTCACAACTGATGCTACGATCAAAGAAATCAGAAAAGTTAGTATGATCTGAATTGTTAACGATTTGAAATTCATTGGTTTTTATTAATCAAACCTAAAATTGGGCAACCTAATCAGATTTGTCAATTATTTTCAGCGGAGTAGGGGCCGAATCCTAAGCTTTGAGTTGCATTTCAATACCTTTGTACTTTACTTTCACGGCGTATGATGGGATTTCGTTTTCTGCTGATCTGCCTCACGGCATTGAGCCTGAGCTGGCCAGCCAGGCTGCAAGCCGAATCAATAGAAGTTTCAGGCACGGTATCGGGTGTTTGGGCTGTCGATACGGTAAAAGTTACCGGAAATATTGAGCTTCGTGGGGTTGACTCCCTTAGAATAAGCCCTGGTGTCTGTGTTAGTTTTCAAGGAGCTTATTATTTTAAGGTACTCGGATCTTTAAGGGCCATTGGCAGCAGTAGCCGTCCGGTTGTGTTTACGATTGATGATACCACAGGTTTCGGTAACCCTGTAGTGCCTGACGGAGGCTGGAAACAAATTCGCATTGAAAACCAAGGCAAAACGATTGACTCAGTGATTTTTGATTATTGCCATTTCAAATATGGCAAGGCTGTTGATGCAGATAGCATCCATGGATATGGAGGTGCTTTGTGCATCAGGAATTCAGATAATATTGATGTAAGACAATGTACTTTTTCAAACAATTACGCTTATTTCAGCGGTGGGGCAATATATCTGGAGCATGCTTCCATTAAGGTTTCAAATAACCGTTTTGAAAACAACAGCTGTGGTCAGGCAGCAATCTATTACGGTTATGGCGGTGCTTTGTGCAGTGATTGGGGATCCTCCTTGATTTCGCAGAATTACTTTGCTGAAAATAGTTCAACAGGCATTGGGGGCGGACTTTGTGTTCGGTTTCATGATAATAAGGTGTTGCATAACACATTCGATAACAATTTCAGTGCCTTGGGAGGAGGGATGGGTATGCTGCATATCGATTCCTGCGAATTTGTTATCAGCAATAACCTTGTTATCAACAACAGGGCCCGCTTTTTCGGGGCTGGTATTTCGAATGGTGATTGCAGCCCTTTGTATGTGAACAATACCATTTTTAGCAATCACTGTGAAGGTGGTGGGGGTGGATTTTATTGCAAGGATTCAGTTTCTCCTGTTATGTATAACAACATCCTTTACGGGAATACGCAATACAGTGGACAATCAAATCAGGTGTACCTTTGGGACCGATTGTCGCAGCCTGATTTTTATTTTAATGATATTGAGGGAGGAACCGAAGGATTTGATGGAACCGGAGCGGCCGAGTTCACTGGTCAATTTCAAAACAACATCGACCTCGAACCTGAGTTTGTCGGGCAAAGCTATATTCCTGCCATTCATTCGCCTTGTGTTAATGCTGGAAATCCTGATACGACCGGTTGTATGATCCCACCAACCGACCTTGCTGGCAATTACCGCTTAATCGACAATCGGATTGATCTCGGCGCTTACGAACAACAACAACTTCTTTCCATTGACGGCAGCCACAAGCCCGGAATACCATTGGATCAGTTAATGGTTTGGCCGAATCCTGCAGTTCATGAGATCAATATTGAATTTAACCTTGCCACCGCCACATCCATTCGTGTGTTTTTGACCAACCATCAGGGGGTTGTTCTGCAAGAAATCAAAAATGGATATTTTGGATCAGGTTACAATCACATGCGATCTGTGCTGAATATCGGTCATCGCGTTAGTGGTGCCTTTCTTCTGTTTTTTCAAATGGGCGAAGTGATGGTTGCCTATCCCCTCGTCTTAGCGAAACAATAACTATTTACTCAATTGTTCAGACAGTTATTGTTTTTTGCCACTGACAATAGATGAAACATGACCTCTTTCAGGACAACTTATAAAATCAGGAAATGTTCCTGACTAAAAACGAACAGGTTTCCATAGAAATGGAAACCTGTTATTAGGTGAACGTTGTGGGCCCACCAGGGCTTGAACCTGGGACCTACTGATTATGAGTCAGTTGCTCTAACCAACTGAGCTATAGGCCCTGTTAGCATTTTTTAACAATTAAAAAACGCAAACCTTTTGTTAAGAGTGCGCAAAGTTACATATTTGTACCAGAAATTCACAAGCAAAATTAATTTCCTCACAATGAACAAGCCTAAGACCATTAAAAACATCATTTTCGACTTCGGTGGTGTTATCCTTGATATTGACCCTCAACTTACGATGAACGAACTGAAAAAAATAGGCTTTGATGATGTGGCTTATTTTACCAGCAAGGACTTTGTCGAAAATGTACTGAATAAGTTCGAAAGGGGAATCCTTACACCTGAGGCCTTTCGGCAGAAAATCAGGGAGTTGACGGGAAAAGACACCAGCGACCGTGCCATAGATGAAGCCTGGAACGCCCTTTTGCTTGATATTCCGCGGGAACGCATTGCTGTTATTGAGCAGGTAAGGAAGCATTATAAAATCTTCTTATTGAGCAATTCGAATGAAATCCATTACGAGCTCTATGTACGCGACCTTCAGCTCAGGTTTGGCTACCGCGAGTTTGACCAGTTGTTCGACAAAGCTTATTTTTCGTTCGACCTGCATCTGAGCAAGCCCAATCCTGAAATATTCGAATTCGTGCTTAACCAGCACAAGCTGCTTGCCGGGGAGACCTTATTCATCGATGATACCTTGGTTCATATTGATGCGGCCCGCAAGCTTGGACTGAAGACATATCACCTGCAGGAGCCTGAGCGCATCAGGGACATCTTTGTAAACGGCAAGCTGAAAAAAGACCTTATCAGTGGATAAGTTCCGTTAGTTCAGTGGCAGGGAAGCCATTGTAATACTGACCAATTTCGTCGAGGATGGCCGATAGCTCATCGTAAGTATCTGTTTCCATTATCCTGATTCTGAAAGGCTTGAAATTAGGATAGCCTTTAAAATAATCGCTCCAGTGCTTACGCATTTCCATCAGGGCCTGGCGTTCGCCTTTCCACTCAACTGATTTTTCAAGGTGAATGCGGCTCACCCTGAGGCGTTCGTTGATGTCGGGCAGCCCAGGTGTCGTTCCACTGGCGAGATACTCTTTTACTTCACGGAAAATCCATGGATTGCCGTAAGAACCACGGGCAATCATCAGGCCATCGACCCCAAAATGATCCCTGAAATATTTGGCCGATGGACCATCAACCACATCGCCGTTGCCAAAAACAGGTATTATCATGCGCTGGTTCTGCTTCACCTGACCAATCAGGGTCCAGTCGGCAGGCACACTCGAGCGTGTAGTGCGCAGTCGGCCATGGATGGTGATTGCTTTAATACCGACATCCTGCAGCCTTTCGGCTATCTCAACAATGTCTTTGCGATCCTCATCATAACCAAGTCGGGTCTTCACGGTAACAGGAAGCCTGGTTGCTTTCACAACGGCGGCTGTCATGGCAACCATCTTAGGAATGTCGTTCATGATGCCCGATCCGGCGCCCTTGGAGGCTACTTTTTTTACCGGACAACCATAATTGATGTCGATGATATCAGGTTGGGCCTTTTCGGCATATTCGGTTGCCCTGATCATGGAATCGATATCGTGACCAAAAATCTGTATGCCGATGGGCCTTTCAAATTCACTGAAATCGAGTTTTTTCACACTCTTTACGGCGTCCCTGATGAGGCCTTCTGACGAAATAAATTCGGTGTACATGATGTCGGCACCGAATAGTTTACACACGTAACGGAATGGCGGATCGCTCACATCCTCCATGGGAGCCAGCAGTATGGGGAATTCGCCCACTTCGAGATGTCCAATAGTGATCAAGGTGTTGTTGTGTTAAGGGCTGCAAAAATATTAAATTTGCGCTTTTCAGTGCTAAATTCTCCAACAATGAATTATCATCCACTCTTTGGGCAGACACATACCGGCTTCAAATTATTTCTTTTTCTTGGACTTATGCTGCTATCAACTCTGCTGGTCATGGTGCTGTCGCTGCTTATCGGAAGCCTTGTTTTTGGCCTGCCTTTTCAGGACTTGTTGTTCAAGATGGGACAGCCACAGAGTGAGTCCGGACTTGAAATAGCCAGGTTTATGCAGATAGGCAGCCAGATGGGATTGTTTGTGTTGCCACCCATACTGTTTGCACTGCTCGTGAGCCGGCCGGCATCGGCTTTTCTTGGTTTTCGGCTCAGGCCCAACGGGTGGGCCATGGTGGCTGCGTTATTGCTGATGTTTACCGCGCTTCCCCTCATCCATGAAATGGGCGAATGGAACAAGCTGATGAAGCTACCTCAGTGGCTCAGCGGACTTGAAGATTGGATGAAGGAAAAGGAGGAACTGGCGGGGGTGCTTACTGAGGCTTTCCTGAGAGTAAATGCCTGGTACCTGCTGCTTTTCAACCTGCTGATGATAGCCCTGATTCCGGCTGTTGGGGAGGAACTTGTTTTCAGGTCGGTGCTGCAGCCATTGCTCGGTAAGGGATTGCGCAGCATCCATGCCGGTATTGTCATCTCAGCCCTGCTGTTTAGTGCCATGCATATGCAGTTTTATGGCTTGCTGCCCCGGTTTGCCTTAGGCTTGTTGCTAGGCTATGCTTATTACTGGTCGGGCTCGATCTGGTTGCCGATGGCCATGCATTTTGTAAACAATGGTGCAGCGGTTGTGGTTTACTACCTGCATTTTAACGGGTTTATTGAAACAGCGATGGAAGATTTCGGCACACCACAGGGCAGCCTGATGTTAATCGTCAGCATGCTGCTATCGGCTGCGCTGGTTTATGGGCTGTATCGCCTGAAATTGCCCATCGCGTCGACTGATACAAAAAAAGGGCTCATCAATGATGAACCCTTTAGGACTTCAGGTGACTGAAACCGCGGTTTACTTGTTTACCCCTTTCAGGGTCGAGTAGTTAATTTTGAAGGCTCCGGCCTTACGCAGTTCCTGTTTCACATCGGTAACGATACCCATTTTGGTGTCCTTATGCACTTTCAATGAAGTGGTCAGGAGGTTCCTGTCGGCTTCGTTACGGGCTTCTCTTTCGCTGGCTACAAACTCAGGCACATCAGCAACACGGGCATACTGGTCGTTGAGCTGAATACGCGATTCAGTTCCGTAGATAGCCACGTTGGTTGGGGGCCCGATATAGATATAGCTCACGAGTGATTTTTTCTCGAGCTTCTGGATTTCGGTTGCCAGGGGCAGTTTAACCTTTACGCGCAATGATGTTTCGCGCATCTGGGTCGTTACCATAAAGAAAAACAGAAGCATGAAAATGATATCGGGTAAAGAGGAGGTACTGATTGCTGGTGTACCTTTTGTTTTACTTGACTTAAATTTTGACATACTATCTGTCTCCTATATTTTCTGGTTCGGCCTCTGAAACACGCACAGGCACTGCCTCGTTGATGGCTTCACGTTTTTCGTCCGAAAGTTTATCTGTTTTCGTGCCGAATTTCGACTGGGCAAGCTCATCCTTGATTTCGTTGAATGCACGGGCCAGTTCATTCTGAACCTTGATGTACATATCATAGGAAGTACCCCGGTCGTTTTTCAGCGAGATAACGCCTTTTGAAGCATAGATATTTCCGAGCAATGGAACGTTTTTCTCTTCCACTTCGGGGAAATTCGGGTCGTCGGGAAAATGGGGAGTCATGAAGTCTTTGACAACTTCTTTCAGTGTCTTGATATCACCTGGCTCACCATTAACAAGCAGTCTGTTATTCTTGTTGACAAGAATATTCAGTACGTTTCTTTCCTTAACCTTAATGTCGACATCAGGCTGTTCAACCGGAGGAGGCAAGCGACGGGTGATACCCGAATCCACATCCATAGTTGTCGTAACCAGGAAGAAAATAAGCAGAAGGAAGGCGATGTCAGCCATCGATCCTGCATTAATTTCGGGTGCTGCTCTTCTCATAATTGACTATTTAAACAGTTTATAAAGGCTGGCAAACAAAACAGTAATGGCAGTTAAAATGATCACGATTGTCGTAAAAACGATACCGAAACTGATCCATACGGATTCGGATGCAGACATTTTCAGGGTTTCCAGTTCAAGTGCTGAATATGAATTTCCTGCAAACAGATAGGAAATCAGGGCAATAACGCCTACCAATGCCAGCACAAGCAGAAAGTTTTTAGTGTTTTTGGGATGTTGGATAAAGTTATAAACCGGAGCGATGAACGAAACAATGGCGGTAAGTATGATCAACACATACGAAAACTGCATCATTGTATCGAACGAGCCACTGGCAAAGAAAACGATGCCTAGCAGCGAACCAATTCCCATTATCGCATAAAAACCCCAGCTAAGATATTTTGCAAATTTATCTTCCATGGTGGTTTATTTTTTATTGTATTTGTTCAAAATATCCATGAATGAAATGGATGTGTCTTCCATGCTATTGATCAGCGAGTCAACCTTCGAAATGATGTAGTTGTAAAGGATCTGCAGAATGATCGCAACAATAAGACCAAATACAGTTGTTAACAAAGCGATTTTGATACCATTGGCAACGATTTGGGGGCTGATGTCACCGGCAGCAGCGATATCATCGAAGGCCTGGATCATCCCGATAACCGTACCCAAGAACCCAAGCATAGGAGCAAGGGCGATAAAGAGTGAAATCCAGCTGATACCTGATTCCATACGGCCTGTGATTACTGAGCCATATGAAACAACTGATTTTTCAACTTCTTCGATGCCTGAATCATAACGCATCAAACCCTGGTAGAAAATGCTCGCCACAGGTCCGCGTGTGTTACGGCATATGTTTTTAGCTTCTTCAACGCCACCGCTGGCAAGTGCATTTTCAACACCTGTTAACAGTTTTGTGGTATTTGTACCGCTTAGGGTCAAATAAAGAATTCTTTCAACTGCGATTGCAAGACCGAAGATCAAGGTAAGTAGAATGGGGGCCATCCATACTGGTCCACCTTCGATAAACCTTTCCTTCATGGCTTCGTGGAAAGTTTTTGGTTTTGCCGTGTCAACAGTTTCAGTTGTAGCGGTTTCAGCAGCTTGTGCGAACACAACGTTGCCGATGCCGAAAGTCATCATACCAGCGATGAACAAGAGAGCAATTAATTTTTTCATAGTTAAAAAATGTTGATTACTACTTTAAACTCCGATTTTGTGTGGTTATTATTCAATGAATGATTTCATCCTTAATTCGGCAAAGGTATAAATAAATTAAAAAATATACGCTGTTACCCAATGAAGAATTATTCCTTCTGCGGAGAGAGCGGGATTCGAACCCGCGGTACCCTTTTGAGGTACACACACTTTCCAGGCGTGCGCCTTCAACCACTCGGCCATCTCTCCATGTTTATTCAGCCTGCTGAATAACAGCCGCCAAAAGTAGGCAATTTTTTACTACCAGTGCAAACCAATTTTTGATGCCTGTTGTTTTCGGTATCAACTGGCGACCAGGACGACCTTTCGTGAAAACAGTCTGCCCGTTAACATTTTACAGGCATTACCTGATCATCAGCGGACGGCCTCCTTGTTGTTCGCTCTTGCCTGGCCGAAGGAAATAGATGCCCGGTGCAAGTCCAGAAACATCGATAGATTCCCTGCCGTTTAATGGCCATGAACGTACTAGATTCCCATAAACATCAAACAGCTGCAGTGTTTCTGTTGGCTTTCCCGTGTATTGCACATGAACGGTTTCATAGGCCGGATTTGGGTAAATGCTGAGTATAGGCTTCATTTCCTCTACACCTGTGATCACCCTGCTGATCTCAAAGTCATCGATATAAATGCCATCGCCGGTCACATACACATCGCTCATGAAATGAAAACGCAGCTGCACGTGCGGCTCACCAATGTATGCAGTCAGTTCATAGGTTTTTTTCTGCCAGCCCGACTGAACTCCGTTGAATTCATCGAGTTGTGTCCAGTTCATCCCATCAGTCGAAATTTCAAGCCACACATAATCATAATCGGCCTCAAGGTCGAATTTATTCCAGAACGATAAGGTAACTTCATCAAAATTACCCTCCAGGCCGAAAGCCCTCAGGCTGGCATAGCTCACCACACTGTTGCCATATTGCCCTGTAGGGCTGTCGGCCAGGCTGTGTGATGGCGAATGGCTTGCGGATGATGAAAGCCCCCATCCCTGGCTTGTTTCCCAATAAGCCGTTCCACTTTCAAAGTCAGTAAAAAACGGGAGGCTTAAGGGTGGCATTGGGGTAACCGTTGCCGTGTTCGATGCATCAGACTCATCACCTGATTCGGAATATATTGCAGTTATATAATAGGTATAGCTGATTTCGTTGATCACATCGGCGTCAAGGTACTGATTGCTTTCGGGCGAAGCTATGGCCACATTGTCGCGGTAAACGATAAAATGATCGATTCCTTCCATTGTATCCCAGTTGAGTTCCACCTGGTTATCGCCGGCGAAGGCGATCAGGTTTCGGGGAGGATTGAGCCTGTTGGCCATGGTGACAATGGAAGCCAGGGATGCCTGCGCAAATATGCCGGCCTGTGTTTCGTTGTTGTAACTCGGGCCGATATTGTCGTTCGATGTGTGAATATAGGGGCTGTAATTGTCACCGTCTTCAAACGGAAAGATGCCCATAAAACCATTGTTGTTAAACGAGGTATGGTCACTGTCGCCACCAATGAGCACCCCGGTTTCTACCAGAAAATCGGGCAGATAGGTTGCGCATACATCCGTATAGAAATCGGCCAGTTCCTGGGCTGAAGGCGGATAGATCAGGTCGGTGTGTACCGGACTGCCGTTTTGCAGGTATCCAATCATATCGAGGTTAAAATAGCCCTGTATGTCCATGTTTTGATCAGCGCAACGCGAGGCATAGGCTTCGCTGCCATACAAGCCGTATTCCTCGCCCGAAAAGGTGCAGAACACGATGGTCCGGTCAAAGGTATACTGGCTCAATATCCGAGCCAACTCAATCACAGCGGCCGTTCCACTGGCGTTGTCATCAGCTCCCGGAGCTAGTCCTGAATTGGAATAGGAATCATAGTGTGATCCGCAAATGACATATTCGTCGGGATAGACTGTTCCCTGCATGGTGGCGATCACGTTATCGCTCGCATTGCCACCCGGCATGCTGAAATTCATGATTTCGACCGACAGCCCAAGGGCTTCAAACTGGCCGGCAATCCAGTTCTGGGCTTCGATGCTGGCAGGTTGATATGCATTGCGTGTGCCATAATCCTGCAGATGCTGCACAGTTGCCGTGAGGTTGGCTGCATCAACCTGATTGATCAGATCAAGCACAAATGGATCCGGATCGGTGAGCCTGACTGGCCGCCGCTTGCTGCTTTCAGCAAGCCTGACCGCTTTGTTAAACAAGCGGACCATCCCGTCGTTTTTAGCAGGCTGCAGCTGCCCTTCCTTGCTTTCATCAATGCCAACCACAAGCAAGTTGTCGGAAGTATACAGCAGACTGGCTTTGCCGGCGATGGTGTTTGTATATTCCTGCATCATGCCGGCATGGGTGTACACCACATAATAACTCAGCCCATTGTTCCATGGATTGTCCTGAAGCACCGTGTATTTTTCCCTGATCGGGGATTCAATGGTGGCAATCACTAATTTTTCCTGGTAATAATGTGCCTTGATCAACGGATTCAGGATCAGGATTTTTGTTTGTGTGAAGCCAGTCGTTTCGATCAGTACCAGCTGATCAGCCATTGATGACAGCATCATGCTGCAAAACACCATGAGCAACAGGAATTTTTTCATTGTTATGTGATAATTTGTTTGTCCCACAAAGCTAAACAAGATTATTGTCCCTTGGTAAGTTGCAATGAAATAAGCCCTGCCAAGGTAATTATCTGCGCCAGCCAATGATGCCAGTCGCTAAAACCTGATCAAGCCTGAACGGTCATTTCGCCACGTATGGAAGTATGGAGCAGTTCGGCTATCCTTTCTTTCGGATAACCTTCGCCGATGAGGTACATGAGTTTTGCCAGGGCCGACTCGGTGGTGATGTCGAACCCGCCAATGACGCCTATACGACCCAGGTCGATGCTGGTTTCATATTTCCCGATCTCTACCGATCCCGATTTGCACTGGGTGACATTGTACACGATCAGGCCTTTTTTGATGGCCGATTCGAGGTTATTGATAAACCAGGCGTCAGTAGGGGCGTTGCCAGATCCAAAGGTTTCGAGAATGAGGGCCTTCAGTCCGGGTATGTTTAAGGTGCTGCATACCACATTTTCAGAAATGCCGGGAAACAATTTCAGGATCGATACATTAAAATCGAGCTGGGTGTGCACCTTCAGCTTTTTGAAGTTGGGCCTGAGGATGATTTGCTTGTGGTAGCGAATGTGAACGCCTACCTCTGCCAGCGGTGGATAATTGCCCGAAACAAAGGCGTTGAAGCGTTCGGCATTGAATTTTGTCGTGCGGTTTCCGCGCATCAGCTGATTTTCGAAAAAGATGCTCACCTCGGGCACCATGGCCACATTGTCGTCTTTGGCAGCTGCAATTTCGATGGCAGCCAGGAAATTTTCGCGGCCATCGGTCCTGATTACGCCCATTGGCAGTTGCGATCCGGTAAACACAACCGGTTTGTTGAGGTTTTCGAGCATGAAACTGATGGCCGAAGCGGTATAGGCCATGGTGTCGGAACCATGAAGCACCACAAAGCCATCATATTGCTCGTAGTGCTGCTCAATCAGCATGGCCAGTTTCACCCAGAACGAAGGCTTCATGTTCGAAGAGTCGATCAACGGTTCAAAAGAAGCAAAATCAATCTGATATTGAAAACTTTTTAAAATAGGCATCTGATCATAGATGTGATCGAAGTTGAAAGGCTTCAGTGCTCCGGTGGTGGCGTCTTTGATCATTCCGATTGTGCCTCCGGTGTAAATCACGAGTATGGCGGTCTTGTCTTCCATGCTAAGCGCAGTTAAAAAGTTTGCATGCGTTGTGTGTGGTCATCTGGGCCACCGTCATCAAATCAGTGTGACATACCTCTGCCAGTTTTTGTGCGATGTAGATCAGGTAAGCGCTTTGGTTGCGTTGTCCGCGAAAAGGCACAGGAGGCAAAAATGGCGCATCTGTCTCTAGGACAAAGTGATCGGGTGAGAAACCTGTAACAACTTCCGGCAGGCTTGATTTCTTGTAGGTGAGTACGCCGCCGATACCCATGAGAAACCCCAGGTCGATGATACGGCGGGCGTCATCTGCAGTGCCTGTGAAACAATGAAAGACTCCTTTCAGCCCGTCGGTTTTTTCTCTTTCCACGATGTCGAGAATCAATGGAAAGGCTTCACGGGTATGAATGGCCACCGGCAGCTGGCATGCTTTGGCAAGCCGGAGTTGTTCTGTGAACACGCTTATCTGCTGTTCGCGGTATTGCTGATCCCAGTATAAATCAATGCCGATTTCACCAAGAGCAACGTATTTTCCACCGGCAAGTTCGTTTTTTATCGCGTCGAGCTGCAACTCCCAGTCCGCTTTCACCGAAGTGGGATGCAAACCCATCATGGGGAGGCAGTTTACCGGAAACAGTTCGTGCAAGGCCTTCAGCGAAGCAATTGAATCAATATCGATGTTTGGAAGCATAATGGTGTCAACGCCTTTCGCGATGGCTGATTCAACAATGGCTTGTCTGTCAGCATCAAACTCAGGAAGATAGAGGTGTGCGTGGGTGTCGATGAGTCTCATGCTGCAAAAATAGCTTTATTGTTTTAACTTTGCCTGGCCCAAATTCCTCCGCGCTTGAAAAAGATCCTGATCATACGTTTCAGTTCCATCGGCGACATTGTACTCACAAGTCCGGTGATCCGCTGCCTGAAAACACAGCTTCCGGATGCCGAACTGCACGTGCTCACAATGAAAGCCAACCGCCTGCTGTTCGAACACAATCCATACATCAGCAGAACACACAGCTTCGATGGAAGTTTTTCAGCTTTGTTGCCGGCACTCAGGGCTGAGCGCTATGACCATATTGTTGACCTGCATAAAAACCTGCGGTCGTTGCGTGTGAAGTTAGCGCTGGGTGTAACATCAAGCAGCTTTCCGAAACTGAACCTGAAGAAATACCTGCTTGTTCGGTTTAAGCTGAACATGATGCCACCACTCCATATCGTCGACCGCTATTTTAAGGCTGTTGAGTGCATGGGTGTTGCAAATGACAAGCAAGGCCTTGATTACTTTCTGCCGTCTGATGCATCGGCTTTCGCAAAGGTGCATGGTGATTTTTCGCTGGAAAAATTTCCGCAAGGATTTGTGGCTGTGGTGATTGGAGCCAAACATTATACAAAGATTCTCCCGGTGGATAAGGTGATTGAGGTATGTCGTCAGGTCAAACTGCCGGTGGTGCTGGTTGGTGGCAGGGAAGATGCCGAAAGGGGTGAACAAATAGCTTCCGGCGAAGGATTACAGGCAATCAATGCCTGTGGAAAATATGGCTTACACGAATCGGCCATGATCGTAAAGCTGGCCCGGGCCGTAATTACAAACGACACGGGTTTGATGCACATTGCTGCCGCTTTCAGAAACCCCATAGTATCGGTGTGGGGAAACACAGTCCCTGATTTTGGGATGTATCCTTACATGCCTGCCAATCAGGATGATTCAGTGATTTTCAGCATCAAAAACATCCCATGCAGGCCATGCAGCAAAATTGGTTATCAACGATGCCCCAAGGGACATTTCGACTGCATGATGAAACACAACAGCAGCGGGATCGCTGCAACAGTGAACGGGTTTATCCGATAGCGACAAAAGGATTATCCACCTTTTCGCTTCCAATAGAGGTTTCAGGCCCGTGACCAGGATACACAAGGGTGTGGTCGGGCAACACAAACAACTTTCCCCAGATGCTGTTTTTCAGTTCATCATAATTACCGCCGGGCAGATCGGTGCGCCCGATGCTTTGATAAAACAAGACGTCGCCTGAAATAACAAAGGGAACTTCTTCGCAGAAAAAGCACACACTTCCCGAAGCGTGCCCGGGTGTGAACAGCACTTTTACTATTGAGTTGCCAAAGCGAATTTGCTGTCCGTCTTCGAGAAATAGCTCCGGGATAATCGCTTTGCTGAGCCGCAAACCAAAGGAACTGGCGTAAGCAGTTGCGTCTTTCAGGTAACGCATACTGTCGGCATGGGCTTCAAGCTTAAGACCAAATTTCTCTTCTGCAAAGGCATTGCCAAGGATATGATCAATGTGGGAATGGGTGCTCAACAACCTGACTGGCTTCAACTGGTGGTATTCGATAAAATTCAGCAGTTCGTCCTCTTCTTCCGTATCGGCGCAGGCTGCGTCGATAATGATGCATTCCCTTGTTTCATCATACAAGAGGTAGGTGTTCACCTGAAAGGAGTTGAAAACGAACTTTTTTACCTGAATCATAGCACTGTACTTTATGTTTGTTGATGCTTGTAGCTGATGCAAAAATAAGATTTTGGCCAATCGGATGTGACTGAATCCACCGCTAAAGTATTAATTTAGCCCGATGAATCGTTTACAACTGATGAACAACACTGACAAAACACAGGCCGCTTCAGGACAAATCACGTCCGCCAGCTTGCTGATGTTTGCGGGTGTTATTTTTATGTTGTTGATGACGAACACATTAACCGCTCAGTTCTACAACGGTTCGAATATGACCTTTGGGAAAAACAGGGTGCAATACCACAACACCATATGGTCTTTCTACAAGTTCGAGGATTTTGACACCTATTTTTACCTGAATGGCAAAGAGCTCGCCCTCTACACGGCCTGGTACACCCAGCAACAGCTGCCTGCACTGGAACGCAAGCTCGAAACAGTGCTCGATGACAAGATGCAGTTTGTCATCTACAACAGCCTGAACGAACTGAAGCAGAGCAATATCGGCCTGGCCGGCGAACAACAGTATAACACCGGTGGGATCACACATATTTTGGGCAACAAGGTGGTGCTCTATAACGACGGCAATTACCTGAATTTTGAACAGCAGATCAGGGCAGGCATCGCCGATATCCTCATCACCCAGTTGATGTATGGTGGCAGCATCGGGTCTCAGATTCGCAATGCAGCCTTGTTTACCCTGCCCGACTGGTATAAAAATGGATTGATCTCCTACCTGTCGGAGGATTGGAACTCAGAAATTGACAACCGTTTGCGCGACGGGATGGTTTCGGGTAGGTATAAAAAAATCAACCGGCTTTCGGGCGAGGATGCCATTTTTGCCGGGCATGCCTTGTGGCGCTATATAGAAATGAAATATGGCCCTTCGGCCATCACCAACATCATTCACCTTACCCAGCTTACGCGCAATGTGCAAAACGGCTTTTTGTATGTTACCGGCTTGCCTTTCAAGGAATTGGTAAGTGAATGGTACACCTACTATTATGATGGGTATGCTAGGCTCGAAGCCATAAATCCGGATGAAACACTTCCTTACCGCTACCGTGACTTTTTGTCGTACCTGAGACCGGTGGTCAGTCCCGACGGAACCGAACTGGCCTATGCCACCAACAACGAAGGCAGGGTCGTTGTATGGCTGCAGCAGCTTGGAAGCGGTAAGAAAAGAAAACTCTACAAGGCCGGTTTCAGCTCAGGGCAAAAAATCGACAACACCTATCCCTTGCTCAGCTGGCATCCCAGTGGCGAAATCCTGGCCTATGTTGTGGAAGAAAAAGGCAATATCTGGCTCTATTTTCATAACCTGAAAGAAAACAGCACCCAAAGGCGGGTGTTATTCGATTTTCAAAAGATCACTTCTTTCTCCTATGCGCCTGATGGTCAGCAGCTGCTGATGTCGGCGGTGCGTCATGGAAAACCGGATGTTTATGTGTTCAACATAGCAGCCAACTCGCACCGGCAAATCACCGATGACTACTACACTGACCTTGATCCGGTGTTTTTTAACGGGATGCGGCAGATCGTATTTAGCTCAAACAGGCCAGGTGACACAATCAGGCAGCAGGACACTCCGGATAAACAGCCCGGGCAGTTCGATCTGTTCAGCTACGACTTCGTCCGTCATTCACCTGTCTTGCAGCGGGTTACCGAGACACCCCTGGCCAACGAAACAAAGCCTTTCTTCACACCAGGCGGAAGGCTGTTTTACCTGAATGATGGCAGTGGTTTCCAGAACCTGAATCAGGCCTTTTACGACAGTGCAATCAGCTATGTGGACACGGCAGTGCATTATCGTTATTTCTTTAAATCGCAGGTGGTTACAGGTCTTACCACAGCCATGAACGATTATGCGATACTTCCATCGGATGACAAGGTGATGTTCACAGCCCTGTCGAAAAACCGCATCCGGCTCTTCCGCACCGACATTGCGGCCTACCTGAGGCAAGAACCTGAACAAATCCCGGTTTCGGCATTCATGCAGGAGAAAATGACCATCGGGCAGGCTGCAGAAGAAAAAACAGATGCCTTGCCTGAACCTGTTGCACAAAGCCGGAGACACTTTGTTGCTGCCATGCGTGAGGCCGTAAACACCGACACACTGGCCGCGCCTAACCGACAGAAACAGGGTGGATTTGCCATCGAAGGACAATCGCGTATGCCATTTTCAGGGCTGATGAACAAAGACAAACCAAGCCTGATGGCGGCATCCGCCGAACCTAAGCGAAGGAATTACAACGTCGAGTTTTACTATGATCAGCTGTTTACACAGGTCGATTTTACCTACATCAACTATAGCTATCAGGCTTTTTCAGGGGGCGGCTCACCCATCTATCTGAATCCGGGCTTCAATGTGTTTCTCGGTGTTAACCTCACCGATCTGCTCGAAGATTACCGCATCAGCGGCGGCGTGCGCATGAACACCAACCTGACCAACAATGAATATGTGGCCAGTTTCAGTAACCTCCAGAAACGCCTCGACAAGCAGATCATTTTTCACCGGCAGAGTATTGAACAATCCACCGAAACATACCTCATGCGCACCCATTCGCATGAACTTTACTATATCCTCAGCTGGCCCTTCAGCGAGTCGCTGAGCCTGAAAGGAACCGGAATTTACCGCAACGATATGAAGGTGTATCTGGCAACTGATCAGGTAAACCTTAAGAAACCCAACCTGTATGAGCACTGGGCAGGCTTGCGCACCGAACTGGTGTTCGACAACAGCCGCGAACTGGGCATGAACCTATACAGCGGCATCAGGTCAAAGGCTTTCGCCGAATATTACCAGATTGTTGGTGAGCGCACCCGTAACCTTGTTGTAGTTGGATTCGATTTCAGGCATTACCTCAAAATTCACCGTAACTTCATCTGGGCCAATCGTTTGGCTGCCAGCACATCCATTGGCAACAACCGCCTCATTTACTATATGGGAGGCGTCGATAACTGGCTGTTCCCGAGTTTTAACCGCACCACACCCATCGACTATAACCAGCAGTATGCCTACCAGACCCTAGCCACAAATATGCGTGGCTTTAACCAGAACATCCGCAATGGGAACAGCTTTGCCGTGTTGAATTCGGAACTCAGGTTTCCGGTGTTCCGCTGCCTGTTGCAACGGCCGATCAATTCCGATTTCATCAGAAATTTCCAGCTGGCTACTTTCGGTGATATCGGCACAGCATGGACAGGCCTGAATCCATACGATCCCAAAAATTCGCTCTACACCTCCACCATCGAGAATGGTCCGCTAACCATCACCGTTGAGGTGCAGAAAGATCCGATCGTTGGAGGTTTCGGATTCGGTGCACGCACCCTGCTGCTTGGCTATTTCGTCAGGGGCGATGTTGCCTGGGGCGTGGAAGACCGCCGGATCTCAAAACCTGTATTTTATTTGTCGTTTAGTTTGGATTTTTAACAGCAGGAGGAATAAACATGTCCATTGATAGTGTCATTATTTTAATCCTTATTGGCCTTGTCGCCGGCATCTTCAGCGGCATGATCGGCATCGGCGGCGCAATCATCATCATCCCGGCACTGATCTATTTTCTTCACCTCGACCAGCACACAGCCCAAGGCACCAGCCTGGCTGTTATGCTGCCACCCATTGGGCTTCTGGCGGCTTATAATTATTACAAGGCAGGCGCCCTAAACCTGCATTATGCGCTCATCATTGCCGCCTCGTTTTTTGTCGGAGGCTTTTTCGGGGCGAAATTTGCAGTCAATATTCCGGTCGAAACACTCCGGAAAGTGTTTGCCTTTGTGCTGATGGCGATCGCCATTAAAATGCTCCTGACAAAAAACGGTTAATAACACCCGCTTTCAGTGGCCATAGCGTATGCCAATTTTGTCCGAAAATAAATATTTTATTTAACAGACTAGGTATAACTCGCCGGATGCCTCGATTGGTGCGACTTTAATGATTTATTAACATCCTAAGGTTGAAAAAAACAACCTTGATCAACGTAAATAGCATTGTATATTGCATTCCCATTCGAGGAATAAGGAATTTATTTATTCTAGTTTGATTAACAACCACTTACCTTAACCAACCAACAAAATAGGGAAGAACCGGTATGGAAAACAATTTGTTCGAAAATCTGGAAACCACTCTGAAACAGGGTAAAGAAAGCAGTTTTTATGACAAGATGCTTGAAATGAGGGTCCGCCCTGAAATTAGTCAGGACAAAGGCGCTGAGAACCTGAATGATGGCGCGAAAACCAATATGGAAAAAGAAGCATTGAAAGAAGAGAAGGTGATCAGCACATATTCGCATGAGGAGGTATTGAGTGCCTCAACAACTTATTTTAAGGGTGACACATTGGCAGCCAATGTGTGGATGAACAAATACGGGTTGAAGGACAGCGATGGCAATTTGTTCGAACTTACGCCCGATGATATGCACCGGCGCCTTGCGGCAGAAATTTACCGCATCGAGAAAAAATATCCGAACCCGGTCAGCGAGCAGGAAATCTATGAAACCCTGAAGGATTTCAAGTACATCATCCCGCAGGGAAGCCCCATGGCCGGAATTGGCAACAATTTCCAGGTTTCATCGCTATCGAACTGCTTTGTGATTGGCAATGATGGTGCCTCCGACTCTTATGGCGGCATCATGAAAATTGACCAGGAGCAGGTTCAGCTGATGAAACGCCGCGGCGGTGTTGGTCACGACCTTTCGCACATCAGGCCTACAGGCAGCCCGGTGAAAAACAGCGCACTTACCTCAACAGGTATCGTGCCTTTCATGGAACGCTACTCCAACTCAACAAGGGAAGTGGCCCAGGACGGACGCCGTGGCGCCCTGATGCTGAGCATCAGTATCAAACACCCCGATGCCGAAAGGTTCATCGATGCCAAAATGGAACTGGGCAAAGTCACCGGAGCCAATGTTTCAGTGAGGATTACCGATGAGTTCATGCGGGCTGTGGTGAACAACGAAACCTTCGTGCAGCAGTATCCGATCGACGCCAAAGAACCCATGTTCGTGAAGGAAATCGATGCACGCAAACTCTGGGATAAAATCATTCACAACTCCTGGTCATCAGCCGAACCCGGTGTGCTGTTCTGGGATACCATCATCCGCGAGTCGATCCCTGATTCTTATGCCAGTCTTGGCTTTAAAACCCTGTCGACAAATCCTTGCGGCGAAATTCCGTTGTGCGCATACGACAGTTGCCGTTTGCTGGCAATCAACCTCTACAGCTATGTCGACAAGCCATTTTCCGATGAGGCCAGTTTCAATGTGGATCTGTTTACAAAACATGCCCGCATGGCCCAGCGCATCATGGACGACATCATCGATCTGGAGATCGAAAAAGTGGATGCCATCCTGGCAAAGATTAGCGCTGACCCTGAACCCATCGAGGTTAAAGGCGTGGAGATGCGGCTGTGGGAAAACATCCGTAAGAAAGCACTGCAGGGCCGGCGCACGGGCATTGGCATTACTGCTGAAGGCGATATGCTGGCTGCCCTGGGAACACGATACGGATCGGAAGAAGCCATCAGCTTTTCCACCGAAGTTCACAAGCTGCTTGCCCTCGAAGTGTACCGGTCGTCGGTCGATCTGGCTGCCGAGAGGGGACCTTTCGAAATTTACAACGCCGAACTCGAAAAAAATAACCCGTTCATTCTGAGGCTTAAAGAAAGTGCGCCGAGGCTGTATGAAAAGATGCAACGTGCCGGCAGACGCAACATCGCCATGCTGACCATTGCACCCACTGGTAGTGTAAGCATCTGCACCCAGACAACCTCGGGCATTGAACCCGTGTTTATGGTAAGCTACAAACGCCGTCGCAAGGTGAACCCGAACGATAAAAACGTCACCGTTGGTTTTGTTGATGATGTGGGCGATGCCTGGGAAGAATACAATGTGTTTCACCCAAAATTTGAAACATGGCTTGAGGTTAACGGTTATGATGTGGCTCAGGTGAAAGCATACAACGACGAGAAACTCAACGAAGTCATCGCCAGGTCGCCCTATTATCAGGCTACATCGAATGATATCGACTGGGTAAGCAAGGTCCGGATGCAGGGCGATATTCAGAAATGGGTCGACCACAGCATCAGCGTAACGGTCAACGTGCCGCGCGACACTCCTGAAACCCTTGTGAGCGATATTTACCGCACAGCCTGGGAAAGCGGCTGCAAAGGCATGACCATTTACCGCGACGGCTCACGTTCGGGTGTATTGGTGAGTGCCGACGAGAAAAAATCGACCGAAGCCGGAAACGAAGAATTTAAAGAAACCAACGCACCCCCAAGACCAAAACGCCTTGAAGCCGATATCATCAGGTTCCAGAACAATTACGAAAAATGGATCGCTGTGGTGGGCAAGCTCAACGACAAACCCTATGAAATTTTCACTGGTAAAGCCGACGACTTCTTCCTGCCTCCATGGGTCGAAAATGGGTGGGTTATCCGCGAGAAGAATAAGGCCGAAAAAGCCCGTTACGACTTCCAGTTTGAGGATAAGCAAGGCTACAAGGTAACCATTGAAGGACTTTCGCGTTCGTTCAACAAGGAGTACTGGAACTACGCCAAGCTCATTTCAGGCATTCTACGTCACGGCATGCCGCTGCCTTATGCCATCGAGCTGGTGCAAAACCTCACCCTCGACGAGGACAACATCAACACCTGGAAAAACGGCGTCGTCAGGGGACTGAAACGCTATATCCCCGACGGAACACAGGCATCAGGCAAGCTTTGCCCCGAATGCGGTGACCACAAAGGACTCATTTACCAGGATGGTTGCCTGACGTGCAGCTCATGTGGGTATTCGAAATGTGGATAAAAACAGTTAGCAAAAAATCAAAGCATAAAGCCGCTGCGTTCACAACGAGGCGGCTTTTTTTTCGACTGAACCGTGGCAAGGTGTTGCCGGTCAGAAGTGTATTTTATGGTAATCGTAGGTCTGGTTGTCTCTGAAAGCCCTGATTTTTCCGGCCACATACAACAGCATCTGAAACTGATGATCGTCGAGCCAGCGCATGGCCTTTTTGTCGCCATTGACGGCATCGGCAAGACAGACAAACAGAGGAAAGTCGTTTTTCATGAGCCAGGCCCTGGCCTGCATCTTCCCATCAATGGCTCCGTCGAGGGCTGCAAAGGCAAAATAGCGGTTTTTCATCAGCCACACCATGGCTTCTTCGCTTCCCCTGATGGCATTGCTTAGTGCAGCAAGCTCCGGAAAGCGGTTGCTGAGCAGCCATCGCTGAAACTGATCGCCATCACCAAAGGTTTCGGCAAAGGCCAGCAGGGTTTTATTCGGGTATTGGTGCATGCTTGTGCGGGTTCATTAAGGTATGTCAGGCGTAAACTTCGGCTTCGATGCCTGCCTTCCGCACCATCGCTGCAATCGTTTCGAGGGCTGCTTCATCAATCCTGACGAGGCCTTCGAGCGGCGTTTCCCTTTCAATGGCATACACCATTACGGCCTTGGGTCTGATCTCCAGCACGAGGCTGAGCCAGGCTTTCAGCTCTTTTTCGGTGGTGTTGTCTACCTTTTTGTGGTTGATTTCGCCCCTGAGAAACAAACTCTGAATGACCAGGTTGCCGTTGAAGCGCTTCAGTGTTTCAACATATTCCCTGATTCTGAAGGCTTTCAATGGCATATTGATGAGGCGGATGGTTTCTTCGGTGCCTCCGTCGAGTTTCTGGATGTTGTTGTCGATGCGACACAAGGCCTGAAAAATCGTTGGTTTATGGAGCATGCTTCCGTTGGTAAGCACACTGATTTTTGCCGATGGCAGCAGTTCGTTTCGGAGGCTGATGGTATCGGCGATAATCTCAGCGAATTCGGGATGCATGCTGGGTTCGCCGTTTCCGGCAAAGGTGATGCTGTCGGGCTGGCGCGTGGTGCCAATCAGTTCGCCAAGTGTTTGTCGCAGCCGCTGGCTGATGTCGGCACGTGTGGGCAGTTGCATATGCAGGCCATTGCGGTTGCTGGTCCAGCCACACTCGCAATAGATGCAGTTGAAGGTGCAGAATTTGCCATGGGTGGGCAGCAGGTTGATGCCAAGCGAGATGCCCAGCCTGCGGCTGTTTACAGGTCCAAATATCATTTCATCGAAAAGGAAGCCGGCCATACTGATCGTTTGTGCAAAAGTAAGGGATTCCATAAAATTTTCTGAACCTCAGTTGGAATTATATGGATACTGCATTATCTTTGGTATTTCTCTTTTTATTCAAAACAAGATCCTGATTATTCACAAACAAACAAACCCATGAAAACAAAACCTGTGTTCAATTTTCCTATGTCATTGATTATCAATAGGTGAGTGGTGTGTTAAGAAAACTATTACAATCTGCGTTTTTGTGATGAGTATTAACTATATAGGTGCACAAACAGTAATAGAAGGTGAGCTTAGATTCGCAGCCTTAACCGATGAAGCAAGGCCTGAAAATGAAAGCCTTGTAAAGAATCAGGAACTTTCGGAAATGTTTCAGGAGCCTTATATCCTGCCCGAACCAGGATTGAAGCAAAACAAAATCAATCCAAGGAAAGCGGAATACTTCACCGGTCAACCGACAATTAATGTCTACCCTAATCCAGCCAAGGATTACATTATCCTTGATTGCCTGACTGAGTCTTTTCCAATAACAAAAGTGTTTCAATTGGTAAGCATAAGCGGTCACCTTGTTTTGGAGAAGGATCTCGACCGGTTAATAAAATACAACGTTATTGACGTGAGACATTTGCCAACAGGGACTTACACGGGCAGCATAGTGATTGATGGAAAGGTGCATGGAACGTTTAAAGTAGTTATAATTAAGTAAAAATCCTATAGCAATTACAGGAGTTACTTAGTATCTCCTGTAATTGCTATTATAATTCCAATACAATAATGATTGCGCATTTTCAATTTTTTAAGATAAACCAAAGCTTTGTTTTTCTTTTTTCCTTTTTCATTTTTTATCTGCTCGCAGAGAAAGGCTTAAGAGCCCAAGATTATTTTAATTTAAGAATTGATGCTGATGAAGCAAGTTCGAAGGATGTTTGTAGAGATATTTTGAAATTGGACGATGGATATCTAATTTCAGCAAATTTCGTTGAAATAGAAAATAATGATTTTTGGTCAAATAGTTTTATAAAAATTGATCTTGAAGGTAATATTATTAAACGCAAATATTACAAAGACAGTACATTTAGCAGAGCATTAAGCTATTTTCAAGGTGGTCTAAGGAAAAGCTTTTATACTGAAAATTACTATAATGTAGGTTGGAACGAGTATATAATTGATAATGAACATTTATATAAAGGGTTAATTTTCAATATTAATGCTGATTTTGATACACTTTGGACAAGAACTTATACTGATTTTCAAATGCCAAATGACAGTAGTTTTGTTTTTAACCACATGAGTTTATTGGTGAATGATGAAATGATCATTGTCGGTGATTCACGCATTAGCTCCTCATATTATAAGGCTTTACTTTTGTTGGTTGACAGCTCCGGAAATGAGCAATGGCGGCGGTATTACGAAAGCGGGCCGCTCAACAAAGGCATCAATGTGATTGCGACCCCCGACGGAGGCTTTGCCTTATCGTGCTTCAAATGGGTGCCACTGGAAAAAACAGCACACAACTACCTGGTTAAGACCGACAGCCTGGGCAATGAGCAATGGCGCCGCTACATCGGGGGGCTTTATGCCGATGGGCCGCTCTACCTGGCCAACTCCCCCGAC
>JAHIUX010000059.1 GCA_018816765.1 Bacteroidota bacterium
AGGTTATCAAGAATCAGGGCATTGGGTTTGCCGGTGTAATGGAGGTGTCGTGCAGTGTCGGCCAGCTTGAGATCGTAAAGAAATAAGCGGGTGTGCGGAAGCACCATTTCAATGCTCTCTCTCGAAGCAAACCCACTGGTATCAACGGCAGTGGCAATACCGCGTGCCTGTGCTTCCTCCAGCAATGCCTTTGTGAAAACAGCTTGCATAAGGGGTTCGCCTCCCGAAATGGTTAATCCGCCACCAGACTCTTCAAAAAACGGGGCATCGGCAGCAACGCGCCCGATGACTTCTTCAACTGACATCAATTTCCCGATATTTTCGGAGAGTTCCACACAGGCTTCACCCAGCTTATGGGTGCGCGATACCGTGGTGGTTTCCATCAGGCGGCTTTCCGGATTGTGACACCAATGACACTGCAAAGGGCATCCTTTCAGGAAAACCGTGGTCCTGATACCGGGTCCGTCGTGAACCGAAAAACTGCGGATGTCGAACACCAATCCTTTCATTCAATTGCCTAAATATGAATTTATTAACAATATGAAAACAAAACAGAAATGCCAATAAAGCTGACGAAAGACGAGCTTATTGGATCAACAAATCCAGCAGGCAAAGAGGCCTTTGCCATTGTTATGGTAGAGGTTTGAAATGATTGATTGTAACATCATCATGCAAATTATTGGCACAAAGATAATACGGACCTGACAAAGCCCGGCAGGGACAACAGAAATATTTATCTATTCTGAATTTACAAGCTGCTGCGTTTCAATCCATCACCCACAATGTTAATGGATGAAACAAAACTGATTCAAGTCGGGAATTTAACCTTAAAATGCTAAGGTTTGACCAGCGAAAGTATTTCTCCGAAGGCTTTTCCAAAAACAAGCTCATCGAGTGGTCTTCGCTCACGAGGGGCAATCTCTGATTTTTTCAGGTTTGGATGCAACACTTCAGGATCGCCGATATATCCAACGGCCAGTGCCGTTAACACTTCGAAACCAAATGGAACTTCCAGAAGCAAGGCTGCCTTTTTGGTGTCAAAACCACCCATCTGATGCACAAAGAGTCCGTCCGACATCGCCTGAAATGTCAGGTGTGCAACGGCTTGCCCGACGTCATATTTGTAAGCCGGATTGGCTTGGTCAGGCTTTTTTTGGCTCATGGTATTGCCGATGGCCAGCATAAGCAAAGGGGCAGTATTTGCCCATAACTGGTTGAATTCAACCAGTGTACTGAATATTTTCTGATGGGTTTCATCACCTTTAAAGCCAAGTATGAACCTCCATGGTTGTTCGTTCGATGAGGAAGGCGACCAACGGGCAGCTTCAAGCATCTGCCTGATTTTTTCGGGTTCAATATCTGTGCTGCTAAACGCCCTGGGACTCCATCGCTGTTTAAGTAAAGGATGCAGGGCAAAGGTGTTTTGGGCGGATTTATCCATAGCTTTGGGTTTCATGACATATGTAAATTAACAACCGCAAGGTGATCAAATTGTTCAGCAATTTACGGAATCCTTCAATGAAAACGCCCTGTTGTTATAAATAATTCGGACACAACCTGGACAATATTTCTTCAAAAAGTTAACTTTGCCTGAACAACAACCAATCATGGATACTGGTCTGAAGGGTTTTCTCAGGAACATCACCCTTGCATCAGCATGGGTAAGCAGCATCAAATCCGTTGCTGCTGATGCGTTTGTGTTATCATTTGAGCGCACCCACCCTTTTCATCCGGGTCAGGTGGTGGCCGTCACTACCGACCGTAACATTCCACCCAGGCTTTATAGCGTATGCAGTGGCGCTGATGAGGGCGAAATCAGCATTTTGTTCAACATCAAACCGGACGGACTGCTGACACCAAAGTTAGCCCGTCTGTTACCAGGCGATCAATTGTTTGTTTCGGCTCCGTTTGGCGCTTTTCTGGGCGACAACAAACCAGCCTGGTGGATTGCTGCCGGAACCGGGATTGCTCCCTACCGTGCCATGATGAGATCGGGACTTGGGGCACAGAACTGGCTGATACACGGCAGCCGAAGGCTGGCTAATTTTTATTTTGACGATGAAATGGTTTCTTTCTTTGGCGATCGGTATGTTCGCTGCTGTTCACAGGAAAAAGCAGATGGGGTGGTTCATGGCCGACTGACGGCCTGGCTTGCCGGTCAGACCCGTTTTCCGCCGGTACAGTACTATTTGTGTGGCAGTGCTGAAATGGTTGTTGAGGTAAGGGATATCCTGATTCGGGGAGGAGTGAACCTGAACAGCATCATGTCGGAAATCTATTTTTAGTATTTTTCCGATGGTAACTTTTTAGGTTGCATGTATAAATGGTTAATTTTGTGTATGATTCGGATCGATTTACTCTATAATCTGGCTGTTCTGGTTTCGATCAGTGTGCTGTCAGGCTTTGTCGATAACCGATGGAAACGCGATCTGTGGAGCGGGAAACTGCTTCAGGGTATCCTGTTTGGCCTTGCTGTGATCATCGGCATGATGTATCCGATCAGGTTATTCGAAGGCCTCATTTTCGATGGACGTTCGATTGTAATCAGCCTTGCCACCCTGTATTTCGGTCCTGTTACAGGAATCATCACCGCCTTATTTGCCGTCATGTACCGATTTTACATCGGTGGAATCGGAACCACCATGGGCATTTCAGTCATCACTGCTTCACTTGTCATTGGGTATGTTTTTTACCTTGTCTGGAAGAAAAACGCCCCCGGAAAAAAAGTCAGTGCCGGCAAGCTGTATCTAATGGGAATATTGGTCCATATTGCCATGTTGTCGCTCATCCTTACCCTCCCTTCCAACTTCAGGTCCGACACCTTGCAGTTGGTCGGAATGACGGTTATTGGCGCTTATCCCATCGTCACCGTGCTGATTGGTAAGATTTTGCAGGATCAGGAATTAAACAGGCATTTATTTAACCAGGTATCTGAAAACGAGGAACTCTTCCGGACAACCTTCTACAGCATTGGCGATGCGGTCATCACCACCGATCGCCTGGGAAACATAAGGCAGATGAACCGGATTGCGGAAGAACTGACCGGCTTTGCTGAATCTGAGGCCCGCTATCAACCCCTCGAAAATGTGTTCAGGATCGTGAACGAAACCACGGGTGAAAAGGTGGAAAACCCGGTCGAAAAGGTGCTTGAAAGTGGCAATAATGTTGAATTGGCAAACCACACTGTCCTGATAACAAAAAAAGGCCTCAGGATACCCATCGCTGATTCAGGCGCCCCTATCATCAACCAGAAAAACGAGATTTCAGGTGTGGTGCTGGTGTTCAGGGATCAGCGAAAAGAGCGCAAGGCACGCATCGATCTGATGAAAAGCGTTGAAAGCTACAAAGGCCTGTTCAACAGCATTGCCAATGCCATCTATATCCAGGACAAGGCCGGAAGGTTTATCGATGTGAATGAAGGTGCAATAGCCATGTATGGATACAGCCGCGAAGAATTTCTGGGCAAACAACCTGATTTTCTCTCGGCACCGGGCATGAATGACCTCGACATGGTAAGGGAAAAATTTGTTGAGGCCTTCAATGGTTCACCGCAGATTTTTGAATTTTGGGGGATAAAAAATGATGGGGCGATATTTCCCAAGGAGGTGCAACTGTATCGCACATCCTATTTTGGCAACGAAGCGGTAATTGCTATTGCGCAGGACATTTCGGAACGGCGCAAGGCTGACAAGGCACTGAGGGAAAACGAAGAAAAATACCGGATGCTGGTTACCCACCAGAACGACCTTGTGGTGAAGGTGGACCATGAAGGAAAATTTGTGTATGTAAGTCCCTCTTACTGCAAATTGTTCAATAAACAGGAGAGCGAACTGATCGGACAATCTTTTACACCCCTTATTTTTGAAGAGGACCGCCAGTCGACAAGGGAAGCAATGAAATTGCTCGAGGTGCCACCACATGCATGTTATCTGGAACAGCGCGTAATAACCGAAAACGGCATGCGCTGGCTGGGTTGGTCAGACACTGCCATTGTGGATGAATCAGGAAAAATAACCGCTATCATTGGCGTTGGACGCGATGTTACCGACAGGGTGATCGCCCAGTTAAAACTCAGCGAAAGCGAAAAACGCTACCGCCTGCTGTTCGATGCTTCACCAATCGGTATTTTACTGGAAGATTCATCCGGACTGATACTCGATGTGAACAAAACACTCTGTGAGCAGTATGGCTATCAACGCGAAGAATTAATCGGTCAATCAGTAGAAATACTGGCCTTGGACGAAAATAAACCGGATGTTTCGTCCAATATTGAAACAATCATCAAAAACAAGGTGCTGGAATCGACCATCAGGGGAAAAACCAAAAACGGAAACATCATCATTGCCCAATTAATTGAGACCACAATCAAGATGGCCGATGGCAAGCAGGGAATACTGTCAATTTCGAAAGACATCACCAACCAGGTACGCACGGAAGAATCGCTTGTTGCTACCGAAGCGCGCAACAAGGCCATTATTTCGGCCATACCCGACATTATCTTCAGGTTCGACCGCGGAAGCCACTTTATCGACTGTATCGCCAAAGCCCCTGATTTGCTGGCCCTTGAACCGGAGAAGTTTGTTGGCAAAGATGTGGCAGATGTGATGACGCCGGAACTTGCCGGGATGACAAAAACCAACATCGCATATTGTCTCGAAAGTGGTCAGTTGCTGCAATATGAATACAGCCTGATGATCGGTGATCAGGAGCATTGGTTTGATGCCCGTATGGTCCCAAGTGGCACAGATGAAGTGCTGGTGATCGTGCGCGATATCACCGCACGCAAAAAGTCGGAAGTGGAACTGGAACAGAAAAGCAGGTTTATTGAAACATTGCTCGACTCTGTGCCAAATCCGTTGTTTTATATGGATACAAAAGGCATATACCTTGGTGTGAACAAGGCCTTCAAGGCATACTATATGCTGGACGACAAAGACATCATCGGCAAAAGTATTTTCGATATCGATCCCTTGTCGGATGCGGCAAGGAATTATGAGTCGGACCGCCGCATTCTCGAAGGCCTCGACCAGCATCAGGTGCTTGAACGGGAGATCACCCTGAAAAACGGTGAAACACGCAATGTCATCATCACCAAATCGCCATTCCCTGATACACAGCATAAGATCGGCGGCATGATCGGCATGATGCTCGACATCACCAGTCGCACAAGGATGGAGCATGAACTGTTTGAAGCCAAGGAGAAAGCCGAGGAGAGTGATAAGCTGAAAACCTCTTTCCTGAATAACCTGTCGCACGAAATCCGTACACCCCTGAATGCCATTGTCGGCTTTGCCGACTTGCTGTTTGAAGACTACAGCGACACACAGAAACGGCAGTTTGTTGAAACCATCAATTCCAATTCGGAACAGCTGTTGCGGATTATCGATGATGTGCTGGTTGTTTCACGTCTCGATTCGGAGAAAATTCCGGTTGAAAAGAATGAATTTAATCCCAGACGCTTGTTTGAAGACCTCTACATGACTTTCAATCCGGATGCCGAAAGGGTGGGCCTCGTACTTTCAAAACCACAAATTTCGCTGCATCTCCCAAAAATGATTGTTGGCGATAAGGCAAAAATAAGGCAGGTATTGTCAGGATTCATCGGCAATGCCATCAAATACACCCAGTTTGGACACATTGATTTTGGCGGTAAGGTTGAACATGGTCGCCTCCATTGTTATGTAACGGATACCGGCATGGGAATTCCCGAAAACGAGCAGGCCTTCATCTTCAACCGGTTTTTCCGCAGCACCCATGCCCAGATGAAGGCAATACGGGGGAATGGTTTGGGCCTGAGTATTGCCAAAGGACTGGTTGAACTGATGGGTGGTAACATCGGTCTCACCTCCACCGAAGGTCAGGGATCAACCTTCTTTTTCGACATTCCACTGATAGAAGCTAACACAATAGGTGATCCCGTAGCAAAACAGGAATGGTCCGATGGCCCTGGCTTTCTGAAAGACATTTGCATCCTCATTGCTGAAGATGAAAACGATAATTTCGAACTCGTAGCCTCTATGCTATCGCCACGCGTTAAGCGCATCGACAGGGCTTTTACCGGAAGTGAAGCTGTTGAAATGGTGAAGCATACGGAATATGACCTTGTCCTGATGGACATTAAAATGCCGGTTATGGATGGTATCAGGGCAACCAAACTTATCCGGACTCTTGATCAGCACCTGCCGGTGATTGCGCAAAGCGCCTATTCGCAGCAGGAAGACATCAAAGCAGCCATCAGTGCGGGTTGCAACGATTACATCATCAAACCTATCAGCAAGTCAAACCTTTACGACATCATCATCCTGCATTGTCAGAACCGACAAGCCTGAGCTTAAAGCTGCGACCAGCTGGTGCCTTCTTTCCCGTCTTTTAATTCAATACCCGCTTCTTTGAGCCTGTCGCGGATGAGATCACTGGTCGCATAGTCCTTGCGGGCCCTGGCGTCCTGCCGAAGCAGGATAATGGTCTGCATCAAACCGTCGATCAGGTTGTGGTCACTGCCGGCTTCTTCCGGAAGCAGTCCCATGATATCGAACACAAAGGCCTGCATGAGGGCGGTTAGCTGGCTTAATTCGGCGGCATTGATCTGCGCATGTCCATCGTTTACCGAATTGATGACCCTGACGGCTTCGAAAAGGCTCGCAATGGCCACAGGGCTGTTGAAATCATCGTTCATTGCTTCGTAGCAAGCCGTTTCGATGTTGCTTACACCTAGATCCGGCACATTGGGTGTAGGCTGAAGTTTTTTCAGGGTTTCGGTGGCAACAAGCAGTTTTTTCATGCCCTTTTCGGCGGCCTGCAAGGCTTCATTCGAGAAATCGAGGGTGCTGCGGTACTGGGCCTGCAGGATGAAAAACCGGATGGTCATCGGTCCGTAGGCCCTTTCGAGCAAGGGGTGGTTTCCGGCAAAAAAATCATCGAGCGACATGGCGTTACCCAGGGATTTCCCCATCTTTTGTCCGTTCAGGGTAATCATATTGTTGTGCATCCAATAGCGCACGGGAGCCTTGCCGTTGGCCACTGTCGACTGGGCTATTTCTGATTCGTGGTGGGGAAAAAGCAGGTCCATTCCTCCGCCGTGAATGTCAAATTCAGTTCCGAGGTATTTGCATCCCATGGCCGAGCATTCCATATGCCAACCCGGGAAGCCATCGCCCCAGGGTGAAGGCCAGCGCATGATGTGCGCGGGTTCGGCTTTCTTCCAGATTGCAAAGTCGAGTCCCGAACGTTTTTCCGATTGTCCGGCCAAATCACGCGTGTTGCTGATGAGGTCTTCAATCTTACGTCCACTCAGGATGCCATAATGGTGCTGACGGTGATATTTCTCCACATCAAAATAAACCGACCCGTTTACTTCGTAGGCAAATCCTGCTTTCAGGATCTTGTCAACCATGGCGATCTGCTCAATAATATGTCCCGAGGCATGGGGTTCGATCGAAGGACTCAGCACATTGAGTTGGGCCACATTGTGGTGATACCGTTCGGTATAATAATGCACAATCTCCATTGGCTCAAGCGATTCGAGGCGTGCCTTTCGGGCAATTTTATCCTCGCCTTCATCGGCATCATTTTCGAGGTGACCCACATCGGTGATATTGCGCACATACCTCACCTTGTAACCAAGGTGTGTGAGATAGCGGTACACAAGGTCGAAAGTAATGGCAGGCCGGGCATGCCCAAGATGGGCGTCACCATACACGGTAGGTCCGCACACATACATGCCTACATGGGGCGGGTTAAGTGGTTCGAACAGCTCTTTTTTGCGGCTGAGGGTGTTGTAAAGGAATAGCTTCTGCGCTGCAATGGTGTGTGTCATGATTCAATGGGCTGAAAAACATTGCAAAGAAACAAAAATTTCAGGCCTGTCGCCCCGGGGTGAGATGCGTTGCGCCAAAGTTCTTACATTTGCCGATTAATTGTTAAATAAATAACACCAAAAAATGGAACGTATTCTGGTTATCGGATGTTCAGGACAGATTGGTTCGGAACTGACCCTCGAACTGCGCAGGATTTATGGCAACGAAAACGTGTTTGCCACCGACATTAAACAAGCGGCTACCGACATCGTCGAAAGCGGCCCTTTCGATATTCTCGATGTGCTTGACTACAGCAACCTGGTGCATTTTGTGGTCAGAAACAAAATCACCCAGGTGTATAACCTGGCTGCTGTGCTGAGTGGCAATGCCGAAAAAATCCCGCAAAAAGCGTGGGAAATCAATATGAAAGCATTGATGAACACCCTTGAGCTTGCCCGTGAAACTGATGCCAAAAAACTGTTCTGGCCCAGCTCCATCGCGGTTTTTGGCCCCACAACGCCCCGTTACAACACCCCTCAGCTGACCGTGATGGAACCCAACACCGTGTATGGCATAAGCAAACTTGCCGGTGAGCGTTGGGGAGAGTATTATCACAAACGTTACGGCGTTGACTATCGCAGCCTGCGCTATCCCGGACTGATCAGCTATAAAACGGAAGCCGGCGGCGGCACAACGGATTATGCGGTGGAAATTTATTATGAAGCCATCCGCAATGGCAGCTACGAATGCTTCCTGAGCGAAAACACCGCCTTGCCAATGATGTTTATGTCCGATGCCATCAAAGCCACCATCGACCTGATGGAAGCCGCACCGGAAAATCTTTCGCTGCGTTCAAGCTACAATGTTGGTGGCATGAGCTTTACGCCCAAAGAGGTGGCAGCCGCTATCAGAAAACACATGCCCTCGTTCGAAATCACCTACAAACCTGATTTCAGGCAGGCAATTGCTGACTCCTGGCCCGCAAGCATCGATGACTCCGTAGCCCGCAAGGACTGGGGACTCAACGACCAGCACAAGCTCGACAGCATGACTGAGCTTATGCTCAACGAAATTCGCCTGAAACTGGCATAGTGTTCAGACTGACCGCAATGGCAGCCTTTGTTGCTGCCATTTGTAAAACAAAGCATGATTTGAATCAGCATTCAAATCATGCTTTGTGCAATAGAATCATATCGATAGGAGTTCAGCCATTATTCAGGCCAGGCATTGAGGCCTTGCGGCGAGTATCAGCTGTATACCGGGCAAATCAGAGCAGTTGCCGGGCTGCCCACACAAAGCCTTCAACATCATCTGTAGTGGTATCGAATGAGCACATAAGCCTTACCTCATTGGTGCTTTCGTCCCACACGTGAAAGAAATATTCCTGCTGGAGTTTGGGGATCAGGGCTGCTGGAAGAATTACAAAAACCCCGTTGGCCTCAACGGGTCTGCTAAGCTTAATGCCGCTCAGGGTGCTTAGCTTTTTGGCCAATAAAGCAGCCATATTGTTGGCGTTGGATGCATTGCGTTTCCATAAATCGTTTTCGAGATAGGCTATAAACTGGGCTGTGATAAAGCGCATCTTGCTGGCCAGCTGCATGCCCTGTTTGCGGTTGTAGGCAAAGCCTTCGGCGAGCGCTTTGTTCAGAAACACGACTGCTTCGCCAAACATGAGGCCGTTTTTGGTCCCGCCAAACGACAGCACATCCACGCCCAGGTCAGTGGTCAGTTCGCGAAAACTGCAATTCATGGCAACGGCTGCATTGGCCAGCCGGGCACCATCCATATGCAGGTACATGCCGTTGGCATGGGCAAACTCGGCCAGCGTCCTGATCTCTTCTGTTGTGTAAAGTGTGCCCAGCTCAGTTGCCTGCGAAATGCTGATCAGCCGGGGCTGAACATGGTGCTGAAATCCAATGCTGTTTAAAAAAGGACTTACATCTTCGGGCCTGATTTTGCCATTTTCGACATGCACAGTCAATAGTTTCCCACCGGTGAACTTTTCCGGGGCGCCGGCTTCATCTTCATTCAGGTGGGCCGAATGCGGGGTCACAACAGCTTCCCATGACCTTAGCAACTGTTGTACTGACAGCACATTGGCTCCCGTTCCATTATACACAAAAAAGGTATGACTCTCTGGGCCAAAAACGACATTGAACAGCTGCTGTGCCTGTTCGAGCAATGGGTCGTTTTCGCCATAGGCCGGATGATGCCCCTGGTTAATTTGTTGCAAGGCCATCATTACTTCGGGAGAAACACCCGACCAGTTGTCGCTGGCAAAGCCTTTTCGGAAAGATGCATTGAATTTCATGGTGGTTTACCTATTGTTGTTGAAAGTGGTTAACCCTCAACATCTTGTCATATGGAAATATTTCCATACAAATGTATGCAAATATTGCCCGAAAGTACAATAAGAAAAAAATGAAGCGTAAAAATATGCGCGAATACAGGATTAATAATCCGTTTCCTGTTGCTTCACCAGTGCTTTGGTAGAAAGCAGTCCACAGGCAGCAAAAATATCCTGTCCGCGCGACGCCCTTACCGTAGTGCGGATGTCCTTTTTGAGCAGGCCGGCCCTGAACTGCTGAATGGTTTCTTCGGTAGAGCTAAGAAGCGGGGTGTCGGGGATCGGGTGGAAACGGATCAGGTTGATGCGGCACCGCAGCCCATTGAGCAGGCGTGCAAGTTCCTTCACATGTGCCGGGGTGTCGTTGATGCCCTTAAACATGATGTATTCAAAAGAAACCCTGCGCTGACGGCCCATATCGTAGCTGCGCAATTCCCTGATGACCTCACTCACCGGATACACGTTTTCGATGGGCATAAGCTTGCGCCTTTCCTCATGGAAAGGACTGTGCAGGCTGATGGCAAGATGACACTGTGCGTTTTCGAGGAAATGCTTCATGGCCGGTATCATACCAATTGTCGACACGGTGATCCGCCGCGCGCTCATGGCGTAGCCCCAGTCAGCCGTCAGAATTTCGAGGCTGCGCATCACCTGATCAAGGTTATCAAAAGGCTCGCCCATCCCCATGTATACGATGTTGGTCAGCTTATCGCGCTCGGGCAGGCTGCTGATCTGGTTCACGATTTCGCCGGCCGAAAGCTGCGACTGAAACCCCTGTTTGCCGGTCATGCAAAACAAACAACCCATTTTGCAGCCCACCTGCGATGAGACACAAAGCGTGAAGCGGTCATCATCAGGGATGTAAGCTGCCTCAATGAAACGGTTGCCCGTGGTTGGAAACAGGTATTTTTTGGTGCCGTCGGCAGAAGTTTGCACATTTGAAAATGGGGTCAGGCCAATGACAAAGTTTTCTTCGAGCAACAGCCGTGCTTTTTTCGAAAGGTTCGTCATGGCATCGAACGTCCTGGCATGCTTCTTATAAAGCCATTCGGAAAGTTGTGTAGCCGTAAATGCTGGCAATCCGAAACGACCCACAATAGCCTTTAACTCGTCGGGTGTTTTGCCAAAAAGGGCTTCTTTAACCATAAACAATTGTGTCATTGCAATCTGCAGCGAAGATAGTCATTGACAGCGTAACCTTCCTAAAAAAATGAAAGAGACTGCCTTAGCGAGGCAATGCCTTCGTTGCGAAATTGTTGCAAATGGCAGAATTACAGTGTGTATATACACTTCTGACACACACACCTACGGTTGATGTGTTTTTGCCTATTTTTGCATCGTTTTCCGCTGCGGATTGACTGCAATCCCGTTTTCAGTGATCACATGTTCAAGCAACAGCTGTTCTCAATGTAAACATCCAATAAAACGGTAACATATGTTTGAAATACTACAACAGGTCATCGACTGGTACCTTGCGCACATCAACTATGCGACAATATTTATCCTGATGGCCATCGAAAGTTCGTTTATTCCATTCCCGTCGGAGGTGGTCATCCCGCCGGCAGCTTACAAGGCAGCTCAGGGTGATTTGAATATTTTTCTGGTGCTGCTGGCAGGAACTTTGGGTGCCATTGCCGGGGCACTGTTCAACTACTTTTTTGCGCTTTTCCTGGGAAGAAAAATCGTGTATAAACTGGCCAACACAAAGCTGGCCCACCTGATGCTGATCAACGAAGGGTCCATCGTAAAGGCAGAAAAGTATTTTGTGAAACACGGCAACAGCTCAACCCTGATTGGCCGGCTGGTTCCTGCTGTACGTCAGCTTATTTCGCTGCCTGCAGGCCTGGCCCGGATGAACCTGAGTAATTTTATCCTCTATACCTTCATTGGCTCTGCCATCTGGAACGGCATTCTGTGTGTGCTGGGATATTTATTCTACCAGAAACAGGATGTGCTGCACCTTTACTACAAGGATGTGACCATCGGATTGCTGGTGGTGGGCGGACTTTATGTGGCTTACGAAGTGTACAAGAGTTTCAAAAAAGACAAGAAAGCCTAAAAGCAGGCTTATGTGTTACATATTGGGGGGTCATAATTTCTGACCCCAGAATCCCTTCCCTTTTTCAATTTTGATGTCGCCCAGAATGCGGGTCTGACACGAGAGACGCAGGCCACCTGAGGCGTGCAAAGGAGGATGGCTCAACCGCCGTTTTTCCTTGCTGGTGGCGGGACTTACATTTCCTGTGATCTTAACCGCGCAGGTGCCGCAGCTTCCCAGTCCAAAACAATGTAGGTTTCGCGCGCTGCCATTGTGCGGATAAATGCCATGCGCAATAAGCACATCGCGCACCAGGCTTCCTTTCGGGCATTGAATCAGTTTGTCTTCGTATTCGATGATGGGCATTGTTTGTCGAATTGTTGTGTTTAAACAGCCAAAGGCAATGATTGTTTGGTTTAATTGGGTTTAATTGTCAATGCTGCAAGGCCGAACTGCGCAAGGCAGGCACACACACATCAGCCTGATTCCTCCATTCACCGACCCGATTCTGCTGTTTACCGAATAATCATTTACATCAAGGGGCCTGAGTCATAGATTTGCAGTACGATTGTAAATGAAATTTAATCAGTATAAAAATTATCACAATGGAAACAAATCAATCTTCAATGGATCGCAGGGTAGTCGCCGGATTATTGCTTGTTGCAGCGGGTGGCTTGCTTCTGCTCGACAGGGTTGAATTATTGCCCTTCAACCTGAGTCATTACCTGATTTCATGGAAAACCCTCCTGATCGGCATTGGAATTATTGTACTCGCCAGCCGCGAAAACCGGACAACCGGTTTAATCCTGGTTGGGCTGGGACTTATTTTCTGGATGCCCGAATTGTTTGACTACCATATTCGTCTGAGTACGATTTTCTGGCCTTCGATGCTCATCGGCATTGGTTTAATCATCATCAGCCGCCGGGGTGGCAGCCGTCATAACGACAACACACATGCACACATTTTCAGTGCACCCGGACAAGCCGGAGTAAACAAAGAGGATTATCTTGACGAACTGGCCATCTTTGGCGGTGGAAACATTAAAATGGTGTCGTCCAACTTCAGGGGCGGCCGGGTGACAGCCATCTTTGGCGGATCCGACATCGACATGAAAACAGCAAGCCCTTCAGCTGATGGCTGTGTCATCGATGTGTTTGTGGTCTTCGGAGGAACAAAACTGATTGTGTCCGACGAATGGCAGGTGAAATCAGAAATGGTTTCTATATTCGGCGGATTCAGCGACAAAAGGGTGCTCCCGGCAAACGAAAATTCCGCAAAACTTGTAATCATCAAAGGAGTGACTTTGTTTGGTGGCGTAGAAATAAAAAGCTACTAAGTGTCTTCTTTTACCAGCGGCAAGCCGCTGGTAAATGCCTGAAAGGTAACCAACACAAACTTCAACCTATTACGTCATGATAAATCCGTTTACCAGGAACCGTAAATACCTCATAATTTATTTAGCTGTCTGGACCCTGATCATCCTGATCCAGACAGCTATCCTGAATTACTATCAGGACATCAACCTGCTGGCAGCTTTCAGCGATGCAGGTGTTTTCAATGCCATCCTGGCGGTTATTGGATTCAATATCTGGTATGTTTTCCGGTTCAACCTTAAAGAACAGCACAATACATTCGACCTGATCATCAATCATTTGCTGACAGCCGCTTTCGTAATTGGCCTATGGCTCGGCTCGGGCTATTTCATCCTCGTCAGCATCGAGAGCGACCAAACAGACTACCTGAACTTCCTGAATGCTTCCCTGCCCTGGCGGGCCATCATTGGTTCTTTCTTCTACCTGGTCTTCACCCTGCTGTATTATGTCAGCCTCTACTACGAAGACCTGCAGCAGAAAATGAAAATCGAAACCAGGCTGAACAACCTGGTAAAGGAAGCCGAACTTAATGCACTGAAATCACAGATTAACCCGCATTTTCTGTTTAACAGCCTTAACTCGATCAGTTCATTGACGATGACAGATCCTGAAAAGGCCCAGGAAATGGTGATCAAACTTTCCGACTTTCTGCGCTATTCCTTAAGCCATAACCGCAGCGAAACCACCACCTTGCGCAAAGAGCTCGAAAATACCGAACGTTACCTCGATATTGAAAAAGTAAGGTTTGGCCGCCGTTTGAAATATATTTCGCATATTTCGGAAAATTGCCTCGAAGCACCGATTCCTAACATGATACTGCAGCCACTGTTCGAAAATGCGATCAAGCACGGGGTATACAACAGCACCGAAGAAGTGCTTGTTGAACTTAACTGTCAGCGCAAAAGTGACCATATCGAAATCCGCCTGCAAAACGACTTTGATCCTGAAGCCAGCCGGCCCAAGGGCGAAGGCATCGGATTGCAGAATATCAGAAACCGGCTTCAGCTGATCTATCAGCAAAGCGATTTGCTCGAAACACGGATGGGAAAAATCGAATTTGAAGCCATTTTACGAATTCCAATCAAATTACCCAATGAATAGCACCATACGTACATTAATCATCGAAGATGAAGAGCCTGCACGTCTCCTGCTGCGAACCTTTCTGTCGGGGATAGATGAAATTGATGTGATTGGCGAATGTGCCGATGGGTTCACCGGACTCAAGGCCATTAACGACAGCAAGCCCGACCTGGTTTTTCTCGACATCCAGATGCCAAAACTCACCGGCTTCGAATTGCTCGAACTGCTCGATGAGATACCCGAAGTGATTTTTACGACCGCCTACGACCAGTATGCGCTTCAGGCCTTTGAGCTGAACGCAGTTGATTACCTGATGAAACCCTTTTCGAAACAACGGCTGCGCCAGGCAGTAGACAAGGTGATTGAACGCTTCAGGCTTAAGCAAAGCGGACGCGATTCAGTACTCAAACTGGCAACACATGTGCACGATAAGCCACAGCCCATCGACCGGATTGTGGTGAAAACCGGATCGAAAATCCAGGTGATCCCTGTCGATGAAATTGAACAACTCGAAGCACAGGACGATTATGTGATGATTCATGCCCCTGAAGGCAGGTTTATGAAAAAAGACACGATTTCGTTTTATGAACAAGCCCTGCCCGAAGACAAATTCCTGCGCATTCACCGCAGCCATATCGTCAACATCAACCAGATCCTGCGCATTGAGCAATACGGAAAGGAAAGCTATCTGCTGATTCTGAAAAACGGCAACCAGGTCAATGTGAGCAAAAGCCGCATCAAAGACCTAAAACGTGAATTGGGTTTTTAAGGTAAAATTCACTGCGCACTGACAACGATTACTGCATAAGGTCAAAATCGAGCCTGAACACAAGCTCCTGTTCTTTAAAGAGCAGATAACTCAGTGTGCTCAGCTTGTCGTCGAACTGCACAACCCAGGTGTTGTTGCAGATGGCCGGCAACAGGTTGCAGGTGAACTCATCGGCAGGAAAAAACTGCTGAAGTCCATTCCCGTCTTTCGCAGCGAAACCACCATACATACCGGGTTCTGTTTCGTCATCACCCTTTTTAAGCTGTTCGTGCCGCAAGCTAAGCTGCGCACCGTTTTCGCGGCTGATGATCCAGGTTCTGGAGTCGTCACCATCAACGGTCAGCTGCAACAAAACAAGGGTGTTTCCCGCTTCAACAACCTTCAGCGTCAGCTGTTTTTCGGCCCAGCTTTCCATATATATACTGGCAAACACCTGCCTTCCAGCGAACGATTTCCCTTTTAACGGTGCAAAATGACCCAGAAAAATGTCGGTGGAAGTAAGTTCTACCGGCTTTGAGTTTTGATTGGCTGTTGGCTGCTGACATGCAGTTGCAAAGAGCATCAACGCGGCGAAAAAGGCAAGAATTAGTCTGTGCATCGGAAGATTTTGTTGCAATGTTACACATTTTACGGAAACTGATACGAATACAGCCGGACAGCGTGCCTGCCATCCGGCTGTTTTTTTGGAATAGGGCTGTCAGGCTTGACTTTACCCTTGAGCTGAGCCTGTCTTATTCGTACTTGATGGTTTCGACCGGATTGGCCAACACCACCTTCACCAGGTGGAAACTGATTGTCAGGAAGCCCGCCAATGAAGCCAGCAGGCCGGCGACAACAAAGGTGATGGCCCTGATGTCGGTATGATACACAAAGGCCGAATCGAGCCAAAGCGACAAGCGCCACCAGGCAAAGGGCACTGCCATAACAAAAGCGATCACGATCAGCAGGGAGAACTCTTTGTATAGCATGGCCAGCAGCGACTGGGTTGTGCCACCCAACACCTTGCGGATACCGATCTGTTTGGTCTTTTGTTCGGCCACAAAGGAAGAAAGGCCCAGCAATCCCAGCAGGGCAATAAATATTGTCAGTATGGAAGCAAGCCGGAACAATTTGCTGATTTTCTGCTCAGCAGTATACTGATCCGAGAGGCGATCGGTGAGGATCTTGTAATCGAATGGGCGGCCATTGGCAAATCGGGTCCATTCGTTGCTCATATGCGCCAGTGCCGACGGAAGCTCGTTTTCGCGCACCCTGATGGTGAGCAGAAACCGGGGAACTGGCGAAATCATGATGAGGTAAGGCTCGATCACATTGTGGAGGGAGTTCACGTGAAAGTCCTTCACCACCCCAATCACCTTCAGGATACGGCCTCCCGTACCATCCACATCAAAGCCGAAATGGATCTTCTTTCCGATGGGGTCGTCAACCCAGTCGAATTTGCGCGCGCAGGCTTCGTTGATGATGACGGCTTCCTCTTTATCGGTTCCCATCGATTTATCAAAATTGCGCCCGTTCACCAGACTCAGGCCCAGCACATCGAGGTAATCATAATCCGTTTGTGTCCACATCAGCGCCTGTTCTTCCCAGCCCTCTTTGGTTTCGATGCGCATCACGGTCAGGGTAGGCGACATGGCTGGTACCCCTGTGGCATTGGTAACGCCGACGATGGATGGATTGGTCAGCAGGGCTTCTTTGAACGGGACAACCCTGTTGCGGAAGGCAGTATCCTGCATCTGCAACACAACCAGGTTGTTCTGTTTAAACCCAAGGTCTTTTTTTCTCAGAAAGCTGAGCTGATCGCCCACAACGAGTGTCCCGATGATCAGCACAAAGGCGATCCAGAACTGAAATACCACCAGTCCCTTACGGAGCATACCACTTTTCTTGCCGTTTGATAAAAAGGTTCCCTTCAGCACCTTAACAGGAACAAAAGAGGAAAGGTAAAACGCGGGATAGAGCCCTGAAACAATTCCAACAATCAGGGCAATACCAATGAGCTTCGACAGGAATGAAAACTGAGTGATCAGGTTAAAGTATATTTCTTTGCCGGAGAGGGTGTTGAATTCGGGCAACAGCAACTGCACCAGGGCTAAGGCAATGAAAAGGGCAATGAACACCATCAGCACCGATTCGGCCAGAAACTGGACCATCAGCTGGCTTTTCTGGGCGCCGGCAACCTTTCTGATGCCAACTTCCCTGGCCCTGCGGGCCGAACGAGCTGTGGCCATATTCATATAGTTGATCGAAGCCAGCAACAGGATGAATAAGCCTATGGCCAGAAAAATATACAAATAGCTGATGTTTCCGGTGGGTTTATCGGCTTTGAGGCCGCCCGAAAGGTGGATATCGCTGAGGTTCGTTAGCCCGGGGCTGAACGTGGCATTGATTTGTTTGCCGACAGGCTCCATGTATTTTGTGTAAAAGGCCGGGAATTTTTCAAGGATGGTGGCAGGTGTGGAGTTGTCGTTGAGCAGCACATAGCCATACACACCGATATTCCAGAAAGCCACCGGCTCAAAACTGTTGAATTCGGCCACATTGTCACCGGCAGCCGAAATCATCGATATGAGGGCACGGTAGCGCAGGTGGCTGTTGCCGGGCAGGTCGGCAATCACGGCGGTTACTTTCACCGGATGTCCAAGGCCGGTCTGAAGCACCTCACCTATCGGATTGTTTTTACCGAAGTATTTTTTTGCCAGCGACTCAGTGAGGACAATGGTGTTGGGTTCGTTCAGCGCATGTTCAGCAGTGCCCATCAGAAAACGGTGGGTAAACACATTGAATACCGTGGAGTCGGCATAGTAAAACTCATTTTCGTAGTATTCCTGGTTGACGGCCGTTTTAATCAGTACATCTTCGAGCCGTGCAAAACGGACCATTTCCTTTACTTCAGGAAACTCGAGCTTGAAGGCAGGTGCCATGGGCATGGGGACGATGGCAAAGCGGTCGTCCATATCGCCGATTTTGAAGCGCGATTCGATCCGGTAAATCTGCTTGTTGTTTTGGTGGTGCTTGTCGTAGCTGAACTCGTCATTGACATACAGCAAAATCAGGATGACGGCTGCAAATCCAAGGCTTAGCCCCAGGATGTTGAGCGATGAGTAGAACCTGGCTTTCGAAAAGTTGCGCAAGGCACTCAGGAGGTAATTGCGAAACATAGGAAACGGGTTTTTTGGTTATCTTCTGATTTTAACTAACTTCGTGCCATGGATATTAAACTGCACAATATTAGTTCGTTGGCTGCTGCCGCTTGTTGGCTGGAGATCAAATACTGTTCGCTTTTTCAAGCCAGGCTGTGCGGTAACGAACACGTTAATCACCATTAAAACAGGAATTGCTATGGAAGCAGTAAAACACACATGCAGTTGGCCTTCGTCCAACGAACTGATGATCCGTTATCATGACGAGGAATGGGGAGTCCCCTTGCACGACGACCAGAAATTATTCGGGTTTCTGGTGTTGGATGCTTTTCAGGCAGGCCTGAGCTGGCTTACAATCATCAAAAAGCGCGAAGCCTTTCGTGAAGCCTTCGATGACTTCGATCCGGTGGTGGTGGCCCGGTATGGTGAAGACAAGGTGCAGCAACTGATGCAAAACGCAGCCATCATCCGCAACCAGGCAAAAATCAGGGCAACGATTTCCAACGCGCAGGCATTTTTAAGTCTTGTTGAAAGCCATGGCAGCTTCGATCGCTATATCTGGCAGTTTACCGGGCATAAAACAATCACCAACCATTGGACTGAGCTGAAACAGATGCCTGCCCGCACAAAGGAGTCGGACCTGATGAGCGCTTCACTGATGAAACACGGATTTAAGTTTGTCGGCAGCACCATCTGTTATGCCTTTATGCAGGCAGCCGGCATGGTCAACGATCACCTGGTGAGCTGTTTCCGTTACAAGGAAGTAAACCAAGGATAAGTGCACCTAAAATGCCCTCAGGGCTGTGTCCGGCTATAGCTGCATGGGGATGTCCATCAGCAGCAGATGGGCATCGGATGTAATTTCAAGCTCCGTTTCCGCAAATTCCCACAGGCCAATGGCATCGCGCCGGCCCAGGTTTTCGCCGGCCACTGTAACACTGCCTTCAATCACAAAGATAAATGCCCCATTGTCTGGTTGTTTGATCTGGTATGGCAACAGCAATCCTTTTTCGGCCTTGCTGAGGTTAAACCAGGCTTGCTGGTTGATGATGAGGCTGTCGGCAATGCCGTCGGGCGATACCACACATTGCCAGGCATTGCGCATTTGCGACTCATCGAACGACCGCTGAAAATAGCGGGGTTTGATGTCTTTTTGTTTCGGAAACAACCAAATCTGCAATAAGGTCGATTCCTGGTCGGCAAGGGGATTAAACTCCGAATGGCGGATGCCGGTGCCGGCACTCATCAGCTGCACTTCTCCCGCCCTGATGATGCTGCCGTTGCCCATGCTGTCGCGGTGCTCAAGGGCGCCCGAAAGCGGGATGGTGACGATTTCCATGTTTTCGTGCGGATGCATGCCAAACCCTTTCCCGGCTTGAATCACATCATCATTAAGCACCCTGAGCACACCAAAATGCATCTGTGCAGGATTGTAATATTCGGCAAAACTGAAACTGAAACGCGAGCTGAGCCAGCCGTGTTCGGCCCTGCCGCGGCCCGAAGCGGAGTAAATTGTTTTTTTCATTGCACGATGGAGGCTTTAGGTGTACTTTTACCGTGAGCGATTTAAACAAATGAGCCGGCCAAATGTTTTAACTCTATGAAGCAATTCTGGAACGACCGCTATAATCAGTCTGACTATGTTTACGGTGAGCAGCCCAATGCCTTCCTTCAGGAACAACTGTCGGAAATTGTGCCGGGCAGGCTGCTGCTGCCTGGCGAGGGTGAAGGACGGAATGCAGTTTGGGCACAGAAAGCCGGATGGAAAGTGACGGCCATCGATTTTAGTGACATTGCCCGTGAAAAAGCCCTTGCACTAGCCCGCCGCCAGGGATTGCCTGGTCTGGACTACCAGGTTGGCGATATCCTCGGTTACGCCTATCCGGCCCATACCTTCGATGCCATTGCGCTGATATTCATTCACCTCGATCAGATGCAACGTCCCGTTTTTCACCGCAAGCTTGTTCAGGCACTCAAACCCGGCGGGCTGATGATTGTGGAGGCCTTTACACCCAATCAGCTTAAACTTGATTCGGGCGGCCCCCAAAATCCGCTCATGCTCTACACAGCCGACAACCTCCGCACTGACTTTGGTCAGCTCAACATCACCAGCCTCGAAGAACAGACTGTGATGCTCAGCGAAGGCGCCTATCATGCCGGGCAGGCAGCCGTTGTGCGGATGATTGGCCGAAAAAAGGACTAGTAAACCGACGCCGTTAGTAAAGTTAATGATATCTGAATATGCCACAAGAAACCAAGTCCCTCTTTACCAGTCATGCCTGAATCCGGGCGAAGCCCTATCGGGCCCCTCAACAAACAGCTCAATCATCCGAACCGCATTACCGGCACCGATGGCAGATTCCATACTCACCGGAAAGATGTGCAGCTGCTCCTGTTGTGTCCTTGCTGGTATTTCATTGAATGCGTTGTTTACGGATTATTTTTGCAATGATTACCGAAAATCGTATTGTTTCTTTCTGTACAGATAAATGGGTTTTTAGACAGTCTGGCGGCGGTTTGCAGCTAATTGGAGTCTGCGCCTTCCGCGACATGAAACTTGGCGCAGATTACATTTAGGTGCTGTTATAGCCTGTGGTTATCCATGCTTTTCATTCGAGTCAAGTAGCCAGTTAAAGACGTTTAAATGTCTTATGCCGCTTCTATTTTGTGTGAATGAGTCGGTCGTAAGTAAAAATTTGGGGTAATTATCGTTGATTTTTTCCAATGCGCCAAACTCTCTTTCTACGGTGTTTTCACTAGTCATTTGCCAAGCAACCTGATAGTATTCTATGTCGCCGGTGGTAGTTTTACACACAAAGTCAACTTCATTGTTTCGTGTTGTACCTGTCCAAATTTTATTACCTCTTCGCAGCAATTCAAGATATACTATATTTTCCAATATATGTCCTCTGTCAGTAGTGCGTTCTTTGCCTGCCAAGATATTGAGCAACCCTACATCAACTACATAGTATTTTTCTTGAGTTGCTAACTGTTTTTTACCTTTTAAATCGAAACGGTTTACTTTATAAAATATAAAACTTCCTACTAAATATTCTAAATATCTTTCAACGGTGGTATTGTGTGTGTGTTGTCCGTCTTGTTTTAATGTTTTTGCAATATTGCTAGGAGAAAGAGGATTTCCAATATTGGAAGCTACAAATTTTGTTATGTTTCCAAATGCTCTATTATCGTTGATTTGGTAGCGTTGGGTGATGTCTTTTTCAATAATAGTGGCGTAAATGGCTTCTAAATACTCATATATCTTATCGAAACCCTCTTCTCGTAAATCAACACCTTTAGGCAATGAGGTTTCGTTTACATAATCAAAAAACAATGCTTCATAATTGAGATATCTATTCGTTGTATCAATTTTACGAGCTAATAAGTATTCTTTGAATGAAAAAGGCAAAATAGAAATTTCGATGTAGCGACCACTTAACAGCGTTGCTAATTCGCCTGATAGCAAAAAAGCGTTTGAGCCTGTGATGTAAACATCTATATTAGGTTTTACAAACAAACCGTCTACCAAACGTTCAAACTCATTTACATTTTGCACTTCATCCAAAAAAACATAGCAGGGCTTTGATAAATCTAAAGCCCCAATGATATGTGCGTACAAAGCATCTAAGTCGTTAAGAAATTTGCGTAATTCAAAATCTTCAAAGTTTAAAAATACAATCTGCTCTGCTTGCACTCCCATCTGCAAGAGCTTTTGACGATAAAGTTCTAACAAGGTGCTTTTGCCGCTTCTTCGTAAGCCGCTTACCACTTTTATAAGGTCTTTATCTTTGTATGCCAATAGTTTACCTATGTATTCTTTGCGATTTGTGTAATTTTTCATTGTGCAAATCCATAACTTAAATCATTAAAACTTGCGCAATTTACAAGTTTTAATGATTTGTGGGTTCGTTAGGCAATTATTTTTTCGATTTTTCGACACCTGTTTTTCTATTTGTTGGATTGATTTTTCAAAGTTTTCATGATGCTGCTCGGCAGTTTTACCATTGGCTATCACGTCAGTCCGTCCAAAAACCACCTGATTCTGACCATATTTTCATCATTACCCTGCTAAAATAGCACATACCCTGGTTTAACATAAGTTGTTTTTTTACTCACTACGGTTAGTGCATGTTGCGGAGCGGGTTTCGGAGCACATTCCTGTCCGCGAGGACATGAACTGCGATGCGGGAACCGCAGTTGCTAACCGCACTAAGCCCGCTCCGAAATATTTACTTTGTTACGTGTTGGCTTTTATTTCTTTGGTCTTTTAAAGAATGCTACATATCCAACTGTTTGATGAATCCATCCGAATCCAAAAGCCATGAATCCACCATCTAATTTGGGTTCAACTTTTACAAGTTCCCAACCATCGGATCCATACCTATTAAACTCAATATTAATCTCATCTGGTAATCCTGTACCAGTATTTTTTTTTGCGTTTATATACACAATCTTATATTGCCATTCCATTTATTTATGTTTTAGTTGTTGTTGTTTTACGGACTACGGCTGGTGTGTTGCGGAGCGGATTTAGTAGCCGGTCAGTGTCAACCAAGCAGTAATGATTATTGGAATTACCGTTGCTCAATATACCACTGAACCCGCCATTACACCAAGCCGCTGTTCTATGCTATGATCATGTTATATGTTTTTGGTCTTCTTTACCTCAAAATCAAAACCCTTCTGCTTATGTGCACACCTCCAGGCAATTCGATTTGCAGTATATACACCCCTTCACTAAGGGCAGATACATTGATGCGATCAGCTTTTCGGGATTGATTTAGTACCTGACCATAAATCGAAACTATTTGCAAGCGCTCTATCAGCTTATTATTTCCTGTCAAATCAATATAGATCTCTGTCGAAGCAGGATTGGGGTATATTTTTATTCCCTCTGGTTCTTCTTCAGTCAACCTGCTTAACGGGAATTGCGCAGTGGATGAACATCCATCAAAATCTACTACTGTTACAGTTAGAACAAACCCGGCAGTATCAATTGAAATAGTGTAAGGTTCAACGCCGCCCGTCACGATAACCTCTTCATCAACCATGTCGATGATCATGGTGTCAAGCAGGCAACAAACATCCGCATTTCCATTGCCGGTGGGTTCACCATCCGGATAATAGCGGTCTGTGATGGATTGCAGGATATCGGCCCGTTCCTGGGCTTCGGCAGCATCGTAAGTCAACGATTTCAGGTAATGCCATCCTACCCCGTAATCAGGATCGGCTGTTGGTCCCTCAGTGTAGAGATCCGGATATACAGCCAGGGCGTAATTAACGAATGCTGCATTGTCCTCAGGAATCAGGTTGACATAGTCTTGCAGTCGGTTGTAGACCGTGAGCGAAGGCAACACGCCGAGCTGGGCCAGGGTGTCTTGTACCGCAAGTGAATCTTGTGTAAGAATTCCAAAAACATGGAACAAAGGACGCAGATCTGCCTGTGCGGCAACCGACATCCTGATTATCCTGCTGTCAATCTCCTGGTCATTGGTGCCATGGTTGATCCCATTCTCAAAGTCAATGAGTTCCTGTTTCCAGAAATTTCTGAGTGGGCACCACCCAAACATACTGGCGATCTCAAAATAGTGTCCGTACCCTCTGTGCTGGTATCGTACTTCGTTGGTTGTAGAATTTGAAATATCCCTCACCGAGCCAAATGAATTAGAGACCATTCTGTGGGTGGCGGTTTTGTCGATGTCAAATGTATTCGGAACGAAGCTGTATTTCACCGCTTCATTCAGGTCGGCACCGAGGCCATAATTCATTGCCATGATGTAAGGCACATTGACCAAAGCCTCCTCCTCCCCCGGAAATTTAGATATCGCCAATGCATGCCCTGTTTCATGAAAATTTGTCTCATCATCAGGTCCCGGACCGTTAATAAAATAAGCCGGGCCAGGTACATTGGTATAGTTCAGCGGTGTGTTCGACATCGGATAACCGATTGAATAAGCGCCAAATCTGATATCTATATCAGCAATCATATACATATTGTGCTTGTCGGGAATGATCTGTCTGGCCAAAATAGAATTGACACCCCTTACAGCCGTCTCCCAGTCGAGCATGGCTTGCATGAGATCATACTGACCGGGTACAATAGAATGGCTGGGTATGGTAAACATCACATTTTCTGTCTCAAAAACAGCCCAGGGGCCGGGCTTGTCGAGTTCAGCATTAAAGTCAGGTGTTTCATAAAATGATTTCAGCGAAAAGAAGGGGGCTTCGACTCCGTTGTTCACACTGATCCCGACAATACCATCATCGGCGCCGTAGGGAACTAAAACCGAAATCGCTCCGCCAAACGGGTTGAAAACCTCTATTGTAGATGCATTGATGGGAAATTTCCGCGATATCCTGTCTAATCGCCTGAAATACGTTCTGTCGGTCAAATCCCATTCATGAGAACCTACCCTGATATAATAGTCATGGCCAACCAAACTATCCGGCACAGTGACGGTGGCAACACTTCCTGGAGATAAATACAGTCCGGTTGGACGAAGGGCATGACTGGTTCCATCTCCATTAATATCGAAGTAGGGGTTCATCCCATCCGGGTCTTCAAAATTTGCAAGTATGGGTACCGAATTACTTTCGGATGAATCTGCCGGCGGGTCGACATATCCTGGAAAAACGTAGCACGAATTATACTTCCAGCCATTGAGGTGTTGCGGATAATCTGCGTAAACTTCCGGGGTGAATATTTGATCGAATATTCCCTGCTGTAGTGCAATCATGGCCCGTTCCAGTTCCATGCCCGGAGCAGATTCCGGGTCCTTGGCAAAGCCGTTTTCGGTGCCGGGAGTCGTGAAAAGTGCCCCGATTTCATTATCATAATCCTCAACCACACTTTTTGACAGCAATATGCTAGGCTCACTGCCGGCCAGGCATTCCGGGAATAAAGTGAAAACATTTCTGATCAGTGTGAGCTCTTCGGCATCAAGCGTGATTGTTCCATTGATGTGTGCCTGAAGATCATTCAGCGCATTAAGAATCATACTGCATGAATCCAGGCAATTCACCACCGTCATGGCGTAAGATCCAATGTCGTTGGCGCCGCTATAAACAAGCACTTCATCCAGGTAAAGCTCACACCCGGCAGGGGCATAAATGCCATCTCCGTATGTATCATAAATCTCGAAAAACAAACACGCATCAGAAGGAACACAGATGCTGTCGGAGTAACTCGTATTGTTTTCGTAAACCCCATCCTGGCCACCTTGCATAACCACAGCACCCATCAGATCGGACAGGGTCCAGGAGGTTTCATAACCCCAATTATCTGTCAGTATTTCGACCCTCACCTCAACTTCACTCTCATCGCATTGTGCCAGGCTGTACCCCATAAAAAGGGTCAGAAGCAAACTGATTAAAAAAAATCTTTTCATTTTGTATCACATTTACTGTTTATTCATTGAACGGTTTGCGTATGAAGCGTTGGGCATTTCGAAGCACTTTCCTGTCAAGTTACAACTACTTTTGATACGAGCTGTGCCGCTCGAATACGCACTGCACCGGCAATTAACTATACCGCGTGTTGGCAACTGGTGTTCATTCATATCCGTCTGTTTGTCATTTATTTAGCTTTATTTTCTTGTCATTGTCAAGCTGCACCAACCTATCCACGAAGCACAAATTTATTTTGTTTTTTTAGCGTGGGCAAATAAGCGGAGAGATTCACGAACAATTTTCAATTTTGGGTTTCTGACATACGATTACGGTTTTTACTCTTTTAATTCAGCCTATCCTTTTTGAATATCGGCTTCAATGGTTTTGTTAAATATCCCGAAGGGATTTGATGTTTATAGAAAAACATGACGGTCAAAAGGTGCGACCCCGAAGGGGTCGTAACACACCTACCTTGCCTTATTCTATAAACATATGAATCCTTCGGATTCTTTGACATTTCTATAAACGTCATTACACTAACTCTTTTAGTTCAGCCTATCCTTTTTGAATATCGGCTTCAACGGTTTTGTTAAATAT
>JAHIUX010000008.1 GCA_018816765.1 Bacteroidota bacterium
AAAAAATTGTATTTCCCCCTCCCCCCCCCCCCATTTTTTTTGAAATTTAGAATCGTTCAAAATAGTGAGACAGAAGGGGCAATTTAGACAGGGCAAACAGGCCGTAAGTTGATGATTTACTGATAGCGCCTTTCCTATCAATGTAGTAGATAGTCACGACTTACTATTGCCTAGGGATTGCCCTTGTGAACTGAATTGCAAACTTTTAGGCTATTGGTCAATCAATGAGCGTAATTTGGGATAATTCAACTTAGTATTCCCCCCAGCTTTTAATTTTCAGGTCGTCGGGTTTGTACTTCGATAAGGCAAAAATAAAGGCGCTTGCCAGTCGGGCATTGGTTATCAGTGGGATGTTAAAGTCGATGGCACTGCGCCGAATGGTATAATCGTTTTGCAACTCTTCGCTACTCATGTTTTTTGGTATGTTGATGACCAGGTCGACCTGCTTGTTTCGCAACAGCGTGATTGAATTCGGGCTCAGCGCTACATCAGGCCAGTTAACCATGGTAGATGGGATGTTGTTTTTCTGGAAAAAATCGTGCGTACCCCTGGTGGCATAAATGGGAAGGCCTTTTTCGGTCAATAGTCGGGCGCTCCCGATAAGTTCTGCTTTGGAGCGCATCGGACCTGACGAAATCAGCACACCTTTGGATGGGAAAGTGTAGCCGACCGAAAGCATGGCCTTCAGAATCGCCTCGTAATAATCGTCACCGATACAGCCCACTTCGCCTGTTGACGCCATATCAACACCCAGAACCGGATCGGCCATGCTCAGGCGCGAAAACGAAAACTGCGGGGCTTTCACACCAATGTGGTCAATGTCGAACAGGGATTTGTTGGGCTTTTCGACCTTTTCGCCAAGTAAAATGCGCGTGGCATAATCGATAAAATTGGTTTTCAACACCTTCGAAACAAAAGGCAGGCTTCTTGATGCCCGCAGATTGCATTCGATGACCTTGATGTCGTTGTCGCGTGCAAGATACTGGATGTTGAATGGCCCGCTAATCTGCAGCTCCTCGGCAATTTCGCGGCTGATGCGCTTGATGCGCCTGATGGTTTCCACATATACCTTTTGTGGCGGAAACATAATGGTCGCGTCGCCCGAATGCACCCCGGCAAATTCAATGTGTTCCGAGATGGCGTACACGATGATCTTGCCTTTATCTGCCACAGCGTCCATCTCAATTTCCTTGGCATCGGTCAGAAACCTGGAAACCACTACCGGATATTGTTTTGAAACAAGGGTGGCCATTTCGAGAAAATGCTGCAACTCGCCTTTGTTTGACACAATGTTCATGGCGGCTCCCGAAAGCACATAGGAAGGCCTTACCAGAACCGGAAATCCAACCTTTTCGGTGAAGGTAAAAATGTCTTCAATGCTAGACAATTCTTTCCACTCAGGCTGATCGACACCGATTTTGTCGAGCATCTCAGAAAACTTATGCCTGTTTTCGGCCCTGTCGATCGACAGGGGAGAGGTGCCCAGGATATTGAAGTTCCGGGCATACAGCCGCATGGCCAGGTTGTTTGGAATCTGGCCTCCGGTGGAAACAACGATACCGTAAGGGTCTTCCAGTTCAGCAATATCAAGGGTGCGCTCAAAACTGAGCTCATCGAAATATAGCCTGTCGCACACATCATAATCGGTGCTCACTGTTTCGGGGTTATAGTTGATCATGACTGACCGATAGCCGCATTTTTTGATTGTCTGCAGGGCATTCACACCCGACCAGTCAAACTCAACACTGCTTCCTATGCGGTATGCGCCCGACCCGAGTACCACAACTGAGCGCTTGTCATGCGGCCAGGTAATATCATGTTCGTTTCCATGATAGGTAAGATAGAGGTAATTGGTAAGGGCAGGGTGTTCGGCTGCCAGGGTGTCGATCTGTTTCACCCAGGGGAGGATGTTTTTTGCTTTCCTGTAGGCCCTCACCTGCAGGATTTCGTCGTCGGTATGGCCCATGTTTTCATGCTTAAAGACCAAACGGGCTATTTGAAAATCACTGAACCCCATGCGCTTGGCTTCCAACAAAATGGCATCGGGTAACTGTGGTAGTTCGTCATAGGTTTCGATGGCGTTTTCCATCTCCGAAATATTCAGGAGTTTTTCAAGAAACCAGCGGTCAATTTTAGTGAGCTGAAACACTTCTTCAACGCCCATGCCTTGTTTAAATGCTTCTGCAATGGCGAAAATCCGCGTATCTGTCGGGTTTGAAAGGCTTGCTGACAGGTCTTTTATTTTCAGCTCCTTGTTGGCGGCAAAGCCGTGCATGCCCAGCCCGATCATGCGCAATCCTTTTTGGATGGCTTCTTCGAACGAACGTCCGATGGCCATCACTTCACCCACACTTTTCATACTCGAACCGATTTCTTTCGAAACGCCGTGAAATTTATTCAGGTCCCAACGCGGAATCTTGCACACGAGGTAGTCGAGAGCCGGCTCAAAAAATGCACTTGTCGATTTGGTGATGCTGTTTTTAAGCTCATGCAGTCCATAGCCCAGCCCAAGTTTGGCAGCAACGAATGCCAATGGGTAGCCGGTGGCTTTTGAAGCCAGGGCGCTTGAGCGCGACAGGCGCGCATTGACCTCGATCACGCGGTAGTCCTCAGAGTTCGGATCGAGGGCGTATTGCACGTTGCACTCGCCAACAATACCAACACGCTTCACGATTTGAATGGACAACTTCCGCAGCTTATGGTATTCGCTGTTGGTGAGTGTTTGCGATGGCGCCACAACGATGCTCTCGCCGGTGTGAATGCCCAATGGATCAAAGTTCTCCATATTGCAAACGGTGATGCAGTTGTCGAATCTGTCGCGGACAACCTCATATTCAACCTCTTTCCATCCGCGCAGCGACTCTTCGATGAGGATCTGACCCGAATAGGCGAAGGCTTTTTCTGCCAGGGCAGTTAACTCAGTGATGTTGTTGCAAAAACCGCTTCCTTGTCCGCCCAGGGTGAAGGCAGCCCTGACAATAACCGGAAAACCAATGGTGTTTGTTGCAGCAATGGCATCGCTGATGCTTGTAACGGCAACCGATTTGGGCGTTTTCACCTTGATGCCATCGAGCAGGCGCGCAAAGCGCTCCCGGTCTTCCGTTTCGATGATTGCTTCAACAGGAGTGCCCAGCACATTAACACCATGCTTTTCGAAGATGCCGCTCCGGTGCAGGGCGATGCCGCAATTGAGGGCTGTTTGTCCGCCGAAGGCAAGCAAGACACCCTGTGGTTTTTCTTTTTCGATGATCTTTTCCACGAAAAAGGGAGTCACAGGCAGGAAATAAATGGTGTCGGCAACGCCTTCCGATGTTTGCACAGTTGCGATGTTCGGGTTTACCAGCACAGTATGAATCTGCTCCTCCTTCAGGGCCTTGAGCGCCTGAGAACCACTGTAATCGAATTCGCCGGCCTCACCAATTTTCAGTGCGCCGGAGCCCAGTACGAGTACCTTGTTTATTTTTTGCATGTTTCAATCGAATTAATGAACTTGTCGAAAAGAAAGGCCGTGTCGGTAGGTCCGCTGGAAGCCTCCGGATGAAACTGGGTGCTGAACCAGGGCTTTTCGGTATGGATAAGGCCTTCGTTGCTGTTGTCGTTCAGGTTTGTAAAATAGGGTTCCCATCCCACAGGGATACTATCGCTTTTAACAGCATATCCATGGTTTTGTGAAGTCAGGTAAGCTGAAGTGCTGCCCTGACGGATAACTGGTTGGTTATGACTGCGGTGTCCGAACTTCAGCTTATAGGTCTCAGCGCCTGCAGCCAGTGCCAGCAATTGATGGCCGAGGCAGATGCCGAAAATCGGGTGTTTTTGCTGCAACGACTTTTTGAGGTTTGCAACGGTTGCCTGGCAGGCAACAGGGTCGCCCGGTCCGTTTGAGATAAACAGCCCGTCGAAACTTTCATGTGAATAATCGTAATTCCAGGGAACCCTGATGATGGTGGTGTCGAATCCAAGTAAATACCTGATGATGTTGCTTTTAACGCCGCAGTCAATCAACAGGATCCGGTGTTTGCCATGGCCATAAACGATCCTTTCATGGAGACTGACCTGGTCAACGAGGTGATGGTCGTCGGGGTTTTCAAAAGGGATATCTTCGCTGAATACAATCTTTGCCAGCATGGTTCCTTTTTCGCGGATGATTTTTGTCAACATGCGCGTATCGATGCCAAACAGCCCGGGCACCTGTTCTTCCCTGAGCCACTCGCCCAGACTTTTTTCGGCATTCCAGTGGTTGAATTTGGCCGAATAGTCGGCGATGATCAGTGCCTTTGCATGAATCCGGTCCGACTCAAAGAACCTGAGCATCTGATGCTCAATCGTTTTTCCCGGCACGCCGTAGTTGCCGATTGAAGGATAGGTAAGCACGATGATCTGCCCGCAATAGGAGGGGTCTGTGAGGCTTTCGGGATAACCCGTCATGGCGGTGTTAAACACGATTTCGCCACTGACGGCTTGTTCGTGTCCGAATGAAAACCCTTCGAAGAACTGTCCGTCTTCGAGCACTAAGCTGGCTTTGCGGTATTGGTTGTATTTCATAGATTAACGGATAAAAAAAAGACGGCTATTGCCGTCAGCGGAGTGAAAAATATATGTAAGGGCTGGCCCGAGAAGGCACGGTTATCCATAGAGAAAAATGACATGGGTTTGTTGTTTGGTACAAAGATAACTTTAGCTGGTGTGAAGCGGCCATCAAGTTATTCACAAGTTATGAGATAGTTGAGATTTTAAGCGAGTTGTTTGTGGCTAATATGCTTCAATAGAGAGGATTAGACATAATCCGAGAATTGGTCTGTATTTTTTAAATAATTGATTTAGGCAAGCTTTTACGACCTTTCCTGCATACGTTATAAGTGTATAAAATAGCCGAAGTTTTCAACACGATGGGGGTTGATCCTCACATAATTGTCATATATAAACAGCCGATAGATTCATTTGTGCTATCCTGATTGGATATTGTTGGTTAACTTTTTTGGTTGATGCCACTATCAAAACTGATGAGTAATCAAATCATTTTATAGCCATGAAAAACAACACCTCCTTTGTTCGCCTGGTTGGTAACATTAAATGGTTACTGCTGTCTTTTGTTTTTTCAGCAATCAGTTCCAAAACAAATGCTTTAAGTGTAGAGCTTCCGTTTTATGAAGACTTCTCCTCGGGAGGATTTGAGCAGAACGGATGGACTCCTGTCACTGCTAACTGGCAAGTGACCTGGCAGGATGGAAACGATTACCCATGTGCTGTGTTTAATTGGAATCCAGTTATATACAACGGAAGCGCTACATTAACCAGCCCAATGCTTTCAGCTACAGCTATCGAATTGGGGAATATTATGTTCGAGCTCGACATCAAACTAACCGACCGCTTCGAAACAAGCACGGAGCATCTTTTTATTGAGGTTTCTGATGGTGACAATTGGGTGGTTTTACAGGAGTTTACCAACCAGGGAAGCTTCGATTGGCAGGTGCTGAAATATAATATAACTGAATTTACTATGGGCCTGGAGTTTGCTATTCGTTTCAGGGCTGAAGGTCAGTATTCGGGCAATATCGTAGGCTGGTTTTTCGATAACATCCATATTTACCGAAATTGTGACCGTCCTGAAAAGGTTACCCTTCAACATTTTGCTCAAGGAATGTCTTTGGGATTCAATACCCCTTCTTCTTTGCTACCTGTTGCTGAATGGATGTTTTATGGCGATGACGATAATTTTTCTGGTATCGGATTAACCAATGGTGGTAGTTTTAGTGTTGCTGCCCGCTGGGATGCTGAGAGTTTAGCATATTACAGCAATTGTAGCATTACAAAAATCAAATTTTTTCTTCAGGATGACGGTTTTACCTCTATTATCGTAAAGATATGGAAGTCTGACGGTTCTGATACCCTCTTGCTGAGCCAGCTGATGCCGGACCCGGTCCCCGGTCAATGGTGTGAAGTGGTGTTAGAGACCCCGATAACTGTTGATTTGCAACACGAACTATGGGCAGGTTATGAAGTCATTGGGCAGCCGCCCGGAAAGTTTCCGGCCGGTACTGATTATGGTCCCGCATTAACCGGCTTTGGTGACCTGATCAGCCTGGATGGCGGCGTTACCTGGGATGCACTTTCTGAGATTGCGCCTACATTAAGCTACAATTGGAATATTCAGCTTTTCATGGATGATTATGGTTATGTGCAGCCACCTTCAGAATTCAGGTATAATATTTATCGTAGTCTTGAATATAATCCGTATGAATATCTCTCCACACTAGTGCACATGCCCTATCAGTACGAGTACGTATTTCTTGATGACCTGGAAGGTGTTCCATGGACAACATCATCATTTTGTTACAAAGTGACTTCCGTTTGGGACAATGGGTTTGACTTTTGTGAGTCAGAGCCTGCACTTCAGGAAGAATTTTGGGCTGATTATGTGTGTGCTTTGTATCTTGTTAATGTGTTCGAAAACACCAATCATTTCAGCGTTTTCCCAAACCCTGCCCGTGATGCCATAAATATCACAAGTAATGATGAAATTGAGTATATAGAGGTGTCAGACCTCCTTGGTATGACAATAAAAAAGCAGGTTTTTAGCGGTTTGAAGGCTGCTGTTCTTAGTGTTGCGGGGTTAAGTTCAGGTGTCTATAATTTAAGAATTCATACATCTGACGGAATTTTTGTTTCGAAGGTAGTTGTTAAGCATGAATAATATCAAAAACAGGCTTTACGCTGTACTGCTTGGGTAATTGTCCAGTGATTATTTTACAGATCAGTGGGTTTATTAAAATCTTTACCGCCATGGAAACTTTCATACGGATGGTGATCCACTCACCTGGTTAATGAATTCCCCGATTGATTGATTTAGACACCTTGAAATTTAATAAAAAAGGCAACCTGCAAGGTCGCCTTTTTAAATTCCAATAAAACGAGTTGCTTACAACTTGTGTTTCTCAACGAATTCTGTCAACACTTCATCAAGGTTAGGGAATCCAATTTCCTGCAGGTCATAATACACGCGGGTGTTGGGTTTTTTGATGTTGATGATGCGGTTCAGGTCGATGGGAGTCCCAATGACAACAGAGTCACAATCGGTATTGTTGATGGTGGCTTCGAGGTCCTTCAGCTGTTGTTCGCCATAACCCATGGCTGGAAGCAAGGTGCCGATATTCGGATAAATTTCAAATGTTTCGGCCAGTTTGCCAACGAGGAATGGGCGTGGGTCAATCATTTCAGCACAACCGAACTTCTGGGCGGCAACGGTGCCTGCACCGATTTTCATTTCACCATGGGTGAGGGTTGGGCCGTCTTCGACAACCAATACGCATTTTCCTTTAATGATCTTGTAATCATCAACTTTGATTGGCGAAGCGCCATCGATGACCATGGCTTTTGGGTTCACCTTGGCAATGTTTTCACGAACGGTCTGAATGGCTTCAGGTCCGGCGCTGTCCATTTTGTTGATCACAACAACATCGGCCAGGCGCAGGGTAACTTCGCCGGGATAATAGCTCAGCTCATGGCCAGGGCGGTGTGGGTCAACCACGGTGATGCAAAGATCTGGTTTGTAGAAGGGGAAGTCGTTGTTTCCACCATCCCACAACACCACGTCGCAACCATCCGGATCCTGTTCGGCAGCACGAAGAATGGCTTCGTAGTCAACGCCGGCATAAATCACGTTTCCGCGCACAACATGTGGTTCATATTCTTCCATTTCTTCAACAGTACATTTGTGTTTGGCCAGGTCTTCAACCTTTGCAAAACGCTGTACTTTCTGGGCTACCAGATCGCCATAAGGCATGGGGTGACGAACAGCAACAACCTTCAGTCCTTTTTCCATCAGGTATTCAATCACCTTGCGTGAAGTCTGGCTTTTGCCACAACCGGTACGCACGGCACCAACGGCGATCACAGGTTTTGTGCTCCTGATCATGGTGTCTTTGGGCCCCAGGAGGATAAAATTGGCTCCGGCAGCGTTAACCACGGCACTCATGGCCATTACGCGCTGATAAGGCACATCACTGTAAGAAAATACACAGTCATCAACATTGTGTTCTGCAATAAGGGCCGGAAGGTCCTTTTCTGCATAAATCGGAATACCTGATGGGTACAGGTCACCGGCAAGCGCAGCGGGATATTTACGGCCATCAATGTCAGGAATCTGAGCAGCGGTAAAAGCCACTACATTGTAAGCGGCATTGCCGCGATAATAGGTGTTGAAGTTGTGGAAGTCCCTTCCAGCTGCACCAATGATAATTACATTCTTTTTCATATAAGATACTTTGTTAAAAAATAAAGCTCTATCGTTTATGTGCCAAAGGTAGGATATCTAACCGACATACAATAAGCCATGGGCAAAATATTTTCTCGATAAAATCTTAAGTAACATACAATCAGATAGATATATTGTTAATAAAATAACAATACAATAAACAAAGATGACGTTTCAGGAAGTTGGTACAGTAAGTTGCGGTAATTCCGGCGCATGCAGAAACAGTGTGAGGTTTTTTTAAAACACACTACTTTGAAAGTGGAATGGGTTAAGCCAATCATCCCCCAATGGCGCTGAGCGAAAAATCCGCTTCAATTTTCGTATTTTTGCGCCCTAAATTGAATATGATGAGCCTTGAACTGACCCTGCGCGATACTTTTCTGGATGCCTTTGAACAGTTGTTTTCACATAAACCTGAGCCCTCACTGATTCAGTTTCAGAAGACCCGGCCCGAATTTCCGGGAGATCTTACGGTCAATGTGTTTCCGCTGTTGAAACTGAGTGGGAAAGGTCCGGAGGAGACGGCCACACGCCTGGGGGAACACATGATGGCCAGCACCTCCATCATTGCTGCATTTAATGTTGTTAAGGGATTCCTGAACCTGGTGGTGGCCGATTCGTTCTGGCTTTCGTTTTTTGCTGAAGCCTCAACAAACGGGCAATATGGCTGGCAGCCAACAGATGACGGGGCTGCTGTTGTGGTTGAGTTTTCATCGCCAAACACCAACAAACCGCTGCACCTGGGTCATGTAAGAAACAACCTGCTGGGCTGGAGTGTATCCGAAATATTAAAGGCCAGCGGTAAACAAGTGATAAAGGTGAACCTGGTCAATGACCGTGGAATTCACATCTGCAAATCGATGCTTGCCTGGCAGAAATTCGGTGAGGGAAAATTGCCCGAAGACCTGCAGATGAAAGGCGATAAACTTGTTGGAGACATGTATGTTCGTTTCGACAAGGCGCTAAAAGCAGAAGTGGAAACCCTTGTGACTGCCGGACTTGAAAAGGAACAGGCTGAACGACAGGCTGCCCTGATGACCGAAGCCCAGGAGATGTTGCTGAAATGGGAAGAAGGCGATGCCACCATCAGGTCCTTATGGGAAACAATGAATGGCTGGGTGTATCAGGGATTTGATGTTACCTACAAGCGCATGGGCATCGATTTCGATAAAATATACTACGAGTCTGAGACCTACCTCCTGGGTAAAGCGCTTGTTGCTGAAGGCCTTGAAAAAGGTGTTTTGTTTAAAAAAGCCGATGGATCAGTCTGGTGCGACTTAACCGACGACGGACTCGATGAGAAACTCCTGCTCCGCGCAGATGGAACTTCGGTTTATATGACCCAGGACCTGGGAACAGCCCAGTTGAGGGTGTCAGATTTTGATCCTGAGAAGCTAATCTATGTCGTTGGTAATGAGCAAAATTACCATTTCGATGTATTGAAGCTCGTTTTAAAAAAACTGGGCAGGCCATGGTTTGATGCGATTGAGCACTTATCGTATGGCATGGTTGAACTGCCGCACGGGCGTATGAAATCGCGTGAGGGAACCGTGGTAGATGCCGATGAGCTGATGGAGGAAATGGTACAGACTGCCCGTGAGCGTACCACTGAGTTAGGAAAAATTGAAGGGTTTTCAGTGGCCGAGGCAGATGCCTTGTTTGAGAAAATCGGACTGGGCGCTTTAAAGTATTTCATCCTCAAGGTTGACCCCCGCAAGACCATGGTGTTCAATCCGGAAGAATCCATCGATTTCAATGGAAACACCGGTCCGTTTATTCAGTACACCTATGCCAGGATCAAATCCATCACCCGAAAAGCGGCTGATGCAGGACATAGTCGGGATGGATTCGGATTGCCATCTGACCTGGCTGAGAAAGAAAAGAACCTTGTCAGGCTTTTGTATGCTTATCCCGGAATCGTTGCACAGGCTGCAACCAACAGAAGTCCGGCGCTTGTTGCCAATTATGTGTACGACCTGGCCAAGGAATTCAATAAATTTTACCAGGAGATTCCTATACTAAAAGAAGCAGATGAGCAAATCAGGGCCTTCAGGATCGGCCTGAGCGGATTTACAGCACAGGTAATCCGGTCTGCTTCTTCCTTGCTGGGCATGCATGTGCCTGAGCGTATGTAGCAGATAACCAGTCAATTGATATTCTTTCCGGGTTTTCTTCATTTGCGGCAAAAAAAAAAATATTTGTGCCGTATTTGGTTGTGTGTAAAAAATTACTGTAATTTAGACCCGTTCTAAATAAGATTATTTATCCATACAAATCAATTCGTTATGAAAATTGTTTACCGCATACTACCAGCGTTTTTTATTCCGGCAGTGCTTGTGCTGTTTGCATACAGTACCGGCAGCCCTGGTGGTAAATCTGGCAGTCCAGGCGATGGCAATGCCAATTGCACCCAGTGCCATTCGGGTACGCCAACCGCCCAAACAGGGTGGATCACATCCAATATCCCCGGTTCGGGCTACACGCCCGGACAAACTTATCAGATCACCGCTACTGGTACGCATTCGGGCGTGGTGAAGTTCGGGTTTGAACTCACTGCCGAAACCAGCGCTGGTGTAAAAACAGGAACATTTGCCATCACTGATGCGGCTCGCACCCAACTCACCAACAGCAACCATGCCGTGACGCATACCGCTGCCGGAAACGTGCCCTCAGGTAACACAAACACCTGGACAATGAACTGGACTGCTCCCGCTTCCAATGTAGGACAGATTCGTTTCTATGCAGCATTCAACGCGGCAAATGGAAACGGAAACACCTCTGGCGATGTTATTTACACTTCGAACCTGTTTGTGAACGCGGCATCGCCACCAGCCCTGGTGAGTGTTTCGCCAACATCAGCCGTTCAGGGAAGCAGTCCTGTGTTGACCATCACCGGGCAAAACACCTCATGGGTAGGAACCACACCCAGTGTGCGCCTGCGCAATGTGGCAGTTCCTGCACAGATTATCACGGCAAGCTCAGTTACGGTGAACAGCAACACCGTGCTGCATGCCAATTTCACCATTTCAATTTCAGCGAGCACCGGCTTATGGGATGTGCTTGTCGACGACCTCGTGCTCCCTTCGGCCTTTACAGTCAATGCAGCAGTGCCCGCACTTATTGCTGTTAACCCCGATTTTGCCGATCAGGGCAGCAGTCCGACACTGGCCATCAGTGGTGAAAACACCAACTGGAATGGCACCAATCCCGTTGTGCGTTTGCGCAACGTCGACACACCATCGGAAATATTAACAGCATCCAATGTGGTGGTGAACTCAAATACACAACTGCACGCTGATTTTGCCATACCTGCGAATGCTAGTGCCGGATTGTGGGATGTACTTGTTGATAACCTGACACTGGCATCGTCCTTCTCTGTTCTTGCACTCACCCAGGAACTTGTTTCGGTAAATCCGGCACAAGGCGACCAGGGCACGAACCCCAGCCTGACAGTCACCGGATCCAACACCATGTGGACCGGCACTTCACCTTTGGTTCGCCTGCGCAAAACCGGTAATCCTGCTGATGTCATTACCTCTACGGCAGTGACTGTCAACAACAACACCCAATTGGTGGCCGACTTTGCACTCGCACCAAATGCCACTGTTGGAACCTACGACCTGCTTGTTGATGACCTCGTGTTATCGGCTTCATTTACAGTGATTGAGGTGGTTCAGACATTGGTGTCAATAAGCCCCGATGTTGCAATACAAGGTGAGTCAGTCATGGTTACCATTATGGGAAGCAACACATTCTGGGAAGGGACTAGCCCGGCTGTCAGCCTCGTATTTAATGGCAGCCTGCCACCAACCATCGAAGCACAAAATGTTGTTGTTATGGGCAATCACCAGCTTTCGGCCCAGTTCGATATCCCGCTTGATGCACCAGTGGGCTTATGGAATGTTGTGGTGAACGACCTGCAGCTGGTTGAAGGATTTACCGTTACCCTGTTCGAAGACATCAATACATTTGCTGACAATAACCTGAACATTTACCCGAATCCGGCAACGGAAAAGTTCTGGGTAAATACGACTCAGCCTGCAGTGCTTCGGATTTTCGAAATGAAAGGCCGGCTTGTGCTTGAAACAAGGGTTGAAAATGGACACCCGGGTGTTGACGTTTCAACGTTGAACAAAGGTGTATATGTGGTCGAAATCCAAAGCAATGGTGCTCGTAAAACAGTTAAGCTGGTGGTGAAATAGCCCCGACAGATCAACTCACAAAACCGGATTTGCAGACAATGCAGGTCCGGTTTTGTTTTTTTAGAAAAACGCCTTATCTTTCGGCTGCAAATAAAACAGTATAGCATGGAAAAAGTCTGTCTATCCTGTGGTGAGAAATTGATTGGCAGGTCTGATAAGAAGTTTTGTTCCGACTCGTGTCGCAACAACTATCACCACAGCCAACATGGTGCGCAAACCAATTTTATGCGCAACATCAACAACATCCTCAGACGGAACAGGGCAATTTTATCGTCGCTGAACCCTAACGGAAAAATCAGCCTGCGCAAATCGATGCTCGACAAGGCCGGGTTCAACTTCAGGTACTTTACACATACCTACACCACCAAGGAAGGAAAGGTGTATTATTTCGTTTATGACCAGGGATATGTAAAGCTCGAAGGGGATTATTTTGCCTTGGTTTGCAACACGGATATCTGAAATCAGATTTCAATCACTTGTCCGTCGTAAGCTAAACTCACATTGGACGGGAGTTCGTTTTCAACCTCGCTTTGTTTGCCCATCAGGTGACTGATATGGGTGAGGCAGGCTTTGCGCGGTGCAAGGAGCCTGATGATTTCAAGGGCTTCATCAAGGCTGAAATGCGACAGGTGTTTTTTCTTCCGCAAGGCATTTATCACCAGCACTTCCGTCCCTTCAAGAAGTTTCATGGTTTGTTCTGGAATATCGTTGGCATCGGTAATATAACTGAAGTTGCCAATGCGAAACCCAAACACCGGCATATGCATATGCATCACCTCGAGTGGGGTAATTTTCAGACTGCCAATTTCAAACGGATTGTTGTCAAGGTCGATCAGTTTAAACTCCGGGACGCCGGGATAAGGGTCTTCGGTGAAAGCATAGGAAAACTCCTGGCGGATGGCCTGCTGATCCCTTACTGACGCATAAATATCCATGGGTTTGCGAAACAGGTAATTGAAGGATCGCACATCATCGAGTCCGGCAATATGGTCTTTATGACAATGGGTGATCAGGATGGCATCGAGGTGTTGCACGCCGGAGCGAAGCATTTGCTGGCGGAAATCGGGGCCGGCATCAATAACAACCTGTGTTTTTCCAGACGCGATCAGAACAGAAGAGCGCAGGCGCTGATCGCGCGGGTCAGTAGAACGGCAGACCTCACATTGACAAGCAATTACAGGTACGCCCTGGGATGTTCCGCTTCCTAGAATCGTGATTTTCAAGGGTGAGACTTTGGCTTTGAATGGCTTATAATCGCCAAAGATAATGGTTTGAAATGAAACTGAAAAAATACTGGTCAATACACCCAATAATCCGGCAATCGCGATAAAACAAATTGCCTGAATTTTACTTCCCGTCGATTTTTCAACTAATTTTGGCAACGTATAAACGAATCCATCTGCGAAGGCGTTTACCTCACATGAAAAAACACATTTTAACCTGGCTGATCAAAAAGGGCCAGCTGCAGAAAAGGCAAGCTGAGCTGAATACCATCGAAGAAGCGGCATCATTGTGCATTGTTGTCAGTCTCGGGACTTCGGAGTCTTTGGACCGTTTCCTGAAATTTGCCCGTCAGGCAATGGTCATCAATAAAAATGTTCAATTTGTTGTATACCTGAAACATAAAAAAATTCAATGGGTTTCAGAAGAAATTCCGGCCATCCTGATTAAGCCGAAAGACATCAGTTTCTGGGGAAAGCTGAAAGCCGAAATCACAAACATTCTGCCTGCACAGCCACAAGCGGTATTGATTAATATCGATGCTACAGGAAGCCTTGTTTGTCACTACCTGGTGCACCTGATTCCCGCAAACTTCCGGATCGGCATCGATGAAAAGTCGGTGCAGCAGCCGGTGTACGACCTCAGGCTTCGTTCTGATAATCAGGATGATTACGTCAGAGTATTTGAAGAAATTGTGAATTACCTCAGATCACTAAAAGGAAAGTAATATGCAGCATTCATGGCATGGTACGGGCGTTGCCCTCATCACCCCATTCAAAAAAGATTTGTCAATTGATTTTATTGCCCTTGGCAATGTGGTTGAACATATTGTTTCAAATGGTCTTGAGTACCTTGTTGCCCTTGGAACAACATCGGAGGCGGCAACATTGAACGAGCAGGAGCGGGAAGCTGTTGTCAGGGAAATTCTTCGTGCCAACGCCGGCAGGGTACCGGTAGTACTCGGAATGGGCGGAAACAATACGCACTTATTGCTGCAACAGATCAAGCACCAGGATTTTACAGGTATTTCGGCCATTTTATCGGTGGTTCCCTATTATAACAAGCCGCAACAGGCCGGATTAGTTGCACATTTTGAAGCAGTTGCTGATGCCAGCCCGGTGCCGGTGATCCTGTACAATGTGCCCAGCCGGACAAGCACCAATATGAAGGCTGAAACAGTGCTCAGGCTTGCGGCTCACAAAAATATTGTTGCGGTAAAGGAAGCAAGCGGCGACCTGATGCAGATCATGCAGATCATCAAAAACAAACCTGCCGGATTTGAGGTGATATCGGGCGACGACGCATTGACTTTTCCCATGCTTGCAGTAGGGGCGAAAGGGGTGATTTCTGTTGTGGCCAATGCCTTTCCGAAGGAGTTTGGCGATTTGGTCAGGCATCAGCTTGCAGGTCAGGGTGTCTCTGCCTTTGATTTGCACTACCGCCTGCTCGACTTTATCAACCTGTTATTCGCTGACGGAAGTCCGGCCGGAATCAAATGCGCCCTGCATCATATGGGCTTGTGTGGCGATACCCTTAGGTTGCCGCTGGTAAATGTAAACCATTCGATTGAAGCTTCAATCAAAGCAGCTGTTGATCAAATCACTCAATTAAAATAAGCCTAGGTATATGAAAAAAGTGTTATTCATCATGGTGCTGTTTGGTGTTCTCACATTGCAGGCCCAACAAAATCAAAACCCTGCCGAAGTCTTCAAGTCACGGCCCGAAATATATTTTTCGCTTCAGATTGATGATACCAAGCAACTGCACGGGCTTAATAAAATGATGTATGTTGACCGCTTTGAAGATGGCATTGTCTATGCTTACGCCAATCAGCGACAATATGAAAAAATCAGGGAAGCAGGATTAAACATCCAGCTGCTGACAACACCATCGATGACCGGAGAGTATCCCTTAATGAAAGGACCTGATGAAATGAAGGGTGTCAATGACTGGGATTTCTACCCAACCTACGAGGCCTATGTGGCTCAGATGAATGCCTTTGCAACAAATTATCCGGATTTGTGCAGCCTGCACACCATAGTAAACCTGTCGAGTGGCAGGCAGTTACTGGCCATCCACATTAATCCCGATCCGGATGCAGGCGGAAAGCCAGGGTTTTTATATACCTCTTCCATTCATGGCGATGAGCTCACTGGCTACATCATCAGCTTGCGATTAATCGATTATCTTCTGTCGAATTACGGCTCCGATCCAATGGTGACAAACCTTGTCGAAAACATTGATATCTGGATAAACCCATTAGCCAATCCTGACGGGACTTATGCAGGCGGTAACTCCACTGTCTGGGGTGCTACCAGGGGCAACCACAATGGTATTGACATGAACCGCAACTATCCTGACCCGCAGGATGGCCCACACCCTGATGGCGAGCAGTACCAGACAGAAACAACAGCCTTCATGGACTTTGCCACACAACGGAATTTTGTGATGTCGGCAAACTTTCACGGTGGCGCTGAGGTGGCCAATTACCCATGGGATACATGGGTGCGCCGGCATGCCGATGATGAATGGTGGAACTATGTTTCGCGCGGATTTGCAGATACCATCCATGCCCATGCAGTTGCAGGATACTTTACTGACCTTGATAATGGCGTTACCAATGGCTATGATTGGTATGAAGTCGATGGAGGCAGGCAGGATTATATGAATTATTTTCAGCAATGCCGCGAAGAAACAATGGAAATCTCAGCTATCAAAACCATAGCACCTGCCAGTCTTCCAGCTCATTGGAATTATAACTATCGCTCATGGCTCAATTTCATGGAACAAACACTTTTCGGTTTCCGGGGCATTGTAACCGACTCAGTGACGGGATTGCCAATTGTGGCGAAGGTGCAAGTCGTTGACCATGATTTGGATAACTCATTTGTTTATTCAGCTTTGCCTGCCGGAAATTACCACAGGCCAATAAAAGCTGGAACCTACGACCTTGTTTTTTCGGCTGACGGATATTACCCAAAAACCATCACTGGTCTTGTCGCTGTCGACAGGCAATCAACAACCCGCAATGTTGCACTCGTTCCAGGCAGCATCATTGCCAACTTTGAAACCACGAACACCGGGCCTGCCAAAGGTCAAAAAATTGATTTTACCGATATGTCGTTCGGAAACAACATCGTGCAATGGCAATGGACTTTCGAAGGTGCCGAACCTTCAACATCAACGGAACAAAACCCTTCAGGAATATTGTACCCCACGGTGGGCAATTTTGATGTCACCCTCACCATTACCAACAATGTTGGCGAACACAGCACAACTGTGAAGCCCAACTACATTACGGTTAGTCAGTATTACCTGATGCAAAATGCCGAGTTTACCACCTGTAGCGGAACCTTTATGGATTCAGGCGGCGATCTGGGCGACTATGCTGATAACGAGGATTTTCAGGCTATTTTCTTTCCCGAAGAAAGTGGAAAATCCATTCGGTTGAATTTCACTGCATTCAATGTCGAAAGCAACCCCAGTTGCGCCTACGACTGGATGAAAATTTATGATGGCACTTCTACCAGCGCAAGCCTTATTGGAACGTGGTGTGGCACAAATTCGCCTGGCGAGATCACGGCCACAAACGATGATGGTGCACTGACCGTTGTGTTTCATTCCGACGAGTCGGAACGCAGGCCGGGATGGCGTGCCACTGTAAGTTGCACCACAGGTGTAGGATTACTGGAAAAGACCGCTGAAAACGTCGTGATTGGCCCAAACCCCGTCGACAGGCAATCGGTTTTGCACATAACTGCTGAGGTCGATCCTTTGTCGATTGCGATATTTAACAACGCCGGACAGCTTGTTTATATCGATGAAAAACCAGGGAAAAGGGACTTTACCCTTCCCGTTTCCATCCTTCAAAGGGGTTCCTATGTGATCAGGGTTTCACTTCCTGGAAGTACAGTGGTGCGGAAACTGATTGTGCTGTAAGGCTTATCCGAAAAGGATGGGTTTGTACAGAAAAACCCTGGTAAACAGATAGATAATTATACTGAAAACAATGAAGCCTTTCATTGGCCTGATCTGCCTGTTTGAGTCCTCTTCGAACATCAGGCTTTGAAGGTATTTTGAGCGGGAATAAAAAATGAGCATCATGATGCCCATAATAATCCAATTGTACCGTTCATGAAACTGGTTTTTCGGCAGGAAATAAGCGATCAGCAAAACTGATCCTATGATATAAGGCAAGAGGACCTGGGCAGTAATGAAAAATGGTGTGTTCCTTTCATTTATTCTGACAAAATAGGCATTGGCCGACAATGCTGCCAGGCGGGAGGAGGCCAGTGAGGTCAACAGCAAACCAAAAAATCCAATCAGCGAAATGATCATTTTTACCGTATCAGTCAGATACATCCAGTTGAATACATGCCCGATTCCTTCAGTCAGTAAATTTCCAAGCATCAGTCCACCAAAGAAATACGTTGAAGCATGCAGAATGAGCCAGAAGAAAAACACCTTGATGGGTGTGGAATCTGAAAGCAGGTAGAAAAAACCCAACAGGGCAAGCAAGCCAATAAACAAGGTGGTAATATAACCAGCACTGAAAATCAACATCACCGAATCGTGGGTCCATTTATACGGCTCGATGTGGAAATAGTAGGTGGCATAATCGATCGAAACCGGATAATTATACATGCCTCCGGTTACGAGAAATGACAATTGATTGATGTAAAAGATAAACAGATAAGCCAATACAAAAGCAGCAGTGGAATTGAAGGCAATGATCCAGAAATTAAGGTATGAAAGGTTACTTTCAGTCATGGCTGTGAGTTGACATTGGTTCGGGATTTGTGAAGCTCCCCGGGAAAGGGCAAAATCGCCGTCGGCCCGACGGCGATTTTGCCATAAGAACTGTTGGTCTATGAAATATCAGCCATATCGGTGCTGTATTTCTTCTGATCGAGTTTTTCTTTTACTTCAGCAAAGGCGTTAATGGTATATTCCACATCAGCCAGTGTGTGAACAGCTGTCGGAATCAGGCGCAACAAAATAACACCTTTGGGCACAACCGGGTAGGACACGATGGAACAGAATATATTGTAATTTTCCCTGAGGTCAAATGTGATTTGTGTTGCCTCTCCGACGCCTCCGTACAGCATAACCGGTGTCACCGGCGATTCAGTATTGCCAATATCAAGGCCTTTTGCCTTTAAACCATCCTGAAGTGCGTGAACGATTTTCCAGAGTTTTTCGCGATGTTCGGGCTGGTTGCGCAACATTTCGAGGCGTTTTAACGCACCAATGACCATTGGCATTGGCAATGATTTGGCAAAAATCTGCGAGCGCATATTGTACATGAGGTATTTGATCACTTGTTTGTCGCCGGCAATAAATCCACCGATACCAGCCATCGATTTGGCAAAGGTGCCGAAATAAAGGTCCACTTTATCCTGCACACCGAAATACTCATCTGTGCCTGCGCCTGTGGGTCCCATCGTGCCGAAGCCATGTGCATCGTCTACGAGCAGACGGAAGTCGTATTTCTGTTTCAGATCAGTGATTTCTTTCAGTTTGCCCAGGTCACCCGACATGCCATAAACGCCTTCGGTGATGACAAGGATGCCCCCTCCATTCAGTTCGCTCAGTTTTTTTGCCCTGCGCAATTGAATTTCGAGGTTTTCGATATTGTTGTGGGGATACACAAAACGCTTGCCAAAATGAAGGCGCATGCCATCGATGATGCAAGCGTGAGCTTCTGAGTCGTAAACGATTACATCCTTGCGGTCGACCAATGAATTGATCACGCTCACCATGCCCTGATAGCCATAGTTCAGCAAATAAGCTGCTTCCCTTTTTACAAATGAAGCAAGTTCGCGTTCAAGTTGTTCGTGGTAAACAGTTTGTCCCGACATCATGCGGGCTCCCATCGGATAAGCCATTCCAAACTCGGTTGCTGCTTCAGCATCAGCTTTCCTTACATCGGGATGATTGGCCAGCCCGAGGTAATTGTTCAGGCTCCAGATAAGGCGCTCCTTGCCTTTAAACATCATTTTATTGCTGATTTCACCTTCCAGTTTCGGAAACATAAAATAACCTTCGGTCTGATCAGCATACTGGCCCAAAGGACCAAGATTGACAGTGCATTTATTGAAAATATCCACGGTAAGTAAAGTTTTAAATTGCTTGCAAAGGTAGGAATTTGATTTGTACGCACTGAAATTGCTTATTTGCATTTTATTAACTGCTTTGCGGGAATAAAAACAACTAAGACAGGATATGTTGTCAGTAAGGTAACAAGGTGAAGGAAAAACAATTGGAAGTAAACCTGTTTCATTAACGTCATTTTTTGCCTTCTATGGGGTCAATGGTGCCTATAATGCCCCTCCAATAATAATTTGAATACCTTTTCGTTATCATCTGTACGTTTTTTTCATACTTTTGCCGCATGTTTCAAAAAACCGCAATTTTCAGCCTGATTGTCCTCACTTTGGCCCTTGGTTCCTGTAAAAGCACTTATCAAAAATTGTTGAAAAGTACCGATCAGGATGCCAAATACGAGGCTGCCATGGACTATTACGAAAAAAAGGACTACGTCAAAGCCCTCGAACTGTTCGATTTGCTTCAGGCTGTATACCGCGGTACTGCCAAGGGCGAAGAGGTTTCATACCGCTCAGCTTATTGTTATTACAACCTGAAGGACTTTATCGTTGCGGGCTATTACTTCAAGCGACATGCACAAACGTATCCGTTGTCGGAACGTGCCGAGGAATGCATGTTTATGAATGCTTATTGTTTCTACCTCGATTCGCCCCGCTACAGCCTCGATCAGAGCAATACCAACGAAGCCATCAAGGAATTGCAGGCTTTTATTGATATGTATCCGCGAAGCACAAGGGTGTCTGAAGCCAATCAGCTTGTTGATAACCTGCGTGCAAAACTCGAAGCGAAGGATTACAACATCGCCATCCTGTTTTACCGCATGGGCGATTTTATGGCTGCCATCACCTCCTTCGAAAACGTGCTTAAGCGTTTTCCGGATACAGATAGAAGAGAAGAAATTTACCATTATATGACGCTGGCTTACTATGAATTTGCTGAGAAAAGCATTCCGTCGAAGAAAAGAGAACGCTACGAATCAGCCATCGAAGCCTACAACAATTTACTTTTTCAATATCCTGAAAGCAAGTACTTGAAAGACCTTGCGACTGTTCAGGAAAAATCACGTTTGAAATTAGCCAATTAACACAATCAGGATAGCATGGATTATAAAAAATCAAAAACTGAAACAACTGCTGTAACCCGCCAGGTGGATTTGTTTTACCAGAACACCGGAAATATCTATGAATCAGTTTCGATTCTTTCGAAAAGGGCAAACCAGGTTTCGCTCGAACTAAAAGAAGAGTTGAACAAAAAGATTGCGGAATTTGCATCAGCATCGGACAACCTTGAAGAAGTGTTCGAAAACAGGGAACAGATTGAGATTGCCAAATATTATGAAAAGCTGCCAAAGCCTACCTTGCTTGCAGTGCATGAGTTTCTTGGTGATCAGATTTATTACCGCAATCCCCGCAAAGACTCCACTTCCGACTTTTAAACCCCTTACCGCATGCTAAAAGGTAAGAAAATCCTGATCGGAATCACAGGTAGCATTGCCGCGTACAAGATTCCACTGTTGATTCGGCTGCTGAAAAAAGCCGGCGCGGAAGTCAGGGTTATCATGACGCCTTTTGCCAAAGAATTTGTAACACCGTTAACAGTTTCAACACTCTGTGGTGAGCCTGTTTACGGTGATTTCTTTGACCGTGAAACCGGACAATGGCAGAGCCATGTCGACCTTGGTTTATGGGCCGACCTGATGCTGATTGCTCCGGCTACGGCTAACACCATGGCCAAGATGCAGGCAGGAATAGCCGATAACTATCTGCTTACCGTTTATCTGTCAGCGCGATGCCCTGTGATGATTGCTCCGGCCATGGACCTCGATATGTATAAGCATCCTGCCACGCAGGAAAACCTGCAGCTGTTGCAGAAAAGGGGAAATCTGTTAATTGCCCCTGCAACAGGCGAACTAGCCAGCGGCTTGTGTGGTGAGGGTCGCATGGAAGAACCTGAACAGATATTTCAGCAGATTGAAACATTTTTCAGGCATGAGAACAGGTTTGCCGGTAGGCAAGTCCTTGTTTCTGCCGGACCAACCTTTGAAGCCATCGATCCTGTGCGCTTTATTGGCAACCACAGTTCGGGGCTGATGGGAGTGGAGCTTGCACTCGCCTTTGCACGCGAAGGAGCCGAAGTGAAGCTTGTGCTCGGACCTTCAGCCATAAAAGTGAATCATCCCCGTGTGATGGTGCTTCCGGTGACATCTGCTGATGAAATGAACGAACAATGCCGCTTGCTGTTTCCTCAATCCGATATCACTGTGATGGCCGCCGCTGTGGCCGATTACAAACCAGCTGAGGTGTACAATGAAAAACTCAAAAAGTCGAACGATGAATTGGTGATCAGGCTGGTGAAAACCCCCGATATATTGAGCGGGCTCGGAAAACAGAAAACAAGCAAACAGCTGCTGGTTGGTTTTGCGCTCGAAACAGAACAGGAAGAAGCCAATGCCCTGGATAAACTTAAGCGTAAGAACCTGGATTTAATTGTTCTTAACTCGTTGAAAGATGAAGGCGCCGGATTCGGACACCAGACCAATAAGGTGAGCTTTTTCGACAGGACAGGACATCAGGAGTCTTTTCCCCTGAAACAAAAATCAGCCGTTGCCGGCGACATATTACACCGCCTGCATACCATGATGACCATGGACGACGTTAAATAAGCAACATGAAGAAAATTTTCCTGATCATACTATTCAGCATTTCATTATTTCACCTCAGGGCACAGGAATTTCTGTGCGATGTGCAGGTGACCGCCCCCACAGTGGAAGGCACTGACAGGCGTGTGTTTGATGCCTTGCAGGAAGCCATGTACGATTTCATGAACAACCGAAAATGGTCGAATATCAACCTGAAAATCGAAGAACGCATTGAATGCACCATGGTGCTCACCATTCGTGAGCGCATCTCATCCGATGAGTTTAAGGGATCGCTGAATATTGTGTTGCGCCGGCCGGTGTATAAAACATCATACAACAGTGTGTTGCTGAACTATGTAGACGATAATTTTCAATTCAGGTATATTGAGAATCAGCCACTCGACTACAGTGACAACACCTACTCATCGAGCCTCACATCTACCATGGCCTTTTATGCTTATATCTTCCTTGGGTTAGATTTTGACAGTTTCTCACCCTTTGGGGGAGATCCGTTTTACCAGGCAGCTGAAGCCATTGTAAACACGGCACAGAATGCCAACGACAAGGGATGGAAAGCCTTCGATGGTACAAAAAACAGGTATTGGCTGGTAGAAAACCTGCGCAATGCCGCGTATAAGCCCATGCGGCAATTCATGTATGATTATCACAGGCAAGGCTTCGATATCATGTCGGAAAAACCCGACGAAGGAAGGATTGCCATTGCAAACAGCCTGAGCTTGCTCGAAAAGATGTACCATGACCGTCCGGGAATGTTTTTGTTGCAATTGGTGCTCGAAGCCAAGCGTGACGAAATAATCCAGGTGTTTTCACAGGGAAGTCCGCAGGAAAAAACAAAGGTGGCCAACCTCATGCGCGAAATCGACCCTGCAAACAGCTCATTGTACGAAAAAATCATCAGGCGGTAAATCTGCTGTCTGACATGCCAATTCTTTGTTAATTTTGTAAAAACACCTGCACCTCATGCTGAAAAATCTGCATGTTTCCAATTATGCACTCATCGAGGAGCTTGACATCGCTTTCGAAGATGGATTTACGGCCATAACCGGCGAAACCGGTGCTGGCAAATCTATTCTGATCGGAGCATTGGGGCTTGCCCTGGGCAACAGGGCCGATGTGGCTGTGCTCATGGACAAGACGCAGAAGTGTTTTGTGGAAGCTGTTTTTAATGTTGAAGACCTGGGTGTTGCTGAGTGGTTTCAGCAAAACGAGCTCGATTACCAGCACGAATGCTTCCTCCGCAGGGAAATAAATCCGGCCGGAAAATCGCGCGCTTTCATCAATGATACCCCTGTTAACCTCACCACCCTGAAAGAATTGGGTGAACAGCTGATCGACATCCATTCGCAACACGAATCACTGCACCTGGGAGAGTCAACATTTCAGCTCCGGCTTGTTGATGGCATGGCGGCAAACCACCTGATGCTGGAAAATTATCAACTGTGTTATGCCGAATACCAGTCAACGCTGGCACTGCTGAGTGAACTGAATGCGCGGAAGGCTAAGTTGGCCACAGAGAAGGCGTTTATCCAGTTTCAGTTTGATGAAATACATGGGGCCGGATTGTCGTCAGAAGAATACAATGCACTCAGGGAAAGGCTCGAAATACTCAACCATGCCGAAGAAATAGCACTGGGACTTTTTACAGCCAATGAAGCCTTAAACAGGGCTGAAAACAACGTGCTTGGACAAATTGCCGAAGCAGCCAACGCCCTTCGGCGGATAAAAGGCTATATGCCTGCAGTGCAAGCGCTTTTCGAAAGGATTGATGTGTGTGCGATCGAACTGCATGATGTTGCCCGTGAACTGGATCAACTTGAAGAAAAAGCTGGTTTTGATCCCGAGGAGCTTGAACGAACCAATACGCGTCTCGGCGTTTATGCCCACCTGATGCAAAAGCACCGGTTACAGTCTGTTGATCAATTGCTTGATTTGCATCAATCGCTTGATCTTCAGCTTAGCGCGAGCACTGATGTTGATAATCAGATCGAGCGCTATGAGGCACAGCTCAAGGTCGTTCAACAGGATATTATGGTGCATGCCGAACGGCTATATGCCTCGAGGAAGGCAGTGGTGCCTTATATGAGCGGACAGATGGAAGAGTTGTTGAAGCTGGTTGGAATGCCAAATGCACGGTTCGAGGTAATAATTGAAACGTTGCAACAGTATGGCCCTGATGGCCGAGACCGTGTCCGGTTTTTGTTTTCGGCTAACAAAGGCATTGCTCCCGATGATATTTCGAAGATGGCCTCGGGTGGTGAGTTGTCGCGCCTGATGCTGGCTGTTAAAAGCCTGCTGTCGGAAAAGAAATTGCTTCCGACCATAATTTTTGATGAAATCGACACCGGCATCTCAGGTGATATCGCTGCAAAGGTTGGCCGGATCATGGCAGCTATGGCAAAGGGAAAACAGGTCATCAGCATTACGCACCTTCCGCAAATCGCAGGCAAAGCACATCAGCACCTTTACGTGTATAAAACCGATGATGAACAGAAAACCAAGTCAATGATCGTGAGGCTTGACCCGGTCAGACGGGTTGAGGAAATTGCCCGCATGCTCAGCGATGATGCACCTACCATTGCCTCAATCAATGCGGCTAAGGAGCTGATTGCCAGAACATAGCAAAAATGATCCACGTCAACTCAGCCTGATTAATTTTCATAAACAAGATCAGTCTGAACCTTATTTAGATCGATTATAAGGATTGTTGTATCTTTGCCTGACAAATTTTGAATTTCTACACTAACAGCACAGCTATGGCTTATAATTTGTTAAAAGGAAAAAGAGGGATTATTTTTGGTGCACTGGATGATAAGTCCATTGCCTGGAAAGTTGCTGAGTTGGCCCATGAAGAAGGCGCAGTATTTACCTTGAGCAACACCCCGACTGCCATGCGTTTTGGCGAAATCAATGAGTTGGCTGCCAAATGCAAGGCTGAAATTATCCCGGCCGATGCGACATCAAATGCCGACCTTACGCGTGTTTTCGAAGAAAGCATGCGTATCCTTGGTGGAAAGGTGGATTTTGTACTTCACTCCATTGGTATGTCGCTCAACGTGCGTAAAAAACGGGTATACAACGACCTGAATCATGACTTTTTCATGAAAACACTGGATATTTCTGCCATCTCATTTCACAAGATGCTCCAGATAGCCAATAAACTTGATGCCATCAATGAATGGGGCTCGGTGGTTGCTTTGTCGTACATTGCCGCCCAGCGCACACTCTATGGGTATAATGATATGGCTGATGCCAAAGCCCTCCTTGAATCCATTGCAAGAAGTTTTGGTTATATCTATGGACGGGAAAAGAAAATCAGAATCAATACCATTTCTCAGTCACCAACCCGCACAACAGCTGGAAGTGGCGTAAAGGGAATTGACGGCCTGATGGATTTTACCGACCGCATGTCACCCCTTGGCAATGCCTCCGCGGAGGAATGTGCCGGATATTGCATTACCCTGTTTTCGGACCTGACGAAAAAAGTTACCATGCAAAATTTATTTCACGACGGAGGTTTCTCCAGCATGGGTATGAGTTTGAAAGCCATGAATATGTATAACAAAAGCATGAGCTGCAACTGCGAGGAGAACGAGGGCGAACCAATTACAGATTGATAATTAATTTGCTCATCCATTAAGGTGCACAAAAACGAAAATGGGTAAATTCATGAATATATGTTGACGTGAATATGATCAAATTTTTCGGAGATTTTCCTGGTGAAATCAGCTGTAAGGTGCATTTTAAGGGGATTAAAGAACAACAAGTGATTATTTACATAAGCGGTATATAATCAGATTATTAGTGATTACAAGACAGATGGCAACGGCAATGTACGGATTACAGATGCCGGTCAACTCTTTTGAGCTATCCAGGCATGGAAAATGCCGCATTACCTTTCAAAATAACATGTAACTGGCTATGGCTTTCATTAGTTTTTCCAGATTAGGCATACCCAATAGCGGGCTATAAAGGCCACCGGGGCACAAACGTAACGAGCCCATATTGTTGAGGTTGTAAAAAATCCGCAACGCGTTCAGGAATCGGGATGCCTTGTATTAGTTACCGATCTGGTTGAATTTGATTTAGGTTATTTTGAAACAGAAACAGACAAAGAAACCTTGTCATCACTCAAACAGGGAAGTGTTAACGATGGATGCAATTGCCATGTCAGATAATTACTGGTATAATAGCGGATGAGCAAAATTTGTTTTTAACATTTTTGAAAATCATTTGAATAGACAGCAAAAAATTTAAACCGAATGAAGGTTTTCTTATGGCAATATGTAAGTATTTGATCCTTGCTGCATGATCACCAATGTCTGGTCGACAAGGTTAATATTGATCTGTCATTTTCGCCTCTGAATACGCAATAAATGCGAGTGCAATTACAACATCGGATGTAAATCATTAACCAAATTCAATCGTTTTCGTTTTCAAACAAGCACTCATTGAATAGGCCATTTATTTGGGTTCGCTACTCACCGGTAGCGCATCTGATTTACGCTTAACAAAAAACATGCACGCAACCAATAGTCCAAAAAGTAATACTGTATAGATAAGCAAATTGAGTTCATTTGTGTGCATCACTGAAGACTGGGGAAAGTCAATAAAACGAGCCAGGAAATTGTTTAGAGTGTGAAATCCAATAGTAATCCAAATACTTCCGCTAATGTAATAGAGATAACTGAGAAGCAATCCTCCAATAAGTACATTTAGCAGTGAGAGAAAGAAGAAATCGTGTGAAATGCTTCCCATATGCAAAACTGCAAATAGTACCGACGTTGATAAAGCGCTAAGAAACACTTTCCCGTAAATTTTTACGAGGGATAAAAAAATAAATGCACGAAACAATAGCTCTTCATTCAAACTGGTAATGAAGCCATTAACAATTTCTTTCAGTAAAGCCTTGTTTGCCAAAAAAATAGTTTCTATTTCAATCTTAATAATACACAAAACTCCTATTGACAACATTGTCAATGTGATAGGAATGATTGCTCCAATAATGAATGTTAAGATATCAATCCGCCTGAACTTAAAATACGACCCGGGACTTAGTAGATTTATTTTACGATGAAAGTACTTAATGTAGAACCAGCAAATGAGAAGAAATACAATCTTATTTAGAAATTGTAAAATATCTAATTGATTGTTTTTCAATAAACCCCCAATCACACCATTAATAACAAACGTAAGTATGAAATATCCAAATACGGAGGATATCAGGTATGAAAGTCTTTCAAATCTACTCATCGATTATTGTAATAGTTTAATCCAGAGACAAGGTAATAATTCTTGTCTCTGGAAATAATATCCATGGTTAATTGTTATCAAATACATTGGTTTTTGAGAAATAGATATTGTTAAGCATAAAAATATTGTCTAAGCTATTTATTACCTCAACTTCTTGTTCTGGAATATTTAACCAATAAAGAATTTGCATGTGGTAAATATACCACAAAAACGAAAATGGGTAAATTCATGAATATATGTTGACGTGAATATAATTAAATTTTTCGGAGATTTTCATGGTGAAATCAGCTGTAAGGTGCATTTTAAGGGGATTAAGGAACGACAAGTGATTATTTACATAAGCGGTATATAATCAGATTATTAGTGATTACAAGACAGATGGCAACGGCAATGTACGGATTACAGATGCCGGTCAACTCTTTTGAGCTATCCAGGCATGGAAAATGCCACATTACCTTTCAAAATAACATGTAACTGGCTATGGCTTTCATTAGTTTTTCCAGATTAGGCATGCCCATTTGCGGGCTATAAAGGCCACCGGGGCACAAACGTAACGAGCCCATATTGATGAGGTTGTAAAAAATCCGCAACGCGTTCAGGAATCAGGATGCCTTGTATTAGTTACCGATCTGGTTGAATTTGATACAGGTTATTTGAAACAGAAACAGACAAAGAAACCTGGTCATCACTCAAACAGGGAAGTGTTAACGATGCATAGGGAAAAGTGCTGTAATGGCAGAAGCAACCCCTTTAAAATAGTTTGCAATCGGTAACGCAATGAAAACATTACTTGGTATTTATCATAAAATCAAAGGAAAGTAATTGCAATTATATTTGGATGAGTTTTGTTATAAACTGAATCGATGCTACTTCTGAGAAAGAATTTGTGACAGGCTGGCAATTGCCATGTCAGGTAATGAATGATGTACTACGAATGAGTAAAATATTTTTATAACAATATCTTTGTAATTTAGGGGTTTTTAACCCCTATGGGAAAAACGCTTTTTCTGTTTCTTTTTGTGCTTTTTTGCCTGATAAACCCGATTCAGGCTGAAAACAATCCACCTGACTTTAAAATCAGGCGAGATCCCTATGCCCGTTTCCAGCATTTCCGGACCAATTACCTGGATGAATTGGGTACCATACACGACATGCTGCAGGACAGGACAGGTTTCATTTGGTTTGCAGGGACCAAAGGCCTCGGGCGTTTCGATGGGTTTGAGTTGCGCAAATACATGCACGAGGATATACCGGCTGCGATTGCTGATAGTGAGATTTCATGCCTTACCCTTTCCCCGTTTGGTTCAGTCTGGGTTGGAACCCGCTCAGGGGTTTGCAGGTACAACTCACAGACTGATGACTTCACCACTATCTTTGGTGGACACCTTGAAGAGAATGTTCCGCAATCAGTTGATAGCATCTATGTGCGTGCCATGTTGTTCGAAAACGATTCTATTCTATGGCTCGAAACGGCTGACGGGACTTTTGGCGTCCTTAACGTTATAACAGGAGACTACCAGCGCATTGTAAAGCATGAACCGGTTACCCAGACCTATTATTTCTACCACCGCCTTGTCAAAGCACGCGATGGGAATTTTTACTTTGGTGGCAGGGGTACTGGTCCTTTTCGGTATAATATGCAAGATTCTTCAATATTTCGCCTGCCTGTTGCCAAGCCCGAAGTTCCCGGATTTAAGCGGGAAAGAGACGTCTCAGTTATTTTCCAGGACAAGCCAGGCCAGCTTTGGATTGGCGGACTTGAAGGCTTATACTGTTACGCGACCGAAAAACAGTATTTCACCAAATACTGGACTGGCACTGTCTACGATATGATCAGCGATAAACGTGGTTATTATTGGTTAGGAACAGGGTCTGGTGCTTGCAGAATCAATCCGGTGACAGGACAGACTGATTATTACATCAACAACAATAACGATCCGCAATCGATTGGAGGCGAGAAGGTTTACTGCGTTTTTGAAGACAGGAGCGGCCGGATCTGGTTGGCACACGACAACGGCATATCCACTTTTCAGCCATTGCGTGATGGAATTCAATATTATTTTCACATTCCCGGCATGGATAACTCACCTTCTTCGAGCAGGATTACTTCATTTGCCGAAGCCGGGCAAGGGGAGTTGTGGGTGGGCACCAGCGACGAAGGGCTGAATTTGTTTGATTACGAAAATATTACCTTCGAAAGGTTTTGGCCATTAAATGAAAAAGAGGATGTTGGGCGACATATCAGGTGTTTGGCAAAAGCGCCGCAGGGTGGCGATTTGTTTATAGGATATTGGTCGGGAAGGGGCTTTGGGCGTTATGTGAAGCGTTCGAATACGTTCAAGCGCTACCGCTTTGACAAAGAAACACTGAACAAGGATTGGTACAATGACATGGTTTTCGACAGTGCGCAAACCTTGTATCTTGGATTCTGGGGTGGACCAGGGCTTACGGCTTTCGACATCAAGGCAGAAAAGTTCGGAAAGAACATCAATAACTGCTTCTCAAGACAATATGATACGCGTCTCGTAACTTCCCTGCTGATGGATAGCCGGAATGTGCTATGGGTAGGCACCACCGATGCCGGCATTCAAACCTATAATGTCAGCACCGGCGAGTGCAACAGTTATATGGCTGATGCCAGCTCCTCTGCTTATTTTCTGGTGCGATCGATCAACGACATCGTAGAAAATGAAACTGGACAAATTTGGGCCTGTGGACAAGGATTATACCTGTATGATAAGGAAACTGACCAGTTTAACAAGGTGAACCTGCGAAGTCCGTTCAATAACCTCGAGATTTACCAATTGCTCCCCGAAGGCGACAATGCCTTGTGGCTGCTTACAGAGCGAGGCTTATGCAAGTACCAGATTGACAAGGAGTGGCTCACCGACTTCAGTGTTTTCATCAGCCTGAGGTTTAAGAACGATCAATGTGCAATTTACAGACTGAAAGACGGAAGAATCGCCCTTGGAGGCGAAAATGGAATTGCGGTGATCGATCCCGATTTATTGGGTTTTCAGCACAGTTTCCCAAGAATCTTTCTGACCCACTTCGAAGTACAGAACCAGGTTTATCTCAATAACATTGCTGATTTGGAGGAGATTGTGCTTCCATACAATAAGAACTTCTTCACCATCCATTATGGAACCGACAGGTTTGAATCGGGTATTTCCTATACCTATTTCTTCAAACTCGAAGGCTTTGATATTGATTGGAAACCCTTGAGCTCGTTACAGGGTGCTGTTGATTTTACCAATGTTCCACCCGGAAAATATACCTTCAGGATGCGGGCAGGAGACGATTTTGGTAATATGGGCAACGAAGAAACCAAGCTCGTGTTGGTGATCAAGTCGCCCTGGTGGAAGCGCTGGTGGTTTATTGTTGGCACAAGCCTGTTTGTAATCATGGTTACTGCTTTCCTGTGGCGGCGCTATTTGCTCGAACTCAGCCTTTCTTACCAGAATATTGAATTGAACCAGAAGTTGCTAAGGTTGCAGATGAACCCACATTTTATTTTTAACTCGCTTACTGCCATTCAAAACTATATTTACTCGCACCAGTCACAGCTGGCAGGTGAATTCCTGTCCGATTTCGCCAGGCTCATCAGGCTAATTCTTGATAACAGCCGGCACGAATTTATCAGCCTTGAGAAAGAAATTGAAACCTTACAACTGTATATACAATTGCAATCGATGCGCTTTAATAACGGATTCGACTTCTCCATTGACATTGACCCTGAAATTATCCCTGAAATCACGCTGGTACCACCGATGCTGGCCCAACCTTTTCTTGAGAATGCCATCGAACACGGCATCATGAAAAAGAAGGAACGCGGATACATCAAAGTGAAATATACCTATTTTGGCCAAATCATCCGCTTCGAAATCTTCGACAATGGCATCGGGCTCACAGCCTCGGGTCAGCAAAAAAACACTGCCGGTATTGCACATGAATCTGTATCCATCGAAATTTGCAAGGAAAGGCTAACCTTATTGCATAAACGAAACCGGACGAAGATCAATTTTACAATTGAAGAAATTTCACAGGATAATCAAATCACGGGGACAAGGGTTGTATTCGATATTCCTGCAATAAACCGGCGTAGCCGACTCTTTAATACTAAATTTTGAAACCATGAAGATCAAAACAGTAATTATTGATGATGAACTAAATGCACGTAAAGCACTATTGAATATGCTGGATTTTTATTGTCCGGAGATAGAAGTTGTCGGAGAGTCGATAGATGTGGCAGGAGGTGTTCACCTGATCGAATCGGTACAACCGAAACTGGTATTTCTTGATATCAAAATGCCCGATGGGACGGGGTTTGACTTGTTGCGCAAATTGCCGAAAGTCGATTTTCGGGTGATTTTTGTCACGGCTTACGATCAATTTGCCCTGAATGCCATCAAGATGAGCGCAGTGGACTATTTATTGAAACCACTGAACCCGCACGAGTTGAAAGCAGCTGTAAATAAGGCTGTTGCATTGATGGACAAGAATATGAAGCTGACCGATCATTTCAATGTGCTGGAAGAAAATCTGGCAGATGCGCCCCAGATGAAAAAAATCATCTTGAACACATCCAACAGCATGCATGTAGTGCGCATCGAAAACATCATCCGTTGCGAAGCAGACGAAAATTACACTAAGATACTGACCTCTGACCAGCAACCGATTCTGGTTTCGAAGACACTCAAAGAATTTGATGAGTTACTCTCGCCTTATGGATTCTGCCGCATTCACCAGTCGCACCTGATCAACCTGAACCAGGTGATTACCTATGAAAAGGGAATGGGAGGGATGGTGTTGCTTAAAAACAAGGAACGAATTCCGGTCAGCGGAAGGCGGAAAGATTTTTTCATTAAGGCACTCGAACAGCTGACCTGATGAATAAGATGCGAATAATCAATAAGCGGTAACGTTTCCTAATAATTCGGTTCTAAATTCATTTTCAAAAGCCAAGACGCTGATTTCGTGCATTAATTTCACGGTGTAATCCATTAAATCAATTACACTATGAAAACAAAAAGCATCTTTCTTGCGGTAGGCATGATACTCATGTTTGCCATGGTAACTGCCACTTCTTGTAAAAAGAAGGAAAGTACGCCTCCACCACCTCCGGCATATGTGCCTGTTTTTTCGGCAACTTCAATTGCTGTTGCTGCTGACCTGATCGATTTTTACATCACCTGTGTTACCGATGACTATGAATTGATCAAGGTTGAAGTGACCTATCCTGGTGGGCTGGGCAATGACACTTACACCGGACCTATGATCCTTGTCAGTGGTGCTCCCATTACTTTCCCGAATTACTTCCCGCGGCTGTCAGGCAACTGGATGTTCCGCATCACCGGCACTGTAAAGAGTGGTAGCCATATCGGAACTTCATTTGTGGCTTCAACACAGGTAACAGTTTCAGGTAAGTAGTCAGGTAAATGGTTGCCCGGATGAATGCACATAAGATTTCAAATTGGTTTGCTTTCATAGCAGCTGGTTTGCTATTCTTCATGTCATGTCATCATGCGGCTAACCAAAAATCAACCAATCCCTGTGAAGAAGCCTTTAGCATGGCGTTAAGCGGTTTTGTAAACAAGGATTTATGCTCCAACGATATCACCTCATACAATCTGGAAGATCAGCTGTTGCAGGTGACCATCGAAAGCAGTGAGGTATCTGGCAAACTGCGATTTGAAATAAAGCTTGAAAAGTTTGATGGCGCCGGGCTTTATTCTTTTTCCGAAAAGGAATCTTTTTGCCAGATGACAGTGTATGGCGCATCGGATGAATTCTACAAATGTGTAACCGGTATTATTGATGTGAGAGAAGCTACACGTCAGAATTTACAAGCCAGTTTCGACATCACGTTGGAAGGCTTTTACAACAAAAAGACCATCAATGCCCGAGGGGGCATACATTTGTAGTTTCTCTTAATCGATGCGTGAAGCAATGGCCGGTTCAGCTTATGAGCCGGCTTTGCTTTTTTTTATAGAGGCAGCTTTTCGCCGCAACGTTTGCAAAACCGGGCGTCAGCATCGTGCACCATGCTTTCGCATTTGGGACACACTGGTTTCCGGTTTTCAATTTGGTGGTTTGCCCGTGTCATCTCAGCCGTGATGATACCCGTTGGAACAGCAATGATGGCATAACCTGTAATCATCAGCACGGCGGCGATAATTTGTCCGGCTACAGTCACCGGAGCAATGTCGCCATAGCCCACTGTTGTGATGGTTACAATGGCCCAGTAAATGCTCCTTGGAATACTATCGAAGCCCGATTCAGTACCTTCCACCAAATACATCAGCGCGCCCATAACGGTTACAATCATAAGCACAGTGCCCAGGAAAACAATGATTTTTTCGCGGGAGTGCTTCAGTGCAAGCATCAGATAACCAGAGGCATTGGTAAACCTTACAAGCTTCAGGATGCGGAACACGCGCAACAACCTGAGCACCCTGATGATGATCAGGAATTGCGCCCCTGCATAAACAATGCTGAGGTAGGAAGGCAGAACAGACAGAAAATCAATGATGCCGTAAAAGCTGAACAGGTAATGTGTTTTTTTCTGCACAACCAATATGCGTACAATGTACTCAATCGTAAACACTGCCGTAAAAATCCATTCAAGTGCCAGAAACACACTGGCATACCTGATGTTAAACTGCTTGATGCTATCGAGGCATACCACCAGCACACTCAGGATGATCAGGATCAGTAACCACACATCAAATTGCTGGCCTGCCTTGGTGTCGTGTTTAAAAATGATGTTATACCAACGTGTTTTAAGGGAATGTTTTTTCATTTTGTTCATTGCTTACATAAACCGAAAACTGCTTAATCAAACTTTGTCCGATCGAACAAGCTGTGACCGAACAGGGCAAAGTCATATTTAACGGGATCTTGATGATCAAAGCTACGAAGTTTTTCAGTCAGTTCGATGGCCGCCTGCCAGTCGTTTTGGGTTCTGTGCAGCAGTCCCAGATGCCGGGCCGATTTTCCCACGTGCAGGTCGAGTGGAATGACCAGTTGTGCAGGGTTTACGCCTTTCCAAAGCCCAAAATCAACACCTGCATGGTCATTTCTTATCATCCAGCGAAAGAACATATTCACCCGCTTGGCTGCTGATCCGGCTTTCGGATTAGCCAGGTGTTTTTCTGTGCGTTTCAAATGCTCACTTTCGAGCAATGCTTTGCGCAGGGCGATGACCCCACCGTAAGCGCCTTCCTTTTCAAAGCCTTTGGTGCAAACGGCTTCAAGTCCACCGTTGTGCAGGTACATATGCGACAGCCCGCGCATGATTCCCAGGCAATCATCACCGGTAAAGGTGCGGTGTTTAAAATGTGCCATCGGCAGGTAATCCTTTTCAGCGGCCTGTGTCAGGAAAAGGTAGGGTTGGTTGCCCATGAGTGACATGAGCGCAGTGCTTTTCGCGATGATCGTTTTCCTTTGTCCCCAGGAAAGCAGGGCTGCCAGAAAACCGGCAATCTCAATGTCCTCTTTTCGTGTGTATTGGTGTGGAATGCTTATGGGATCGCTGGTAATGAAATTCGTGTTGTTGAACTGCAGCGTTTTATTGTCGAGAAATGTCTTTAGGTCGTGATCTGTCATGGCTTGTATAAAACATAAAAATAGCCTTTATTGAGGATCAACAAAGGCTATTTCCTGCTAAAAATTGAATCGGGTTATGCCGGCACTGTTTCGGTTACGTTTTTCATGCCAAGCCTGATGGCGTCCTCATTCAATGGAATGAGCTTGTGGTAACGCTCAGGAAGGGATTTCTTAAGTCCCCTGATCACGTTTTCGAGCAAAACGATGGGCTTCACCTGCATATATGCTCCAAGGATCACCATATTGAAAATTTTAGTGTTGCCCATTTCTGCTGACAGGCGTGCACCTTCAATCTGATAAATTTTGATGTCTTTGCGGGCAGGGTGGCGTGTTATGCCGTTTGGGTCGTATAACAACAGTCCGCCTGGTTTTACCGATTTCTCAAACTTGTCCATCGACTGCTGGTTCAGGATGATGGCAGTGTCAAATATCGTAAGGATAGGTGAACTGATTCTCTCATCGCTGACAATCACGGTAACATTGGCTGTTCCGCCGCGCATCTCAGGGCCGTATGAGGGCATCCAGCTAACTTCCTGATCCTGCATGATTCCACTGTAAGCCAGAATCTTACCCATCGAAAGTACGCCTTGTCCGCCAAATCCTGCAATGATTATTTCTTCGGTCATTGTTTCTTCGTTTTAAGTTTAATCTCTATTTCACCAATTGTCCATCGACCTTGATATCACCCATGGGGTAGTATGGAAACATATTGTCTTCCATCCACTTGTTCGAATCGTTTGGTGTCATTTTCCATCCGGAGTTGCAATTTGAAACCACTTCCACAAATGAAAGCCCTGGCTTATTGTCGCGTTGGTTTTCAAATGCTTTCCGAATGGCTTTTTTTGCTTTCCTGACAGCGGCAGGTGTGTGAACAGCCTGACGGGTAACGAAATAGGTTCCGGGAAGCTGTGCGATTAACTCGGTAATCTTCAACGGGTTTCCCATCATTTCAACGTCACGTCCGTATGGAGAGGTGGATGATTTCATGCCTGGCAAAGTGGTTGGCGCCATCTGACCGCCTGTCATGCCGTAAATGCCATTGTTGATGAAAATGATCACAATCTTTTCTCCACGGTTGCATGCATGAATGGTCTCAGCAGTGCCGATGGCTGCAAGGTCGCCATCACCCTGATAGGTGAACACGATTTTGTTGGGCCAAACCCTTTTAATACCGGTAGCTACTGCTGGTGCGCGGCCATGCGCGGCCTGGGTCATATCGATATTCATAAACTCATAGGCCAATACGGAACAACCTACAGGGGCAACGCCAATTGTTGATTCTTCCATGCCAAGCTCTTCAATTACTTCCATGATGAGCCTGTGTGCTGTGCCATGACCACAACCCGGGCAATAGCTCAGGGCTTTGTCGGTCATCAGCCTGGTTTTTTCATACACCAGGTTCTCAGGTTTTACGATTTCTTCAAACATACTCATGCCATTAGCCTCCTATAATTTTTTGTTCCATCGCCCGCAGTACTTCTTCCGGTGTGTGAACGATTCCACCGAAGCGTCCGAAATGTTCCACTTTTGCGCATCCGCTGACAGATAAGCGCACGTCTTCAACCATTTGTCCGGCACTCATTTCTACAGCCAGGAATCCTTTTACACCTTTTTTACACAAGTCCTGCATCTGTTTCGTCGGGAACGGGAACAAGGTAATCAGTCGGAAAATGCCAGCTTTAATGCCTTTTTTACGGGCAAGCTCGGTGGCTTTTTGTGCAATGCGCGCACTCGAACCATAGGCTACAAAAACGTATTCAGCGTCTTCACAATTGATCAGTTCATAACGGACTTCATTGGCTTCAACCTCGCGGTACTTGGCCTGAAGGTGCTTGTTGTGTTCTTCCATTTTGAGCGAATCCAGGTCAAGCGAAGTAATGATGCGCCTTTCGGTTCCGTTTTTCTTTCCAGTGGTTGCCCAGGGGTATTTTGCAACGATTTCTTCGTCAGTAAGTCTTGGGATCGGGTCAAACAGGTCAACCTTTTCCATCATCTGACCAATAACACCATCTGACAAAATCAGCACAGGCATCCTGTATTTGAAAGCAAGTTCGAAGCCGTCTTTCACAAAATCGGCCATTTCCTGCACTGAGGCGGGTGCAAGCACAATTTGTTTGTAGTCGCCATGACCGCCACCTTTTGTCGATTGAAAATAATCGGCCTGTGAGGGCTGGATAGTTCCAAGTCCTGGGCCTCCGCGAACAACATTCGCGTATACGCAGGGCAGTTCAGCACCAGCGATATATGAAATGCCTTCCTGTTTCAGGCTGATGCCCGGGCTCGATGATGAAGTGATCACTTTTTTTCCTGCTCCAGCAGCACCATAAACCATATTGATGGCAGCAACTTCGCTCTCTGCCTGCAGCACAACCATACCGGTTCTTTCGTGAGGCTTTTCAGCCATTAGGTATTCAATCACTTCCGACTGGGGCGTGATAGGGTAGCCAAAGTAAGCATCGGCTCCGGCCCTGATGGCGGCCTCTGCCAATGCTTCGTTACCCTTCATTAATTTGAGTTCACCCATTATATTATTTATTTAAATATTTAACAATTAACCGTTTAACTTTTTCTTGTAAACAGTGATGACTCCATCGGGACAGACAATCGCGCAGTTGGCGCAGCCAATACATTCGTCAGGTTGCTCCATATAGGCGAAATGATAGCCTTTTCCGTTCACGTCTTTGGCCAGGTCGATGACATCAGTAGGGCAGGCCGGTATGCATACGCCACAACCCTTGCATTTCTGAACATCAACGACGATGGCACCTTTAACTTTTGCCATATTTGAATAGAATTTTAGTTATTTAAAACGATTGCACGAAATTAGGAATTTATCTCGAGTGAGCACGGAAATTACCCTGGCGAAATGATCCGGTCCTGTTAATTTATACACAGTTTAAATAGCAGATGAAAAAAAACCTGCCCGGATCAGCGGACAGGTTATCAGCTTAGTGCATAGGTTTATTTTACCGGATGATCGGCATGGAATTTTTTTAAGCGCGCTTCGAGCAGCGGCATTTGATCGAGCTGGATCAGTGAGGTACATGCCCTTATGCCTTCGAGTCTTTCGCTACCGGTGATGTCGAGCGAAATGGCGCTGATGCCATAATAAATCATTTCTTCGAGCAGTTCAACACCTGTGTAACCGGGATAGGAGTATGTGAAATAAAACCCATCGGCTATGGGCTTGTCTTCATCCTTGTCATACACGATCTGGAAGCCATTGTCGGTAAACAATTGTTTCATAATTTTTGCTTTCTGGGCGTAGATCTTCACTTCATCAAGGAAAACGAACTGCCCTTCATTTGCAGCTTTTAAAATGGCAGCAAGACCAAACTGAGCCGAATGCGATGTGCCTGAACTCAGTGGGTAAATGGTGCCAAATATCATGACATTCCCAAACAAATCGCCCTGATAATAGCGCTTCAGGTCAGGGAAGCGGGCGTTGAACAATTTGTCGGAAATAACCATCATACCAATCCGTTCGCCGGCATAACTGAAGGCTTTTGAACTGCTGATAAACAAAATATAGTTTCCGGTATAACGCGCCACTGTAGGCTGAAAAGGCGGCTGACCAGGCTTGCTGTAATCCTGGCGGAAATCCATGCCAAAATAGGCAAGGTCTTCCATGATCACGATGTCGTATTTGTTGGCCAGTTCACCTATGATTTTAAGTTCTTTTTCGGTAAAACAGATCCACGACGGGTTGTTTGGGTTTGAATATAAAACAGAGTGAATATTGCCTTTGGCGAAATACGATTCCAGCTTTTCACGGAGTTTCTCGCCACGATAATTGTACACATCAAAGGTTTCAAACTTCAGGTTTAGCACTTTATGTTGCTGTTTATGCACCGGAAATCCCGGATCAATAAACAAGGTGGTGTCGCGGTCTTTATGAATGCGGCTCAGCATCAGGAAGGCAGCAAATCCTCCTTGCATGGAACCCACTGTTGGCAAGCAACCATCAGGGCTTACCTCAACATCCATGAACAGCTTAACAAAGCGCGATATTTCTGTTTTCAGTGAAGGAATGCCATGAATATCGGGGTAAATTGCAGCAACTCCTTTTTTGAGGGCTTCAATCTGACCTTCCACGCCAATATGTGCAGGAGGAAGTCCCGGAATACCCATTTCCATCCGGATAAATCGTTCGCCCGATGCCTTTTCTATCTGATCGACCAGCTTTTTGATTTCACGTATCGAGGCACGTCCTATTGAAGGCAGACCGCTCTCTGTAAATTTTTGACTGACAATCCCAGCATTGATGGGTGTATCTTTCATGTGTAGCATTTAGTTGTTGATGAATAGGTTAAAATTTGCTAGTCATAGCAGCGTTATGGAACAAAAATAGAAATTTATTCCACAGCTGGTGCAAACGATTGCAGCATTTTGCTTATTTAAAATGATTTTAGAAAAAGTAAAATACGCCGGCTAAAAGGCGGTAACTTCCCACAATTGAACTTGAATCGAATTGCCCTTTCAGGTCAGGTTTACCATAGGCTGCAGCGGTGTATTCGAGTTCAGTTCCGATGGTGAAATGACCACTTTGAAACTGAACACGTGGCATGATGCGGTATAGATACGCAATGTCGTTTGCACGCCCGAAAAACCTTCCGGCCATTTCGTTTTGGTAACCAAGGTTGCTGGAGTAACCCGTGAATATCGAAAACTGAAATTTCCCGTAGGCGGCTTCACCCTGTATCCAGCAAGCCAAAACATTGGTTGGTGCATATTTCAGCCTGTACTGAACGCTGTCGATCTGATGTTCCACGTAGCCGCCGAGCAGGATATGCTCCGTTAGGTTTTGTCCCAATGTAGCTGCACCCTTCAGGGTAAAGTGCCCCTGGGTATATTTGCCATAAACTACGACAGCCATTGAATTCACACTGGATGTTGATTTTGCCCTGATCGCTCCGAATTGATGGAATTGTTCAGGCTCAAGCAATTTGTAGTCGAACCCAATTCCGCCCAAGAAGCCGACTGTTTTAACTTGTGCCTGAAGGTGCAGGTTAGGCAGAATGGCATTGCGCAGATAGTTTGATGAAACTCCGGTTGGACCATCGCTTGCGTAGTCGCGCTGGGAGGCTGCCACGGCAGTGAGTTTCCAGTGACCAATATGATAATCCAAGCGGACTTGGTTGTGCCTCGAGAATGGATGAAACGGTGCGCCGGTATTCAAACCAACCGTCGTGGGCCGGCATTCAGGCGTATTGATCGGGTGCCAGGTTTGGCCCATCAGCAGTGTCCATTTAGTCCAGCCCAGGCTGATATATGCTTCGCGGAGGCGGAGGTCGTTGTTCGTTGCATTGCTCGATCCGGTAAAGTCGCTTTCGACAACAGCTGAAGGCTTTGCGTTTAGCACTTTAGGTCCTTCAATCAGCAGCCGGAAACGTGTGGTCATCGATAGCTGGTTGAAGCTTCCACCTGCATTGATGTCTTTGCCATTCACATCATACTCTGGTTTTTTGGGATACAGACTCACCATTTGCTCGCGCGACTCAACAATTTGCCGGCTATCGTAAAACGCCTGAGAATTGACAAATCCCTTAAGCTTGAACCTTAGTCCTGTTGTGTCTTTTTCAGCCCCTTTAAGGCTAAATGCAATACCAACGAGCAATGTCAGGCAAATAATTAAGCTTAGTTTACGCATTTCAGCCTTGTTTTTTTAAGGACGCGAAGGAAAGAATGATGCCTAGCGCAATGCCAAGCAGCGCGGCAAACAGCACCTGTAAATCGGCTGGCAAAAGAAAGGTAATGGTGTGTGCAGGGATCCAAAAAATTGGAATGGTTTTCTTAAACACGAAATTCCATTGCGTATCCCAATCCAATTCATTGAAAATCTTTCTGATGTTCATCGGACTGAAGAGACCGGAAATGGTTCCTCCTTTAGCCACAATATGAATGTCGGTTATTTTATGCAAGGTCATCATTACCGGGGCGTAGATTACATTCATCGCAACACTGATCGAAAAGGCAACCAGAATCCTGTCGACTCCCATCGGTCCTTTCAATGCAGCTCCGGCACCTTCTATGCCCATATAACTGAGAAAAGCAGGGGTGCCAGTTGCGAAAATAACAAAAGCCATTTTGATGGTCAGCCCGAGGAAACCCCAAACAATAGCCCTGGGTAAAATGCCAAAACCGGGTTTGTTGTATTTTGCTGTTTTGATGCGCAGCGCAATCACTTCACCCATCGTTGCCAAAATTGCGAACTTGATGAAACTTAGCACCATGCCGTGTTGCTGGTTAGCTGTTTCATAGAAAGTATACAGCGATTTGGATATAAAAAAAGGAATAAAAAGTACCAGCACGAAAAGAAATAAGAGGGCATCAGCTTTGGTGATTTTCATGGCATCAGGCTTTTTCGATACGGATGCGTGCGTCAACGGCTATCACTGCATCGGCAGTGCCTAACAAAGGATTCAAGTCGAGTTCAGAGATTTCAGGTGCTGCTTCAAGCAAGGCCGAAAGCCGTGTAATCGCATCGCAGAATGCCTGTTCATTGATGCCTTTTTGGCCACGCACACCTTTGATCAATGCATAACTTTTCAGCGAACGTATCATGCTTAGGGCTTCGTCATGCCCTACAGGGGAGATGGCGCTGCTTACATCCTTTAAAACCTCAATAAAAATCCCACCCAAGCCACATAATACCAGGTGGCCGAAATTGCCTTCTTTCTTTGCTCCTGCAAAAAGTTCTGTCCCTCTCAGCATGGGCTGCATCAGGATGGCGGTGGTGTCCTTGATGGCCATCATTCGGTTGAATTCATAAGCAACCTTATCGGGAGTGTCAACGCCCAGCACAACGCCGCCAACATCTGACTTGTGTACAGGGCCTACAACTTTCATCACGATCGGATATCCGAGCTTTGAGGCCTGCTCAACGGCTTCACCGACCTGTGTTACAACAGTTTCTCCGGCGCGAACAATTCCGGCAGCATCGAGCAATTGCTGAATAGCTGCGGGCGAGATGTATCCATCGCTGACCTGATCAATGACCTTTCTGATGGTGGCTTTGTCAATAGCCGGCAACAGCGGTTTCACGGCTGTTGGGGCGCCTGTTTTCATCACGCGTGAAAGTGCCTGACCCAGCATGACCTCATCGGGAAAGTTTACATGGCCTCTCGATAAAAACCATTCAACCTCTTTTTTTGCCGTCAGGGTGGAGGGGAGAACAGGGAAAATAGGCTTCTTTGATTGATTCATTTTTTGATCGAGCAGTGCATACACATCAAAGATTTCATTCAGTCCCGGTGTGCCAAAGATGACGATCATGGCATCAATTTCATGAAACTCGTTGTCAACGGCATCGATGATAAAGCCGAGCTGTTCGGCTGTGCCGGTGGCCAGAAAATCGATTGGGTTTGCAACCGAAGAGCCGGGAAAGAGCTTTTCCTTCAGTATTTCAGCAGCTTCCCCTTGTATTGGTGGTATTTCAAGTCCGCCATTTGATAAGGCGTCGGTAAGCATCACCGCTGGTCCTCCGGCATGGGTGATGATGGCGATTCGTTTTCCTTCCAATAGAGGGTGCATGAAAACAGAAGCTACAGCGATAAGTTCCTCGCGACCATAACAACGAACGATGCCGCATTTACGGAAAAGGGCCTCAACGGCCACATCTGAGCTCGCCAATGCGCCGGTGTGCGACGAGGCGGCGCGGCTTCCGGCATCACTGCCACCGGCTTTAATGGCCGCAATGCGGCATCCTTTTCTGATAAGCGATGAAGCGTGTTTCAGCAGAAGAGCTGGTTTTGCAATATGTTCAATATAAAGCAGCTTTACATGTGCATCAGTTTCCGGGTTAAAGGTTTCGTCCATATGCTTCAACACTTCCTCCACGCCCATCTGAGCTGAGTTTCCGACAGAATACACATTGGCAAAGCGAAGTCCTTTCGGTATGCCTGCTTCCATGATAAAACAGGCAGTTGCCCCTGAACCGGAAATGAAATCACATCCTTTCGGATGTAGTTCAGGAATTGGATAGGTGAAGATGCTGTGATGCTGGGGGGTGAGTACGCCAACACAGTTGGGCCCGATCAATGATCCGCCAACCTTGTTCACTGAGGCTACGATTCGCTCTTCGAGCAATTTCCCTGCATGGCTCTCTTCGCTGAACCCGGCCGACAGGATGATGAAAGCGCGAGTGTTTTTCTGACTTGTCAGCAGGTCGACCAGATCTGGAATATATTTGGCAGCAATCGCAATCACAGCCAGGTCAACCTGAGGCAGATCGGCAGGATTTGGATAACTGGTAATTCCCTGAACAACAGTTTCTTTTGGGTTTGAAACATAGAGTTTTCCCAGGAAACCACCATCGATGATGTTCTTCAGGATTTTGCCTCCTGGCTTGCTGGTGTCGTTTGATCCGCCAATGACAACGATGCTGTCCGGATGAGTTAATTGTCTGGTTATCATACTAACAGAGAAGTGTTAATTTGCAAACAAGTCGTATTGCGTGCAAAAGTAGCGATTAAACGGTTGTAGCCAAAACAGCGCCAGTATTTAGAATGAATACAAAAAAGCAGGCGTTTGCCTGCTTATAGAGCATAAATTTTTGAGGAATGCACTATTGCAACATAACAGAAAGGGCGACTACGCCCGGGCCGGTATTTGTAACCAGAACAGGTGAAGCCTGTTGAATGAAAACTGGTTTTTTGCCGGTTAATTCTTCCATGCGCGATGCGTACCATTCGGCACCTGCGAGGTTGTCGGCATGAGAGATGGCATAGCCCCAGACTTGTTTGTTACCAACAAAACGCTTCATCTCATCCATGACCATTTTCATGCTGGCTTTTTCGCTGAAAGGTTTGCCAAACACTTCAGTTTTACCATGGTTTTTCACCTCGACGATAGGCTTAATTCCGAGTAATTTACCCATCAGTCCTTTGGAATAGCTCACCCTGCCGCTTTTCACCATGTATTTCATGGTGCGGGAGGTGACGAGTATTTTGGTGTTTAGTGACCATAGTGTCATCTTTTCCACAATGTCATCATGCGTGGCGCCTGCATCAATGGCTTCGGCTGTGCGCAAAACCACCAGCCCAAGTGCACTTGTAAGGCGCTTGGTATCAACAACTGAGATTTTCTTTCCGGATTCCTCATTTGCTTTGCGGGCCGCATTGCTGCTGTTTTGCCATGTGCCGCTCATGCCGGCACTGATATGCGCACTAATGATGGATTCGTAGTGTGTGGCCAGGTAATTATAGCGGTTAACAAAATCGTTGAACGCAGGTTGTGCTGTGCTTGGATACACAGGTGAAGCCTGCAGCTTTTTATAAAACTGCTCTGGCTGCATGGTGATCCTGTCGAGGTAAAACTCCTCGCCAAAGTGAACCGTTAACGGAACTACCTGAATCTGATATTTTTGCAGCATTTCCATAGGAAGGTCGCAGGTGGAGTCAGTGACCAGCCCGATGGCATATTTGCGGTTTGATGCGAGGTCATTTTGCATGACCATATCATCGACTTTTTTATAGGTGATGGTTCCAAGTTTTGCAACAGATTCAAACAAGCGCCATGGCTCATCTGTGTGGATGTGGATCCGCATTTTGGTTGGTGAACCGGCAATAACCGTTGAGTCGCCAAAGCCGTTCAGTGCATCCCTGAAGCTTTGTTTTGACAGGTTTTTTCCGGTGATCAATGCTTCAGTACAAAACCTGAAGGTAATGTCTTCGTGGTTGATATTATCTTCAGCTTCAATAACTTCAATTTTAGATGTATCAAACATCAGTTGCTGTTGGCCGTTCTTGAAATAATCGAACATGCCTTCGAGGAAAACAACAAATCCTTTTGCACCGGCATCAACCACATTTGATTTGGCCAGCACAGCAAGTCGTGTGGTGGTTAATTTGAGCGATTCCATGGCTTTCAGAAGTCCATCGAGCAAAAGCCGCAGGAAATCATCAAATGAATCCTTGAACTGGTAAATGTATTCAGCCCAGTCCTTGATAACCGAAATCATGGTTCCTTCAACCGGGTTTGCAATGGCTTCGTACGCATACTTCACTGCATTTTTCATATATTCAGCAAAAGCGCTGACAGTGAGTGTTTCCTCTTCTTTGATCTCATTGCTGAAGCCATACAGGAACTGTGCGAAAATAATCCCCGAATTCCCCCTGGCGCCATTCAATGCTGCATCAGCCAGGGCGACGGCGGTGAGTTTGAGGTTTTCGTGAGGCTGCGCTGTGTTTACAATACTCCGCATCGTTGAGGCAAGGTTTGTGCCGGTGTCGGCATCTGCCACAGGAAATACATTGATTTTGTTGAGGAGTTTTTGATTTTCAAAAATACGCTGAGCGCCGGCAACAAAGCTATAATATAGCTGTAAGCCGTTTATTTCAGTGATTTTTTTATCTTCCAAGGTACATAGTATTAATAATGACTAAAAAACCTTACAGGGATGCAAATATACTAATTCCTGACCTAATCGGTCTGTTATCTGCATTTAAGTTAAGAAAATATTCAATAAAATTATTTAACATGCATATAAACAGACATATATAAACAGATCACTTACATTGATTGTTCATAAGTTTTTTTACGTTTAGGCGGGTAATATTTGTTAAATATTTAACAATATCACAAAATTCAAGGCCAATAATTCACAAAATCAAATACCAGATTGACAGTGCATATTTGATAATGCGTGTAAAGCCAATTACATAGCTTTTTGTATTTGATTATGTGTAATAAATAAATAAAAATACTTTGTATTGGATTTGTACAAAAGGAGGGAGAGACAAAGTCTATGAGTTGTTTCTTTGCCTGACCGCTTCAAAAACAACAATGGCCGCTGAGGTTGAAATGTTTAAGGAATCAGCTATGCCATGCATCGGAATGATGATCCGGTGATTTGCAGCTACCAACCAGGCTTCAGTGAGTCCGGTTGCCTCTGTTCCCATGATGATGGCAGATGCCTGTGTGAAGTCGGCCCTTGTGTATGGTATTGATGCTTCCAAAGAGGTGGCATAACTGAGGATTTGGTGCTTGTCCAACCATTGAATAACCTCTGCAGTGGTTGAAGTGTAAATGGGCACAGTGAACACGCATCCAACGCTTGAGCGGATGGTGTTGGGGTTGTAAATGTCGGTTCGGGGGTCACACACGATAACGGCATCAAGCCCGGCCGCATCGGCTGTGCGGAGCACTGCTCCTAGGTTCCCGGGTTTCTCAACCGATTCCACAACCAGGATCAATGGTTTTTCTGAGGGGTTGAAATTTGCTAGATGGTGCTGTTTTGGCAGAAAAACGGCAACAAAGCCATCAGAGCCTTCCCTATAGGCAATCTTCTCGAAAACTTCGGGGGTAATGGCTTCCTGGTCACAGTGCTGAGGAAGGCGTTTCAGTAATTCGTTGTTCTGTTCTGATTTGCATAGATCAGGGCAATAGTAAAACTGCGCAGCTTCATATGCCGAACGCAAGGCCCTGTCGATTTCACGAAAACCCTCCACCACAAACAAGTTTTGCTGTTGCCGTTCGGTTGCCTTCGATAGCCGGACAATATTTTTGATTTTTGGGTTGTTCCTGCTTGTTATCATGACCCGTATGAAAAAGGTTTATCAGCAACAAAGATCAGTTACTTTTTCGTGGTAAACGACACCACGTGCTTTGAGCCCATTCAGCATGAATTCGACACAACGGGTGTCTTTGCCAACAATTTCCGGAACATGAATACCTGGTGTGGTAAACACTCCCTGCGCAATCATGCGAAGAGCAACTGTGGCTGAATAACCGGTTGTCCTGGCCATTGAATGAATGCCTGTTTGCTGGCTGTATTCATCGTAAAGGAAATATTCGAACCGCTTCTTCTTGCCTTCAGCTGTAATTCCTTCTACCATAATCTTCATTACCGTGATGTCTTCCTCGCCCGGCTGAAGTTGCCAGGCCGGAAACAGCAGTTGCTTTGTGAATGCGAGCGGGCTGATCTTTGTCCCGTTAATCTCAACCGGATCCAGACTGAAAAAGCCACTTTGTTTTAACACCTTAATCTTTTCGATATGACCAGGATACCTCAGGGTCTTCTCAGCCATATAATCAGCCTTAATGGTGTAGGCAAGTGACCTGAGTCCATCGCTGTTAAAGGCTTCTAACGTACCGATATGTTCAAAATCAATCAGTTCAGCTTCAGATAGGGCTTCCTTGATTACGATTTTGCCGTTTTCAACCAGCCGCGCTGGACGTGTGTATTCTTCGATGACATCAGCCGGCGAGAACACGGCTTTATACTCCCATGGAAATGAGCGCAACTTTGGCAGACCTCCAACGTAGATCAGGGCCTTTTGCACATGATTCAACTGTGAAGCCGCATATCCGGTAAGCAGGTGACTCATGCCCGGTGCAACACCCATATCGCAAATGACGCAGGTATTGTGCTTCAGCGCCAGCTCAGTAAGGCCAAATACATCTTCCGGATAAAAGGCAATGTCGACAACAGGCTTTTGCTGTTCAATCAGCCGGATCAGGGTTTCAAAACCCATAAAGCCCGGTACGGCATTAATAAACAAGTCGTAACGTTTGGTGATGCTTTTGAGGGCATGCGCGTCTGACAGGTCGAGTTGGTGGGTTTTTACACTGCTATTGGCAAACAAGGCAAGCCTTTCAGCTGAAATATCTACAATGCCAACACCAAATTCGTCATTTGCGGCCAGGTCAAGTGCCATGGGACGGCCAACGAGCCCGGCACCCAAAACCAATACATTTTTTTTATTCATTTGCTGCGATTCAAGTTTGAAAGCGCCAAATTACAAAAAAATGCCGGAAACGAACTGTTTGTGTTTGGGAGCCTGCTGGGCGTGCTCAGACGGCTTTCAGGCCGGTTGTTTTTTTTCGAAACAAAGTCCTGAAGCTGTTCTGTGAGATCAAAACGCCAAAAATGACAAGGGCCATTCCGATAAACTTGCCTGTTGAAATCACCTCTCCGATAATCAGAAAGCTGAAAATGGCAGTAAACACAGGAATTAGATTTGCGTATATATTGGTTCGGGCGATACCCATTGATTGAACCGCTTTTGCGAAAAACACATAGGCAAGCGAACTGGCAAAGATGCCCAGTGCAGCAACGCTGATCAGCAAGCGGGAATCGGGCTGGATATGGCATAATGCTGAGCCTTCAAAATACAATACTACCGGCAAAAAGTAGAAGATACCAACGATATTTTGAACCAGAATGATAAACAGCGGACTGTATTTATGGGTGAGTTTTTTGAGCAAAATGCCGTAAACCAAAGCAGAAGCCACCGCGCCAAATAAAAACAAAAGGCCAAGTGGTGAAGCAGAAAGGCTTAAGTCGGCACGTAATACCATGACCAGCACTCCGCCAAACGAAATGGCCAAACCAATGAAGTTATGCACCTTCAACCTTTCACGGAGAAACACAAAAGCCACGATGGGCATAAAAACCGGAATGGTAGCAATAATAACCGCACTGATGGTAGGTGACACCAGGCTGAGTCCGAAGTTCTCGCCGAGGAAATACAGAAAAGGGTTGAAACAAGCCGACAGGAGAAAAAGTGGAATGTCAGATGACGCAAGATGAAACTTTCTTCGGGTCAACAGATGCAGCATGGTCAGAAAAACAACCGAAATGATCAGCCTGAAAAAGACCGTGGTGGCAGGTTCGAGGTATTCAAACACTATTTTCGACCAGATATAAGAAAACCCCCATAAAAGCATGGCCAGAAGGACGTAAATATGGACCTTAATCGGACTTGTGCTCAAGTGGTTGCTAATAAGTTGGCGAAGGTAATTGAAAAGCCTCACCGGTTAACCAAATGCTAATGTTTAATCCCGAAAACGAACTACTGAAAATCAGGAACGGTCCTTTTCGGTTAACAGACTGGTGTAATGTTTCAGGCTTCTGAGCAAAAGGGTAATCACGAGCGCGGCGCCAAAAACATAGGCGGATGTTAACTTCCATTCGAAAATGCCATAGTCAAAATAGTCCCTGAAGAGGTCGATAAACATGAAACCAAAAACTGTTGCAAGCATGCCTGAATACTCCCTGCGGAGAACTGATTTGAAACTAAAAGGAACGGTGTTTTTGCGATAGGTCGAAAATCGGGGAATAAAGGCATGCGTTTTCAGTGACCAATCAAGGTAAATCTTTCCGAACTTCTTTTCGAGAAAGCGTTCTTCAGCAAACATAATGCGTTCGTAATAAATCCAGAAGGCCAGAGAAGTAATCAGTACAAAACTGAAATTGAAGGTGTAGAGTACGATTCCGATCCACATGAAATAATTGCCTACGTAAAGCGGGTGCCTAAGCACCGAGTAGATGCCAAGCGTATTCAGGCTTTCGGCCACCTGACCCGACTTTGTATTTCTTCCCGAAGTGCCCTTTGGCGTTGTCCCAATACTGAGGGCGCGTAGGAAAAAGCCAAACAAGCTGAGTGCAACGGCAACGATGGCTATGAGTCTCATCGATTGCTCGCTGAGCCAATCGGTGTCAGTGAAATACACAACAGGTACAGCCAGCAGGAATAGAACCACGGGTAATTCGCCCCTGTGCTTAAAGAGCCAGTTGCCGCTTTTTTCGAAGGAATGAATGAGTGCCATGCATGAGTTTTTTGTCGTGCAAAAGTATTCATTTTGGAGGTTCAAGCCGAGGTAAATATATAAGAATTTGAATGGCAGGGTGTTGTTGTGTTTCTAATATAAATATTCAGGATTTTCTGCTGATGCTGGGCAAAGTTCACCTGCTATGATAAATGATCAACACCATTTGTGGTTAAATTCATATTGATTTTAGAAAAAGTTGCTTCATGGTTGTAACAATGACAGTTTCAATACGTCTTTTATGCAAAACCAGGTAAAGGGATGTCTCCGAATAAACAGCTTACGGATCACGAAACAGAAAGATTGATTGAAGCATGCAGGAAGCAGAGCCGCGAAGCACAATGCGCCCTTTACACCAAATACTGCAAGGCCATGTATAATGTTGCCCTGCGCATCTCGGGAAACAGGCAGGAAGCAGAGGACGTAATGCAGGAAGCATTTATTACCGCTTTCGAAAAGCTTCATACCTATGATGGCAAAGCAAGTTTCGGCAGCTGGTTAAAGAAAATCGTTCTGCATAAGGCCATCGATCAATCCAGGAAACACAAAAAAATGATCTTCGATGATGTGGATGAACTGAATGTTCAACTGGCTGATGAAGACAATGACCTTCCGCCGTATTTTAACCTGACCATTGACGCAGTATACAGCATCTTGCAGTCGCTCAAGCCCCAGTATCGCATCATTCTGAACCTGCGTCTCATAGAAGAGTGCTCCTATGAAGACATTGCAAAATTGCTCGACCTTCAATACGGTGCAGTAAGAACACGCTATGCCAGGGCACGCAGTATATTGGCCGGCAAGATTTATCAGGAAGCACAATCTAGCATGTTGAATTAACTGGAAACTAAAACAACAATGAATAAAATAGACGATTTATTCCGGCAGAACAACGCGCTTTTTGAGGGTGAAGACCTGGAAGATGGTCACCTCGAAAGGTTTCTAGCCCGCCTGGATCAACGAAAACCAATAGCCAGGAAGAAGTCATTTTTCTTGCAACACCTCACAAAACTATCCATTGCAGCAGTATTGGTGATCGGGCTGGGTGTTTTGGGAATCCTGATAAAAAATAAACAATCGAACGTACAATCAACAGATCAGCTACACACCGAAGCGATTCAGAAGGCAGACCAATACTACACTGAAATTGCCAACGGCAAAATTGCAGAAATCGAAGCCATGGCACAACATTCTCCTTCGCGAGAAACCATTGTAAACGAAGCAATTGCTCAGGTAAATGTGCTCTCTGCCATCAGCAAGCGGCTTATTGGCGAATATTTGCGGCTTAAAGGCGACGACCGGGTGTTCAGCGCCATCATGAGTAATTATATGCAAATGATTTCGGGACTTGATCTTGTTAAAGAACAAATTGAAACACACAGTAATATCACAACAATAAATCCATAAGACAATGAAAAACAGATTAATGACTATTGTGTTAAGCCTGGTTATGTTGACGGCTTTCGGCCAGGCATCAGACGATTTCTCACAAACCATCCGGAAGGAATTCAATACAACAGCAGAGACCACATTGGAGATTACCAATCAGTTTGGCAAGGTAAAATGCGAAAACTGGAACAAACCCATGGTTGGTGTAGTGGTAACCATTACAGCGAAAACGGATAACAAGCAGAAAGCAGATAAAATACTGGCGGCCATCAGTGTTCAGATGGAACAAAAAAACAATGCCATCGCACTAGTTACCAAAATCGGTGATATGCCAAGTCGGAACAAGGGAGATAACTTCAACATTGATTTTGTGGTAAATTTGCCTGAAACAATGGCGCTGAGCATCGAGAATGAATTTGGCGATGTGGTATGCGACCGCCGCAAGGGCGATTTTGAACTTGAACTTTCTTACGGTGCTTATCAGTTGCAGGCACTTGATGGCCAGCGCAACAAGCTCGAAATTTCGTTTTCGAAGGGTGTCATCAATTCAGCATCAAACGCTGACATCACCTTAAGTTATTCAGGCTTGCAAATGGAAAGTGTCGGCACGGTCAAACTTCATTCTGAATTTTCTGAACTTAGCCTGACCCAGTGTAACGCGCTTGACTTACAGTCGGCTTACGACAAGCTGAATTTCGAAAAAATTGGATCTTTCAAAGGTGAAACGGCCTTTTCAACGGTGAAACTTGGCGAGATTACGGCCGACCTGACAGCGGAGTTTGAATATGGTGCTGTCAGCATCAGAAAGTTGGCGTCCACACTTGGTTTCTTTGACGCAAGGTTCGAATTTTCTTCTCTAAAGATCGAAGATGTTGGCGCGATCAGGTTTAAAACCCTCGCGGTGGATATCGAGCATGGCAACTTCAATTATCCGTCGGGGCTGAATGTGAAGGTCGAAAAGCAGGGTTATACTGAGGTTAAATACCGTGCTGAAGACGCAGCCGGAACAGCTAAATTTAAAGTGACAGCAACAAACAGCAATATTTCAATGCGATGAGTTAAAGAATTGAGTACCTTTAACATCGATAAGCAGCTGTGAGGAATGCCTCAGCAGCCGAAAATCTTCATCAACACAAAATTTTAATCAATATTCAATTAATTAATACCATTCTTATCATGAAAAAGACGATTCAAAAAAGCACCTTTGCCCTGATAGTTATGCTCCTATCCATGATGCATTTAGCAGGTGCCTGTGTGCTCAATCCATTTGCTATCAGTGGCAATGGGAAGATGGTGACCGAACAGAGGCAGGTAAGCAATTTTACAGCCCTGGAAGTCAGCAGTGCCTTCAGCGTTGAACTTAGCCAGGGAGATGCCGAAAGCCTGACCATCGAAGCTGATGAAAACCTGATGAAGTACATCCGTACTGAAGTCAGGGGAGGCGTACTGAAAATTTATGTTGACGAACCCGTCAACTCTTCCAGGGGACTCAAGGCCATACTGAATTTCAAATCGGTGGAGTCGATGGATTTCAGTGGTGCGGTTAAGGTAAAAGGCATGAACAGCTTGCATTTTGACCAATTGGAAGTTGAATTGAGTGGCGCAACCGAGTTAGATATGGATATGACAGCCGCATCCCTTGATCTGGACGTTTCAGGTGCCAGTAAAATATCGCTGGTGGGTGAAGTTAAGCATGTTGATGCAGATTGCTCTGGTGCCTCAAAAATCTATGCTGAAAACCTGAAAACCAGCACTTTCAATTTTGAATCAAGTGGTGCTTCGAAGGCTGAGATCTGGGTGACCGATGAATTGCGCGTGTCGGCAAGCGGCGCATCCTCAGTCAGATACAAGGGCGAGGTCCAAAAAATCAAGGTTGACACTTCCGGAGCCAGTTCGGTCGAGAAGATGTAAGGAGATGATTACGCATTCCCGATGCATAGTTTTGGGATAAACAAACAGCTGTATGTTCTTTATGAATATGCAGCTGTTTTTTGTTCTATCAATCACTCTTTGAAACCGTGATTTCTATTCAGTTAAATAATTGTGTTTGACCAACTGCACCTTGATGTTGCCCACCATAATTTTTGCCTCGATGAGCAGCGGCATATGGTGAGGCTCATCGGCTACCCAAACCGAAATTGCTTCTCCCGACCTGAAGGTATTGCTTTTTTCGAGTATGGCTTCGAACTTATGGCATTGATGTGGTTTCTGATCGGTGCCGGTAATGCTTTCCTTCCCCTTGTAAACGATCGGCAAGCGGATCGTTCGGCCGTCGAGGAAGACAATCGGGCTGAGTGTGTCGCCCTGACTAAGCTTGTGAAACGGCATTGACCGCAGGGCATAGGTCGTTGTCAGCACATCCAGGGTTCCGGGTGCAAACCGGTTGATTTTCATGTTAATCGGTGTCTGTGAGTCTTCCAGGTTGCTGCTAACAGTCATTTTGTTATAATCGAAAACCGAGCTGTTGTTCATGAAAAAATTTCCTTCCTGGGTGTGCCTGCGATACTTCAGTGGCTTTAGATCAGCTGTGCTCACCGTTTCGAAGGTGTCCCTTACTTTAAAAAACCAGTCATAGGCCTTAAAAGAATGGCCTGTACTCAGAAAATGAAAACTTTGCTTACCGGCTGTTGTTGATGGATTTACCTGAAAATCAACCTGCCCAACATCAATCCAGATAATTCCCCAATTGTAGGTAACCGTGTAGGTGAGCTGTTCATTAGGCCCGAAGGCCAGGCTGTCGTGCCTGAATTCCTGTGCCTGCCCCAGCGAGAATGACATCAGCATCATCATAAACAGGCATGAAATAAGGCTTGATTTTCTGACAGTTTGTTCCATGGTCAAAGCTAATTAATTTTCGTGGGCTTTGCCGCAAATTGTTGTTATCCACCATTATTTTTTAAAATGTTATTATTCAAGTACATACAAACGGAATGCGGTTAATATTAAATTAATAATTTTTTTTGAATTTCATGGTTTCAGGTACTGGTTTTATTTATTATTGCATACCATATTGTATGGCATGAAAGATGTTGTAACAAGCATGTCTGCAAGCTATTAATACTGTAACCAATCTTCACTGATGATTATTATGCTCCAAAATCAGATTTCGGATCAGGTTCCGGATCTGAATGAAGAAGAAGAACCTCCGAGCCCCTCCGGCTTACAAACTGGAAAACAAACCCCTTTGCACGCCAATGGACAAGGTGTGACACAGCCGATTGCCGCCTCAGGCGTTTCGCTGGCTTTCATGAAAAAGCATTTTCCTGAAGCCACCCTGGCCGATTGGTCGAGTTGGCGCTGGCAACTGCGCAACAGCTACACCAGCCTGCAGTCGCTTCACAAGGTCATTGACCCTGCCGATGATGAACTGAAACCTGTTGATGGGGTGAACGATATGCTGCCAATCCGCATCACACCTTATTACGCAAGCCTGTTGGCGGCATCAACGCCCGGACATCCTATCCGCAAAACAGTTGTGCCCACGGTGCATGAGCTAAACCTCAACGCTGGCGAAGTTTCTGACCCGCTAGGCGAAGAGGATGACAGCCCTGTGCCAAACCTGGTGCATCGCTATCCCGACAGGGCCTTGTTTCTGTCGACGGGATTTTGTGCAGCCTACTGCCGTTACTGCACGCGCTCGCATATGGTGGCCAAGGACAAATGCCATATTGGTAAAAAAGCATGGGAACCAGCACTGGAATACCTTTCGCGGCACAGCGAAATTCGCGACGTAATTGTTTCCGGAGGCGATCCGCTGAGTATGCCCGACAGCCATATCGACTATTTGCTTTCGCGCCTGAGGGCCATTCCACATATCGAAATCATTCGGATTGGTACAAAAGTGCCCGTGGTTATGCCAATGCGTATCACACCGGCCCTTGTATCCATCCTGAAGAAATACCACCCGCTGTTCATGAGCCTTCACTTCACCCATCCGCTTGAGCTCACAGCAGAGACTTCTGCTGCCTGCGAGCGTCTTGCCAATGCAGGTGTTCCGCTGGGAAGCCAGACCGTCTTGCTCCGCGATGTAAATGACGATCCGGTGGTGATGAAAAACCTGTTTACAGGATTGCTGAAAATCAGGGTCAGGCCTTATTACCTGTACCAGTGTGATCCCATTCCGGGCTCATCACATTTCCGGACACCGGTTGCAAAAGGACTCGAGATGATCAAGGCCTTGCGTGGTTTTACCTCAGGTTATGCCATTCCTCAGTATGTGATTGATGCTCCCGGCGGCGGAGGTAAAATTCCATTGCTGCCTGATTATGCTCAGGGCTATGACAACAGTAATTTGTTGTTGAAGAATTATGAGGGAAAAATCTACAAATACCCTGACGTAATCTGATATGGCAGCTGAAACGATTAAGAAATCACTCAGGATTGGCCTTACCTATGACCTCAGGGAGGCTTATCTGGCCATGGGATACTCTGAAGATGAGACGGCCGAACTCGACAAAGAAGAAACAGTATTGGGTATTGAAAAAGCCCTGACAGAACTTGGTCACCAAACCCAGCGTATCGGAAACCTGTTTCAACTGCAACAAAAGTTGCTTAGCGGTGAACGTTGGGATCTGGTGTTCAACATCTGCGAAGGCATGCACGGCATTGGACGGGAAGCCCAGGTTCCTGCCTTGCTCGATGCTTACCGCATTCCCTACACTTTTTCTGATCCGCTGGTGCTGTCGCTGACCTTGCATAAAGGAATGACGAAACGCGTGGTTCGTGATGCCGGAATACCCACCGCTGATTTTGCCATCGTTCAGTCCTCAGAGGATATTGATCATGTGAGCATTCCTTTTCCTTTGTTTGTGAAGCCCAATGGAGAAGGCTCAGGAAAAGGCATAGATGGCCGATCAAAAGTGAAAGACGCGACGCAACTGAAAGAGGTATGCCTGCGGCTGCTGAACGAGTATAAACAGGCCGTCCTCATCGAAGCCTATCTGCCTGGAAGAGAGTTTACTGTTGGAATCACAGGCACAGGAAATGAGGCTGTGTGCATGGGCGTGATGGAGGTGTGCATTGATGAGCAGGCTGAAGAAAATGCCTATTCACGATTTATCAAAGAAAACTACGAGGGCAGGGTGACCTACCAAATGGCCGAAGAAAAGGTTGCACAGGAATGTGCCTCAGTGAGTCTGGCTGCCTGGCGAGTGCTGGGTTGTCGCGATGCCGGCCGTGTCGATGTGCGCTACAACAGCAAAGGGCAGGCTTGTTTTATTGAGGTGAATCCATTGGCAGGGATGAATTACATCCATTCTGACCTGCCAATTCTGATGTATAAAAACAATTTTGTGTTCAATGACCTGATCGGGTCAATTATCCAATCTGCCAGCAAAAGAATCTGATATGCAGTCACTTCGTGTTGTTATCTTACATAATCAGTTAAGCAAGGAGGCCCTGGCCGATGAGGCAGATGTAATGGAACAGGTAATGCTTGTTGAATCCTGTCTGAAACAGCTTGGGCACACTAGTTTTGTCCTGCCGCTTTCGCTTAACCTCGAAAAAGGAAAAGAGGCGTTGCTTGAACTGAAACCCGATCTGGTGTTTAACCTTGTCGAATCCTTTGAAAATAAGGGTGAGCTGGTGTACATTGCCCCAGCCCTGCTCGATGCACTTAAGATTCCTTACACCGGTACAGCCACGGTGCCAATGTTTCAGTCGGCGAGTAAAACACTCACCAAGGAGAACCTTTCCAAAGCCGGTATTGTTGTAGCCGAAGGACTTGAGCTTGACCAGCTCGACCAATGCAAGCCCGAAAAAACGTACATCCTGAAACCAAGGTGGGAGGAAGGTTCGCTGGGCCTTGACGAGGATGCTGTTTTCAAAGGCGATAATATGGCATTTGTCAGCAGGGTCAAAGGGCTCAGTCACAAAGATTATTTTGTTGAAGAGTTTATCGAAGGGCGTGAATTTAACTGTGCAATCGTAGCCACTCGCGAAGGTCCAAGGATTGTCGCTGTTGCAGAAATCACCTTCATCGATTTCCCGGAAGAAAAGCCTAAGATGCTGGGATATAAGGCAAAATGGGACGAAGAATCCTTCGAGTACAAAAACACGGTGCGTCGGCTCGATTTTGATGAAGAGGATAAAGACCTCATTCAGCTATTGGGCGCCATTGGGCTGAAATGCTGGACAGCCTGTGGCTTAGGTGGCTATGCACGTGTCGACTTCAGGGTCGATCAGCATAACCAGCCCTATGTGCTCGAAGTGAACTCAAACCCCTGCATCTCGCCCGATAGCGGATACTATGCTGCTGTAGAACATGCCGGCATGCAGTTTACCGATATAGTAAAGCTGATTGTTGAAGATGCCCTGAAGCATTAAGCGCCTGACTATTAACATTTTCATTGATCATTATGGAAACCATAAGCTACCGTTCATATATAATTGATTCCGACCCTGATACCATTGAACGCATTGTAAGGTCGAGTGGGTTTTTTTACGAAGACGAAATTCCGATAGCGCGTGAGCTGGCTGAGGAAACATTGAAATTCGGCGAAAAATCGGGTTACCGCTTTATATTTGCTGACCTGGGCAACACCACCATCGGCTATGCGGCTTACGGATTCATTGATGGCACCGACGGTAGCTATGACCTGTATTGGATCGCCGTTGACGAAAGTGCCAGAGGAAAGAAAATAGGCAAGGGAATTTTACGGGAAGTTGTTTCAGAACTCATAAAAGTCAAGGCCAGGCAACTGATCGCAGAAACTTCTTCATTGCCCAAATATGAACCCACCAGGGCTTTTTACCTCAACAACGGATTTGTGCAGCAGGCTGTTTTACCCGACTTTTTCAGGATGGGTGACGATAAGGTGTTTTTTGTGCTGCGTGTTGATCAAACGATCTGAGCAACTTGTTGTTATTCGTGATTAGAAACTAGGAGTTAGTGCCATAATTTCTTTCGCCAAAAATGAGGCTGCCGATACGAACCATGGTCGAACCTTCTTCAATGGCAATTGGGTAATCGCCCGACATGCCCATCGAAATTTCGCAAAAAGCCTCATCATCCTTGAAAAACCTGCTTTTCAATTCCCTGAAATATGTCCTCAACTGACTAAACTCCTTGCGCAATTGGTTTACGTCATCCGTGTATGTAGCCATCCCCATTACGCCGCAGATGCGGATGTTTTTCATGGCTTTGAAGGATTCAGAAAGCAGCATATCAACGGCTTCTGACAGGTCGAGGCCAAATTTTGTTTCTTCTTCGGCTATGTGAAACTGCAACAGACAATCGATGCGTTTGTCGATTTTTGCAGCCTGCTTGTTGATCTCTGTTAAAAGCCTGAAACTATCAACCGATTCGATCACATTGACCACTTGAACCAGGGCTTTCACTTTGTTTGTCTGCAAATGACCGATAAAATGCCACGCGACATCTGCTGGCATTTCGGCCTGTTTGGCGATGAGCTCCTGAACCTTGTTTTCGCCAAACCGGCGCTGTCCCGCCTGGTAAGCAAGGTTCAATGCACTGACAGGCATTGTCTTTGAAACAGCAATGAGTTTTACGCCTGATGGGATTTCCTGATTGATTTTGCGAATATGGTCAGCAATCATCATGGTAGGTTTTTAATTTTTTTGTGGTGATGAATGGACCACAAAGTTAGCTTAATTAGCCGAAGTTGTGGCATATTTAGGGGATTGGCGGGTGAAGAATAATGCTATTTTTGCGCATTATTCTGATCACATGAAACTTGTATTATACGGGCTATTAAAGCGGTTACTGTTCTGGATGCTGTTTTTTGCCCTCCTCCGGATGGTCTTTCTGGCATACTACCAGCAACAGATCATGCTCGAGAATATTGTTTTTCCTGATGTACTGGCCGTGTTCTGGCATGCCCTTCCACTTGATTTTTCAACAGCCTGTTACATTTTGTTGTTTTCTTATGTAATGTTGATGTTCAGACAACTGAATAACAACCGGCTCTATATCAGCATCGATAATTTTGTTGCTTTTGTGGTTATGCTTGTGTATGCGTTGATTTCGGTGGCCGAATTGGGATTGTATGGCGAGTGGAACACAAAAATGTCGTTCAAGGCACTAAGCTATCTGAGCCATCCCGATGAGGTGTTTAATTCCATTTCAACGTTTTCGTTTGTTTTATTATTTGCCTTTTGGTTGATGCAAACCATCATACCCTATATTTTCTATTCAAGGATGGCTGTAATTGAACCCAAATCGCGGCGCAAACGCTCCCCTTCGGCATGGTGGACATTGTTGTTTGTTCCCCTGATTCTGGTTCTTGGTACCAGGGGAGGTTTGGGTGAAATCCCGATCAGCACCAGTTCTGCTTATTTCAGTCAGCACCAGATTTTAAACCTCGCAGCGGTGAATTCAGGTAATAACATGATTGTAAGCACATTGAACTCAAGCGAGTTTGGCGATACCAATCCGTTTATCTCCATGCCAGAGGCCGAAGCGGATAGTATTGTACGACAAATGCACAAGGTTGAAGGTGACAGTACCTTGCGTATTTTGAAAATAAATAAACCAAATATTGTTGTATTGCTGCTCGAAAGCTGGTCGGGCGACCTGATCGAATCATTAGGAGGTGAAACTGGAATCACGCCTAATTTCCGGGAGTTGGAGAAGGATGGCCTCTTATTTACTTCATTTTATGCCAGCGGAAATCGCTCACAACAGGCCATGGGTTCATTGTTTGGGGGGTTACCGGGTTTGCCCATTACTACCATCACTGCCCACCCCGAAAAATATGCGGCATTGCCAAGTTTCATTAAGGACATTAAGAAGGAAGGCTATCACACCGGGTTTTGGTTTGGGGGCCAGTTGATCTATGGGAATATCTTAAGTTACCTGATGGCCAATGAGTTTGATGAAATCATCGAAGGCAAGGATTTACCCGGAAATTTTGAACGGGGAAAGCTGGGGGTTCATGACGAGTTTATGTTGCAATACGTGGCCAAGTCGCTGGGAGAGCGGCCCGAGCCATTTTTTGCCACCATCTTTACCCTGAGTTCGCACTCGCCTTACGATTTTCCAATGCCTTCAACCATTCAATGGCCACAAAAGGAAAAGCCATTTGTGAATTCGGCTCATTATACGGATAAATCGCTGGGCGACTTTTTTGCCATTGCCCGACAGCAATCCTGGTATGACAGCACCTTGTTTGTTATTGTGGCCGATCACAGCCACAACACCTATAAGAACCATCCGCTGGCATCTTTCGAATACCATAAGATTCCCCTTTTGCTATGCGGACCTGCACTCGCCGACAGCCTGAAAGGGAGCACCTACGACATGATAGCAGGAAATACTGACATCCCTGCCACGATACTGGCGCAACTGGGCATGGATCATAAGGCCTACACCTGGAGCAAGGATCTTTTCAATGCGAATTACAGCCCTTTTGCATTCTTTGAACTGAATGAGGGTTTTGGTTATATGCGGCCTGATGGATTTGTTGTTTGGGATCACATGACGGATCGGTTTATTCAAAAAAGCACCAGTCCAGAAAATGAAGCACTTTTACTGCGTGAAGGGCAGGCCTATGAACAGGTATTGTTCGGTGATTTCCTGAAATATTAATTAGGATTTTGTAACATCCGGGTCATCAATGGTTTATGGCTTGCTTAGGTGGGATTAAAAAAAAAGATGGTACTTTAGGTGTTTTGTAAACTAAAATCCCTATTTTTGTCGACTGTTTAGTCAATCAATGGAAGAAAAGAAACAATTAATCCTGGAAGCAGCACTCGGGCTTTTTGTGACCTATGGGTTTCATGGCACTCCCACAAGCAAAATTGCGCAGGAAGCAGGTGTGGCAAATGGCACCTTGTTTCACTATTTCCCTACAAAAGAGGACCTTGTCATCGCCCTTTATGTCGACATAAAAAACCAGATGGGTTGTTATGTGACTGACAATGCCCCCATCGTACCAAACCTTAGGGAAACCTTGAGAAAGCAATATTTAGCCTCCTTGTACTGGGCACTTGATCATCCCACAGAATTCCGTTTTATTGAACAGTTTGTCGCTTCTCCGTACCTGCAAAAGGTTGCAGCTGAAGAAGTTCAAAAGCGCATCAAGCCTTTTATGGAATTATTGCAAAAAGGCATGGATGAAAAAACCATTCGAACAATGCCTGTCGATTTGTTGTTTACCTTGATCAGTAGCCATATCTATGGCATTAATAATTACCTGATCAATCACCAGATGCCTAAGGTACAGGAGCATGCGTTGATCAGCGACAGCTTTGAATGGCTCTGGAGCATGATCACGTAATTTTTTTATCAATAGTATAGAGTGATTAGTCAATCAGAATTAAGGATAATTAATAATTAGGAAATGAAAAAAGTTGTTTTAATTACCGGAGCTTCATCCGGAATAGGCAGGGAATCGGCCAGATTATTGGCACAGGCTGGTCACATTGTGTATGCAGCTGCGAGGCGGACTGAGAAAATGCAGGACCTTGCGCAGCATGGTGTGCAACTGCTGGCAATGGATGTAACCAACGATGAGTCGATGGTGAGAGGCGTTTCAACCATTCTTGGTAGAGAGCATCGCATTGATGTGCTAATTAACAATGCTGGTTATGGCTCCTATGGTGCCCTAGAGGATGTTCCGATGTCCGAAGCCAGGTACCAGTTTGAAGTCAATATCTTTGGACTTGCCCGACTCACCCAACTGGTACTTCCGGGCATGCGTAAACAGGGGTCGGGACGCATCATCAACATTTCATCCATTGGGGGGAAATTCGGCGAACCGCATGGTGCCTGGTATCATGCAACTAAGTTTGCTGTTGAAGGTTTGAGCGACAGCCTGCGCATGGAACTAAAGCAATTTGGTATCGATGTGGTCATTATTCAGCCAGGCGCCATAATTACTGAATGGAATAGAATTGCACGTGAGAATTTGGAGAAGGTATCCGGGGCATCAGCTTATAAAAATCTGGCAGGCAAGCATGTGAAAATGCTTGCTACCGCTGACAAGCAGGGCTCACAGCCAGAAGTTGTGGCTAAGGTAATCGCAAGGGCCGCCACAGTAAAAAGGCCCTGTACACGCTATGCCACCGGGGGAGGAGCCAAACTGATCCTGTTTCTGCGCAGAATACTCACCGACAGGATGTTTGACAAACTTTTACTTGGTCTGATGCGATAAATATTACCGAAACTGGTGTTGATGAAAAAATACAAAAAGATGGTGTTAGCGTGTTCAATAATTTTCATGGTTGCCGTTGCTGCATTCGTTGGATTCATGCAGCAAAAGAAATTTGGTAAACTGCCGGCTGGTGACCGGATGCTGCGCATTCAACAGTCGCCGAACTACAAAGACGGTGCGTTTCAAAACGAGCACCACACCCCTGTGATGACGGAGGGCGTGAGTTTCTTAAGCGCGCTGAAGGAATTCTTTTTTGCCAAAGGAAGAACACCGGCAAAGGGAATTCCTTCAATGAAAACGGATTTGCGCTCACTTGATCCGGCAATGGACGTATTGGTCTGGTTTGGACATTCATCTTATTTCATGCAGATCGGCGGTAAAACGTTTTTAGTTGACCCTGTGTTTAGTGGATCAGCTTCTCCGGTCGCTTTCACAACCCGGGCATTTGCAGGAAGTGACAGATACTCCACAGCAGACCTGCCTTATATTGATGTCCTTTTCATCACACATGATCACTGGGATCACCTTGACTTTGAAACAGTCACTGCCTTGAGAACAAAAACCAGCCAGGTGATTTGTCCGCTTGGTGTGGGCGAACACCTCATGTATTGGGGGTTCGGTAGCGAGCAGGTAATTGAATTGGATTGGCATGATAGCGTGAGCCTTAAAGACGGAATATCGGTCTACGCCAAACCTGCCCGGCATTTTTCGGGCCGGGGATTCACACGTAACCAATCATTATGGGCCTCATTTGTGTTGCAAACCCCTCAGGGCAAAATTTTTATTGGGGGCGACAGTGGGTACGATACCCATTTTGCAGCCATTGGCAACGAATTCGGACCATTCGACCTGGCAATACTTGAGAATGGCCAGTACGACAAAAGCTGGAAATACATCCATATGATGCCGGCTGAGGTACTTCAGGCGGCCTGCGACCTGAAGGCAAAACGCATTTTACCTGTTCATTCTTCGAAATTTGCCCTGGCCAACCATGCCTGGGATACACCACTCAAAACTATAACAGCGATCAGTGAGCAAAATCGCATAGGGGTGGTAACGCCCATGATAGGGGAGGCTGTATTGTTGAATGAAACCAGTCAGATTTTTTCGAAATGGTGGGAAAAATGAACATAACACTGAAATAATTTGTGAGACCACATTCTGATTGCAATTCAAACGACGACCGTAACAAAATGTGATAGAAGTTGATGGTGTTGTAAATTTATCTATATGATTACCACATCATTCTTTTTGTTACTTTCGGTGAACTAATTGCATTTTTATGAAAACTATACAGGGCCCTCTGATTACAATATTGATGCTTATTGTTACCATTAACGCAGTGTCACAGGAAAAAGGGCAATATACCTGGAATGGACATCAGTGTGCGGTAGCACTTACTTACGATGACGGGTTAAATGTGCACCTCGACCTTGTTGCCCCGACGCTCGATAGTGCCGGCCTTAAGGCAACATTTTACATTCCGGGAAACGCATTGTCGTTGCGAAACCGCTTGAACGACTGGCGCACACTTGCCAAAAACGGCCATGAGTTGGGAAACCACACCCTGTTTCATCCTTGCGCCGGAGACCTTCCTGGACGCGAATGGGTAAACCCCGATTATGACCTGAGTACCTATACAATGAAACGTATGCTGGATGAGATCAGGCTTGCAAACACCCTGCTACAGTCCATTGATGGCCGGACGAAAAGGACCTTTGCTTACACCTGTGGTGAAGAAATGGTTGAAGGAATGAGCCTGAACAGTGAAATTGCAGAGGATTTTGTGGGGGCACGTGGGGTAGTTCCCAAAACAATGGAAATTGGCGAAGTAGTAATGTTCGATATCGGTGCTTTTATGGTAAGCGGGCAAACAGGAGAAGCGCTCATTGCCATGGTTGAAAAGGCACGGAAGGACTTTTCACTGATTGTATTTATCTTTCACGGTGTTGGCGGAGAGCATGCCATTAACGTAGATCTCGCAGAACACAATAAATTGCTGCGATACCTGAAAGAAAATGAACGGGATATCTGGGTGGCGACCATGGCCGATATCGCAGAATTTGTGATGGCACATCAAATGTCGCTCGAAAGGCTTGAAGGTCACGAATGACAATGAATGTTTATCCTGACCAGAAAGCCAGCCGATCTTACGCACGAATAAATTCATTCCGCAACATACCTCTCCCGGGATTTGGCTGCCAATAATGGCCATCAAGGCATTGTTTTTCTGCTTCCAAACCAATATTTTCCTACCTTTGCACCCTTAAAATTTATGCTGATATACTATGTTTGAAGGCTTAAGCGAAAAACTCGAACGTTCCTTTAAAATACTGAAGGGGCAGGGACATATTACTGAAATCAATGTGGCTGAAACGCTGAAGGAAGTGCGAAAAGCCCTGCTCGATGCCGACGTTAGTTTCAAGATTGCCAAGGACTTTACGACAACCGTAAAAGAAAAGGCACTTGGCCAAAAAATCCTTACTTCGGTTTCTCCCGGGCAGCTGATGGTGAAAATTGTGCATGATGAACTGGCTGAACTCATGGGAGGCGACCAGGTCGACATCAACCTTAAGGCCAACCCCTCCATCATCCTGATTGCCGGTCTGCAGGGTTCGGGTAAAACGACCTTTTCGGCTAAGCTGGCCAGTTATGTTAAAAAGAAAAAAGGCAAACAACCATTGCTTGTAGCCTGCGACGTGTATCGTCCGGCGGCCATCAACCAGCTGAAGGTGCTTGGTGAACAGGTTGAAGTTGAGGTGTATACCGAAGAAGAAAGCAAAGATCCGGTTGCCATTGCAAGAAACGCAATCAAATTCGCCAAGGACAAAGGAAAAAATGTGGTCATCATCGATACCGCTGGTCGATTGGCCATCGATGAGATGATGATGAACGAGATTGCGGCTATTAAAAAGCAGGTCAATCCGAACGAAATTCTCTTTGTTGTCGACGCGATGACGGGTCAGGATGCGGTGAACACTGCCAAGGCCTTTAACGATAAGCTTGATTATGATGGCGTTGTGTTGACAAAACTGGATGGTGATACCCGTGGTGGGGCAGCATTGACAATACGCTCTGTCGTCGATAAACCCATCAAATTTGTTGGTATTGGCGAAAAACCCGATGCCCTCGATGTGTTTTACCCAAAACGTATGGCCGACAGGATTTTGGGCATGGGCGATATCGTATCACTTGTTGAACGGGCACAGGAGCAATTCGATGAAGAAGAAGCCAAAAACCTACAACGGAAGCTTCAGAAAAACGAATTCAATTTCAATGATTTCCTGAAACAAATTCAGCAGATCAAGAAAATGGGAAACATCAAGGACCTTGCTGCGATGATTCCGGGAATGGGTAAGGCCTTGAAAGATACCGAACTCGACGATGATGCTTTCAAGGGAATTGAAGCCATTATCCACTCAATGACTCCAGCAGAACGCGAATCGCCGCGTCTGCTGAATGGCAGCCGCCGCAAGCGCATTGCTACGGGTAGCGGAACGGATATCGTTGAAGTGAACCGCCTCATAAAACAGTTTGAAGAAACCTCCAAAATGATGAAGATGATGACTGGCGGTGGTTCGCGAAAGATGATGCAGATGATGAACCAGATGAAAAAAAGACGTTGATAAACAATTTAAACTTTGTTTATGGACCATAAAGTAATTGATGGAAAAGCCATTGCCGCTGCGATCAGAAAGGAAATCGCTGCCGAAGTTGCTGCTATGATCGATGCAGACCTCGAAGCACCACACCTTGCCGCTGTGATTGTCGGAGAGGATCCTGCCAGTCAGACTTATGTGGCATCGAAAGAGAAAGCCTGTCATGAGGTTGGGATTACTTCTACTGTTTATCGGCTGCCCGAATCTACCTCAGAGAAGGAACTGCTTGATATTGTTCATTTCCTGAACAATGACCCTGAAGTGGATGGTTTTATAGTGCAATTACCTTTGCCTGACCACATTGACCCGAATACCATTCTCGAAGCCATTGATCCGGCAAAGGATGTTGATGGTTTTCATCCGCGTAATATTGGCCGAATGACCCTGGGTTTGCCGGCTTACCTTCCTGCCACGCCTTACGGCATTGTTGAATTGATCAAACGCAGCAACATCGCAATCTCGGGCAAACATTGTGTTGTGCTGGGCCGATCAAATATTGTTGGTACGCCCGTCAGTATTCTGCTTTCACGAAAACACGAAGACGCTGATGCCACAGTGACCCTGTGTCACAGCCGGACAAAAAACCTGGCCGAAATTACCCGTCAGGCGGATGTGTTGATTGCTGCAATTGGTAAGGTTGAATTTGTTACTGCAGATATGGTCAAGGAAGGAGCTGTGGTAATTGATGTGGGTATACACCGTGTCGCTGATACCCACTCACCCAAAGGATACAGGATTAGCGGAGATGTTGATTTCGCCGGTGTGCTTCCGAAAGTGTCGAAGATTACACCGGTACCGGGTGGTGTTGGTCCGATGACGATCGTTAGCCTGCTGAAAAATACCTTGCTGGCCCGTAAAAAGGAAGTCTACCCGTGAATCGCCTCTTCTGCTTCAGCCTGATCATGCTTGCCTTTTTTTTGTTGCCTTGCAGCCTGGTCGTTGGTCAGCAGGCGGGATGCACCGATCCGTTGGCAACAAATTTTGATGCGCTGGCAATGACGAATGATGGTTCATGCAAATACCTCCCTGTTATTCATGACCCTGCCTTGGCATTCGAACTGCCGCTGGTCGTCAATGAAACTTCCGGGCTGGGGTACTTCAGAAATAAAATTTGGACATTCAACGACAGCCAGGGCGATGCTGTTTTGTTTGCATTTGATACCCTCAGCGGGAAAATGCTGCAAACAATGCGTGTGAGAAATGCCACAAACGTCGATTGGGAGGAAGTTACCTTAGACGATAACTACCTATATATCGGTGATTTTGGAAATAACAACGGTACCCGCAAGGACCTGTGCATTTATCGCATCAGACTGGACCAGATTCCTGATCAAAAGGATGGCGCTGTTGATGCCGAGAAAATAAGTTTTAGTTACCCCGACCAAACTTCTTTCCTTTGGGATAAACAGCACAATTTTGATTGTGAAGCATTTGTGGCACTGAATAACCAACTTTATCTGTTCACAAAAAACAGGGGCGACCAGCATTCAAAACTGTATCGGCTGAATAACAGCCCGGGAATGCAGAAAGCTGAACTGATCACCTCCTTCGATACGCGCGGACTGATTACCGGTGCAAGCCTGAACAGACAGGACAAAGAAATTGTGTTAACAGGTTATGTGATGAAGGTGTGGACACCCTTTGTTTGGATATTGTTTGATTACGATGGCGATGATTTTTTTAGCGGCAACAAACGCCGGATCGATTTCCTCAATTTAACCACGGTGCAAACGGAAGGGGTGTGTTACACCACCGGCAAAAACCTGATGATATCTGCCGAGCAGACTTCGACCTTTAGTGCAAGGGTGTTCCGTTTCAGCACAGCAAGGTGGACCGAGCACCTGAGTCAGCTGAGTAAGAAAAGAAACCTCCGTAAGACGTTCATTACAATTGATGACTCAACGGATGCAGCTGATCGCCTGCGGATAATCCTGAACCGCGCTCCTGTCGGTGCTGCAAGGATCGACATTTCTGAACCTTCAGGTAAATTGCTCAAGTCGTCAGCCGTTGTTGTGCCAGACGAAAATGAATTTGGTGTGGAAATTGATATCTCGACCCTCGAGCCTGGGAAATACCTTGTAAGCCTGATCTATGGCAAGAAAATTGTGTCTCAAGACTTTGTTAAATGAAACCGATGAATACTGTGGCTGATTTGTTTGAAGGAGGTCGAAAACTTCCGTTAATGGAGGAGTTTTATACCCTGCAGGGCGAAGGGCACAATGTGGGGAAGGCAGCCTATTTTATTCGCATCGGCGGGTGCGACGTCGGATGCCATTGGTGCGACACAAGGCCTTCATGGGATGCAACCCATTTCCCGCCTGTTTCTACTGATGAAATCATCGAAAGGGCAGCACAATATCCTGCCAAAACCGTGGTTGTTACAGGTGGTGAACCTTCGATGTATCCCTTGGCATATTTTACCTCAAAGCTCAGGGCAAGTGGTTTAAAGGCCATGGTTGAGACATCTGGTGCCCATGTACTTACAGGCGAATGGGACTGGATTTGCCTTTCGCCAAAAAAGAACTCACCACCCAAGCCCGGAATTTATACCCGCGCGCACGAGCTGAAAGTGGTTATTGAAAAAGAAGCTGACCTCGAATGGGCCGAGAACAACGCCAGATATGTTTCAAAGGATTGTATGCTTTATCTGCAACCCGAATGGAGTGTGTCTGAACAAATTATGCCCTGGTTGACAAACTACGCAATGCAACACCCACAATGGAGAATCAGTCTGCAAAGCCACAAATACATGCATATTCCCTGATCCGGATGCTTGGGATCTGGTGCTTGCTTTCTGTTTTGGTTCCGCAACAGCTTTTTGCACAGCAAGCTGAATATGAACTTAGTACACCATCTTCGAAAGCTAAAAAATACTACCTTAAAGCCGAGCAGGCTTTCATCGAAACCAACCGTGCAGATGCAGAACTATATCTGCTAAAATCATTGAAAGCAGATGAGCAGTTTGTCGAAGCCTGGCTGTTACTGGGCGATGTGTATGGCGAACTGGGCAAAGCTGATGAGGCCATTGAAGCCTACAAAAAAGCCATTGACATCAGTCCTGATTTTTTTCCGCCTGTGTATTATTTCCTTGGAAAATTAAACTACAAAGCTGCTGCCTACGCTGAAAGTGCTGCTTATTTGCGTAAGCTGATCAGCTACAGCAATATAGCAGACGATATCAAAAAAGGGGCTGTGGATGTGCTTTCCCGCGCCGAATTTGCTGCTAATGCCGTGAATAATCCGGTTCCGTTCAACCCTGTAAACGTTGGTCCTGCCATCAACAGTGATGCGGATGAATACATCAACGCCATCCGGCTTGATGGCGGCCTGCTCCTGTTTACACGCCGCTTTGCCTTGCCTGATGAACCCGGAAGCAGCACCTTCATGAATGAACGTTTTTTTTACAGCCAGGATGCCGGTGGCTTATGGATGCCGGCAAACGAGTTGATGACTAATTGGACCATAGCCGACAATATGGGTGCCATGACCATTTCTGCTGATGGCATGAAGCTGTATTATGCCGGATGCAGCTGGCCCGGAGGACTGGGCAGCTGCGATGTGTACCAGTCGGATCTCATAGCCATGCAATGGTCAGAACCCACTAACCTTGGATCATGGGTTAACTCGCCTCAGTGGGATTCGCAGCCTTCGGTTTCAGCCGATGGCCATGAGTTGTTTTTTGTGAGTCGGCGCAATGGGGGCCTTGGTGGTTCTGATATATGGATGTGCAGGCTGTTGCCCGATGGACGGTGGACTCGCCCAATCAACCTGGGTGAAAACATCAATACACCCGGGAATGAGATGGCACCCTTTCTGCATCCTGACGGAAAAACCCTGTATTTCTCGAGTACCGGACTGGTGGGCTTGGGTGGAGCCGACCTGTTTGTAAGCCGCCGCGATGAAAGCGGCCGATGGTCAGTCCCGAAAAATCTTGGTTATCCGATAAATACAGCTGCCGATGAAATCAATATCATCGTTGACGCAACCGGAAAAAAGGCGTATATCTCGGCCTTGAAAGATAGTGGTAGTGGCAGATTTGACATTTATTCATTCGAAATGCCAGGCAACATCAGCCCTGATCCTGTTTCTTATGTGAAGGCAATTGTTGCTGATGCTTCCAACGGCATCAGGTTGCCTGCAGCCTACGTCATTACTAACCTCGAAACCGGACAAGTTGTTGCTGAAGGGAATTGTGTGCTGCCCGACGGATCGTTTTTAGCTGTTTTACCCTCAGGAAATGACTATGGCCTGCATGTTCAGTTCAAGGGTTATTTGTTTTATTCTGAGAACTTTGCCTTGTCACAACACAGTGAAACCACGCCCTTTGTGTTGAATATTGGCCTGCAACCCATCAGGCTGGGTGCTGAGATGGTGCTCAGGAACGTGTTTTTCGACTACAATAAGGCAGAAGTGATGGCTTCGTCTAATGATGAACTCACAAAACTGGCTAATTTTATGGGAGAGAATCCCTTGTTAAAAATCGAATTAGGTGGCCATACTGATAGCCTGGGCAGTGAAGAGCACAATTTGCAGCTTTCGATGGAGCGGGCCGAAGCCGTGAAAAAAATACTGATCGGAAAGGGTGTGCCCGGGCGGCGACTGAAAGCAATTGGTTATGGCGCTTCAAAGCCTGTTGCTGATAACAGCAACGAAGCCGGCCGTGCCCTCAACCGCCGCACAACCATCACACTGATTGAATAGCCAAGCACCTTCGTCAGAAATTTGATGTCTTCAGCATAGTGCATTGGAGGCGAAATTTAATGGGCCAGTGAAGCACTTTTGCTCATGGCCTGATCCAATAGCAGTGCTTTTAATTGCTTCGTCCTCAGTTTAATGTCGTCGGTAATTGCGTTAACCGAAATGGTGGCCCCCGAAATGGCATCAATTTGCTTCCCAACCTCCATCAGGCGGCTGCCATCATAGCCCCTGAATTGTTTTAACCAGCCCCTAGCAGTAATTTCCTGCCCGTGACTGGCCTGGTAATTAAATACTTTTACATGCAGCACCTGTATGCTGGCATCGAAAATGATGTAATAATCAAAGTATTCGAAGGCGTCAGCACCACCAACAGCACCACCAGACGAACAGCCACCAGCCCGGCAGCTATTCACCCTTCCGCTGTAAGCAAATCGTTTTTCCTGATTGTGCACATTGCATGCTATCAACAGGAAGCTGCCCTGGGTATCCACCTGACCGCCTGCGCTTAATTCAGTAATGGAATATTCTGAGGGTCTGCAGATGCTGTTGATTTCACGTGCCAGGGCATCGGGCACATTAAGCTGCGCCTGAGCTACACTGAGTAGGAGCAGGCTTCCGAAAAGGAGCAATAATTTCATTTTAAAACATATAGCCAAATCCAATATTCAGTGTTTTCGATGCCTTGGTGTCAGAAACTGACTTGCTAAACTGCAGATCGGCTTTAACAACAGCGCCTTTTGCCAGGGCCCAGCTGATTCCGGTGGTAATCACATTCACCTCATGTGATGCGGAGGCAACGAAGCCCGTTTCCATGCTATTCTGTGTGTTTGAATGTTCATACCTGATAAAAGGGATCAGCTCGTGTTGGGTGTTTTGGATATCCCTTAACACATTGTATCCGCCTTCGAGGTAATAACCAGCAAGCGAACTGCCGAGGTCGTTGGGTTTACCAGCGTCATTTGCAGTGAACACATTATATTGATCGGTGTTTGATAGCGAAGCGTAATAGAATTGACCACGCAGTTGTAGGCCTGCAATCTGGTATCGGGCATCGAGACCGAACATGGCAATTCCGACGACCGAAGAATCAGCGGAGGCGAGGGCAGCTTCATCAGCCTTATCGAGCCTTTCAAAGAGTTCTGACTGGGACTTTCCAACATAGGCCGAAACCCCAAGGTTGAGTCCCCTAAGCCCGAAATACTCGACTTTTCCTGTGAAATTGGGTGAGCTGATGGTCGATTCAGCACCTTTCTGCCTGCCCCCCCTGAGCCCGTTTTTGCCATTGAATCGTGCCGAGCCGTCATAGCCGTTGAAGCCGTTTACTAGGTAAACCTGGTATTTCAGCGAGGCCGGAAGCAGGGTTCCGCTCATTCCGAAACCAATTTCGCGCCAGGTTGTCGGACTGATCTTGTTGTCGATCAGTGGTCGTTCGACACCGTTAAAGGCCGTTGGTTCATGAAATTCGTTGATGATGCCCATCGGAATAAGCAGCAATCCTCCCCTGAGGTTGATTGATTGATTGATTTTATACTGCAGGAAAGCCTGTTCGACGAACACTTCTGAAACATGTTCATATTCAATTTCTGAAACAAACTGAACGCGCTTGCTGAACTGATAGCCAAACAGCATCACCAGCCGGTGAACGTCAAGGGTGCCGTTGTTTCTGTAATCCGGATCGAGGGCCTGGTTATAATGTACTTCACCGTATCCCCCAACACTTAGTTTCTGGTCCGATGAAAGCAGCTTGTCGGCCATATTTTGTGTTTGCAGGTCTTCTTCGTTTGACTGCGCAACAATTGCTGCGAATGGCAGGCAAAGTAAGCTGATGAAAATGGAAAATCGTAACATGGTATCGGATTTTAATTTACCGGCAAAAGTAAATGAGGCCGGCAATGCACTAAATACCTACATATAGTGATTTTGATCATATGTCACCTGATGAAGGCAATAAACCCAAATTGCACATTGTGAATGCGTAATCGACTCTAAATTTGTTATTCAGCTCGCCATTGCCTGCCTCAATCAAATTTTAAGTCGCATTTACTTTAAAAAATCAGCCACTTCGGTTTTTCAAGCCTCCTGGTGATTAATGTGGTATAAAAAAACCGTAACAGCGTGAATTTGCTGCTACGGTTTATATTCCATAAAACGGATTGTCAGAGTATTAACCTTTCTTTAAATGGAAGGAAGGTCATGAAGTCAGCGTGATGTACCACATAGGCTTCGGTGGTGCGTTTCACCTGATCGCCTTCACCGGCATGGGCAGCGATGATGTGACATACTTCAGGCGGACAGCCGGCTTCTTCGGCCAGGCTTACACCTGAAAAAGGATGGCGGATCAGCTTTCCGTATTTCCCGACAACTGCTTTTCCGTTTGCATCGAGTTCATATTCAAGCAGTTTTCCTACATCAGCCAGGATGGCACCAGCAATGAGGATGTCCATATCACAAGTAAGCTCACCATGATACATGCTGTTGATTTTGTTTCCGGCATCGCGGGCTATGTGAACCACTGAACGTTTGTGATCCATAAACGTAACCTTGAGGTTAGGACCACATAGTAGCGTAAACGGGATTCTGTTCAGGTCTTCGGGTGTTAACACGCTGCGTTCGAGTGCAAGCTCCCAGGTGCGGGCAGTTTGCTCGCGCAGAGTGGCATTTTCGATCCACTCCAGTTCGGGCCATAAGGCCAGTACGGTATTATTCATGGTTTTGGTGCTTAGAGTTTTGCAATTATAGCATCTGCCATCTGCCGTGTTGATGCGGCACCCTGTTTCACAACATCGGGTGAACCTTTCATCTTCAACATATCGTAGGCCCTTACTTTTCCTTCTGCAACGACCTCGGCTACGGCTTTGCGGATCTTGGCTGCCATCTCCATTTCATTCAGATGCTCGAGCATCATCACAGCCGAAAGGATCATGGCTATTGGATTTACGATGGAAGTATCGTAGCTCGCATATTTCGGTGCTGAGCCATGGGTAGGTTCAAACACGCCTATGCCTGATTCAGGATTGAACTGGGCGCTGGTGGCAAAGCCAAGTCCGCCAATCAATCCGGCAAAAGCGTCCGAAACGATGTCGCCAAACATGTTCCCGGCAACAATCACATTGTAGTTTTCAGGGTTTTTGGTCAGCCACATCGTCATGGCATCGATGTTCACATCTTCTACCCAGATATGTGGGAACTCGTTCTTACTCATCTCCTGGGCAACTTTCAGCATCATGCCCGAGGTTTCGCGGATCACATTGGGTTTTTCGCACACAGTGATCTTGCTGAAGCCGCGTTTGTGCGCGTACTCGAAGGCAGCCCTCACGATGCGTGTGGTGTATTTCTTTGTAAAGATGCGGGTCGAAACAGCCAATTCAGGCCTTGGACACCAGGCGAAATTCTGTTTAAACTTGGGATGCGACATCAGTGCATCGTATACCTGATCGCCTGGATTGGTCCATTCGACACCACCGTAAAGGCCTTCAGTGTTTTGCCTGAAGATCATCACATCAATCACCGGCTCATCAACTCCGCCGTCTTTTGCCCTGCGGATAAAATTCAAGGGGTTTCCGGGAAGTGTCTGACAGGGGCGCATGCAAATATCCAGGTCAAAATGCTGGCGCATGGTGACGATGGGGCTGTAGTAGGTAAAGCCTTTTCCCTGTAGTTCAGGTGCAAGTTCGGCTGCGGTTTTGTCTTTTGGTTTGGAGGTGATGGCGCCAAACAATGCAAGTTTGTGTTTCTTTAGCAACGCGATGGTCCTGTCGGGCAGCGGATTTCCTTCCTTGCACCAAAATTCCCATCCGATATCACCTTCAACATATTCGGCTTCAAAACCGGCTGCGTCAAGCACCCTGATGGCTTCTTCCAACACAACTTTTCCAATGCCATCTCCGGGCAATGTAACAATCGTTCTTTTCAACATAAACTAAATTTTATTTGATGATTAATAATCGCGCAAAATCAGCATTCTATCTGAAAAAACTTACGTCATTCGTTAATGCGCATCAAAAATAAGCAAGGCATCCCGAATGACCAAGGCAGATAGTGAAGTTATAATCAGTCTAAATAATTCAGCAATAATATTTTCTGCTACGTTTTATTCAAAAAATCAGCCAGTAAGGACGGCATTGTACGCTTGAAACGCCTTGTAGTGAATTCGTCAGGATTTGTTAATTTTGTGCCCCATGACCGATATGAATAAATTTGTTTCCGGCCCATTGTTTCGCTCCATTGCTGATGTTTGCCAGCAGCTTGGTGTGGAAGCCTTTGTCATTGGTGGCTATGTGAGGGATTGCCTGCTCAGGCGACAATCGAAAGACATCGATGTGGTGGTCGTAGGGAGTGGCATCGAGGTGGCCCAGGCCCTGGCCGTTCAGCTCGGACACCATACCGAAGCCAAATACTATGGCCAGTTTGGTACGGCCATGATTCGTTATAAAGGCTATGTGATCGAATTTGTTGGGGCACGGAAAGAATCATACAAGCTCTATAGCCGTAAACCAGAGGTTGAAGACGGTAGCCTTTGCGACGACCAGAACCGCCGCGATTTTACCATCAATGCGCTGGCCATCAGCCTGAATGCAGCTGACTTTGGTCAGCTTCTCGATCCTTTCAACGGACTGTCGGACCTGGATAAGAAAACGCTACGGACTCCACAGGACCCTGATATAACTTATTCCGACGACCCGCTGCGCATGATGCGAGCAGCAAGGTTCGCCGCACAACTCAGCTTTACCATCGATAAGGCTTCTTTTGACGCCATTGTCCGTAACCGCAACCGCATCAGGATTGTTTCGCCGGAGCGGATAACGGACGAAATCAATAAGATCATGTTGTCCGCAAAGCCATCGATTGGGTTTAAGATCCTCTTCGACTGCGGACTGCTGGCCATTGTCTTTCCTGAACTGAACGCCATGCATGGCGTCGAAGTGATGCAGGGAAAAGCGCACAAGGATAACTTTTATCATACACTTGAGGTCCTCGATAACCTTGCCCGCAAATCTAACGACCTATGGCTGCGCTGGTCGGCCTTGCTGCACGACATTGCAAAACCCCCCACAAAAAAGTTCGATCCCCAGCTGGGATGGACCTTTCACGGACATGAGTTCCGCGGAGCTAAAATGGTACCACGGCTGTTCAAGCAACTCAGGCTGCCACAGAATGACCGCATGAAATTTGTCCAGAAAATGGTGCTGTTGCACCTGCGGCCGATCGTGCTTGCTCAGGAGGTGGTCACAGATTCGGCCATCAGAAGACTGCTGTTCGATGCTGGTGACGATATCGACGATCTGATGACGCTTTGTGAAGCTGATATCACCTCCAAGAACGAATACAAGGTGAAAAAATACCGCGATAACTTCCAGCTGGTCAGACAGAAACTCAAGGAGATTGAAGCCAAGGATAAAATCAGAAACTGGCAGCCGCCAGTGAGTGGCGAAATCATTATGGCTGTGTTCGGACTGAAGCCAGGAATAGAGGTTGGAAAAATTAAAACAGCCATCAGGGAAGCCATCCTCGATGGGGTCATTGGCAACAATTTTGATGAGGCACTTGAACTCATGAAAAAAGAAGGCCAGGCCCTGGGATTGACCATCGTGAGTGAGGCTGTGAAGCCTGTCGAAGTGAAGTCGAACGGTCCATTACCCCTTTGACAATGGCATCGGATAAACCTTTGTTTGTGCTTGTTTTGGCCGGGCCAACCGCTTCCGGGAAGACAAGCATGGCCATCAGGCTTGCCCGGCACTACCACACAGAAATCGTTTCGGCCGATAGTCGGCAGTTTTACCGCGAAATGCGCATTGGAACAGCTGCGCCAACGGCCGAGGAACTAAAATCGGTTCCCCACCATTTCATCAGTCACCTGACGGTTGCTGAACCCTATGATGTAGCCAGGTATGAAACCGAGGCGCTCGCGCTGTTGAGCAAATTGCACGAAAAGCACCAGCTGGTTGTGCTTACTGGAGGTTCAGGCCTTTATATTGACGCGGTTTGCATGGGACTTGATAATATTCCGGAAACCTCAGCGGAAGTGCGCAATAAGGTGAATGCATTGTTTCAGCAGCAAGGCCTCGAAGGTCTTCAACTTATGCTCAGTCAACTCGATCCTGCATATTACAAAGTGGTCGATAAGCGCAACCCGAGACGCCTGCAGCGTGCCATCGAGGTGTGCCTGCAAACAGGAAACCCTTATTCGTTCTACCGCAAACGGCTGGTGCAGCCACGACCATTCAAGGTGATCTGGACTGCCCTGGAGGTGGAACGGGTTGAGCTGATCAACAGGATTAACATGCGGGTGGAGCATATGCTCAGCCTTGGATTGCTCGATGAGGTCAGAAGCCTTTATCCATACCGGCACCTTAATGCACTGAATACAGTGGGCTACCAGGAGCTCTTCCGATACCTCGACAAAACATCAAGGCTTGAGGAAGCCATCAGCGAAATCAAGGTAAATACCAGGCAATACGCCAAACGTCAGATGACCTGGTTCAGAAAAAACAAACAATACCAATGGTTTGATTCATTGGCATTTGACCGCATTGTAGCTGTTGCCGATCAGCAGATGAAAAGCTGAAAATCCCTGAGCAACAGGCTTCCCTTTTAATGCTGGCTGATGCCATGATAGGCAAGCAGCCCTTTACTTGGCGAAGCCATGATGTTTCCGGCCGTTATTCCGGCAAGCGAAAGCCTTTCGGAGAGTTCTTGCCTGAAATGAAATGCCACAGAACCCACAAAGCCGATAGGCAACTGCTGGTAGGGTGGATATTTTGACAACTGCACGCGGATAAAATCATCGAAGGAACCAGCCACAAGTGCATGGCACCAGGGATCGGCAATGTGACGGCCGACAAAACTGGCAAAGCCGGCCAGGAACTTTCCGGGCTGTGGCTTGCTGTACACATGATTCAGGATATCTTCGAGGCTTAAGGGGTGGTGCCTATAGAAGTCCGTCCTGATGTGATCGGGAACTTCGTTATACAACAAGGCTGTGATGAACTTCTTTCCGATGTACAAGCCGCTTCCTTCATCGGCAAGCATATAACCAAGGGATGGCACGTTCATCACAATGTTTACGCCATCGTATAGGCAGGAGTTTGAACCTGTGCCCAATATGCAGGCGATGCCCGGGCTTCGTCCCAGCAGGGAATGGGCAGCACCGAGTAAATCGTGGTGGATGGTAATGCTGGCTTGCTTGAAAAGCTGGCTGAAGGCATCAGCGACAATACCGCAGTTGGTGGGGGTGGAGCAACCCGAACCATAATAAACAATCTCGCGCACATCGCTGCGTACCAGGCTTTCCGGAAAATCATGCTTAAGGATTTGCAGTATGGCTTCCCCCGAAAAATAGTAAGGGTTAAATCCGGCAGTTTTAAACTGCATCATCAGCCTCCCTTCGTGGGCAAGGCTCCATTCGGTTTTTGTAGATCCGCTATCGGCTATGAGTATCATGTAATGCGTTATGTGCGGCTAAGATACGCATAAGGAGCCTAATGCCTAGTACCTAATTCATGGCTATGCAGGGGAAATTGCAAATTCCGCTCAGCGCGAACCGGAAATTCCGCTCAGCAACACCCATTATTTCATGATTTACAAACATCGCATGACAAACTTTGATGAAGCTGATAAAACAATCACATTATCAATTTGTTATCATTGTAAAAAAAGAGTCCATGCAAAATTATTTTTTGTAGTTTTGCAAATGACTGATTGCAGCCCACTGGCGCTGTTTCAGCAAAAACAACCAGATATTCACTTATAAGCCTTTTTTATACTATGAGAAAGTGGCGCATCGAAGATTCAGCAGAATTGTATAACATCAATGGGTGGGGCATCAACTATTTTTCGATCAACGAAAAGGGCAATGTCACGGTGACTCCCCGGAAAGATTGTCCGCCAATCGACCTCAAAGACCTGATTGATGAGTTGCAGTTGCGCGATGTCTCAGCCCCGGTACTGCTTAGGTTTCCTGATATCCTCGATAGCCGCATCGAACAAATGAGTTCGTGCTTCAAGGTTGCCGCCGAAGAATATGATTTCAAGGGACAGAACTTTACCGTTTATCCCATCAAGGTCAACCAGATGCGCCCTGTGGTGGAGGAGATTGTAAGCCACGGCAAGAAGTTCAATATCGGCCTCGAAGCCGGGTCAAAACCTGAACTTCATGCAGTGATTGCCATCAACACCGACAACGACTCACTCATCATTTGCAATGGATACAAGGATGAGAGTTATATTGAGCTTGCCCTCCTTGCCCAGAAAATGGGTAGGACCATTTTTATTGTGGTTGAAAAGCTCAATGAACTGAAACTGATTGCGCGCGTCGCCAAACGCCTGAAAGTGAAGCCAAACCTGGGCATCAGGATCAAACTGGCAAGTTCGGGCAGCGGCAAATGGGAAGATTCGGGTGGCGATGTGAGCAAGTTCGGCCTTACCTCGAGCGAGTTGCTCGAAGCCCTAGATTACCTCGAGAAAAACAAGATGCAGGATAGCCTGCGCCTGGTGCATTTCCATATTGGAAGCCAGGTGAATAAAATCAGGCGCATTAAAATTGCCCTGCGCGAAGCAGCCCAGTTTTATGTGCAGATCCGCAAAATGGGCTTTAACATCGACTTTGTGGATGTTGGCGGCGGTTTGGGTGTCGACTACGACGGCACCCGCTCCTCTAACAGTGGCAGCAGCGTGAACTACAGCATCCAGGAATATGTGAATGACGCCACCTTTGCCATGGTCGACGCCAGCGACAAAAACGACATTCCACATCCGAACATCATCACCGAATCAGGACGTTCGCTCACTGCCCACCACTCCGTACTGATTTTCGAGGTACTCGAATCGGCCACCTTGCCGGTTTGGGAGGATGACGAAGAGGTGCAGCCCGACGACCATGAGTTTTTACACGAACTATACAACGCCTGGGAATCGCTGAACCAGACCACCATGCTCGAAACTTGGCATGATGCGCAGCAGATACGCGAAGAAGCCCTCGATATGTTCAGCCTGGGCATGCTCGACCTTACCACACGCGCCCGCATCGAAAGGCTGTTTTGGTCTGTTGCAAAAGAAATTCATTATATGGCAACAGAAATGAAACGCCCGCCAGAAGAGTTGTTAAACCTGCCTAAGTTGCTGTCGGATAAATATTTCTGTAATTTCTCCCTATTTCAGTCATTGCCCGACTCATGGGCAATTGACCAGATTTTCCCCATTATTCCGATTCACAGGCTCGACGAAAAGCCTGACCGCAACGTAACCCTTCAGGACATTACCTGCGATTCGGATGGCAAAATCGACAACTTCATCTCTACCCGTAACTTTTCTCATCACCTTCCGGTTCATTCAGTCAAGGCGCGTGAATCGTATTATATCGGTGCGTTTCTGGTTGGTGCCTACCAGGAAATCCTGGGCGACCTGCACAACCTTTTTGGCGACACCAATGCTGTGCATGTTTCTGTCGATTCAAAAGGCTATTATATCGATCAGGTTATTGATGGTGAGACAGTTGCTGAGGTGCTCGATTATGTTCAGTACAACTCAAAAAAACTTGTACGGACGGTTGAAACCTGGGTGATGACAGCTGTGAAAGCTGGAAAGATCACCGCGGAAGAAGGCAAGGAATTTTTATCGAATTATCGTTCTGGATTATACGGTTATACCTATCTCGAATAAACCCATGAGGCGTGTCATCGCTTTTGGCGAAACGGTGCTTGACAAAATTTTCAGGGGCGATGAATTTATTGCTGCCTGTCCGGGTGGATCGGTTGTAAACACAGCAATTTCGCTGGCCAGATCGGGTGTTCAGGTTGAGTTGCTAACCGAAACCGGAGGTGATGAAAACGGCGGGTTTATCCGCGATTTTCTACACCAAAACAATATCTCACTGCGCTACTCACCCATATATTCCTCCCGCAAAACGGCTGTTGCTTTGGCCACACTGGATGAAGATGCCAGGGCAAGCTACCGCTTCGAAAAGGATTATCCCCAGCAGCGTTTCACCTGCGCTTTGCCGGTTTTAGGTGAAAATGACCTTTTTGCTTTTGGCTCCTTTTCGTCCATCGAACCTGCGCTGCAAGTGGCTGTTGAATCCCTGCTTGCTAAAGCCGGCAGGCACAACACACCCGTGTTTTATGACCCGAATATCCGTCAGCACAAGGTTAACGGAAACGCTGCTGCCATGGCCGCCTTGCAGAGGAATTTCGCGTCGGCACAGCTGATCAGGGGGTCAGACGAGGATTTTCAGCAGATTTTTGATACTGATGAGGCATCCGCCTTGTGGCAGGCCATTCAGCCTTCGGTATGCAGGTTGCTGGTTGTTACCCGAGGGAGTAAAGGCCTGACGGCTTTCGATGGGGTAAACGAATATTCCCAGGAAGTAATCCCGGTTCAGGTGGTGAATACCATTGGAGCGGGTGATTCATTCAATGCGGGGATGATCGCTGCAATTTGCTACAAGGCCGCCTTGTATGATCACCAAAAAGGCTTCGACCCTGAGTTGATCTCATTGATGCTGAAGGCAGGTATGCATTACGCTGCTGCTGTTTGCCAAAGCCACGAAAACTTCATTGGCCAGACATCAGTCGATACGCTGACGGGAATCCTGATGAGGTAGTGGTTTGTTTTTCTTGAAATATTGCCAGTCGATATAGTACAACAGTTTGATGACAAAACTGTTGTGTGCGGGTGACAGGAAAAGGTTATGCAGGTTGTCGAAATACTTATCTTTCAGTTCAGGTGACTGGGTGTTTTCGTACACGGCGTTTTTCCAAACAAGCAATAGCTCACTTCCAGGAGCAAAATCCCATTTAAACACCATGTCAATATTGAAAGCGTTGATACTGAAATTATGGTTTTCATTGTAGGAAGAAGGGATCAATGAGCCATCAACCTGCAAATCATAGAATTCGAAGTAGTTGACCCGCAGCCAGTAATGCCGCAGGCGGAACGAAAGCGAAGTGCTGCGGCTAAATACATAGTCGGCGCTGATCGAAGTGGTAATATTTTTAACGTCCCTTCGGCCGAAAATAATCACATGTTCCAAATCCGCGTTCAGGCTGTCGGTTACATAGCCTCTGTTATTCGAGTTAAAGTCCATTTCGAGCCTCGGACGGATCAGCAGGTGGTTGTTAAGGCGAATGCGCGGGTATATTTCGGTCCACCACGATGTCCTGTTATCCCCAAACATTGTCCACACGCCAAGGGTTAAGTCAACCAGAAATTTCTTCCTGTAATCGGGTGAACTCCAGGCATTGACATGAAAATTAGCTGGTTCACTAAACACGCGTCCCGGGACACGGGCTTCGAAGTAATCGTTGGTTTTAAAGGGTTTAACCTCAAAATTACCACCGATGGTGAGGTTGTTTGTAAATGTGGTTACATTGTTACCACCAATTTCGAACAAGCTAAATTTACGTGGATTGTAGAGATACGACAGCGATGCATAGGCGGAATTGTACATCTTAAGAATCGTGCCGGTGGGTTCGTAAATATTGTATCTCACATTAATACCCGTTGAGAATTCGTTGTTGTTCATCAGGAATCCCATATCATTCGGATCATAGGTGTCCGATTCAATGTTCAGCCATCCATTATACTTCCATGAACCGGCAACCTGACCTGTCTGAAGGAAGATTTTGTGACCGATTGCAGGACTTGACTTTGGACCGTAATGTTGACTGACATTCACGATGCCACCGAGTTCATATCTGTTGGTGCCGTTGCGAAGCCTGAAGTCGGTTCCGCTTACATTGGCATTCGTGCCTTTTTCGGGCTGATAAACAGAGGTGTTATACACAGAGATATACGAATTGTTCTTCAGTGACTGATCAACAATGAACATATTGAAATTCGTAAAAGGCTCGGTGAGGATGTCTCTTTTCTGGCCCGTTGAGTCTTTAATGGTTGCATAGGTGTTGGCTGTCATGGCATTGAACACGCCAACTCCCAGCCCGCCGGATGTTTTTCCGGAAAGCTTTGCTGCATTGATCAATTGGGTTGATTCAGGATTGGAGATTACCTCAGCCGCACCCTGATCGCTGTATTTGCTCGAATAGCCTGAGGGTTGCGCACCTATTCTCCTCGAATAGAATACATTTCCCTTGCTGAACAACTCGGTTCCTTCGGTGAAGAAAGGCCTTTTTTCCTCGTAAAACGTTTCGAAGGGTGAAAGTGAGAAAATGCGGTTATCTGACTCAACCTGGCCAAAATCGGGTATCAGTGTCATGTCGAGCGTAAAACTCTCGCTCAGGCCGCACTTCAGGTCAAGACCATAATTGGCAAATGTGTTCCAGCTTTCATTGCCATGATTTTCGGCGTTACCCGACAAATATGGGGTGGCGCTGAGCCGCAAGGGTGGTTTTACGTTGATTAAACCAGTCAGTTCACCGGCTTGTGAAAGTTCACTTTTTACTTTCAGGTCGATGTAATTCCATGAGTCGAGCTCCCGCAGGCGCTGGATCGACCGGTAAAAGTTCACGCCCCACACAGGATTTTGTTGTTTGGAAAAGCGAATGGCTGAATATGGAATCATGAACTCGACAGCCCAACCGGAATCATTCACCTGAACGCTGCTGCGCCATACTGCATCCCATGTTTCATCTTCCTCACCGTCTTTATTCGTCTTAAAATCAAGTTGTACGCCCCTGGTGGTGACAAAGAAGCCAAATGAATTCAGTCCGTCGTTGTAAGGATCTATTTTCAGACCAAAATGATCGGCCATCCCGGTATCGTCGCGCCTGGTGAGCTCCAAACCAAGGCTATCGGGTTTGTTTTCTGTCATGATGGCTCCAATGTAAAGCCCTTTATTGTCATATAACACTTTGACAATGGTCGATGCACTGCCGGGTTTTCCATTGTACGGACGCACCTGAACAAAATTACCTGCAGTCTCTGCCTGCTGCCATATTGCTTCGTCCAAGGTGCCGTCGATGGCAATTTGTTGGTCGAGTCGAAAAGCTTCTAATTTCTTCTTCTCTTGAGCGAAACCTGAAACGGGCAAAAGTAATCCCGCTAGTAAGATGATTATCAAATGTTTAATGGACATTCAGCAAATAGACAAAAATTTTTTATTGTGAATTGAATAACATGCCAAGCATGAAGCGAAAATAGGCATATTCTGCGATTCGCGAAATGAAATCCTGGAATTCTTAGGTCAAATTATTGCCTTGTAATGCGAGGTGTTTTCATCATCATAACAAACGAAGATTACTTTATCAGGCAGGCTGTTTGCAGCGAGGAATTGCTTCACTGCATTGCAGGCAATTGAAGCCGCCTGATCTTTTGGATAATGATACACACCGGTCGAAATGGCTGGAAAGGCAATGGTCATACAGCCGTGCGTCATGGCAAGTTTAAGGCTGCTGGCATAACAGCTGGCAAGCAGTTCGGGTTCTCCATTTGAACCACCGTGCCATACAGGCCCCACCGTATGAATCACATAGGTTGCTTCAAGCCTGAAGGCAGGTGTCATCCTGGCTTCTCCTGTCGGGCAGCCCCCGATTAAGGCACAGGCTTTCAGTAATTCCGGGCCGGCGGCCCGGTGAATGGCGCCATCGACCCCGCCACCGCCCAACAGGCTGCTGTTGGCAGCATTTACAATGGCATCGACAGCCATCTGGGTGATATCGCCTTTTATGACAGTTATGCGCGGTTCTTTCATCAGCACTTTTTCACAAACAACTGTCCGGTCTGGTAATACACAACTTCAATGGCTTCGCCAGCATCAATGAAGCTGCTTGTAGCCGTTGCATCGTAGTATTCATCATCAATATTGATTTTGCCGGAGGGCCTGAGCATGGTGTGTGCGATACCGCGTTTACCCACCATGTCGGCATAACCCTTTGTTGCCGAGGTAAAACCCTTGTCCTTGTCCTGGATTTTCTCGAGGGCAAGGTGCCCAAAACCGTTTGTGTCGAAGAGCTTCTTGCTGAGGTATATCGAGCCGGCCATGGCCAGAAAGACAGCGATAATCACCGTAAAGAAAGCCCGGGAAAGCTGCATTATGTCCACACTGAACACTGAAGGTTCAACGCTTTCAACCATAGCCAGTGTAAGCCCGGTGATGATGAACAATATCCCAAGAATGCCGGTGACACCAAAGCCGGGTATGGCAAATATTTCGATCAGCAGCAGAGCGACTCCAATTACGAAGATGATAATCTCGATGTTTGTGGCCAGCCCTTCGAGGTACAGCGGGGCAAAGTAGAGGAGTGCGGCAGTGATTGAAGCCAGCAAAGGGAAGCCAACACCTGGTGTCTGGAGTTCAAAATATAGTCCACCGACAATCACAATTATAAGTAAACCGCTCACAACCGGGCTGATCAAAAAGTTGATCAGCACATCGAGCGGACTTAATTTGTGTTCAATGAGTTCATAATCATCAATGCCTGCAAGCTGCATCACCTGTGCGATATTCTCAGCCTGGCCTTCGCAGAAATGATTGCGTATGGCTTCGCTGGTGGTGAATGTTAACACCCTGCCTGTGTCGATTACACCCTCAATGTATATCCTGGGGTCGACCATGGCCTGGGCAATTTCAGGATCGCGTCCGGTGGCTTCGGCTGTTGACCGCATCATCGATCGCATATACGACTGAAACTTGTCGGGCACAACCTCCCCGCTTTGGTTTACCACTGTTGCAGCGCCGATATTGGATCCGGGTGCCATATATATGCTGTCGCAGGCAATCGAAATCAGCGCTCCGGCCGAGGCAGCGTTGTTGTCGATGAACACAAAAACCGGAATGGGCGAATTCAGAATCTTGGTACGGATTGAATCGGCCGCATCCACCATGCCACCATAAGTGTTCATGTGGATAAGTACAAGGTCGGCCTGCTGTTCTCCGGCCTGCTGAAAAGCCTTTTGGGTTGTGCGCCAGACCGGAGGAGCAATCATTTCCTTGATGTCGAAAGTGTAAACCTTTATATGACCTTTTAAAAGCGAATTTGAGGGCTTTTCAATGCTGAGGGTATCGGCACCTAAACTGCTAAACGCGGTGGATATCAGCATCAGGAATGCCATTATCATTGGCCTGACGAAATTTTTCATGGCGTGGTGTTTAATGTGTAAAGGTACAAAATTCAGCGTGATCAGGATGACAGTTTCTGCTTTCCGGTATTTTTCGTTGAATTTCAATCCTTTCGCATGGCTTTCATCTTGTAGCAGGTAACGTTCACTTAATCAGCGAAGTAGTTTTCGGGCTGTGAAGTGCCCAAAAATGGCTAATTTTGTGGCTTCATTTGACTAATAATTGACATTATGTGTTTAAGTATCCCGGCAAAAATTGAACAGATCGAAGGCGATATGGCCTTATGTACAGTAGGTGGCGCTGAATACCATGCGAGTATTCAGATGCTTGATTATGAAGAGCTTAATGTTGGGGATTATGTGCTCCTGCATACCGGATTTGCCATACAGAAAATCAGCAAAGAGGAAGCCGACGCAACGCTAAAGATATTCAACGAGTTTGAGAAACTGAATGTATCTCTCGACGAAGAGGAAATACAGACTGGAAAACGCATCGTATAAAGTAGAAATAATGAAGTATATTGACGAATACAGGGATAAGGACAAGGTACTTTCGCTGGCGGAACTCATCAGAAAGACATCTGTAAAACCCATCCGACTGATGGAAGTTTGCGGTGGTCACACCATGTCCATACAACGTTTTGGGATTCCAAGCCTGTTACCTGAAACCATCGAACTTGTTTCCGGCCCCGGATGCCCGGTCTGTGTCACCAGCCGTTCCTTTATCGATCAGGCAATTGCTTACAGCAAGCTCGAAAATGTGATCATCACCACTTACGGTGACCTGATCCGCGTGCCTGGATCCACATCAACACTCGATAAGGAAAAAGCGGCAGGTGCCGACATCAGGATGGTGTATTCGATTCTCGATGCCCTGAACATTGCCAAGGCAAACAAGCATAAAAAAGTAATATTTCTGGGCATTGGATTTGAAACCACCTCGCCAGCCTCAGCGGCTGGAATCATCAAGGCCCAAATGGCAGGATTGTTTAATTTTTCGGTCTTTAGCGCGCACAAGATCATGCCACCTCCGATGGCTGCACTTATTGATGAAGGTGTGAATATCAACGGCTATATCGGTCCCGGTCATGTGAGCACCATCACGGGATCACATATTTACGACTTTATTCCGCAGAAGTACGGTCTGGGCGTGGTGATCAGCGGATTTGAACCACTTGACCTGTTACAGTCGGTGTATATGCTTGTTAAACAACATGAAACAAACAGTCCAAAAGTCGAAATACAATATTCAAGGGTGGTGAAGCCCGAAGGCAACGCAAAGGCGCAGGACATGCTGGATGAGGTGTTTTACCTGCGGAAAGACTGGTGGCGCGGACTGGGTGAGCTCGAAGCAAGTGGCATGGGTATCCGCGATAAATATGCTGAATTTGATGCTGAAAAGCAGTTCGATGTTGAAGTAGAGCCAACAAGGGAAGACAAGGGCTGCATATGTGGTGACATTTTGAAAGGGCTTAAGAAGCCATCTGACTGCAAATTGTTCGGAAAAGCCTGTACTCCAGCCGAACCCGTTGGTGCCTGCATGGTTTCCAACGAAGGGGCCTGTCACGCCTACTACCGGTATAATAAGGATAGCCAATGATGAAGAAGAATGATAAAATATTGCTGGGACATGGGAGCGGAGGGCGTTTGTCGCACGAGCTGATCCGCGATCTGTTTGTAAAACACTTTTCGAACCCAACCCTGATTAAGCAATCTGATGCAGCGCTTTTGCAACTCGGATCAACACATGTGGCAATGACAACCGATGCCTTTGTTGTCGACCCGTTGTTTTTCCCCGGAGGCAATATCGGAAACCTGGCCATTGCAGGAACAGTGAACGATCTAAGCGTTTCAGGCGCGATTCCTCGTTACCTTAGCGCTTCCTTTATCATCGAAGAAGGTTTGCCCTTTGAAGCGCTGGAACAGGTAGTGATCACTATGGCCGAAGAAGCCCGGAAAGCGTCAGTTGAGATTGTTACCGGCGACACCAAGGTTGTCGACAGGGGAAAATGCGATAAGCTCTTCATCAACACTACGGGTATCGGAGAAATTCGGGCAGGGGCAGGCAACATTGCTTCAGGTGACCTGATCAAAGCAGGCGACAAAATCCTGGTCAATGGGTTTATTGGTGACCATGGCATGGCAGTCATGAGCGCGCGCAACCAGCTGCACATCAAGGCTCCTGTTGAGTCTGACTGTGCCTGCCTGAATGGCCTCATTGACCATGTTTTTAATGCAACTGGGGAGGTGCACTTTATGCGCGACGCCACCAGGGGAGGTGTCGGCACAGTAATGGCAGAAATCGTAGCTTCAAGGCCATGGGGCATTCAGTTGTTTGAGGCTGAAATTCCAATCAGGCAAGCTGTTCGCGGAATATGCGAATTGCTTGGTTTTGATCCGCTTTATGTTGCCAATGAAGGAAAGGTGGTCATGGTGGTTGATGGTGCTTTCGCCGATAAAGTATTGCAACAGCTTAAAAGTCATCCGCTTGGGCAAGATGCCGCCATCATTGGTGAAGTTGTGGAGCGGCATCCCGGCAAAACCTGGTTGCAGACCAGCATTGGCGGTAACCGCATCGTGGACATGCCTGCCGGTGAACAACTTCCCCGAATCTGCTAAACGGTATCTCCATTTTTATTCACATTGATGATGGCCAGAATTTCGCTGGCAATTTCTTCGATGGGTTTGTTGGTTACTTTTACCACAGGCCAGTTTCTCTGTCGGTTAAACACCGAATGGGCATAACTCAGTTCTTTTTGCACGAACCCGGGATTGGCATAGTCGCCCGATCCCCTTCCAAGGCGTTCGAGCCTTGAATGCCTGAGGGTTGACAGGTTTGTGGCATTGTTGGTAAGGCAGATGACCCTTCCCTCAGGCAGGCTAAACAACTCTTCAGGTGGCTCAATGCCAAGAACGATAGGTACATTGGCAACAAACCAACCCTTGAAAGCCAGGTAAATGCTCAGGGGTGTTTTAAAGGTGCGCGAAACGCCTACCAGCACAATCTCTGCTTTGTTGAGTTCTTCGTAACGCAAGCCGTCATCATGCTGAAAGGCAAACTGCATGGCGTCGATGCGCTGAAAATATTCCTTGTTCAACTCGCTGAACAAGCCAGGCTTTTCAGATGGTGTGCGGGTGAGTTTTTCAGAAAGCCTGCCGAGCAGCGGACCCATGAGGTCGATGGTTTCTACGTTGAAGGTGCGGCTGCAGTTAATCATGTATTCACGCAATTCGTTCGAAACCATGGTGTGCACGATGAAGGCTTCCTGGGCCAGTGCTGATTCAACGGCGCTCAGGATCATGGCTTTCGAGCGGACTTCCTTGTGCAGGATGATTTCGACCTCCTGTGATGGAAACTGGGTGAGGGCTGCACTCAACGCCTGAGTTGCAGTGCGTCCGGTTCCGTCAGAAACGATGTAGATGATTGGCATAGTTTGCTAATAAATGGAAACAACAGGGATAAAATTAAAAAATACATCCGCCCGAAAAGAGCGGATGTGAATTTTTAAGTCCAATGAAGGTCAATATCCTGAATGGAGCTGAAATCAGAACCCATATTCATAATAGAACTTGGAAAGTTCAGCAGAAATATCTTTAAACACTATGTGGTGATTCATGCAGCCATTGCGTGAGCAAATGCGCACTTCACCTCCGGCCCTGATGACAAACGAAACCATAGGCGCTTCGCATTCAGAGCATTGCTCGTTTGTAGATAGTTCCTTGTTGCATTGCGGGCAGAAAAAATCAACAATTTCCTGTTCCGCAACTTCAATATCCATTTTCTTTTCATTACATCCATAGGTTGAACATAGATGCAATACACCCCGGTCCGATTCGGTTGTGATATTGACTTTAACACTTGGCTTTCCGTTCAGGATAACTGATTCATCCATCAACGATTTGCTGCACAGCGGACATTTCACATGCAGGGAAATTCTCTTGTCCATGGGTTTGATGATTGATTAATTGTTGTTTTGAAATCCGTTAATTTCTTTGTTAAATGTAGCACTTTAGCGGACCTAACACAAGTTAAGCGTCTAATTTATAATGATTCTTAATAAGAATTAGAACTTTAACGGGGAAATCCAGCATTTGACCCCGCTAATTTGTTAATTTTGCCAAACAAAACGGACCCTATGCACGAGTTAAGCCTGGCAATGAATATTGTTGAGATAGTGACAGAAGAGGCGGATAAAATTGGACGCTGTGCTGTGAAACGGATCGACCTTGAGATTGGTAGTCACTCTGGTGTTGTGATGGAAGCGCTTACCTTTGCTATGGATGAAGCCATCAAGGGAACACCATTGGCCGAGGCAAAAATCAATTACCATTGGGTTGAGGCAGTCGCAGCCTGCCAGGAGTGCTGCCAGGAGTTTAAACCCACCGAATTTGATCACATTTGCCCTCACTGCAACAGCATGCAAACCTACCTTATTCATGGCAAGGAGCTGAAAGTGAAGAGTGTAGAATTAAAAGAGTTATAGAAACCAATACCCCCCAGATTATGTGCGGTACATGCGGATGTGGAGACGATGAACACATCACCTACAGAAAACCAGGTCAAGGCCATTCAGGCCATCACCATAATCACGAGCATACCCACCACCATGGCATTATGGAACACAGCCATGTGCACATCCATGAACATGCACATGATGGGCATCACCATCACGCAGAAGACGACAATGCGCATGCGCATGCATTTCATGCTGACGGGTACGACCACCATCACAATCACGAACACGATCATGGCCATGGGCACAGCCATGGCGAGGAAGGGCACACACACACCATTCAGCTGGAGCGCAATATTTTGTCGAAAAACGACCTGATTGCCGAGCGCAACAGGGGCTTTTTCGATGCACTGGATGTGCTGGCACTTAATTTGGTGAGTTCACCTGGCTCAGGCAAAACAAGTATCCTCGAACAAACCATCAGGGAAATCGGAGCGTCACTACAGGCAGTAGTAATCGAAGGGGATCAGCAAACGATGAACGATGCTGAACGCATCAAGTCGGCTGGTGCGCCTGTTATCCAGGTGAACACAGGAAACGGCTGTCACCTTGATGCACTGATGGTTAGCAAAGCAGCCAAAGCACTCGAACTGAAACAGCATAGCACCTTGTTTATCGAGAATGTGGGCAACCTCGTTTGTCCATCGTTGTTCGACCTTGGCGAAGCAAAACGCGTGGTCATTATCAGCGTGACTGAAGGCGACGACAAACCGGCTAAATACCCGACCATGTTCGCTTCAGCACAACTTTGCCTGATCAACAAGATTGACTTGCTGCCTTATGTGGATTTTGACGTTGAAAAAGCAAAAAAGTGTGCGCTGAAGGTAAACCCAGGCTTGGAATTCATCAGCCTGAGTGCTAAAACCGGCGAAGGAATGAACGATTGGTATGGCTGGGTGAAACAATTGAAAAAAAGTTAACATTATCTTCTGCTTAGCACTGTTTTATAGCGCAGGATTACTTGTTTCTCGTATATCATTGCAGTCCGTAAAACCTGTGAGAAATCTGAGTTTTTATTGATTTTACTGCTATTTCCTAACAATGTTAACTTTTTAACAAAAAAACTTGCGATTGTAAATAAGTGAAGTTATTTTTGCTGTTCATTAGTTAACAGCAGACCATAACCGTAATGCCCATGAAAAACCTGCCTCACAAAACCATTGAAAGGTTGAGCCAGTACAGAAGAGCGCTTCTCATTTGTCTTGAGAGCGGAAAAACACACATTTATTCGCATGAAATTGCCAAGATCCAGCACATTACTGCCGTTCAGGTGCGGCGCGACCTGATGTTGATCGGTTACACCGGAACCCTTAGAAAAGGGTATAATGTGAAAGAACTGATTGACCTGATCGGTGAAATCATCGATTCTGACGAAGGAATTCATGTAGCCATTATTGGTATGGGTAACCTTGGGCGTGCGCTGATCAATTATTTTTCTGGAAAGCGTACCCAATTATCCATTGTTGCAGGTTTCGATATTAACCCCGACAAGATTGGCAATACCATGTCTGGCGTACCTTGCTTTGGTCTTGATGACCTTGATCGGCTGATTCAAACGCTGGATATTAAGATTGGCATCATGACGGTGCCGGCTGATTTTGCCGTTGAGGTTGCCGACCGCCTCGTCAGGGCAGGAGTTAAGGGAATCTTGAATTATACACCAAAACCGGTGAATGTGCCTAAAGGAGTCTATCTCGAAGAGTATGACATGATTACATCGCTCGAGAAGGTGGCCTTCTATGTCAAGATGCACAATGATGAGGAATAGCTGTTAACGAGACATTGTCCTTTTTAAGTTGCTTGTAGCGTGATTCATCACTGGGACGTCTGATGATATTTGTCCGGCTGTAATGTCACGTTATGTTCCCATAAAAGATGCCTCCAAAAAAAAACACCCTTCAAATAGAAAGGTGTGTTACTTTCATTGTGGCAGAATCGCCCATTTGCTGTGAGCGCTATACAATGGTTACCCTGGTTCCGCCATTATCAACGCCAAGCAAATTGGCTTCGGTAATGATGGTGTCCTTGCCGCTGCGCTCGACAAAATGCACTGCAGCCAAAATTTTTGGAGCCATACTGCCTTCGCCGAACTGACCTTCGCTTAGGTAGCGTTTTGCTTCGGCTATCGTCATCTTGTCAAGTGTTTTTTCCTGAGGTGTGTTGTAGTTGAGGCAAACTTTCGGTACATCGGTGAGGATAAACAACTTATCAGCCCTGATCTGTGAAGCGAGCAGTGAAGATGCCAGGTCTTTATCGATCACGGCATCAATGCCCTGCAATTTGTTCGACTCGATATAGAAACACGGAATGCCACCACCACCAACGGCGATAACGATATGGCCTTCGCGGGCAATTTTTTCGATGGACTGCCGGTTGAAAATAACCAGCGGAGTCGGTGAAGCAACCACTTTTCGCCAGCCTCTGCCGCGGGCATCTTCTTTGTAAACTGAACCTGACTCCATCGTGAGCTTTTCGGCTTCATCCTTCGTGTAAAAAGGCCCAATGGGCTTTGTTGGATTGTCGAAAGCCGGATCGTCTTTGTTTACCAACACCTGGGTAATAATGGAAATAATATCCCTGTCCATATCCTTGGCCATCAACACGTTTCTAAGCTGTTGCTCGATCACGTAACCGATAAATCCCTGTGAGTAAGCTACACTGATGTCGAGAGGCATGTCCGGAATACCATACAACTTGTTGCCGGCTGTGTTTGCCAGAAGAATATTGCCTACCTGTGGGCCATTTCCATGCGTTACAACAATATTGTAGTTTCGCTCCATTAATTTTGTCAGGTTTTCACATGCGGCATAGGCATTTGCTTCCTGCTCATCAATCGTCCCTTTTTGATTTCCCCTTAATAAGGCGTTTCCACCAAAAGCTACTACTGCAAGTTTTTTCATATCAGGCATTGTTAAAATTCAATTGTTTCAAGAAAAAAGAACACAAAAGTAATCATTTTCGATGAAATAGCCGATTTACTTGTGATTGATTTCACAATAAGTTTTATTTGAATAAAGTCCGGGTTGAATAATATTTCTTAACTTTACTCGCAATCAACATGATAACGGCTAACTTAACCCTGTGACAAATGAAAAAAATTCCAACGGCCCGTGTAATTGGCCTGGTCGCCGGCCTGGCCTGTTGTATTATTTTTAGCCTGATTGATATAGAACCATCGAAGCCCCAGGTGGGCCGTATGCTTGGGGTTGCCTTGCTGATGGCCATCTGGTGGATTGCTGAGGTTGTACCACTGGCAATTACCTCATTGATTCCAGTTGTGCTGTTGCCGTTTCTCGGTATCAGCAGCGGCAGGGTGGTGTCGACAGCCTATTTCAATGATGTGATTTTTTTATTCCTCGGTGGTTTCCTACTGGCACTGGCCATGCAGAAATGGCAATTACACAAACGCATTGCCATCAGAATTCTGCTCCTGACAGGAACCAAACCCTCGGGTGTGCTGATGGGCTTTATGGGTGCGACGGCTTTCTTGTCGATGTGGATTTCAAACACAGCCACTGCCATGATGATGGTGCCAATTTTACTTTCAGTAGTACTCAAGCTCTCGGAAAATGCCACTGAAAAGCAAAAAAGCAATATGGCCGCCGGAATGCTGCTGGGTGTTGCATATAGTGCTTCCATAGGCGGCATTGCAACCCTTGTGGGTACCCCACCAAACCTGTCATTTGTGCGGATCTTTCACATCATGTTCCCACATGCACCAGAAGTTGGCTTTGGACAATGGCTGATTTTTGCTTTACCTGTTTCCCTGCTGATGCTTGTATTTGGGTGGGTCTATCTGTCGAAATTCTATTTGCCTGCGAGCCTGAGTGGTTCTCCGGGAAAAAAGGTGCTTAGTGACCAGTATAAATCTCTTGGAAAAATGAATTATGAAGAGCGCGTTGTTTTGGTCGTATTTATTGCACTGACTTTCCTGTGGACGTTCAGAACAGATATTGACCTTGGTTTTATGGTGTTACCCGGTTGGGATTTTATCCTTGCCTATCCTGATATGATTACCGATGGAACGCTGGCCATCGCACTGACGATTCCATTATTCATCATTCCTTCAAAGAAAACACCTGACACATACCTGATGGACTGGCAAACAGCTTCAGAACTGCCATGGGACATTGTTCTGCTGTTTGGCGGTGGTTTCGCATTGGCTGGCGGCATCCGCGATTCAGGTCTTGCGCAATGGATAGGAGAACAATTGGTGTGGATGGGGTCATTGCACCCGGTCGTGCTGATCATCATTGTGGTTACCATGATTACTTTTTTAACCGAACTCACATCAAATACAGCGACCACTGAAATGATCCTCCCGATACTTGCAGGGCTCTCGGTAAGCGTAAACCTTAACCCGCTCCTGCTGATGGTGCCGGCAGCCATCGCAGCCTCAATGGCATTTATGCTTCCAGTGGCTACGCCGCCCAATGCCATTATTTTTGGCACAAGGCTAATCACTGTAAAGCAAATGGCAAAGGCAGGCCTTGTAATGAATCTCATAGGAATCGTTGTGCTTACTGTGCTCGTTTGGTTTTGGTTGCGCATTGTATTCGGAATTGAAGCGATTGAAATGCCTTCAGGCTGGCATTAAGTGGTGTGGCCTGCGTTTTGACGACAATTGCTATTGTCACAATATTGGCAGAAAATCAATGTTTGTCAGGTCAATCAGGACCCTTTGCAGATAACAGAATAGTTAGCTGACAGACCATTCTTAAAAAACAGCAACATTTGGGTTCATTTTGAAAACAATTTGTGATATGGGTTGTTATATTTGTTCATCAATTTCTACAATCATGATAAAAAATCTTCTGATCGTCGTTGCCTTAAGTGTGTTCATTGGAAGCGCTTCACAAGCCCAAAATGATTCCGCAACCGGAACCGGACAAGGGTATGTGTTTGCACCACTGCCGTTTGCCTATGATGCGCTTGAGCCGAACATTGACAAACAAACAATGGAAATTCATTACGACAGGCACCATCGGGCCTATTACAATAACTTCGTGAAGGCGATTGAGCAAACTGACATCAATGGCATGCCAATCGAAGATATTTTTCAACGCATTGAATCGCTGCCCGAATCCATCCGAAACAATGGTGGTGGGTATTATAACCACACTTTATTCTGGTCATTTATGTCGCCAAAAGGTGGTGGCAAGCCAAAGGGAAAGCTGGCCGAAGCCATTGACAATACATTTGGTTCACTGGAAGCCTTTAAAACACAGTTTGAAACAGCCGGAGCCAAACGTTTTGGCAGCGGTTGGGTTTGGTTAAGTGTTGATGCAGCAGGAAAATTGTTTATTTCGACAACAGCCAACCAGGACAACCCCCTGATGAGCGTCGTTGAAGAACGTGGCCAACCTATCCTCTGTGTCGATGTGTGGGAACATGCCTATTACCTGAAGTATCAGAACAAAAGGGCTGCTTACCTCACTGCTTTCTGGAATGTAGTGAACTGGGATGAAGTTGCCAGCCGATACGAACCTGCTAAATAGCTGACGCAGCAATCACACAACATTAACCCGACAGCCATGCTGCCGGGTTTTTTTTATCGCTGAAATGCGTGAAACTATCGTTGCCCTTGATTACATTTGCAGCTATGACACAACAGGCGAAATCAACTTTGCTGGCCTTGCTGGCCGTACTTTTCTGGTCAACCATGAGCACGGCTTTCAAACTCAGCCTGCGTTACCTTGCTTTCGATCTGTTGTTGTTCTGGTCGGTTTTTTTTGCCCTGATTGCGGTTGCGCTGATCATGTTGCTGCAGCAGAAGTTCGGTTTAATCGGCCGGATGAGTAAGCGGGATTTCCTGCGCTCAGCGCTGATGGGACTCATCAATCCATTTCTTTATTACTTAGTCCTTTTTAACGCTTACGACTTGCTGCAGGCGCAGGAAGCAGGGGTGCTTAATTATACCTGGCCAGTGATTCTTGTGCTGCTGTCAGCAGTGGTTTTGCGGCAGAAAATCAGTTTATTGAATTTCATGGCCATTATCGTGAGTTTTTCGGGTTTGCTGGTTATCAGTACCAAAGGACAGGTTTTTACCTTGAATTTCACCAACCCAACCGGTGTTGGACTTGCTATCGGAAGCGCCTTTCTCTGGGCTTTATACTGGATTATCAATATGAAGGACCAGCGCGAAGCCGTCAGCAAAATTTTCGTCAATATGCTGTTCGGGTTTGTGTATATTCTGCTGTATATGCTATTGTTTTCTAAACTCAATATTCCTCAGTGGCACGGCCTGGCAGGAGCCATGTATATAGGCGCTTTCGAAATGGGCTTCACCTTCGTGATCTGGCTGTTGGCACTTAAGTTCGCAGCGAATACGGCAAAAGTCAGTAACCTGATTTTTCTCTCACCCTTTATCGGTTTGTTTTTCATCCACTTGTTTGTCGGAGAGCAGATACTGGTTTCGACCTATGTGGGTCTGGTGCTTATTGTGGCAGGCATCATGCTTCAGCAGCTGAAACCAAAATCAATGCTCAGGCGCATGTTTAATGGATTTGTTACATAACCTTCACTTGCAACGATATGTACCCACGATTAAGTGATTTTGTGAATGATATGCTCGGAACAAAGGTCGAATGGCCTGTTCAGAGTTATGGTTTTTTTCTTGCAATGGCTTTTGTTGCCGGAGCATGGTTTCTGCGCCTAGAGCTAAAACGGGGGGAGACTCAGGGAAGCATCCGTGGCAGGGTTTCGAAAACAACAAATTCCAGGTCAGGCCTGATTGATTATGCGATTTCTTTTCTGGTTGGCTTTATCATCGGTTTCAAGGTGTATTTGCTGGCCACCGATTACAATACGTTTGTTGAAGATCCCCAGTCGGCGCTATTTTCGATGAAAGGGAATGTGTTTGCTGGATTTTTGCTCGCTGCCGCCATGGTAGGTTGGACCTATTACACCGATCACCGTTCACGAAACAAAATGGTAAGTGATCAGTTTATTCATCCCTATGAGCTCACACCGGTGATCGTGCTGATTGCTGCGGTGACCGGGATTCTTGGTGCTAAACTCTTTCATATTCTCGAAAATCTGCAAGCTTTTGCAGGCAATCCAGCGGGTATGCTGTTCACCTTCGACGGGCTTACATTTTATGGCGGATTGCTCACTGCTGCCTTTGCTGTCGCCTGGTACGGACAAAAAAACGGGATTCACTGGCGGCAGTTAGGCGATATGATTGCACCCAGCCTGATCCTTGCCTATGGCATTGGACGCATCGGCTGTCAGTTTGCCGGTGATGGCGACTGGGGAATAGTGAACACCATGCCAAAACCAGCATGGCTGTCATTAATACCCGATTGGCTCTGGGCCTACCATTATCCGCACAACATCCTTGGCGAAGGAATACCTATTGCCGGATGCACTGGCCGCTATTGTTTTCAGCTCGAACAGCCCGTTTTTCCCACTCCGGTTTATGAAACCATCATGAGCCTGGCATTATTTGCCATCCTTTGGCTGATACGCAAGCGACTTGCTGTTCCAGGCATGCTGTTTGCTGTTTACCTGATATTGAACGGGATGGAACGTTTTTTAATCGAGCAAATCCGGATTAACAATACCTTAGACCTGTTTGGTATTATGGTAACGCAAGCCCAGCTTATTTCAACAGGCCTCATCCTTACAGGGATCGTGCTACTAGTAATTTTTCAAAAACACCCTGAGATAAAATCAATGCCCTCATGATTGTAGATTACCAACTACTTACAACAGAAGTTATTTTGCTGAGCCGGAGGGTGGGTGGCTTTATCAGGGAGCAGCGTCAGGTATTTCAATTCAGTTATGTAGAAGAAAAGGGGCTGCACGACCTTGTTTCTTATGTTGACAGGCAGGCTGAACAGATGCTGATCGAAGGGTTGCAGGCATTGCTTCCCGAATCAGGATTCATTGCTGAGGAAAGTGGCACAAAACCAGGCAACAAGTATTGCTGGATTGTTGACCCGCTGGATGGTACCACCAACTTTGTGCATGGAGTTCCTGTGTTTGCCATCAGTATTGCGCTTCAATACCTTGATCAGACGGTTGTTGGACTTGTGTACGAAATCAACCTTGATGAGTGTTTTTATGCGTTTCAGGGTGGAAAAGCCATGCTCAACGGAGTGGAAATCAGCGTGAGTAAAGCCGCCAGCCTCGACAAGAGTCTGCTGGCGACAGGTTTTCCATATTATGATTTCACACGCCTAAAACCTTATATGGGTTTGTTTGCCGAGCTGGTTGAAACAAGCCGGGGAATGCGCAGGCTAGGCTCGGCAGCCGTTGACCTGGCCTATGTGGCGTGTGGCCGTTTCGAAGCTTTTTATGAGTATGGGCTTCATCCGTGGGATGTGGCTGCAGGTGCGTTTATTGTGACACAGGCAGGAGGGAGGCTGAGTGACTTCAACGGTGGTAAGGAAGTTGTTTTTGGAAAAGAAATTCTCGCTACCAACGGACTTGTTCATGATGAATTTCTTGTCCGCACGGCGAAGTACTTTGGCAAATAATCTATTTGCGTGGCTTGCTGTTGCGTCTTGGGATGAACTTCCTTTTTCCCGGACTTCGTTTGAAATCTTCCGGTTTGGGCCCTTCTCCAAGTCCTTCTGGCAATTTAAGCTTGATCACCGTGCTTTGAATCAATTGCTCGATGCGGGTGAACTTGCCGTATTCGTTTTCATTGATGAAGGTAATTGCGAGGCCTGATTTTTCGGCCCTAGCCGTACGCCCCACGCGGTGAACATAATCTTCGGCATCGCCGGGAACATTAAAGTTAATCACCAGGCTAATGTCGTCGATGTCGATTCCACGCGATACAATGTCAGTTGCGACGAGAATTTGTATTTCCCTGTTTTTGAATTGATTCAACACCTCTTTGCGCTGCTCCTGCTCAAGGTCAGAATGGATGGCCTTGACATTGAATGCACGCTGTTTAAGCGCTTTCTCGAGTTCCTTCACATGGTTCTTTGTGGCAGAAAAGATCAGAATTAATGGCAGGTCGCGCTTTGCAATCAGGCTCTCGATCAATGGAATTTTCTGATGGTCATATACAAAATAAGCACCCTGTAACACATTTTCAGCCGGCTTTGAAACGGCCAGGTTGATTTCCTCGTGATTGATCAGTATCCCTGATGCCAGTCGCCTGATTTCGGCAGGCATCGTAGCTGAAAACATCAGCGATTGCCTTGTTTTTGGTAAATGGCTCAGGATCTTTTGAATATCAGGAAGAAAGCCCATATCAAGCATCCTGTCAGCTTCATCCATGATGAAGTGTTTCAGTCCGCTGAAATCGACATAACCCATATTGAGGTGCGAGATCAGACGGCCTGGCGTGGCAACGATGATTTCAGCTCCGGAAGTAAGTGCCTTTTTCTCAGCTTCGTAATCCATACCGGTGCCACCACCGTAGATGGCAATGGAACTGATGCCGGTGAAGTACGAAAATCCCTCCATTTGCTGGTCTATCTGGATGGCAAGTTCCCGCGTCGGGGCAATAATCAGGGCTTTGACCTTGTCGTTTCGTTCAGCTGCAGTGATGATCTGATGGATCACAGGAAGCAAATAGGCAGCTGTTTTTCCTGTGCCAGTCTGTGCACAGGCAATAAGGTCTTTGCCTTCAAGAATAATGGGAATGGCCAGTTCCTGTATTGGGCTGGGGGCGGTATAGCCGATAGCAGCTATGCCTTCGTTGACGGACTGATTGAGCTTGAAATCTTCAAAATGCAAGGAGGAAAGGTATTAGGTAATCACTGTTAAGCGCATGCAGAACCTGTTAATCGGTCCGTTTGGTATGCTGACTTTTTGCAAAGGTACAATTATTCACTGTATTCTTGATATTTGCTGTGATTCCAAATTTACAACAGTTTCTTTAAATGGATTTGTTCTCCAGGTATTTTGCGGCAATGGCCATTTGACCTAAGGCAATGCCGCCATCGTTGGACGGAACAGCAGATTGTGAGAAAACCTCAAAACCCTGCTCAGATAACAATTGTTCACAAACCGATAACAGGTATTTGTTCTGGAAGCTGCCACCAGAAAGAACCACTTTTTTGCACCCGGACTCGGTGTTCATTTTTCGGGCAATTGTGAGCACTATACTGACAATGGTGTTGTGAAATTTCGCACTGATGACGGCCTGGTCCACATTTGCGTGTATGTCTTTGATCAATTGGTAAAACATCTTTCTGAAAACGATTCTGTTTTCGATAACCTCCACAAGATACTTACCTTTAATACCCTTTGCCATGATGGATTCAAGCATCATGGGTGCTTCGGCATGAAATTTCGTCTGCGTGCACAGCCCGGTTAATGCTGCAACGGCATCGAACAAACGTCCTGCACCTGAGCTCAAGGGGCAATTAAGGTTCCTGTCGAGGGCCTGAAGCACAAGGTCCAATTCTTCAGGGTCAATACCGGAAAGAAAGGGCAAGGTGTTCCAGTTTGCCTGAGGACCCATATACTTATGCAAATAAGAAACAGCTGTGCGCCAGGGGTAAGCGGTCACCAGATCGCCTCCCGGAAGCGGAACAGGATCAAAATAACAGCTTCGCTGAAAGCTGCTCAGGTCGGCAGTTAGAAACTCACCGCCCCAGATTGTGCCATCAGGGCCATAACCGGTGCCGTCAAAGGCAATGCCAATGACTTGTTCATCGAGCCCGTTTTCGGCCATACAGGAGGCGATATGTGCATGATGGTGCTGAATTTCGAGTGTTTCAACGCCAAGTGAGCGGGCAAACTGAGAGGAGAGGTAATCAGGATGCAAGTCGCAGGCAACCAAACCGGGTTGAAACCTGAAAAGGGCAGTGAACCTTTGGTACGATTCTTCATAAAAGGCAAGGGTTTCCGCATTTTTCAGGTCACCGATATGCTGGCTTAGGATAGCCTGACTTCCTTTGCCAATGGCAAAAGTGTTCACAAGTTCAGCGCCGGCAGCGAAGATGCCTTCCGTGTTTAGTTGAAGGTTGACGGGTGAAGGTGCCCAGCCCCTTGATCGCCTGATCAGCCGGTCTTTTCCGTTGATCACCATGGCAACAGAATCATCGGTTCTGTTGTGAATTTCACGGTTATAGCTCACAACCACATCTGCAACTTCAAACAGCTTTTCGAGGGCTAATGCATCAGAAATAGTCACGGGCTCATCGCTGAGGTTCCCGCTGGTGAGCACAATCACTTCGGTTTTTACAAGCTCAAACAACTGAAAATGAATTGGCATATAGGGCAATACAAGTCCGGTGCTGTTTAAGCCTTTACTCACCGAAGCCGCAAGTGGATTTCTGTTGTTTAACAGCACGATGGGACGTCGCCATGATAGCAACAAGCCTGCTTCCTGCTCTGATACCTGAAAATAGTCTCTGGCCTTCTCAAGCGAGCCTGTCATCACTGCCATAGGTTTCCCTTCGCGGTTTTTCCGTTCCCGAAGAAGTGCAACGGCATCTTCATTCAGGGCATCACACACAAAGTGATAACCACCAATGCCCTTTAATGCTACGATTAAACCCTGGTCAATGTATTGGGATAGCTGTTCAACAATGTGGTTATTCATTGGTGCATCAAGGCCCTTGCGGAACATGGTATAGTGAGGGCCGCAATGCAAACAGGCCACTGGCTGCGCATGAAACCGGCGATCGAGGATGTTGGTGTATTCCTGTTTGCAGGTTTCGCACATGACAAAGGGTTCCATGGTGGTCAGGTGCCTGTCGTATGGAAGGGCTTTGATGATTGAAAACCGTGGACCGCAATTCGTGCAGTTGATAAAAGGATAGGCAATGCGGTGTGCCTGGGTGCGCATATCGCTCAGGCAATCGCTGCATACAGCAATGTCAGGACTCACTTCAGTCACGGCGTCGGAAACACTGCTGCTTTTCCGGATATTGAAATCAGGATAGCCGTCAAATGCTTTTTCCGAAACTTCAATTGAGTTTATCAGTGAGGCAGGTGGTGCCAGTTGCCTGATGTCGGCTATAAACTGAGTTAGGTTTTCGTGTCTGGCCTCAGCCATTATGCGCACACCTTCGTTGTTGTTTTCGACCCAGCCCCTGATATCGTTGGCCAGTGCAATGCGGTATATGAATGGCCTGAATCCAACACCCTGAACCAATCCCTGAATCCTGATGTCCCATGAAATCAGGCCCATGACACACGGTATTTATGTTGAATCCTTAATATGCTGTACCGATATTTTATCTTGTGAATCATAGTCCTCCGATATGAATCAGTTCTGTGCGTGCCATCCTGGGTAAGGTCCTGATGCTTGTGTCCGGATGAAGGTTTATGTTCTGTTCGGTCAGTCTATTTCTGAGCGTGCTCAGCACTAGATTAGCTGTGTTGTTGTGCTCACTCAGGTGGCACAACAGGATGTGTTTCATGCCAGGGTGGTAATTTTCAGCCAGAAAATCAGCTGTTTGATTGTTGCCAAGGTGGCCTTTGTCGCCCCTGATTCTGTTTTGCAGGTAAACTGGATATCTTCCGTTGGTCAGCATTTCTTCATCGTAGTTGGATTCAAGCACCAACATACTTGCCTTTTTCAGGTAATGGCCCGCTCGATCCCCGATATGACCGAGGTCAGTGGCCAGGCACAGGCTGTGGTGGCTGTTCAGCACATGAAAGCCTACAGCACCGCTCGCATCGTGCGAAACGCTGAACGGGGTTATTTGAAACCCAATCAAAAGCAGGGTTTTTTCTTCGGTTATGGGGCAGTGTTTTTCGGGCGATATGTCGCTGGTGGCGCGGTTATTGCTGATGCCTTCCCAGGTTTCCTTTGTGGCATACACCGGCAGGTTCATTGAGTTGACAAGCGCACTTAGTCCCCGGATATGGTCGATGTGATCGTGGGTGATAAACACGGCTTTAACCTGTTTGAGGGCAACACCGATTTCTTTCAGCCGCTTACGGATGCTCCTCAGGCCAATGCCTGCATCAATCAGTATGCCTTCGTCGCCATTGCCCACATAATAGCAATTTCCATTGCTGCCACTGGCAAGGCTGCAGAAAACAAAGGGTGATAATGCGGAAAAAAGGTCCATCAGCAGTTGTTGAATTCGCGGCAAAAGTACAGTTTATTGCGCATTTTTTGCGACTTTTGCCAAAACACAACACGCACCATGTCGGAAATGAATTTTAATCCTAGCTCAGCTGCTGTAATGGATTCAGGACTTTTTGGTTTACCATTTGACGAAAACCAATCTTTGATTATCATTATCCCAGTGCCCTGGGAACTCACAGTCAGTTATGGCAAAGGAACGGCTTCAGGGCCGGAAGCCATACGCGAAGCTTCCATGCAGATTGATCTCTACAACCACAATTATCCTGAGCTGTGGAAAAAAGGCATCTGGCTGGATCAATTTCCTGATGAATTAAGCATGCTTCACATTGAATTGAGGCATCAGGCCGATGCAATCATCGAAGCAATCGAGCAAGGTATTGATGTTGAAACACTTCCTGAGTTTCAGCAACGCTACGAACAGATCAATGCAGGAACCGAAAAAATGCAGGCCTGGCTGTTTGACCGCATTCGCTTCTGGCGTTCTCAAAACAAGGTTGTTGGTTTGTTGGGTGGCGACCATAGCATTCCACTGGCCTTTCACCGTTTGCTTTCAGCCGAGCAGGAACATTACGGCATCCTGATGGTTGATGCCCACCTTGATTTACGGAATTCCTATGAAGGTTTTAGGTTTTCTCATGCCTCTATTTTTTACAATGCACTACAAATGAACACGGTGGAGAAACTGGTGCAGGTTAGTATCCGCGACTATTGCCATGAAGAAGTGCAGTTTATAAGAAGCAACACTGAACGGATTAAGGTGTTTTTTGACCGTGATCTGCGCAATGAACAATACGAAGGAAAGCGCTGGCAGCAACAGGTTGACGAAATGCTGGCCTTGCTCCCCGAAAAGGTATATGTTTCCATCGATATCGATGGCCTCGACCCAACCTTGTGCCCCAACACAGGTACACCTGTTCCTGGCGGACTGCAGTACGAGGAGCTGATGTACTTGCTTAATCGCCTGTTTGCTGCGAACAAGGAAATTGTTGGTTTCGATTTGTGTGAAGTGTCTCCCGGAGCCGATGGTCAATGGGACGGCAATGTTGGAGCTCGGGTGTTGTTTCAGCTTTGTGGCCTGGCCTCGCGCAGCTCCCGCTAATGACTGAAATGTCTTGTTGTAAAATTTTCAGTAATATGCGTTTAATTGGTGACCTGCGTACTGGCATAAAATGAAATGCCGGGGAGAAGTATTTATGATCCAAATTGATACTTTCAATCCAATGTTCAGATCTGAATATCCCTCATAAATACCTTCCCCGGATTTCACACCACTTTAAAACACCAACTTAAACACTACTTAAAACAAAAATTGCCAAGTAGTCTGTCTTCAATATTTTTTTGTTTTACTACTAATCCCATACCAAAGTGGCTACGGAAACACCCGGAATTGAATAGGTAATATTTTTTTTGTGTTGCGTTATTGTAAATGATTTTAAATCAAGTCCGTAGTTACAAAAGACCAGTACTTTGCTGCCATCAACATTGATAAAGCCAACGGCTTCTGCATTTGGCAGGCTTTGTGGTATTTGCACACCAACGCGCCTTGCACCAGGTCTGACAAATTTCGAGAAGTGCCCGATGGAGTAATACTCCTCGTTGTAAGTAAGCTTGCCACTTCCTGTGTTTAGGGTAACCACCCCTCTACAATCCTGGCAACCGTTGTTTTTTGGCCCGTGATTCTGATCGAGCACAAGGTTCCACAACAGGGCTGTTTTCGACCAGTTGCGCGCAGTTCCGATGAAAATATTGCTCATATTCCACATCAGGTTGTCGTCAAAATTTGTTGCCCAATCACCTCCGGAAATTTCTGTAAAATACACATGTTTATCCGGAAAGGCATTCTTCACAGTACTCATCGCAGAAACATTACCGGCATAGGCGTGAAAAGCTGTTCCATCAATGTATTGGGAGGCTTCTGGATCATTCAGTATGCTGGTGGCATAATCCGTAACATCCCAGTTATGGTCGTAAAGTATGATTTTTGTCTGGAGTCCGGCAGCAGCAAAAGCTGGTCCCAGGCTGGTTTTAATGAATGCCTGCTGTTCGCCTGCCTGCATTTCCATACACGGATAGGCTGCACTAAAGTACAAAGGTTCATTTTGAGGTGTAACTGCATCAATATGAATACCCTCCGTTTGCATTGCCTGAATATATTTAACAAAATAAGCTGCATACACCTCATAACATTCCGGTTTAAGCTGACCACCTTTGAGGCTCTCATTGGTTTTCATCCATGCAGGCGGGCTCCAGGGAGTTCCCATAAGGCCAATTTCAGGGGCCAGCGTGGTTATTTCCTTCAACACAGGAACAACATCGTCACGGTCCTGACCAAGGCTAAACTGGGCGAGCTCATAATCGGTATTGCCTTGTGCAAGGTCGTTGTAGGTGAAATCAGACAACGAAAAGTCGGAAGCTCCCATGGTCAGCCGCAAATAGGAAATGCCAATACCTGCATCAGCGTCAAACAAGTCCTTCAGCAAGGCCTGGCGTGTTGTTGCGTCCATCTTTTTATTGATCAGGTAAGCCGAAGAGCCGGTTAGTGCCGCGCCGTAGCCGTCAACTTCCTGAAACAGTATGCTGGTATCCATTTTGACCACCGGCCAGTTTGCCGGAGGCACAGGCTTCACTGAAAGGTCTGTCTGATGGCTCAACAGCCTGCTTTTATCACCCGATGTAACCCAAACCTGGGCTTTGGGCAAGCCATCATCCGGATCAGGGCCTGGAGGAGATGTGGTATCCTTTCCATTACAACCCGATATCGCACCGAAAATCACCAGTAAAATGACAGTCAGTGTTGTGATTGTTACAGAAAATGTTACCGCTTTTTTCATTGTATGGCGTGGTTGATGCAGTGCTTAAAATATGTCAAACGATTAATACCCTGGATTTTGTACCAGTTTGGTATTGTTGTCTAGTTCTGTTTGTGGAATGGGCCACACAAGCCTGTTTTCGGAAAGGGTATATCCAAAAATATTGCCATCAGGTCCGGTTGTCGCATTAATAACCGTGATTGCCCTGTTGGTCCGCTTGAGGTCGAACCAGCGGTGGCCTTCGAAAGCCAGCTCCAGCCGGCGTTCTTTTTCAATGGCAAGCTTCATGGTTTCAGTTGTTGCGGCCTGTGTTGCAGGCAGATTCACCCTCGAGCGAACCTGATTCACCAGCGTTGCAGCGCCCGAAACATCACCACTTGCATTTAAGGCCTCTGCCTTTAGTAGCATAATATCGGCAAGCCTGATCAGGATGTAGTTTTGAGGGCTGTTATTGGTAAAAATACGGTATTTGTTCACAAAGGGGAAATTCGTTTGAGGCCAGTAAGGATCTGTCCATTTGCCCGACACATCGAGGTAGATGATTGAGGCTTCTTTTCTGATCACATCCTGTTCATTATCGAAGGCCCTTACAAGGTCGTTCGAAGGGGTGTTGAACTTTTTCCAGTCGAGGCCCCTGAACATGCTTGCTCCCCAGTTTCCACTGGCGCTGGTGCCTTCGTAATTGATTTCAAAAACCGACTCGGCACAGTTTTCATTCTCGTTGTTCCATAAATCATCATAGTTTGGCATCAGGCTGTAGCCTCCGGCAATAACGGCGTCGCAATACTGATTCACTTTGTCCCAGTTGACGGGCTGAACAGTAGCATACACCTTTGCCAGCATTGCATTGGCTGCACCTTTGGTGGCATAGCCTTTGTCGGGCTGAACCGTTTTAACATTTTCGGCAGCCAGCTGAAGGTCGGCAATAATCTGGTCATACACTTCTGCCTTGGGCGCCCTTGGCGGAAACATAATCGGGAACAACTCAGGCAGTAACTCAACACTGATGGTGGTCACTTCGGTTAACTGAAGTGGCACATCGCCCCAAAGTTGCACCAGCTGGAAGTACATAAACGCCCTGATGAAAGCAGCTTCACCCTTGATTTCCTTCTTGCGGCCCTCAGATAGTTCAGGTACGGCTTCCACATTATTGTACACGGCATTGGCTTTCCCGATGGTGGCATACAGGTAAGCCCAGTCGCGGCTTACATTGCTGTTGGTGGCATCAATGCTGTATTCATCTATCTGGAAGTTTGCAGGATTGTCGGCGCCGGCATAGGCGTCATCCGATTGCGCGTCGCCATTGACAAAATAGTCCAGCGAATAATACTCATTCCTGAAGTCGGCATAGGCGCCGGCAAGTGCAGCTTCAACTTCGGCAGGTGTTTTGTAAAGCAGTGAATCAGCTGAAGTGTTACTGATGGCAATGCTTTGTGAACTTGGCTGGATGTCGAGGTAATCTTTACAGGCGTGCATAAGGAGCACTGCTGGCATGATGATGAGGAGATATTTTAGCGTTTTCATGGTTGTAATAATTTAAAATTCAACATTCAGGCCCACAATGATCGATCGTGACTGAGGGTAGGTCCCATAATCGATTCCCATCTCAGTTGCGCTGTTATTAAACGCATTTACTTCGGGGTCGAATCCGCTGTATTTTGTGAATGTCAGCAGGTTACGTCCGGTAACATAAACCGAAAGGTTCTGGATGGCCTTGAATTTCGGATTGTGATCAAGCACCTTATACGAAAGCGTCACGGATTTAAGTCGGATATAGGAACCATCTTCCACAAAGCGGGTTGAGTTGCGCACATTATTTACATTACCACCGCCAACAGCCCTCGGGATGTCGGTGATTTGGCCGGGAGTTGTCCACCGCCTTAGCACATCAACGGATTGGTTTTTACTGTCAAACATTCCTTCAAGGTCGATGCGGGTGGCATTATAGATGTCGTTCCCATAACTTCCCTGGAAGAAAATATTGAAATCAAAACGCTTATAGGTCAATGTATTGGTGAACCCAAAGGTAAAATCAGGTTGTGCATTACCAATCACAGTGCGGTCGCCGGTGTCGAAGATTCCATTGTTGTTCAGGTCTTTGTATTTGATATCGCCTGTTTGAGGGTCAACGCCTTCGGAAACATAGCCGTAAAATGAGCCTAGCGGCAAGCCAACCTTAACGATGGAAACATCCTGGTTGTTGCTGTAAACACGGCCGTAAAAATACACATCAGTATATTCAAGCCTGGTGACCTTGTTTTTGTTGAACGACATATTGAAATCGGAAGTCCATTTAACTGCATTAACCAGGTTCACTGTATTGAGGTTAAATTCAAAACCTTTGTTTTCAATACTTCCGTTATTGGTTTGAATGGTGGTGATGGGCAGCGAATTGGACAACTGAACATTGAGCAAAACATCGTCTGTTTTCTTCACGTAAGCATCCACATTCAGTGTAACCCGGTAATTCAGCATCGACAGATCGAAACCTATATTGGTCTGGTTGGTTGTTTCCCAACGCAGGTCGGGATTGCCATAGGTCACCTGCACAGAAGATGGACCTGACAACGGGTTTGTGACGGGCCTGCGGTAATAATTAACCAAGCCATAGCGGGCATAATTGGGAATGCCTTCCTGGTTGCCATTTTTGCCCCATCCACCGCGCAGTTTAAGGTCGGAAATGAAGTCGAGTCCCTGCATAAACGATTCTGACGAAATGCGCCATCCTGCAGAAAATGAGGGCATGGTTCCCCAGTGATGGGCAAGTTTGGATGAGCCATCACGGCGCAATGTTCCAGTGAAATAATATTTGCTGTTGAAATCGTAGGTTACCCTGCCGAAGAACGAAGCCAGCGCCCACTCTTCAACCCAGGTACTTGCCGAAATGATATTTGCGGCATTAAGGGTAGTTACATTGATATCAGTAGGGTAGTCGGAGCCTTCAATATAGGAGTTGTTGCTCTTGTATTTCTGGGTGCTGTTTCCGGCCATGGCCGAGAAGTTATGGAGACCTGCTTTTTTAATATAATTCAGTGTGTTCTCCCACAAAACCGTGTTACTGTTGGTTTTGTCGGCCCTGCCGATGCCGTTGTTGTTGCGGCCATAGTTGGTGCGGAACGGATCGAGGTAATAGTCCCACTGGTGTTGGTTCAGGTCGATACCGAGGCGAGATGTAAATGTAAGTCCTTTGGTTAGGGTAATATCAGTAAAAACATTGCCAAACAGATGGTTGTCAGTGGCTTCCTGGTCAGGTCCTTCCATATAGGCAACAGGGTTTTCCCATGAAGGCTGGAAAGGGTTTGGATCGAATTGTCCGCTGCCATCTTTTTTATAAATACCCAGGAAAGGGGGAGTATTGAGGGCACTCATGATGACGCCTCCACGTCCTGAACTGGCATTGTCGGGTGTGTCTTTGGTTTTCAGGTGCAGTACGTTAATGCTTGTCCCTACCTTCAGCCACGATTTAAGGTCGTTGTCGATATTCAATCTGACTGAATAGCGGTCGAAACGTGCAGGCTTAACAATGCCCTGGTCGCTCAGGTAGCCGAACGAAAGGTATTGGCTTGATCTTTCGGTGCCTCCCCTGTATGACAGCTGATACGACTGGGTGTTCCCGGTTCCGAAAACAATATCGCTCCAGTTGTTGAATGCTGTCTGGGTTGGATCAAGTCCTCCGGGTATAATTTCTTCCATGAGGTCGCGGTACTTTTTCGTATTCAGCACCTCAATGGTTTTACGCAGGTTCGAAACGCCATAGTAGGAGCTGAAGCTAATTTTCGGATCATTCTTCAGGCCTCTTTTAGTGGTGATGATCACGACACCGTTTGCGGCCCGTGCTCCATAGATGGCTGACGATGATGCGTCTTTTAATACACTCATCGAAGTGATGTCGGTTGGGTTAATGCCCCTGATATCGGTTGTTGGAACACCATCTACAACATATAATGGCTCGTTGCCGGCGATCACTGAGGTTGCACCACGCACCCTGACAGAAAGCTCTGAACCAGGCTTTCCTGATGGCTGAACAACCTGAACGCCTGCGGCTTTGCCTTGCAAGGCTTCAACAGCCGACGACAGTGGCCTGTCTTTGATTGATTTTTCATCGACAACAGAAACGGCTGTCGTTAAGTCTTTTTTCTTTTGTGTGCCGTAACCGATAACAACAACCTCGCTCAACAGCTCGGTGTCTTCCAGCATGACAACATCAATTTGGTTGCGCCCTTTTGGTTCGATAACCTGGTCAACGAATCCGATGAAACTGAAGGCGAGTGATTCGTTGCCGACATTGATTTGGTATTTACCATCAATATCGGTGATTGTTCCGATGGTTGTTCCGACAAGTTGAATAGATACTCCGGGCATTGGCATGCCTGCTGCATCGGTAACCCTGCCGGTGATAACCTTGGTCTGTGCGAAAACCGACACAGAAAGCAGGATCAGTAACATTGTGGTGTAAAGTTTAGACATCTTGGCTTTGGTGTTTAACAAAATGGCAATAAAAGCGGTGGTTAAAAAGTAATATCTCAAAGAAGTTTAACTGACAATAAGAAAGAAAATCATTATTCGTGAAAAATCAGGAATGGGCACTCATCGCCCATTCCTGATTTGAAATTGATATCCAGAAGTTTATCTGACCGGACGCTCAAGAATAGCTGACCAGGCCGATGTTCCGCTATGATCTGCTGTAAGGTCAACAGAAACAAACAAATATTCCATGGTTGAGCCTTTGGCATAAGCCATAACTTCATACCTGTTTGTAGCATTGCCACCATTAGGAGCGATTGAGTTATCCGTATTTTCACCACCGTAGTAACCTTTGTAGAAGCCGATAAAGGCAGCACGATCGGTACCGTTGGTTAAAATGATGACAGGACGGTCAGTTCCATTGGCAGGTGTAAAGGTGTAGCTGTGGGTGCCAGAACCAAAGAATGATCCATTGCCGCTGGCAGCGATTTCTGCATCAGAGATACAGCCGTTGGTGCCGCCGAAATATCCGTCGTTGCGTGCCGAACCTTTGGTGTCGTATGTAAATACACCACCAGCACTGAAGGTGAATTCGTCATCGGGCATACATGACCAGTCTTCTGTGCCAGTCGATGATCCATCTAGGAATGCCAATGGTACTGACCACCAGTTGCTGTGTCCCATGCCATCACCAACAAATACTGATTTTTCTGCGACCCTTACGCGCCATGCACCACCCTGGAGCAGTTCATCTGTGAGGACTGTTGACGAGATAAATGCTGATTGAACTGTTGTGCTGGAGCCAAGGTCGTTAGTAGCTGTGAGGCTGATCGAGAATAAGCCTTCTTCGGCATAGGTATGGGTTGGGTTTTGTTCGGTTGAGGTAGCGCCATCGCCAAAATCCCACAGGTATGAAGTAGCATACAAGGAGGTGTTAGCAAATGTAGCTGTCAAGCCTTCAACGGTATAGGTGAAAGAAGCTGAAGGTTGGTTGCCGGGAATTGGAGGTTCGTCGTTCGGGTTGTCGTAATGTACAAGGACAAAACGCCAGTATCCGCCTGATTGTGCCGGATCCCAACGATAAAGGCCTTCCAGAACCAGGGTGTCAACATCACCATCGGTGAGTTTCAACACATTGTAGGTAACTGATTCCTGAGGAACTTTAACTTCAGTGCCATTGCCAAGCTTGCTGATGCCGACATAGGCACCTAGGCCAATGGCTTTAAGTGTTGTTGTTGTGCCAGGTGTGAGTTCGAAGGTGTGGTTGCCATCGCCCCATGCTGACAGGTCGTCACCATCAACGCCAACCATATGGTCAGTGGTTGCGCAGGTGTTTGCTGGATCGTAAACGCCACCTTCGGCCCAATAGTCGCCATTGGTGTTGAATACCATGCTTCCGTCGCGGCCAAATGTCCACTCATCATTGAGAATACAAGGACGCAATGCAAGTTCGTCGTTGTTCAGACCCATTGCCCACCAGATTTGTGAGTAATCTTCTGGTCCAACTTCGAGTGGGTAGCGGCCTGTGCTTACATCGCGGAGAAGTTTCCATGTTTTTGATGTTTCGCCAACGAGTTTTGTTAATTCTTCGTTAGGATCGGCAATGGTAACTTTTGATGTAAAAACGTCGGTAAGTTTACCATCAAGTGAAGTTGCGGTTAAGGCAACAGTGAATTCCCCAACACCGGCGTAAGTATGCACTGGGTTGGCTTCGGTAACGGCGGCTGAATTGTCACCAAAATTCCACGACAAAGCCGAAAAATTCTGTGATTCATTCGTAAAGGTGACTTTCTTGAAGTCAGTGGCGTCGACAGCAAATGTAAAGCTGGCGATAACCTCTGGTTGGGGGTCATCCTTCTTACAGGAAGTAAGGAACGTAAACAGCACCAGGAAAAATGCGGCGCTAATTCTAACTGTTTTTTTCATGACAATGAATTAATTAATGAATAAAAATGGTTATTTAAAGGGTAATTGAGTAATTACTTGATCTTTGGTCAAAGGGTGACAATATCTCTTTCAGGAGCTGTCGCAGAAGCCCTGTTTGTATGTGCTGTGTTTTTTATGTTTCATTTCTTTTCAGGTTTTAAAGCGCTGGCGGAGAAACAACATTGGTTTGGTCCACCTGAATGTTGGTTTGCAATGTTCCTACGTGTAATTGAAATGCTCCTTTTTCAACAAGCCATTGATTATCAGTTCCCACAAATGCCAGTGCGTTAACCGGAACTTCAAAGGTAATCAATTTATTTTCACCGGGCAATAGCATTGTTTTATTAAATGCACGCAAGCGTTTCACAGAGGGTGTTACTGATGCAACCTTATCGGAAATGTATAACTGAATCACTTCTTTTCCGGCTATGGCTGAGGTGTTTCTGATGCTTACTTCCAACTTGATTGTTTCTCCGGGCAGATAGTTGGTTTTATCGGTTTTCAGTCCTGAATACTCAAACTGTGCATAGCTAAGTCCGTAGCCAAAAGGATACTGTGGATTGTACTGCGTTCCGGTAGGTGAACCTGCAATTTCGAGTTCTTCGGCATGCTTGTGATAATAAGGTTCGAGGCTGTTTGGAAACCTTGGGTAGGCATAGGGTAATTTTCCTGATGGATTTTCGATACCGAACAGGATTTTTGCCACTGCTTCGCCACCATAGTTGCTGGTGAGGTAGGCATGCAAAATTGCCGATGCCACAGGCTCTATTTTGCTGATTACCCTTGGCCTGCCTTCGACCAGAACCAGGACAACGGGTTTGCCTGTTTTGGCAGCCAATTTTACCAGTTCCTGCTGGTTTTCGCTGAGGTAAAGGTCTTCGAGGTCACCTGGTTTTTCGGTGTATGAATTCTCTCCGATGCACAGTACAACAACATCTGACTGGGCTGCTTTCCTGGCAAACAGGTTCAAGTCACCCACAATTTCGTCGCGGTAATCGTTGGTTGCGGCATAGGTGATGCCCTCGAAAAGCTGCACCTGATCAGGGTTTGATGCATTGTCGCGGATGGCTTCATAAATGGTCTGGTATCGTTCGGTAAATTCGTCGGCGAGTTCACCCTGCCACGAATAGCTCCAGCCGCCATTGAGTGCACGCATACTGTTTGCTGCCGGACCACCTACAAGAATGCGCAGGTTTTTGGCCAGGGGCAGCATATTGTCTTGATTTTTAAGTAAGGTAACCGATTCAAGCGCTGTTTTGCGGGCCGATTCGGCAAATTTCTCTGAACCGAAATCAGGATAATCTTCCAGCTTTGTGTATGGTTTATCGAACAAACCGAGCAGAAACTTAACCCTCAGGATGCGGGTTACAGCATCGTCGATCCTATCCATCGGAACTTCACCGGCTTTAACCAGCTCAACGAGGTATTTTGCAAACTCGAAGTTATACGGAACCATCGACATGTCGATACCGGCATTGATGGCCATTTTCACAGCTTCTTTCTGCGATTCAGCCACCTTGTGCCTTGTGTAGAGGTATTCAATATCAGACCAGTCAGTCACGATGAATCCCTTGAACTTCCATTCTTCCTTCAACAAGTCTGTGAGGAGGGCTTTGTTTACATGGGTAGGGATGCCATTAATTTCGCCTGAATTTACCATCACGGTCATGGCTCCGGCATCTACACCGGCTTTGAATGGTGGAACGTGGTATTCGCGGAGCATGATTTCGGGAATCCATGCTGGTGAGCGGTCTTTGCCGCTGACGGTCTGCGAATAGCCTAGAAAATGCTTCAGGCAGCTTGCGATACGGTTGGGATCTGACAAAGAATTGTCGTCGCCCTGCAGTCCCTTGATCAGGTTGTGTCCCATGATGGATGCCAGGTATGGGTCTTCGCCGAATGTCTCCCACATGCGTGGCCAGCGCGGGTCAACACCAAGGTCAAGAACAGGAGAGAAAGTCCATGCTACTCCTGTAGCTCGGGTTTCGTAGGCTGTGATTTCGCCTGCATGCTTTATCAGTTCAGGGTTCCAGGTTGCAGCCATGCCGATTTCCTGAGGGAATAAGGTCGATTTTTCCACGTAGCTGGCACCATGAATCATGTCAAGACCATAAATTACAGGAATATTGAGACGTGAGTGGCTGATGGCATAATCCTGAACCTGTTGGACAAGGCTATTCCAGAAAGCTGTTGAACGGGCCCTGTTGTTGGCGGTGTTCAGTACAGAACCTATCTGGTAAACTTCAAAAGCTTCACGCAGTTTGGCAGTATCGAGTACGATAGGCTCATAACTCGAGTATGCATCTTTACCTTGAGTAAGCACATCAAGTGTAACCTGCGTCATCTGACCAACTTTTTCCTCAATGGTCATTTGATGCAGTAAGGCTGCTACTTTTACCTCAATATCAGTTTCCTTCTGATTGCTGACCGATGTTTCACCCGGCTGCTGGCAACTGATGCCAAACACCATCAGAAGCATGATCATCGCACTGTTTATTATTTTCATAACGTTTTGTTTAATCTGAAATCAATTGGTCATTATAAGGTTTGAAATACGCGCACATAATCGACCTGCATTTGCTGCGGGAACACTGTAGTTTCATCAGGGTAGCCGGGCCAATTGCCGCCAACAGCTATATTCATGATGAAAAACTGAGGCTTGGTGAAAGCGGTGTATTTGATGCTTGTTGAATTGGTTTCAAAAAATAGCTTATAATCAACATACCATTTCATGGAATCTTCTCCCCAAACCAATGTGAATACATGGTAAGCATCGTGAAAGCTCTGTCCGCCCGGAAGGGTAAGGTGGTCGCCAATGTATTTGTGCCCCCCGTCGTTGTAATGCACTGTGCCGTGCACCGTGCCCTGGGCATGGCCGAGATATTCCATGATATCAATCTCACCACAGCTTGGCCATCCGGCCGAACCAATGTTAGCGCCGAGCATCCAGAGTGCCGGCCATATGCCCTGACCGTAAGGTAATTTTGCCCGGATGTCGATCCGGCCATAGGTAAATTCCTTTTTTCCTTTGGTAATCAGGCGGGCTGAATAATAATTGTTGTACTGTTTTGTTGCAACGATGTTCAATTTGCCATCGGCGACAAACACATTCTGCGTATTGTTTGTGTAGGTCTGCAGTTCGGCGTTTCCCCAGCCACCGCCACCCAGGTCGTATCCCCAGGATGTCGGGTTCACCGATGATCCTTCGAACTCATCGCTCCAGACCAGTTGCATGCCAGGATAGGTGAGGGGAGTAATCACGCCATCAGCATCACTGTCAGGAATATAATTGTCATCGTTGACAATAAAGACCCGGACCGCATTTTGCTCAGCGGTAGCACCGCTGATGTTGGTGAAGTTGATCAGGAAGAGGTCATCCATTTCGAATACATCATCCTGCAGAATGGTCACTTCAATTGTTTTTGAGGTTTCGCCGGGGTTAAACACAAGCGCAGTTGTTGCAACGCCAACATAATCAGCCCCTGCCTTAGCAGAAACATCGGTAGTAGACCAGTTCAGGCTTACCGGATTTTCAGAAGCACCCGAAAGGCTCAGCAGCACGCTAACCTTCACCGTGTTTGCTGTTCCTTCTTCCAATGTTTTCTTTGGGCTGAAACTCAGGTTAGGGATAAAGGCATCGTCGTTTTCGATCACGACACTGCATTGGCTGTTCTTAATCACTGCATTTTTGCAACTGCTGATCCCAACAATAAAATCCTTGTTAACCTCATAAATACTGTCGTTGATGATTTGAATTTCAACATCATGACTCAGCTCTCCGGGCAAAAACACCAACTCCTGTTCCAACCGACTGATGTAATCAACTCCTGCTTTGGCACTGCCATCTGTGGTAGACCAAATGACAGTAACTGTTTGGTCAGTTTTTTCAGATAGCGTAAAACGCACGCTTGCTACCGACGGATCGGCTGTTCCTTCTGCAATGTTAACCGAATTAACGATACTCAGTTGCGGGACAACGCTTTCAGTTTTTTTACATGAGCCTGCCAGCAGCGACACAACGAACAATACACTTAGGGTTACTTTCTTCATAATTATGGTTTACTGTTGAATCATCCTGTAAAAACGCACATAGTCGATGTTGAATACTGCGGGGAAAGCACTTTCGTCGATGCCTTGAACGCCTCCCCAATCGCCACCTACAGCAAGGTTCAGGATGATGTGAAATCGCTTGTCGAAGGGCCAGACTTTTGGTCCGGTGCCTTCATTGATGCTCGTAAAAATTAATTCGTCATCGATGAAACCCCTGATGGCATATGGGGTCCAGTCGATGCGGTACAGGTGAAAAGCTGTTGAAGCTCCCTCAACTTTTTTTGTAGCCGTTTTTTGGTTGTTGGTTACCCAATAATAGGCTTCACAATGGGTGCTGATGTGAATCATGTCCTGGTTATAGCCAACATGTTCCATGATGTCAATTTCTCCTGAGTTTGGCCAACCGCCATATTCCCAATCTGTTGGCAGCATCCAGATAGCAGGCCATGTTCCTTTGCCAGTAGGCAATTTGGCCCTCACTTCTATGCGACCGTATAGCAAGTCTCCTTTTTCTTTCGACACCAGACGGGCAGAGGAGTATTGCATGCCTTCGATATTTTCTTTGATGGCTGTAATGGTTAAAAGTCCGTCCTTAACTTGTGCATTGCGAAGCGCGTTGGTATAATATTCCAGTTCATGATTTCCCCAGCCGTTTCCGCCAATATCATAACTCCACCTGCTGCTGTCGGGCAGTCCATTCTGATCAAATTCGTCGAACCAGAAAGGTGTTGATTCAAACTTCCAGCCAAGGTCCTGCGGCGGTTTTGGAACAGCGATCGAACTTTTGCTGGAAACTGATTCAATGCATGAACCTAAGCTCAAACATACAGCGCACACCAACAGGGTAAATGATATTTTCATCTTCTTTAAAGTAAAGCCTGACCGCACTGAGGCGGCCAGGTATTTTAACAAATAATCCCTATGCAAATCAATAGTTCGGGTTTTGTTTCAATTTTGTATTTGCCAATTCAGTAAGCGGAATCGGTAAAATCTCATTCTTTCCAGGAGTGAAACCCTTAAAAGACAATGCTGTAGCTGCCTGACCAGTACGAACCAGGTCGAAGAAGCGATGACCTTCAGTGGCCAGCTCCAGGCGACGTTCTTTGTAAATGTTTTCGAGGGTTGCAGGAACTGATGGAAGTCCGACACGGGCACGGACCCTGTCGAGCCACAGCTGTGCTTCGCCGGTATTTCCGCCACGCACCAGGGCTTCTGCTTCCATTAGGTATGTGTCGGCCAGCCTGATTTCGATGTAGTTCATAGGCCACTCAAGTACAGGATCGCCACCGCCTGAGCTGAGGAAATCCTTCAGTGGTGCAAATTTTTGCAGAAAATACCCGGTATTCTGATAGCCTTTCTCATAAGAAGCCACACCTGCCTGCTCAAGGCTGTCGATGTTTGCACATGTTGCAAGGTACCTGTTGTCGGTTTTCAGCAGGTTTACCAAATCCATATTGATTGGGTTAAAGCCCCATCCGGGTGAATAGGTTGGACCAACATAAGCGCGCGGACCACACATCTGTGTGAAAATATGGCCTTCACCGGCAGGTGGCCAGGGGCCCCAGTAGCCGACAGCAGCCGAAGTGTGGGTGATCTCGAAAATGGATTCCTTGTTGAACTTATTGTCAGGCTTGAAAATATCAGCATAATCGGGGAGCAGCTCATAATTTGGTGAGGTATTCACCTGTTCGAAAAGCGCTGCTGCTTCGAGCATCCTGCTTTCATTGTTCTGAAACAGAATTACTTTGCCAAGAAGTGCTGTTGCAGCCATTTTTGTCACCCTGCCGCGCATATCATCTGATACCGTTAACGGGAGGTCAGGAATTGCTTCATTAAGGTCAAGTTCAATCTGTGCATACACTTCTTCAGGAGTAGCCTGTGTGGCTGAGAAAAACTCAGAGGGCAATACGGGTTTTATGAACAAGGGCACATTGCGGAACAAACGCACCAGGTCAAAATAATAGTAAGCCCGTAAAAACTTGCCTTCTGCCGTGAACCTGGCTTTCAGGCTTTCGTCCATAGGAACATCAGGAAGTTTTGACAAGAGGGTATTGCACCGGGCGACGCCTTTGAAGTTTCTTCCCCAGAAATCGTCCTGTGGCCCAACAGCGGCATCCACAGTGAAGGTGTTCCAGGCTTCCCAGGTAGCGCGGTCGCCATAGGAGCCCCCGCCAGCAAAACAATCATCGGAAGCTGTATTTAACAAACCAACCCTGCTCGAGTAGTCTTTAACCACTTCGAAACCAAGCGGATCGTAAGCTGAAATCAGACCGGCGAAGGCTTCGTCGGCATTGCGGTAGTAATTGGCCTCAAGGGTGGTTCCATGGGGTTTAACATCCAGCCAGTCTTTGTTGCAAGAAACAAGGACTGTGAGGGCCAATAGCATGGTAAATAAACTTATCTTTTTCATGGTGTTGCGTGTTAAAATTAGATGGTTACGTTGATCCCTGCCATAAATGACCTTGCCTGAGGATAGAATCCGCGATCGATGCCATAGCTGCTGCCACCGATTTCAGGATCAAATCCCTTGTATTTGGTTACAGTAAACAGGTTATTTCCACTTACATAAACCCTGAGTTGCTTCAGGCCGATTTTCTTGCTCCAATCTCTCGGAACGGTATAACCAATCTGAACGGTCTTGATGCGCATATAGGCGCCAGTGCTCAGGTGGAAAGTAGATGGATTGGTGAAGTTCTTGTTCGGGTCGCCATTGACGAGACGTGGGAAGGTGTTCGAGGTTCCGACACCGGTCCAGCGATCAAGTGCATCACTAGTCCAGTTAGCTGCAGGAATATCGAGGCGACGTAGTCCGTTGTAGATGTCATTGCCGGCTACACCCTGTCCAAACATAAGGATATCGAAGTTCTTGTAAGTGGCAGAAACAGTAAATCCATATGACCAGGTTGGTGTTGGATCGCCGATAAACGTGCGGTCGTCGGCATTGATCACACCATCCTTATTCAGGTCAGCATATTTGAAATCACCGGGTTTTGCGTTTGGCTGAATCAGTTCGCCATTTTCATTCTTATATTTCTGCACTTCACCGAGCGACTGGAAGATGCCCAGTACTTCGAAACCGTAGAACGATCCAATGGGGTGACCAACGGTAAGCCTGCTGATTTCGTAGCTGCTCGATTGGAAGTTTGCACCTGTCCGATACTCAACGGTACCCAGGTCGGTAATTTCATTTTTGAGGTAAGAGGCATTGCCTTTCAGGTCAAGGTTAACCTGGCCGATTTGCTTCCTGTAGCCCAACTCAATTTCAACTCCTTTGTTGGTCATTGAAGCCACATTTCCTGTTGGTGAACCATCGGCGCCAACATATGAAGGCAGGATGATTGGCTGAAGCATACCTGAAGTTGTTTTTGTGTACAGATCGAATACCAACCGGAAATCGTTAAGAAGCGTAGCCTCAAAACCGATATTCGACTGGCTTGTTTCTTCCCACTTCAAATCAGGATTTGAAGGCGCATTCGGGCTGTACCCGATGAGGTAGTTGTCGTAGCTGAAGGTATAGTTCCGGCCTCCACCAACAGTTGAGAGGTATTGGAAGTCGCCTATATTGTCATTCCCGGTAACACCATATGACCCTCTTATTTTCAAGAAATTCACTACATTGTTTGTGGGCCAGAATTTTTCGCGTGTAACCACCCATCCAAATGATGCCGATGGGAAAACACCGAATTTGTTGTTACTGCCAAAGCGTGATGAACCATCACGGCGGATAATTCCGGTAAAGAGGTATTTGTCGCTGAAGCCGTAATTCAACCTGGCAAATATTGAACTGATCCGATGGTCAGAGCTTTCCCAGCCACCTCCAATTTTGTCGGTTGTGACAACATCGAAGTTCATCGATGCTTCTTCGAAAGTGTTCACTGGCAAATTTTTATAGGTTGTGCTCACACCGCGCGAGTTTTCAACCATGGCACTCGTACCAACGAGGGCAGTGAAATTGTGCAATCCAATCGATCTGGTATAAGCTGCCGTATTTTCAAAATTCCACAACAGGCCCTGGTTTGAAGCCCTGTAGAAAGAATTGTTCAGGACAGAGTTGGCGGCATTGAGGTAAGCAATCGGCGTGAACCGTTCGTCGCCCCAGAAAGCCAGTTTAGTTCCAAGATCAGATCGGATGATCAATCCTTTGATCGGCTCGAGTTCAGCAAATACATTACCAACAAAATTGTCCGACCAGCCATAGTTTCCCTGCCTGGTGGCAATATAGGCCAGCGGGTTCGACATTTCCTGGGCAACATAAGGTGAGATACCGTAAGGATTCCCGTTTCCATCAAGCACAACGGCCTGGTTGCTGTATGGTGGAGCGTTGGCTACATCAGGATCGGTGATCACAGCTGGTGTGATGGGATCGAGGTTGATGGCAGAGGCAAGTGGTCCGCCATATTCACTGTTTGTATTGAGTGAGCCCTGGCTTTTGATGTGTGAATAACCAAAGTTATTACCGAAACTAAGGTAATTATTCACCTTATGTGTGGTATTCAGCCTCAGGGTGAGCCTTTCATAATTTGAAATAGAGGTAGCAACAATACCTTGCTGTTTGAAATAACCGAATGAGGTGTAATAGCTTGAACGTTCATTCCCGCCTGCAAGGCTTAGGTCATGGTTTTGAATTTTTGCGCTGTTATTGAAGATAGCGCCTTGCCAATCAGTTCCTTCGCCAAAAAGCGAGGGATTTTCAAAAACCGGAGGGCCACCGGCGTTCACTGCTGCTTCGTTTCTTAAGGTAGCATATTCGGTTGCATTCAGCATATCAAGTTTCTTGGCTGGTGCTTGCGTGCCGAAATAGGCGTTGTAGTTGATGCGCATATCACCTGATGCTCCCGTTTTACCGTGTCTTGTGGTAATCAGGATTACTCCGTTTGCAGCACGTGTACCATAAATAGCGGCAGAAGCAGCATCTTTGAGTACTTCCATGGATTCAATGTCGGAAGTGCTCAGGTAATCGATTCCTCCTACGTCAACAGGCACACCATCAACAACATAGAGCGGATCGCTGTAGTTGATATTGGTTGTTCCACGTACCCTGACTGTGGCGCCTGCGCCAGGTTGTCCGGAACTGGCGGCAATGGTAACACCTGAGGTGCGGCCCTGTAAGGCTTGCTCAACGCGCATAATGGGCATGTTTTTTAAGTCAGAGGACTTCACACTGGATATGGCCCCCGTAACAACACTTTTTTTCTGAACTCCGTAACCTACAACCACGAGCTCATCGAGGTTAGTGGCAGAGGTAACCATGCTAAAGTTAATGACGATGGTTTGACCGGCAGCCACGCTGACATTCTCATTGATGGTCTCATACCCCACGAAACTGGCTTCGAGCACAAATTTCCCGGGTTTCACATCAAAGGTATAGTCGCCGTTTATATCGGCTATCGTTCCAACAGTAGTTCCTTTTACGAACACACTGGCGCCCGGCAGGGTTTCACCGGTGGCCTTGTCTTTGACCGTACCGGTAACGTGTGCGGACTGACCAAAAACCGCCTGAACAGTGGCGGCCATGATCAACATGAAAGCAAGTAAACTTTTTTTCATCTTTTTTGTGTTGGGTAGTTTATTTGAATAGAATTTTGGTTTGAATGATCAATATTAGTTTATTCATTGAAGTATATGCAAATATTAGCTTACATCAACTTTACTTCGGTCCTGAAAATGTGCTACATCAATAATACATCACAAATTGTTTAAAACACATAATATCAAATGTATAAAATCTATAAAGGATTACAACACGCAAATTTTGCTTTTACGAATGAACATTTTTTGTTGTGCAACAAACATGGTATATTTCACAAAAATGACCACACAGCTCTGCAACCTAAATCCTGAGCGCATTGTGCTATCATGTTACGATTTTACTTAAAAACAGACAAATTTCCGTAACCGATTGCACAGCTTGATTCGCGCACACATGAGCTCGGTAGAATAATTGGCCGGACTTAGATGATGCATTGACTTACTAATTGTTTTTCAATCACAAACCTTCTGCAAATGACTGATCTACGCTTATAATACACATTACTATTGTTTTCATCCCTAGATTGATTCCTTTTTACTTAAACGAAATGCGCAAAATCATGAATATTGCCAATTACTTGTTTTATAATACCTTAAACTCATTTGAATTTAGTTTGCCCCAATATTGGGGTATATTTGATTTCACCAGGTTTCAACAAGCTGTAATGCAGCTTGCTGATGAGAAACACAAACAAGAACCAAAAAACAACACAATGAAGAAATTTTACATCGCGTACTTACTTCTTGCAGCAAGCTTGCTGTCAGGGTGGCAGGCTGCGCTTGGATGCACTGGCATAAGCCTGAAATCGCGTGATAATGGGTTTGTTACTGCGCGCACTGTTGAATGGACGTTGCATGATGCCCGGTTTAACCGTGTCCTGTTTGTACCGCGAAACAAGCCATTTCAGGCAAGCACAGCCCGGGGCGCAAATGGAAAGAAATGGACCGGAAAATTTGGCTTTGTAAGTCTGACGGCTTATGGCGAGAGTTTTGGCCCTGATGGCATGAATGAAGAAGGTCTCTATGTTGGTATGTTTTTTATGCCAGGCTTTACGGAATATGCCATGTACGATCCAGAAAAAGTTGACCAATGCTTAAGTGTCGGAGACTTTATGCAGTGGATGCTTTCGTCATGTGCCACAGTGAAGCAGGTTAGAGATTCCCTTGACAAATTGATTGTTGTACAGGTGGATAACAAGGCCTTCGGGGACATTGAACAATCGTTTCATTTCAAAATTGCTGATCAAACAGGGGCTTCTCTGGTAATTGAGTTTGTTAATAAAGGAGAGAAACGGTTTTATGAGCCAGTGTTGGGTGTGATCACCAACGGACCTACCTACGACTGGCACCTGATCAACCTGCGTAATTACGCGCTTCAGACTGGCGAACCGCAAAAACCAACGCCGGAAGGGAACCTCGGGCTACCAGTTCAGGGGGCTGGCCTAATCGGACTTCCGGGTGATTATGCTTCTCCTTCACGGTTTATCAGGGCAATTGCCCTTACAGCCGCTGTGCGACCACTTGCCACAAGCTCGGATGCAGTAATGGAAGCATTCAGGGTACTCGATCATTTCAATATGTCGCTTGGTGCCAATGTGTCCTTAAAGAAAATCCCGGATGATATTGTCAGTACAACACAAATTACAACGGCCTGCGATCTGAAACATAAGGTGTTTTATTTCCATACCATGTGGAATCGCATGATCCGCAAGATTGACCTTGGCAGCATTGATTTTTCATTGATGACCGAAACAATCATTGAAGACGATATTGATAAATTAAATAATATCAGCAACATCACACCCATTGTGCCAATTAATGAGGCTGAAGGCGTTCCGGGTGAAGACGAATTGCTTAGCGCCACCTGCAAGAGGAAAGCAGGATATGTGTGGTCGATAGCAAAAAAAAGATGCATACGTACCTTTGAAGATGGCTCGCCATTTTCAGAATACAACAAGATGACTGGTTCGGCCAATTCAGAAAAGGTGGCTTTTGTGGTGCTTTCTGATGACAGGAGCCTGGCGGAAATCTTTTTCCCCGATAGGGAAGTTTCATTTGTTTTACAGGCGCTGCCTGAATCGCAGGTCGATATTATGCCTGTAGTTTATGAAAATAGCCTCGAACGGCTTCAGATCAGGCACTACCGCGATTATTTTCATTTGCTGCTGAAGGACGAAATCATGTATGTGCAGGGGTTCAATATCGAAAACGGTTTGTTGTATAAAAGAATTCCGACTACGCTGTCGTCAAAAGGAACCACTCAAGGAGCAGACTGACGGGCTTAACTGACATGAACAGACTTCATAAAATCAGTTTTCATATGGCAGAACTGAATTCACTACTGCAATCCGATAAACCGCATCAAAGTGTTGAAAACCATTGGTTAACAAGTTGAATCGAAGATCAGGGTTGGGTTGGTGTGATTAGTTTATTATTCTTTTTTCCGGCCCGAAGCAATTTCGCTGTCGAGGGCCTCCCAGCTATCGAAACTCAGCTTGTCGGCGAAGGCGCGATCTTTGCCTTTCAGCATCAGTGAAATGGCCATGACAACACTGGTGACCAGGATGACGTACAATAAGATACCCGGGTTAAAGTTGTTGCTTTGCCAGGTAACCGGAATACTGAAAAAAAGCAGAATGGTGATCAGCCCGCGCGGCGAAACAAAGACTTCGGGGAAGAGGCGTTTTACACGGAACAGCTTGAGCGAAATAAGGCGGATAATATAAATGCCTGCAATGATGGCCATGCTGGCGAATACCGCTGTTTCGTTCAACATATCGCTTAATTCGAGGGTCATGCCGAAAATAACAAAGAAAAATGTCCGGATGAAAAAAGCCGATTCCATGGTCAGGATGTGAAAGTCCTTTTGGATGCTGCCCAGCGATTCCCTGTCAATGAAGCGTTTAAGCCTTCCCTGAAAGAACAGGGGGCTGTTGTTTAGGATCAACCCAAAAACCAGGATCATGATCAGCGACGAAAAATGAAACAACTTACCCACAGCATACAACAAAACCAGCAATGAAATCAGCAGAAACAGCTTCACCTGCGATTTCATCCTATTTAACAGGATGACCATGGCATATCCGATCAGCAGCGATAAAATGATGGTTGCTCCCAGGTTAACGACCACGTCCAGTGCGATTTCTGTAGCGGAGGTTTTATCAACATTTGCAAGCAGGTAGAAAAAAATCATGATGCCCAGGATATCAGAAAAAGTACTTTCGTAAACCAGAAACTCTTTGTTTTTCTTGAGCAGACCGCCGACACTCGGAATGACAATGGCGCTGCTAACCACTGACAGGGACACGCCATAAAGCAAGGCGGAAAAGAGGTCGTTGATCAGGAATTCATGTAAAATATATGTAATCATTGCGATGCAGGCCCCGAGCGAGAAGAGTGCGAGAAAAAACGATTTGATGATTAAAGGCATATTCTCTCGTTTCAATTCAAGTTCCAAGGCTGCTTCGAGAACAATCATGATCAATCCGATGATGCCAACAATCTGTAAAATATTCATCAGTTTGCCGCTGGTATTGACCCCGACGTAATCGAGTCCAAAGCGTATAGCGATACCTAACAGGATCAGTAACAGTACACTGGGAATGTTATAAATTTTTGAAATCCAGTTAAACAGGTAGGAAAGGATAAGGATGAAACAAACATCGATAACCTCTATGTAAGGATTCATTAGGTCCATAAATCATGATAATGGGTGAATATTGTGTTAAAAGTAAGCTTTTTTTTATTAATATTGTAGAGCAAGTAAGAAGAGCATGTCGTTGTACTGTTCGATACTGCTTAAAACACTCCTATGGCTAAACTAAAGAAATTTGGCGCTTTCGGTGGTGTGTTCACACCCTCGATACTCACCATTCTTGGTGTAATCATGTATATGCGCTTACCCATGATTGCCGGTGAAGCCGGATTGCTGGGCACACTGGGGATTATTTTGGTGGCCCACCTGATTTCGATTACCACTGGCCTGAGCGTTTCATCAATTGCAACCGATAAAAAGGTAAAAGAAGGCGGCACCTATTACATCATTTCCCGAAGCCTGGGCCTGCCCATTGGAGGCACGCTCGGAATTGCATTGTTTGTCGGCCTTTCATTCAGCGTGAGTCTTTACCTGATCGGGTTTTCCGAAAGTTTCCTGACGTATCTGGATATGCCTTTGGATATCAACCACATCAGGATAGCGGGGAGTATCGTGCTGCTTGCTGTCACCATCATCACCTTTATCAGTACTTCGCTTGCCATTAAAACCCAATACCTGATCATGGGAGCGATATTTCTGTCGTTGTTGTCGATTTTTTTCGGAAACCACGATTTTACGCCTTCGGCTCCTAACCTTTTTGGCAGCGGCACAGGCGTGCCCCTGATGGTGCTGTTTGGGATATTTTTTCCTGCCGTTACCGGTTTCGAGGCAGGCGTGTCGATGTCGGGTGACCTTGCTGATCCCAAAAAATCAATTCCTTTCGGAACCATATCGGCCATTTCGATTGGCTTATTCGTGTATATTGGCCTGGCTTTTTTCTTTGCTTTCACTGTCGACGGGCAACTGCTTGCAACCGACAAACAGGCTTTATTTAAAATTGCGCTCGTTCCTCAACTTGTCATCGCCGGCATTTGGGGCGCAACCTTAAGCTCTGCGCTTGGCAGTATCCTCGCCGCACCGCGTATCCTGCAATCGACAGCCATTGACAAAATCACACACCGTTTTTTTGCCAAGGGCACCGGGCCATCTTCGGAGCCGCGCAATGCGCTCCTGCTCACTTTCGTGATAGCCGAAATGGGGATACTTGTCGGTGAACTCGATATCATTGCCCGCATTGTGTCCATTTTTTTCATTACAACATACGGATTTCTAAACCTTAGTGCTGCTTTTGAATCACTCACCAGTGCCGATTTCAGGCCATCCTTTAAAACTCCGGCCTGGGTGAGCATCGTAGGTTCGCTGGCTTGTATCCTGGTGATGATTCAACTTGATTTTCTGGCCATGGTCGCGGCTGTCGTTATATTGGGTTCGATTTTCCTTCTGCTCAAACGCAGGCAACTGGTGCTTGAAACTGGCGATGCCTGGAGCAGTGTGTGGGCAACGCTGGTCAGAACAAGTCTCAAGCGCTTGAACAGATCTACCATGCATGCCCGCAACTGGCGTCCGAACATCATTCTTTTCTGCGGTCCAGACACCTCACGCCCGCACCTGATAGAAATCGCCAGGGCCTTCAGTGGCCGGCTTGGCATCTTTTCTGCTTTTGAACTTGTCGAAACAAAAGAAACAAAACTACTTAAAGATCAGCGGTATTTTTCGTCAACAGGCAAGGACGGCGAGTTGCAGATTCACCAGCACAAATGCAGGAATGTTTTTGACGGCATGGATGAAATTGCACGTGTGTATGGTTTTGCCGGTGTTGAACCCAATACCATCCTGATGGGATGGAGCAAAAACGAACATAACAAAGAACAGTTCCTGAACCTCATACAGCGATTTGAGGAAAGCGAGTTTAATACGGTTTTTTTAAATTATAATTCTACAAGAAAATTTGGCCGAAAGAAGACGATTGACGTTTGGTGGAGCGGCAATGGCAACAACCTGACGTTCTGCATCTTCTTATTAAGGCACTTTACCTCATCGGGCGACTGGAAGGATGCAAACATCAGGGTGTTGGTGATTCATAAACATCATTTACTTACTGAAAAAATCTATCAGGGCTTGCAGCGTATGCTCGATCATTACCGGGTTAATTTCGAAATCAAGGTCATTCCAAACCACATTGACGGCTTAGCAGAAACAGACATAATCAGCCGCGAATCGGCCCAGACTGACTTGTGTTTCATCGGACTTCACGACAGGCAGTATCAGCAGGGAAGTATGTTGTATGATAACGCACTGCAACTCTCAGCAAACATCGGCACCTATTTTCTGGTGAATAGTTCCACTCATTTTGAGTCTGTAAACCTTATCCCGGAAACTATGACCGAGGCAGAAGAAACACCTGTTGAGACAACACCATTGGAGTTGCCTGACATTATTCCTTCGAAATATGAAGTTATCCAGGAAGACATCCTCAAAATTGACCCGCATGGCCGGCAGGTGCTGAAATCATTTTTTGAAAAGGGCTTTGGGCCCCTGTTCGAAAATCTGGGCTCCGGAGTCATTGAACTGCAACAGGCGATTAAACTGGTTGTCTCGCAGACATCGAAGCTCGACAGGCATGACGATGCCTACCGCAGAACCAAAGCCATCATTAAAATAAAAAACGACTTCTACTTCAGAACCAACAGGGTGTTTGATAGGCTGGTTTCAACAGGTCTGTTGACCCAGAAAGCGGTCCTGAGTGATGGCATCGGCTGGTACCTGGATCAGCTTGACCAGGATCTGCTGAGGTTTCCTGAGAAAATGGAAATACCTTACCTGATTCAGGACCTGAAAATTGAAAAAGGCGATCCGTTCGGTTTAAAATGGTTCAAGCTCCGCAAGCGGTTTACCCACCCATTTGCGAAACGAAGCATTCGTGGAAAAATACGTTACGCTGACATTGCCGCATATTACCTCAGGGATAACAGGCAGGTGTTCCTGGCTGTATTTCTTGAAAAGTTTAAACACGACCTCTTTCATCAGCTCGCTGAAACAAGAACTGCCATTAACGAAGCTGACCAACTGCTCGATAAATTGCTTGCCAGGCCCGAGGAAAATGCAGAAGCGGTTCTGCTGTCTGAAACAGAATTGCAAAAGCTGCAGGATATTGGGCTGCACCTGAAAACCAGGCTGGATCTTCTACGGGATCAGTTGCGCCACCGGTTGATGTTTGAATTTAGGAAAAACCTTCAGCTGATGAGTGATGATATGGGGAAAGTCAATGTGAACTTCACCATCAGCCTGAGAAAGAGCCATAAAAAAACCTATGCCGGCATGGCAAAGAAGAACCGGCATTTCCCTGAAGTCTGGTACAATCAGATGCTTCAGCAGGTAAACAAGGTTTATATGGATGTTATTCTTAGCGCGTTGCGAAGCCGTATCAGCGATAAAATGCACGGTTTGAAACTCGAATTGGCGCAACAGATCGATCAATACTTCATGGGAGAGCTGAAGCGGCTAAAGGCAGGTGTAAAAAGATGTAACGGCGATCCGGATGAACTGCCGCGACTTGGTCATGTACTCGAAGACTTCAATGAACGGTTCAGCCTGTTGAAGGACTTTGATCGGCAGGGTGAAGAAATCCTGAAGCTGATGACTGGTTTGCCCGAAAGTCTGCACATGGCTGTATCTGAAGCCAAAGAAAGCGGTGAACAGACCGTAGAGGCAATGCAAGTGCCTTTGCGAAAAATCGTGCGTTTCTACCTTGAGTCGCATTTTATCGGGGTTACCCATGAACATCTGGCCAAAATGCTGCAAACAGTGAAAAACTCGCTGTTCATCTCTCAGGAATTGCTCAGTTTCAGTCGGTTTAACCTCGCAAACCTGCCTAAAGACCTACCAGATAAGTCGCAACTGGTGAGTCCGTTGATCAATGACCTGATGCAGAAACTATTGAAAGAAGAGGAGAAGGTGCTGGGACAGATGGCCGAAACTGTCGGGCTGATTGATCAGACATTGAAGGATGTGTTTGGAAAACTTTCGGGTTACAGAATTGGCCTCACCATGAAAGAATACAGAGAGTTTGTTCGCGACCATCAGGGCAAACGGACGATACGCTCGCTTGATGCATTGATGAGCCGAACCCGGCAATGGCTAAAGCATGCCATATCAAGCCTGTTATATTCGCGCAGCGAAGGAATAATTCTGGCAAAACAATTACTCGACAGGGAGGAGATGGCATCAATGAACCAGAAAATCCTCAACCTGATCGAGGGGGTAAGCCCCAGCCAAAATGTCGTTGAACGACTGCCACAGTTCTACCAAAACCTGTTCAGTTGCCGCTCCAGTATAAGCGATGATTTCTGGATTAGCCGCGAGGCGGATGAATTGCAGTTCAAAACAGCCATCAGACGCTATAAGGAGGGCTACCATGGAGGCTTGCTGATTGTCGGCGAGAGAAACGCCGGGAAAACTGCGTTCTCACGTCATGTGGCGGAAAAGCACTTTAAGAAAGATCGGGTTTTCCATTTGTTTCCACCGGCAAAGGGATCAACAGATCCGGATGACTTTATTGCTGAGCTGAGCAAAGTGACCAACAGTAGCGGGACAGTGGAAGAAATAGTGGCAGTAATCCCTCCCGCAAGCATACTTGTAATGCATGACCTTGAACTTTGGTGGGAGCGTTCACCCTCCGGTTGGGAGGTTGTGAAGTTGGTGAGGAAGCTGATAAGCGACCACAGTCCGAAGGTGGTCTTTGTTGTTAACATGAATCCATTTGCCTACAGCCTGATTAACAAGGTGCTTGGACTTCAGCATGTGTTTATCAGCATCATTTCACTGAGGCCTTTTGATTCGAAAGAACTGCAGCAACTGATTATGAGGCGGCACCGTTCGAGTGGGCTGACATTGCTGATGAACAACAGGGAAATCAATGAGGTGTCGGAGGTTAGGCTAGCCAGGCTGTTCAATGCCTTGTTCGATTATGCTGAAGGCAACCCTGGTGTGGCCATGAAGGCATGGTTGAGTAATATTGTGAAAGTGACCGATAAAAGTGTTCATATCAGAGCGATACATCAACGTGATACACGGATACTCAATGCCATAGAGGATGAATGGAAGCTGGCCCTGGTGCAGCTTATCCTGCACAAAAGACTAAGCCTTGATAGGGTGCAGGCGATGTTCCACTTTGATCAGCAAAGCACCACCGATATGTTGCAAGCCATGATCAGAACTGGTCTTGTGGAGCAGAGGCTCGAAGGGACATTCATTGTAAATGGCTTCATCGAAGCGCACCTGATCAGGGAATTGAAAAAGGAAAATTTACTTTAAGCCACTCATTTGCATCGTAAACCATGAAAATCTTTGTCGCGTTTTTACTGGCCCTTCTGCTGTTCCTAAGTTTCAGGTTGTTTCGTATCGGATTGAAGCGACTGGCAGACCTGTATGCATGCTGGAACTTCAGGATTAACTTTCTGTTTGCTTTTGAATTAGTCATCTGGCTGGTATATGTTTTTTGGGCAACAGCTTATTTATTTGCCGGCAAATTTTATTACAACTACCTTGTCATCGGTCTGATTTTTGTCCTTGTTGGCTTGATCAGCTGGTATTTGTTGAGAGACCTGATTGCTGGTGTGATTTTTAAAACCAGACACAACCTTAAGCCCGGAGCAAACATCATTGCAGGAGCTTATGCCGGTATGTTAAAATCACAACACACCACCTACATCACCATCAGGGCCGAAAATGGCATGTTGCTGCGCGTGCCCTATTCCAAACTGAATCAGGAAGTGATTGCCGAAATTGCACAAAATAATGCGGGTGAAAGCCATAAGGTGCAGCTCCAGCTTGAAAATGGCATGGATAAAAATCAGGGAGAACTATTTATCAGGCAAGCCATATTGAATTTACCATGGAGCAGCCTGAAAGAAGAACCCTCCATCAGATGGATCGGGTTATCAGGCGAATACCATGTTTTCGAAGTGATGCTGTATTCGGTCGATAAGAACCGGATGAAACACATTGAATTGGCTTTGGCGATAACGGATGGGTTGCGGGTGGTAGCCGGTGACAAGGTTTAGGCCTGAATCAGCTAATCATCATTTTTATGAGCCTGAACATGAGTTTTGGCCCGTTCAGAAGGGCAATGTGGTCGGTTGATTTTTTCCTTTTTTGGATGTTTTCGATATGAACAGCTGCAATCACTTCCACGTCTTCTGCATGATAAGCATACACTTTTCTCAACAGCTTCTGCTCTTCGGGAGTCCCTGAGTCAAGTGATTCTTTCAGAAAGTCGGTGAGGATCATACCGGAGTTTATGTTTCCCTACTTTACTGTTTTTCCGGCAAGTCCGATGACCTGAGGGCTGATTTGACGGGGTTTTTCCAGGGCAGCTGCTCCTATTGTGGACAATTGGCCATTAATCACAACACGATGACCCTGTAGAAGAAAAAGACCCGCAATGGCATCTTCTATAACCTGTGCTTCCTTTAATTACAATGGTTTTGGGTGTTGACTCCATATGAAGTCAGGTAATGTAACCGGTTTGATATAAACAATAACTGATGTGTGAATTAACTCAAGCGCAATGTATTAAAAGTTTATCAGGTAATTAATCAGGTTTTCTTCCCTGTCGAGGTTTAACTTCTTACGTAGCCTGTAGCGCCCGATCTCAACCCCACGGACCGAAATATTCATCAGCGGAGCAATTTCCTTGGTCGACAGGTTCATCTTTAGGTAGGCACAAAGGCGCAGTTCTTTTGGCGAAAGGTCCTGGTGTTTTTCCTTCAGCCGGCTGATGAAATCCTGGTGCACATCATCGAAATAATCATCGAATACTTCCTGAAACTTTTCGTTTTTAAGTTCCTTGTTGATTTTGTTGATGACCATTTCGATCTCAGCCTTGTTTGATTTGCTTAAATTGCTGTCTATTAAAGTGTTTAGCTGAAACTTGATGCCATTTAGGATCTTGTTTTTATGAATCAGGTGTAAGGTAGTGTTGGCAAGTTCCTTATTTTTATGGCTTACCTGCGTCTGCAAGCTTTCGTTACGCAGGTGGATGATTTCTTTTTCAGCCAGCAGCGACTTTTCGCGATAGATCACTTCCTGTTGGGCCATCTTTTTTTCATGCTTTTCCTTTTCGCGCAGCTGTGTCCGGTTTATCCTTCTTCTGATAAACACGATGTTCCCGGCGAGGATTAACAGGAAGAGTATCGAAAACAGTACGTAAGCGAGCCCTGAGCGGTAAAACGGCGGATTTACCTCAAAAGCAAAGGTGTACACCTTGTCGTCGACCTGGTTGATATTGCTCACCTTAACCTCAAAAAGATAATTTCCTTCGGGTAGGTTGGTGTATTCCTTGAAACTGTTTTTATCCGGAACTGACCAGTTTTGCTCGAATCCGATCAGGCGATAGGAAAAAACCGTACTACCGGCTGCATCATATGCGGGATTTGCAAACCTGAAAGAGACATTGTTGAGTTCAAAGGGCACAGCATAGCGCTTTTGTTCCTGCGTTGCGGAATTGTTCAGCGGCGGATTGTAAATTACCCTGGAGCTGTCAGCGCTGCTGAAAATAATTTCCCTGAAATACACAGGCTCCTCCTTGTGATAGTCCTTTTTGAAATAAGGATCATAATGCAACAGACCTTTCTGCGAGCCGATGAACACATTGCGGCTGTCGTTGATGTACAGGTTTTCATATGACTCGATCAACAGGGGATTAATGCGGTTGTACGGGGCTGTAATATTGGTGTAAGTGCCATCTTCGAGCAGGCGCATAATGCCCATGCGGCCAAAGGCAAAATACCAGATATTGCCGAATTCATCCGGAAAGAGGTTGTCGATGGCCGGCTGTTCCGTGAAAATGAGGTTGTATTTCACTGATTTTACAAAGGTCTTGCGCTCAGTCTGAAATTCATAAAACCCACTTTTTGTACTGAATACCAAATCTTTATTGATGCGATGGACATTGTAAGGAAGTTCGGGAGGAAGCCCGTTTTCTTTGTCGTAAAGCACCACTTCGGCAGCACCGGACAGGTCAGGCTTTAGTGTTACCCTGAACAAGCCCCGGTAGCCATGCGCAATCCAGAGCACGTTGTCCTTGTCTTCAACAATTGTCCTGCTTGATTCTTCAAAACCGGCAATGTTGAGTGACTTCTGCCAGCTATTGTTATTGCGGACGAATAGCACCAAACCGCTATAAGTGCCGGCAATGATGGTATCCGAATTTCCCATATGCCTAATGAAGGTCCAGTAACCCCTGTCGTCAGCAATTTTGACGGCCTTGTATCCCTTGACCTCAAAACACCCAAAGTTGTGGCCGCAGAACAAATGGCCGTCAATAACTGAGAGCTTCCACACCTGGCCCTCTGTTCCGGCAATAAGGCTGAAATCCGGATTTGCCGAACGCGTATTGTCGAGCTGAAGCAGGTCCGAAACAAACAATCCCTGATTGGTGCCAACATAGAGCTTTCCGTCGAAAACAACCGAGGTGTAAGTGCTTTCGATATGATAATTGTAGTCGAAAATCGATAGTGGCGAGTTGATTTCGAGGTAATCGAGGCCGTTGTCGAGTCCAAGCCAGAGGTTGCCCTGCCTGTCCTCGAAAAGACTCAGTATGGTGTTGTTGAGCAATCCCTTAAAACGGTTAATGTGCTGCAAAATTTCACCTCTGCTGTTTGAAAGGTACACCCCGTTTTGGATCGAACCGAAAGCGAAATTGCCACTGCCAAGCCTGATACCAGAGAACACAATATTATCAATCAGTTCTTCATTCACCCTTGTTTTCCAGGGTGTAAGCGTGTTGCCATCAAACAGGTAAAGGCCTTTATTCACAAAACCAATCAGCAATTGCTTGTCATCGAACTGCATGATGCACCTGACTTCGTTGTTGCTAAACAAAGGATCGTTGCTCGCCAGCGACAAATGTCCGTTTTTCAATATAAACAGTCCCTGTCCAATATCGACGATGTAGATTTTATTGCCTACAGTGTAGGAATGGCCAAAATTCTTATGTGGCTCAATGACCTCAAGCTTGTTGTTGTGATAGATAAATATGTATTTAAATGACTGAAATACAATACCATGACTTGTTTTATGTATTTTCCAGATCTCATCGAACAACTGAAACGCCTCGGGAACCAAAGCTGACAAGGAATGGTAGTTTAGTTTTCCGCTATCGTCAGGGGCAAAATAGCCAAACTGTTCAAAAGCACCAACGAAAATGGTATCACCGACAGCCAATACCGACCTGACTATGGTGTTGTTCGGAATAGGCATGAGTGTCCAGTGCTGACCATCGAATTCAATAAGCCCGTCGTTATTTGCAATATAGATAAACCCTTTCTGATTCTGTGCAAGTGCCCAGTTTTGCGTTCCTGCCTTATATACTGAGCGGGGATAGTTGGTGATCAGTGGTAGTCCGAATTTCTTGATTTCGGAACCATAACTCAATGAAGGCACGATAAGAATCATCGCTAACAGCGAAACAGCCAATGCATAAGCAAATCCTCTCATTTTGTTTGTGATTGATACTTTCACCCAAAAATAACAAAATTACCAATCAATTGGCTTAGGGAAAAACAAGTTTACTATCCGGCTTCGCGAAAGTATGGGTGTAAATTATGCTAAACCCCATGGCATAGCGGTTGCTGATCTGTTCGCCGAAATAATACCTGTAAATCGGAATGTCCATATACATGGTCAGGTTTAGACCGGAAAGCAAGGCGTATGACAGCTGAGGTGCAAGCACGACCAAATGACTGCCTTCGCTGGCCAGGCGCGAATTTGTTGCAGAATGATCGCTGGTCCTGATTTCATTTCGAAGCAGTAAAACAGCTGAAAAACTGTGATACCTCGCTGATGCGGAAACACTTGTCAGGTGAGCGCTGCCATATTGATAATCATTGTCGTTCTGCCCGAAAAATTCGTAACGATGTTGCAATGCGAAACTGTAGTTGCGATGCTGCTTAATGGCTTGCAGAAACATTACCCCACCAAAAGCACCTGTAGATGGCTGTGCTTCTGTGGGTAGCTCAATGCCGTTTACTACCATGGGCTTTCGGCTGAAAGGATAGCGGAAACCCAGCCCGGCATCGATCTCGAACTGGCTCACTGGCTTTACCCAAAGCGCATATTTCCCCAATAACATACCTCCCGAAAAACCATACCCGTCGGTGGCCAGCTTGTCGAGTTCGGGGTCAGCATAACGGGTGGTTTTCCTGACAAAATATCCAAGCTCGTGCTCAAAGCTCAACCTGTTTGTGAAGTTGTAAGCAAGGTTAAACGAAGAAAACAAATAGGAAAGTTGATCGTATAATCCATAATTGATCAGCCTTGTACGCTGCCGGAAGTAAGTTTCGAATAAGCCATATTTCATGCCGTAATTAACCGACAAAGTATGTTTCGAACCAACGCCAGCCAGGCTGGCAGTGCTCACAGGGCTTCCCATCGAGCAACATTGTGCACTTAGTTTCGGTGCAAACAGTCCAATAATGACAAGACAGGCCAAAACCATGGCTGCAACGCTGACCGTGGGTTTAATTTTCATCGCCTTCAATTACCTGAATAAACACCTCTTTGAAAGTGCGGTTACCCGATTTGTCTGTTATAGTGCAGGTTACTTTGAACCGGTCGGAATGGCATATTGAAAACTTGACCTGAGGACCCTCACCCAAAATATTGGCATCTGGGGTGCAGCGCCATTGGTAACTCAGCCCATCACCATAAGCGGTAGCAATGAGGTCAGAAAAAAGTCCTTTAACCACAACGTCCGGGTTAGCGACAAGTGATTTAAAAATAGGAAGATCAGTGGCTGTAAGCACGAGTTGCCGGCTTTCGGTGTTACCTAATTTATCGGTCACTTTGCAATCAATTGTGTACTGTCCGGGGCTGGTGGCAGTAAAAACCGCATTTGCGCCATTAATCTGCATCAGGTCTTCGTTAGCCGACCAGTCAAATACTATGTCATCGCCTGTTGCATAGGCTGTTATTGCAATGGGATAATTAAGTGGAACGAGTGTGTCAGTAGCAGCGATGCCAGTGAAAAGCAAATCAGTGGTAACGGTTACCTGTGTCGACTTGATTATTTCATGCTGGTATTGATCCACCACACGACAGCTGATTTCAGCGTTTCCGGTAACACCTGACCTGAAAACGGCAACTGAGTCATTGGTTTCAAGGGTGCCTAGATTTGCTGACCATAGGTATTGCAATCCATCGCCTTGTGCCACAAGGCGCAATACCACACTGTCGTGCAGATTGACAACGGTATTGCTTGTTGTTATGGTGTTTACGATCAGGTCTTTGCGCGTTTTGACAAAGGGGTTTTCATTGTACACAATCTGCTCTTTTGCGCAAGCGCCTATTAAGATCATCAGCAAAAGGCTGAAAACAAATTGCTTTTTCATATGGGTTGGTTTTAACCCGCCAAAAATAATTATTTATTGCATATAAGTAAATAAATGCTAAAATAGTCATTCAAATAGAATTCACCTTTTCAGGTGCTTTATTTAAATGGAAAAAACAGTATGATTAAAAGTGGTAGAGCTATCGGTCAATCGTGGTCAGGTAAATCCTTTTCTGTGCCTGTTGCACGCGTTGATCTGCTTTTTTCATCCCTCGGTAATTCAGCATGATGCCTTTTAAATCTTCCCTGATCATGGTGTAACCATATTGCTGATATACCTGCAACTGACCAAAGGGTGCTGTTTGGGCCATCACCTGAATGATTTCTGATCCGAAAGGTGCGTCGCAGACAAAAGGCTCCGGATATGTGATTACCTGGTTGGTCATTGATTCATCGACGCGGTAATTGTCAATGAGGAGTGTTTTTGTGCCATCGGCCAGCAGATAGATCAGTCGGATGTAACAGGATTTGTTTGCTGTGAAGTAGATATTCATGCTGTCGTTGCGCGTGTATACCGGCATATCATTGCCCTTGTTTGTCCAGACATCAATATTCAGGTCATCATTTTGCATGTCGCCCTTAGTCAGGTCATTCTGCCGTTGTTTTGCCAGATCAAGGTTTTCGGGTTTGTACTTGATGTTGTGATCCTGAAGCCATTTAAGCGATATTTTGCCCTCCATCGATGCTGCGATCATTCCCTCGGGTTTTTTGTAAATAGATGTCACCAGTTTGAGCATATCGCCGTCTTCCCAGTAAGTCCCTGTAACATAATAGCAGTTGTTAGTAGCCACTGAGTTTGCCGGCTTTGAATCAGTTTGGTGAACAAGGAAACCTGAAGTCACCATTTTCTGCGCCAGGCTACCTGCAAACATGGGAGAAAAGGTGTTTCCTGCGCGGGTGTCCTGAAAACTGAACGATCCCATAAAGACCGGTAAGCCAGCTTTGGTTGGCTCCAGCTGTTTCGAAAAACCATCTGCGATCAGGAATACGGTTTCGTCCATATTGAATGACCTATTTTTTTCGAGCCCGTTAATGCCGCCCTGAACCCGTGACTCGAGGTCAACGAGTGCCTGGTTGGCTTCAAGTTTTCCATAAGCGGCCAATACCGAAGCATCCTTTTCCATTAAACGCAGCAAGGGATAACATTGATAGAAAGCCAATTGCGCGCGCTCAAGGTGGGCATCAGCCGAAAGCTTTTCAGCACTGGCGATGTGGCCTTCCAGCTTTTGTTTGTTGGCTTCAGCATTTGCTTCACACTGCAGCAACAGATCAGCGATCTTAATCCAGCTGATGACATAGGCATAGTCTTTTTTATGGTCGATATAGGATTCCGTCTTCAGGCCCGTCAGGCTGGCTTCCGAAACCGACTGGCTTTTCAGTTTAAAGGCTTCTTCGGTATTGGTATTCACGTTTTCGACCTGATAATTGGCTGAAGTTTGAATATTTATCCTGATCTGGTCAGCAATATCGGCGCGTGACTGCACAGTGAGGTCGGCGAGCAGCTTGGCCGGATCATCTTTCTTGCTAAAGGATTGTGACTTGAAAGACACAAGGAACTTGTTTTCGGGATAGCTGATCTTTCGGGTTTCATAAGATACCCATGCTGGTGCCTGGGCTAAAACACTATTGATGAGCAATAAACAGAAGAACCCGAAAAACATTGCTTTTGATTTCATAGGAACTGGTTTAAGGGTTGTTGTTAGGCTTAAAACAATAGAAGCAGTAAAGTTACTAAGGCAGACTGATTTTTCAACAAGCAGACAAAAAAAATAGCTGGATAAACCTAAAACCTGATCGTCAACAGCTTCATTTTTCAATTTATAACGATTCTAAATTTTGAAATTGCGTCGGGGTTCAGGAAAAACAATATACTTTTGCTGTTAATTAATTCACAACTAGGTTTTATTCTTGATATTGAACCAAAAATAAATGCTTTATTCATGAAAAACACTGTTAAACAAATCGTTGAAAAGTATGGAAACGATAAAACGAGGCTCATGGACATCCTTATTGATACCCAGGAAACCTTTGGTTTTATCGGTCAGGAGGCTGTTGAACTTCTGGCTCACCAGCTTGGTATGTCACAGGTTGATGTAAACCAGACCATCAGTTTTTATCATTTCTTCAGTACGAAACCAAGAGGCGAATACGCCATTTATCTGAATGATAGTGCTGTGGCTCATATGTTTGGCCGTCAAGCCGTCAAAGAAGCTTTTGAAAAAGAAGTTGGAATTAAGTTTGGCGAAGTGACTGCTGATGGAAAAATTGGCCTGTTCAACACCGCATGTATCGGTATGAATGACCAGGAACCTGCTGCCATCATCAACAACAAAGTGTTTACCCGCCTCACTCCTTACCGGGTGCGCGAAATCATCAAACACATTCGCGAAGGCCGTAAAGTTGAAGGCCTGATCAATGAAAGCTTTGGTGATGGTAAAAACCAGCTACCCAGCCTGCGCGCCATGGTTTCGAGCAACATCAGGAGAAAAGGTATGATTCTTTCCGACGATTATGTGTATGGATCAGTTACCAGGGATATCCTTCCCAAAATGTCACCTGAGGCCGTAATTGCTGAAATTAAACACAGCCATATCCGCGGCCGTGGCGGTGCCGGATTCCCCACCGGACTGAAGTGGGAATTCTGCCGTCGCGCCAAGGGCGAAAAACATTTTGTATTGTGTAACGCCGACGAAGGTGAACCTGGCACCTTTAAGGACAGGGTTATCCTGACCGAGAAACCAGAACTGGTATTCGAAGGCATGACAATCGCCGGATATGCCATTGGCAGCGATGAAGGGGTTTTATACCTCCGTTATGAATACCGGTATATGAAAGAATACCTGGAGCAGGTGCTGGCAAAAATGCGTGCAGAAAACCAGCTCGGAAAGAATATTGGCGGAATCGAAGGATTTGATTTCGACATCCGCATTCAGTTTGGCGCCGGCGCATATGTGTGTGGCGAGGAATCAGCACTGATCGAATCGCTCGAAGGCAAACGCGGCGAACCCCGCGACAAACCACCGTTCCCTGTTGAAAAAGGCTACCTTAATCAACCAACAATCATCAACAATGTGGAAACCTTTGCTACGGCTGTGCGCATCGTGCAAAACGGAGGTGAGTGGTTTACCCAGTTTGGTACAGAGGACTCAACCGGAACCAAAATACTGAGTATTTCGGGCGACTGTATGTTCCCGGGTGTATACGAAGTAAACTGGGGATTCAATGTGGCCGATATGCTCAATATGGTTGGCGCTTACGATGTTCAGGGTGTACAGGTTGGTGGTCCATCAGGTACCCTCATCGGACCCGATGAGTTTCACCGTACCCTGGGTTATTCTGACCTTTCGACTGGAGGTTCAATGATTATTTTTGGTAGACAGCGTAATTTGCTCAAAGATGTGGTGCTCAATTTCATGGAGTTCTTCATCGAAGAATCGTGTGGTTCATGCAGCACCTGCCGCAATATGACCCAGGTAATGACCAATAAGCTGAAGAAGATACTGAATGGAAAAGGTGTAGCCAAAGACCTCGACGACCTGAAACAATGGGGTAAGGTGCTGCAGGCAAGCCGTTGCGGACTTGGTCAAACAGCCGGCAACCCAATCATCAGCAGCCTGAAGAACTTTGCACCACTGTATGATGCATTGATCCAGAAAGACAAGGATTTTGACGAAGGCTTCGACCTGGTGGCTTCAGTGCAGAATTCATGCAAATATGTTGGCCGTGTGCCCAACTTTAACCATCATTAAGTTATAACCATCAAAACAGTAAAATCATCCGATATGAGTAACCTGATAAAATTCAAAATAGATGGCGTTGAGTGCATGACCGAACGCGGTAAGTTCATCGTTGAGGCTGCACTCGAAAACGGGATTTTTATCCCAACCCTGTGCAATATGCCCGGCGTAAAACCCAAGGGATCATGCCGCATCTGTACCGTAAAAATCAATGGCCGCTTAATGACTTCCTGCACCACACCTGTGGCCGACGGGATGGAGATTGAAAGCAACAGTGCCGAAATCAACGAGCTCCGCAAATCCATCGTCGAACTGCTGTTTGTGAGCGGTAACCATTTTTGCCCCGCTTGCGAAAAGAGCGGAAACTGCGAGCTGCAGGCCCTGGGATATTATTACCAGATGATGGTGCCCAGGTATCCGTATGAGTTTCCTCTGCGCGAAGTCGATGCTTCATCACCACACATCATCAAGGACCAAAACCGCTGCATTTTGTGTAAACGCTGCATCAAAACCATCAAGGACGAAGAGGGCAAGTCATTCTTCGCCTTCCACGACCGTGGCCATCGCCTGGAAGTCGTTCTCGACAAGGAAATGGGAAGCCAGATGAGCGAAGCTTTGGCCGAAGAAGCCATGAAAAATTGCCCGGTTGGTTCCATCCTGAAGAAAGAAAAAGGATTCAACCAGGCCATCGGCAGCCGGAAATTCGACAAGAAAGCCATTGGAAGTGATGTTAAACTTTAAACAAGGAGAAACAAGTTATGAGTAAACCTATTATAGCAACTACATCGCTGGCCGGCTGTTTCGGCTGCCATATGTCGATTCTTGACATTGACGAGCGCATCCTCCAGCTGATCGAACTCGTCGAGTTCAATAAATCACCAGTCGACGACATCAAGACATTTACCAAACCTGTTGATATCGGTATCATTGAAGGCGGATGCTGCAACAGCGAAAATGTGGAAGTACTAAAGTCGTTCAGGAAAAACTGCAAAATCCTGATTTCGTTAGGTGAGTGCGCCATCATGGGCGGACTCCCGGCGCTCAGAAACGGTATTCCGATCGAAGAATGCCTGCACGAAGCCTATATCAACGGACCAACCGTTCAGCTGAACAAAACAGGCATCATGCCGAATGATGACGAACTGCCCATGTTGCTCGACAGGGTATACCCCTGCCATGAGATCGTGAAGATTGATTATTTCCTCCCGGGTTGTCCGCCGCGAGCCGACCTGATTTGGGATGCTTTGGTGGCTTTGATCACCGGCGACCCGATGAAACTGCCATACGAAGTAATAAAATTTGATTAACCAAAATACTACGCATATCATGTCAAAAAAGATCACGATAGAACCTGTAACCAGGGTAGAAGGTCACGGAAAAGTCACCATCCACATGGACAATCAGGGAAACATACAGCAAACCCGTCTGCATATTGTCGAATTCAGGGGATTTGAGCGTTTTGTTCAAGGCAGGCCCTATTGGGAAGCTCCGGTGCTTGTTCAGCGCCTTTGCGGAATCTGCCCTGTGAGCCATCACCTGGCTGCAGCAAAAGCCCTCGACGTTATCGTTGGCGCTGGCACAGGCGAAGGACTTACTCCAACAGGAGAAAAAATGCGTCGCCTCATGCACTACGGACAGTTCTTCCAATCGCATGCCCTGCATTTCTTCCACCTCAGTGCACCTGACTTCCTCTTTGGTTTCGACGGTGACCCAGCCATCAGAAACATCATCGGCATAGCCCTCACCAAGCCCGACCTGGCTGTTCAGGGTGTGATGATGCGCAAATTCGGACAGGAAATTATCCGCGCAACGGCAGGCAAGAAAATCCATGGCACCGGCGCTATCCCGGGTGGTATCAATAAAAACCTGAGCATCGAAGAACGTGATGAGTTTCTGAAAGGAGCTGATCCGCTCAACGCGGACAAGATGATCTCATGGGCACAGGATGCACTCGATTTCTTCAAGTCATACTATGTGGCCAACAAGGACTTCATCGATAACTTCGCTTATTTCCCAAGCAACCACCTGAGCCTGGTGCGCAAAGACGGCGCCCTTGACTTGTATCATGGTGTGTTGCGTGCTGTGGATACCGATGGCAACCGCATCCTGAACGATATCGATTACCAGGAATACAACAACTATATTGAAGAAGAAGTCAGGTCGTGGAGTTATATGAAATTTCCTTACCTGAAGTCGATTGGCAAGGACAATGGCTGGTACCGCGTTGGACCACTGGCCCGCCTCAATACCGTTGATTTTATTCCTACACCGCTCGCACAGAAGGAGTTCGAAATCTATAAGGCAATGACCAATGGCAAGCCAAACAACCATTGTTTGCATACCCATTACGCCCGCCTGATCGAAACACTGCATGCTGCAGAAATGATCAGGGAATTGCTGAACGATCCCGATCTGTTGGGCAACGACCTCGTGACCAAAGGAACCAAGCAGAAAGAAGGCGTTGGCCTTATCGAAGCACCGCGTGGAACCTTATTCCACCACTATCGCATCAATGACAACGACCAGATTGAAATGGCCAACCTCATTGTGTCGACAACCAACAACAACGAGCCCATGAACCGTTCGGTAAACCACGTTGCCAAAGCCGTTATGACTGGTAAAGAAGTGATTACCGAAGGCATGATGAACTCTGTTGAGGTTGCCATCAGGGCATACGACCCATGTCTCAGCTGTGCCACACACGCGCTGGGCAAGATGCCGCTCGAGGTTTCGTTGTTCGATGAAGATAATAACCTGATTGACAGAAAACGCAGCTAAGCCTTATGCCCCATCGCAAGAGGATGCTTATATACGGGTATGGAAACCCTGGCCGGCAGGATGATGGTCTTGGAGCAGCTTTCATTCGGAAAATGGAAGCCTGGCTCAAAGACCATCCTATGCCCGGGTTAAACCTCGATTGCAACTACCAGCTCAATATCGAAGACGCTGAAATCATTGCACACAAGGATATCGTTATTTTTGTGGATGCAACTGTTGAAGATATTGAACACTTTCATTTTTCAAAGGTTGAACCCTCAGCAGCTAAGGTTGAATTTACCATGCATGCGGTTTCTCCTTCTTTTGTTGTTGATCTTTGCAGAAAAATGTTTCATGTAGCACCCGAAACTTACCTTTTGCACATTAAAGGGTATGAATGGGACTTCAAAGAATCGCTTAGTGAAGCGGCAAGCGAAAACCTGGAAATGGCTTTCCGGTTTATCATTGATAAATTACATGGTCAGCTAACTTTCGATGAGGCTGTATTACAAGAGAATAAATAAACGCTAAACACAAACCTATGGACCTATCAACATCATACATGGGATTAAGCTTACGCAATCCCATTATTGTCAGTAGCTCAAAACTTACCGGTAATATCGAGGGAATCGTTTCATGTGCAAAAGCCGGAGCAGGTGCCGTTGTGCTGAAATCCTTGTTCGAAGAACAAATTATGGCCAAAGCCGAAGCCGGATTACGGAAAAATGATATGTATTTCTGGTATCCCGAAGCTTCTGATTATGTCGTAAACATTGCCAAAGGCAGTGGCGTACAGGAATACCTCGACCTGATTAAACGCGCAAAGCAGGAAGTAGATATTCCGGTCATCGCAAGTATCAACTGTGTGAGCCCTGTCGAATGGCCTTCTGTGGCCAAAAAGATTCAGGAAGCCGGTGCCGATGCACTTGAGCTGAACATTGCCATTTTTCCTTTCGACAAGCATGCTACAAGCCAGCAGATTGAAGATACCTATATTGATATCCTGAAGGCAGTAAAAGCCCAGGTGAGCATTCCTGTTGCAGTAAAAATCGGCCCTTATTTCACCAATGTGACGGGCATGACCTATCGGCTTGCTGAGGCTGGTGCTGACGCACTGGTGCTATTCAACAGGTTCTATAACCCTGATGTGGATATTGCAACCATGAAGGTAGTTGCCGACAATATTTTCTCAAATCCTGATGAAAAGTCGATTCCGATGCGTTGGATTGCCCTGTTGAGCGCAAGTGGCATCCCTTGTGACCTTGCCGCCAACACTGGTATTCACTACTCAATCGGTGTAGCCAAGCAACTACTCGCCGGTGCCACCGTTGTTCAGCTTGGAACAACCTTATACCAGAATGGCATTCCTTACCTGAGTGAAATTGTGAAAGGCCTCGACGAATGGATGCAAAAGCATCACTATAAGTCCATCAGCGATTTCAGGGGAATCGTAAACAACTTACCCGAAAACACGGCCGCATTTGAGCGTATTCAGTACATGAAACGCAATTTTGATTAGGCGTTAAAATAAACCAGATTAAACGTAAAGCCGTCCTTAATTCTGTTAAGGCGGCTTTTTTACTGCTTGCTGATGGTGCGTATCTGCCGGTCAGCCAGGAATTTTTTGAACACACTGCCGCGGAAATGACTAGCTTTGCCACCGTAATTGAACTAATCCAACGCCGCCGAGAGATCCATGAATTACCTTTCTGTCGAAAACCTGTCAAAGCATTTTGGCGATAAAACTTTGTTCGAAAACCTGAGCTTTGGACTGGCAAAAGGTGATAAAACTGCTTTGATTGCACCCAATGGAGCCGGTAAAACAACCCTTATGCGGATGCTGGCCTTGAAAGAAGACAGCGACGAGGGCATTATCAGCAAGGCTACAGGAATCAGAATCGGATTTTTAGAGCAACAGCCCGTGTTTGATGAACAACTGACGATCAACGAACTGATCAATGGTTCACACACACACGTTCTGCAAGCCATTCGCGATTATGAAGCCGCACTCGAAAAGCAAACCGGCCACTTCAGCGAACAAAACAGGCGCGAACTCGAAGAAGCATCTGCACGCATGGATTTCATGAAAGGTTGGGACTATGAACGCAGACTCAAACAATTACTCGACAGGTTTGCCATTTATACCCATGATCAGCAGATAGGTACACTTTCAGGTGGGCAGCGCAAACGGCTGGCACTGGCACTTGTGCTGCTCGATGAACCTGATTTGCTTTTGCTCGATGAACCTACGAACCACCTCGATATCGACATGATCGAATGGCTCGAAGGCTACCTGCGACAGACCAATATCACCTTTTTGATGGTAACCCACGACCGTTATTTTCTCGATAGGGTCTGTAACAATATTTTTGAGCTCTCGTTCGGACATTTATATCACCACAAGGGTAACTTTACCTTTTACCTGCAAAAGAGCCAGGAAAGGGAAGAAACGCTGCGCATAGAAGCGGCCAAGGCCGGACAATTGCTCAAAAAAGAACTCGATTGGATGAGGCGCATGCCCAGGGCGCGCACCACCAAATCGAAAAGCAGGATTGACGCCTTTTACGAGCTGAAAGAACGCGCTTCGCAGAAAAGAAACCAGCAACAGATCTCGCTTGGATTCAGCATGAACCGCCTGGGAAGTAAAATTCTTGAACTGCAGCAGGTAAACAAAAAATTCGGTGATACCACCATCCTCGATGATGTTGATTTTATGTTCAACAAAGGGGAACGTTATGGAGTTATCGGAAAAAACGGTGTGGGTAAGTCGACCTTCTTAAACCTGATCAGTGGCAAAATCCCACCCGATAGTGGAAAAATAATCTCGGGCGACACGGTTGTTTATGGCTATTTCACCCAGGAGTCGTTCAGCGTGGATGAAAATAAAAAAGTGATTGATGTCGTCAGGGAAATCGCTGAGGTGATCCCCATGGGCGGAAACCAGACAGCCACTGCTTCTCAATTGCTTCACCGGTTTATGTTTCCGGCGCCAATGCACCATCAGCCTGTTTCGCTGCTTAGCGGTGGCGAAAAACGTCGCCTGTTTCTGCTGACTGTGCTTGTGAAAAACCCGAACTTCCTGATCCTTGATGAGCCCACAAACGACCTTGATATCAGCACCTTGCAAACCATCGAAACCTATCTGCAGGAATATAAGGGCTGCCTGATTCTGGTGTCGCACGACAGGTATTTTATGGATCAGGTTGTGGATCAGTTGCTGGTTTTTGAAGGCGATGGAAAGGTGCGGGGTTTCGTTGGAAACTATACGGATTACCGTGAATATGTATTAGAGCAGGCAAAAGAAAAAGCCATTGAGCTGGCGGCTGAAGCTACAGAAAAAGAATCACTTAGCGTAAAGGATGTCACTGTTAAAAAGAAAAGATCCTACAAAGAACAGAAGGAATACGAACAATTAGAGTTGGAAATTCATACATTTGAGCAGGAAAAAGCGACAATGGAAGTTGCAATGAATTCGGGTTTGACTGACTATGTTTTGCTCGAAAAGCAGGCTGCACGGATCAGGGAACTGATACAACTCATTGACGAAAAAACCATGCGGTGGCTCGAACTGGATGAAATAGGAAGTACTAATTAACACAACACGCAATGACACACAAAGTACCCTTCGATGAGCGGTTAGCACATTTTATCAGTGAAGTGTCGCAGCATAAGGAAATCTGGCTGCTACAGGCCGACAGTGGCATGTTTGCCATGCTCGAAGACGACAATGACCAATCGTATCTGCCTGTTTGGGCACAGGAATCAGAGGCAGGAGCCGCTATTTCAGGAGATTGGTTGGATTATGTACCAGAGAAGATGGACCTGCGTGAGTTCAATCAGTGGATGCATGAACTGGATGAGGACGGTATCTTGATTGGTGTTAGCCCTGACGAAAATGGGAAAGTGCTTCCTTTTAAGGGTGAAGACCTGAGAAAAATGCTCGAAATTGCTGCCAGAAACGAGTAGCCTGTATCAGCACAATGTTGCCTGATTATTTGCACAATTCAGCGGCCTGGAAAGCCAGTTACGAAAGGCCGCGATTCCAGGAATTTCAGTTGGGATTTGTCAGACACATTGACTCAATGCAAGCCAAATCATTGGTTTTCAGCGGACAGGCTATGCTGGTTGACCTTCGCGAAACGGAAGAAACACAGGAAGGCAAACCTGCAAAGCATCAGGGCTACCTGGAATGCCCGTTGTCCGATTTCGAGTCCGCTATAAACCATATTCCTACAGATATCCCAGTGATATTTATGTGCGCGCATGGCATCCGCAGCATGCGCGTTGCTGCCTGGTTTCAGGAACAGGGTCGGCCCGATGTGTTTAACCTCGATGGCGGATTTGCTTGCTGGGAGTAAGCTCATGGATATTAAAGTGAGTAATTTCAGGGAGAACGGCTCAGTACTTCCAACGATTTGCCAAAGCCACCAACGAAAGCATCACCGGTACCTCCACCAGCACGCCAACCACCGTTACAAGCGCAGCAGGGCTCTGTAGCCCAAACAAAGCTATAGCCACAGCCACAGCCAACTCGAAAAAGTTGCTTGCGCCAATCATCGCTGCAGGCGAACAAATGGCATGGGGTAAATTCAATTTACGGCCACCAAACCAGCTGATGAAAAAGATAAAATAGGTTTGCAGAATTAATGGAATGGCAATCAGCAGGATGATGAACGGGTTAGAGATAATGTTGATTCCCTGAAAAGCAAACAGCAGCACCAATGTAAGCAACAGTGCCAGAATACTGACCGGTTTCAATGTGGGCAAAAACACAGTTTTAAACCAGGTCTCACCATGCGCCTTAATCAGTATGCGGTTTGTGAGATAACCTGCAATGAGCGGTACCACTACAAATATCACGATACTGGCTACTAAAGTACCATATGGAATGCTGATGTTGGTGATGCCCAGCAGCAAACCTACAATGGGTACAAAGGCAACAAGGATTATCAGATCATTGACACTTACCTGCACCAGGGTGTAGTTCGGATCACCATCGGTCAGATACGACCACACAAATACCATCGCCGTACATGGCGCAGCACCCAGCAAAATGGCCCCTGCAATGTATTCCCCGGCTAAATCGGGTGAAATAAATGCAGCATAGATTTTTGTGAAAAATATCCAGGCGAAAAAGGCCATCGTAAAAGGCTTGATCAGCCAGTTCACCACTACAGTAAGCATAAGCCCTTTCGGATTTTTACCGACGTTTTTCAGGCTCGAGAAGTCGATTTGCAGCATCATGGGATAAATCATCGCCCAGATTAAAACGGCGATGGGGATATTTACATTGTAAAGTTCTAATGAACTCAGCCATTGCATCGAATCGCCAGCCAAATGGCCAATGAAAATGCCACTTCCAATGCATAAGGCCACCCACAGACTCAGGTATTTCTCGAAAAATCCAATCTGTTTTGTTGTTGTCATTTCGTTTGAAATTGGGTTTGAGTTATGTTTAGCAGCAACCACATCCGCAGGAAGCACCGGCTTTTTCTGCATACACTGTAATGCTGAAAATGCCTGTCCCGCTTGACTTAAAGGCCTTTAGTTCTGAATCGTTGAGGTATTTCAACAGAATATCATCCGGAACAACAACAGCTTTTTCTTTTTGTAGCCTGATGTTCGTAAGACCGGCAGTTTTCATTATGACAAGGTATTCCTCGAGCTGAATGGCACCTGAAACACATCCGGCGTACATTTCTGCAGCGTCTTGAATGGCCTTTGGGAGCTGGCCCTTGATGACCACATCCGACACCGAAAGGTGTCCGCCTGGCTTGAGCACACGGTAAATTTCGCTGAAGGCTTTGTTTTTGTCTGGTACGAGGTTAAGTACACAGTTGCTGATGACTACATCGGCCTTATTGGCTGAAACTGGCATGGCTTCAATATCGCCCAGCCTGAAGCTAACATTGGTAAAACCGAGTTTGACGGCGTTAGCCATTGCTTTGCTGATCATCGCTTCCGTCATATCAATCCCGATTACTTTCCCGGTATCGCCTGTGAGTGCCCTGGCTACGAAACAATCATTTCCGGCACCGGAGCCTAGGTCGATCACAGTATCTCCCGGTTTTATCTGTGCAAACTCGGTGGGCAAACCACAACCAAGGCCAAGGTCTGCTTCTGATTGATACCCTTGTATCTGGGTGTAACTTTCGCTGAAAATGCTGTAATCGACACCTTCGCAACATGCCGTGGCCCCGCAGCACGATGCTGCGTTTTGCTCTTTATCCTGGTTGGCAATGGCAGCATATTTTTCCTTTACCATTAATTTGAGTGCATCAGGGTTTTTCATCTTATTTGTTTCTAAGGTTTTCTTTGTAAAAAAGGTAAAACTCATTTTTAATTTCATCGCGTATGCGCCTGAACTCATGTAACACTTCGGTTTCGCTGCCTTGTGTTTCAGCAGGGTCGTCGAAACCAATGTGCAGCCGCTGACCGACATTGCCTGTAAAGGCCGGGCAGCTTTCTTTGGCGCCACCACAAACGGTAATCACAAAATCAAAGGCCTGGTCGCGAAAAACATCAACATGTTTTGGGCTGTGCTGGCTTAGGTCAATCAGGGATTCTTTCATCACCTGTATGGCTTTGGGGTGCACGGCTGAGGCTGGATTCGTTCCGGCAGAATATAGTTCGAGCCTGGGATCAAATGACTTCAGAAAGCCTTCTGCCATCTGACTCCTACACGAATTTCCGGTGCAGAGGATAAGTATTTTCATGGATTGCATTGTTTTGGTTTGTTATTTTTAAGTATTTCAAAAAGACCATCAAATGAGGCTGAGGCTTTTTCAATCTGTTGCGAGTCGAGGCAATAGTTCACCCGAACACCTTCAATTTCACCAGTAATCAATCCAGCCCCCTTGAGTTCATTCAGGTGTTGCGAAACGGTAGTGCGGCTCAGTGGTATTTCATTACTGATGTCGCCCGATATGCAACAGTCGGTGGATGCAAGAAACCTGAGGATGGCAATCCTTGCAGGGTGGGAGAGGAGACGGGCAAGCTTTGCAAGCTCCCTGTCGTTCTCGTCAAAATTGGTGGTTTTTCGCATGGTATGTTATATGTTGCAAACATACGACATAATTTCATTCATCAAAAAAAAATGATAAAAAAAACCCGACTGCATTGCAGTCGGGTACACTAACCAAATTCACTAATTTATTTATCAACCTTGTTACCAAGGGCAATCCATTCGTTTAGTCCGCCATCATAAACCTTCACATTGGGGTAAGCCAATATTTTAGTCAGGGCGATGTAAGCCTTACCCGTGCGTACGCCGGTGGCGCAATACAGGTAAATGGTTTTGTCTTTTGTGACTCCACTGGCAGCAAAGATTTTTTCCAGTTCGTCTTTGCTTTTCATTAGACCTTTTGCATCGAGCAGGGCCAGGTGTTCAATATTGATGGAACCTGGAATATGGCCTTTGCTTTTTCCGTCGAGACCCTTGTATTCATTGGCTTCGCGCACATCGACAACAACAACAGCAGATTTGCCTGCTGCAGCCTTCACATCGTCGGCACTGGCAATCATACCAGGGTTTGCCTTGCCATTGAAACTGGCTTTTTCAACGGTTGACGGGTTTTTGGTTACCGGCTTACGTCCGGCTTTCCATGCTTCCAGTCCACCATTAAGTACCATAACATTGGGGGCGCCCATGTATTTGAGGATCCAATACACACGGCTTGCATATTTCATAGAGCCTTCGTCGTAAACAACGATTTTTTTGGTTTCAGAAACGCCATCTTCGGCGAAAACTTTTGCGATATCTGCATCGGCAATCATTAAACCTTCAATGCTTCCCGGTTTAAAGAAATCCTTGTATGAAATATTCACCGATCCGGTAATGTGCACCTTGGCATATTCTGTCGGGATTTCGGCTGATACGACAATGTAGTCAGGATTTTTAAGTTCTTTCGCGAGATCGGCCACTGAGATCAGGTCCTGGGCCATCGAAAGGCTTCCGAACAGAAACAGCAAACCGGCTACAATAAATAATTTTTTCATTGTTTCAGTTTTTAGAATTTGACCTGGAGCTGAACAACGACTTCATCGTTTTGCATTTCAATTAACTCCTCGGTGCGGTATACATAGTTGAGCTGGAGGCGTGTCCAGTCATTAAAATAATAGTTAACTCCAAAAGTCATGTTGTTTTCAACATAATCGTCCACATTGCCTGAAGTGAAATTGTCGAACCTGAAAACGGGTTCCACATTCCATTTGGTCATATAGGCAAGGGTGGCATAATAACCACTTCTTTTGTCGCCAAGCTCGATGAGGTTGCCTGAGCATCCTCCACCCAAATCGCGGTTGTAATTGCCCTTGTCATTGATGTATTCGGCCATCAGCTTAAAATTTTTGTAATTGGCTTTAAGCTCGGCGCCGAAAGTGGTGCGCGAATCGGTGGTGTTGTTCAGCGATGGATAACCATAGCGGAAACTGGCACCAAAGCGCAGGAAATCGAGGGGCTTAAACACAACGCGTCCAACGATATCCTTTTTGGTGTTGTTGTCGAAACGGCCCAAGCCACTGCCATTCATAATGGCAAACTGATAGGTCATGAAGGTGTTGTCGTTTCCACCCATGAGCACCATGCCAAGGTCTCTGAAAGGGGCTACCATCTGCAGGGTGGCTGCGGTGCGGTATACCGTAATCAGGTCGTTGCAGGCCGTGTTTGTCTCGAGTCCGAAAGGGGTTTTAAAGGAACCCATGCTTACCCTGGCCCAGCTGTAGCGGTTATAAGAAATAAACGCATCGAGCAGGTATGGATTTGGAGAGATAAAAGGACTCAGTTCGAGCACAACATAATAGGAGAAGTCGTAAGGAATTGCTCCCTGTGCGCCGATACGGGCCCTTTCGAAGGTGAAGCTGTTCTTGGCAGGGTCTGTCATCTGGTATTCGTACTGCGCCTGCAGGAAGCCAAACATTTTCAACCCTTCGTCAGAAACCGGTCCGCCACAACCCTGGGCAGACACTTTCATGCCTGCCAGGGAAATAACGGTAATGATAGAAATGATAATTTTCTTCATAATCTGGACGTATTAAGCAATTAATTGCCTGTTACGTAGGGTAAATTCTTTGGTGAAGCCGAGGTCCATTTGTTGGCTGTCCAGGCGGTTGAATTGTTGTAGAATTTGTTCATTCCGAACAGAACGGTCACTGCATCATAACCAATTACGCGCAGGTAAGCGGTAATGGCTGCTGAAGTTTGTCCGGTGTAGCAATATGTGGCAACCCTTTTCGAAGCGTCGAGGTAATTCATCTGGCCTTCGCTGATGAGCAGAGGCTGAATGCGGTATGCACCATTCACGTGGCCAAAACCGAGGTAGTCAGCTTCTGAGAAATAATTGTTGATGAAATAGTTGCCTGGGTTGGTGATGACGTCTGTTACGGTTGTTGTTTTGAAACCATCGGCCAAAACAGCGGCAATGCGTTCGTTCAGAATTTCAGCGCCATTGGTGCTTGTGCTGGTGAATTTTGGGCTGGCGAAAGTGAGGTTTGCAGGAGCAACAGCGGTTGTCCAGTTGGCATTGCCTTCAGCTTCGTTTCCAATGTTAGGTGTCCATGCATCGAAAGCAGCATTCCATCCACTCATACCCCATTTGAGGGCTTTGGCAGTTGGATAGCCGGCAAGACGGAGCAAGGCAACAGCGTGGGTAGCTGTCTGTCCGGTTTTGCACACTACCAGAATGTCCTTGCCAGCAGCATTGGCAGCTTCGGTAAGGAGGTCGGCGAGGTTCACGCGGTGAGCGCCTTCAATGTGACCAAGGGCGAAATCATCGGCTGTACGGATATCAATCACGTATTTTGCGCTAACATTGCCGTCGTCAGGTGCTGGCATTACAAAACCATCGAGAATTTTGTTGAGATCGAGGTCCTGTGCAACGAGGTAATCGGTGAGGGCCTTCTGGGAGTCAAATGTTACCTTTTCATCTTTTTTACAGCTTGTCAAAAACAAGGCCGGAACCATGAACAGGGTAATTAGAATAATGCTTAACTTTTTCATTTTGAAATGATTTTAGGTAAATAATGGTTTAAAAAATGTTCAATTGTTATGATCAGCAGCCACCAGAAGATGCAGGGGCCGAATGACTTCCACCTAATTTATCGAGGTCTTTTTCGAATACATCTGGATAGCTAAGCTCCCAGTTCTTCCATCCGCCTTCAAGGGCGTAAACATTGGTGTAACCTAGCTTTCCGAGTGATTCAGCAGCCAAAATGCCGCGTTGACCTTTTTTGCAATACACAATAATTTTTTCGTTTTTCTCCGGCATATACAAACCGGTATGTTCCCAGAATTCTTCGCTGCCAATGCTAAATTCCAAACTTCCCCTGGGCAGCACAACTGAGCCGGGGATGAAGCCATAGTAATGCTCAATCTCCTGCCTTACATCGATCAGGGTGTACACTTCGTCGCCGTTGCTGTTCATGAGCTGACTCAGTTCATCAGGACTGATCATTTTAACGGTTTTCATGGCGGCTGCAACCATTTCGTCTACTGATTTGTATTCCTGTTTTTTAGCACAGGATAAGACGGCAAAGGCAATGGTGACCAGCAAAAGAATATTCCTCAGATTTTTCATATTGATGCGTTTATTCGGATTGTGTTTCTGATTTAGTTTCTTCTTGACCGATTTCTTTTTCGAAGCCAGAAATCATGGCTTTGATGTTTGACGACACGCTATAGCCGGTGGTTGTCATGTACATATGTACGATCACAAATGCCACGACCAGGAAGGCACCAAAGGTGTGGGTTCCGGCTGCCAGTGTCAGGCCGCCAGCATCCAGTGGATTCTGTGGGTAATGATAATACATATAGGCAATTCCGGTGACAATCTGCACAGGGAATATCAGGATCAGCAAGCCTGCATACACAATGCGCTGCAATGGATTTAGCTTGTTGTACATGCTCTTGTGTGTAGGATGGGGCATGCCTGAGAATATACCGGAAGTGTAATATTTCACTTGTTCTTTCAGCTTGTATTTTGTCGGAATGAAATTCTTGTACTGGTGTGTGACGAGCATCCAAAAGATGGATACCACAGCAAGCCCCATGAAGGACCAGGCTGCTGCCGAATGCAGTCGCACGGCGCGTTCAAAACCAAAGAACGAGAAACTGCTGTGAATTTCGAAACCTGTAAGCGTCAGCAAGAGCACAAGAAGCATCTGCGACCAGTGCCAGAACCGCTCGAATTTAGTGTATAACAGTTGTTTGGGGTATTTCATGATACAGTTAATTTTTTATTAGAAAATCCGCAGCAGTGTGTGAATAAGGACACCAATAAGCGAAACAATGATAATGCCGATGCCTGTGTAATCGATCAGGGCATTATAGTCACGGCCAGGGAGGTAGAAATCGTTCAGCGAGGCCAGCCTGCCCTCATTCCGGGTATGGCATTCTTTGCAGCTCAGTGTTTCTTCCTTCACCGAAACCATATGGTTCAACGGCCAGTAAACTTCTGTTTCAACGAAGTCAAATTGACCACTCCAGGACCTTTCCTGATATTCCATGCCTTTACGGATGCCTTCTTCCCAATCGAGGTCTTCCCAAAACGCGCCCTCGCCTTTGCCTTTCCCGTATAGTTTCACAGAAAGTACCTGTTTGGTCACCGGGTCAAATGCCTGCTTCCCGCGGTGTACCTTAACAGGCCAGATTTTGGCGTTGGGATCTTTGTAATCGCCAAAAAGCTTGTTTATTTTAACAGGTATTTCCCTGATGGTATCTTCTGTAAGGAAGTGATCCGCTGTTCCGTTAAACCAGTAATATTCAGGCTTTACCATATTGTCGAACACGAAATGGCCTTTGATCGAAAGGTAGCTGTAGTTGTGATCGGCATCATATTCTTTGATCGGATTGCCGTCAGCATCTTTTCGTCCGGCTTTCGACCAGTCCCAGTATAAGGTTGTTGCATTTACCTTAGCATAAACAGGAATATGACATGTCTGGCAGGCTACCTTGCTGTTGTGGTAGTCGAGCACAACATCATTGTGCGGCTTGCTTGTGTGACATTGTTCGCAATCTGCCCGGTTTGTGTTTTCAGCTGATACCGAATAAGCCCTGCCCTTGATGTTGTGTTTTTCGGTTCTGTGGCAATCAACACACACCAGGTTACGGCCATCTTCACCCATATGCACATCAACCTTTTTAGTGCTGTGAAACAGTGCCTCTTCAAGGTCGCCATGTTTGACATTGTTGCCACCGCCACCAAAGAAGTGACAAACGCCGCAATTGTCCCTGTCGGGATATCCAACACTTTGTGAAACAAGGTTATAGTCTGGTACTGGAAATTCTTTTGTGGCAGTTTCAGCAGTTGCGGGCCAGCCTGCCATACCCTTCTGTTTAAAATAAGTGTCTGACTTGTCGTGACAGACAAGGCAGTCAATGTTCGTAGGGTCATTAAAATCAAAGGATTTATCTTCCCATCCGTAGCCTATATGGCAGCGCATACACGATCCGTTGTTTCCTTCGGCAGCAGTACAAAAATTATTGTGCAGGTTTTTCTTTCCTATTTTAACGATGCCGCGGCCCGGGATTTCTGCATCACGTTCCCATTTCCAGTGGCTGCTTTGCATCAGCTCGTCATCGCGTTTGTTGTGGCAGGTAAGGCAGGCTGCAGTCACCTGTTTTGGGTTGGTGAATTGCTGTTGTAACAGATCGAATTGGGAATGATCTACAGATGCCGTGTGTTCAGCTTTGGAAACGTATTCAATTTTCCTGGCTTCGTTTGGCCGAAGACCGAAGAAAACCGTAAAATAGATGACCATCGCGGGAAGGACAAGTGTAACAAGTAGGACGGTCAGTTTCTGGAGCACGTTATTCATGGTCAATTCGTGTTTTGAGGTTCACGGCAAAATTAGGTTTAGGCCTCGTTGCATTCACATATTAGGGGCACAAACGGGTCAAACATCCCTGCCCGTCTCATCATGAAATTATTTGATCTGCGTCAAGCTTTTTTTTGTTATCTTGCAGCCCAAATTACGTTTCACCAATTTTTGTATGTATGCCTAACGCCCAGTCAATTATTAGAAACAGCTGTACCATAGGTTCCAGTAAATTAGAGTGTTTGGACTTGCTGACCCATGCTGAGTTGGATTTAATTCAATCGAAAATGGTGGAGGTGTCTTACCAGAAGGGCGAGGTGATATGTAAACAGGGTTCATTCGTTTCGCATATCATGGTGCTCGACGAAGGGCTTGTGAAAACCTATATTGAAGGATCTTCAGATAACCTGGTTCTTCAGATATTTTCACCGGTAAGCCTCATCGGCTTGTCATCACTTTTCGAAGGAAATAATGTGCTGTATCATTCAGCCCAGTCTTATATCGATTCGAAACTCAGCCTCATCGAAATCAATGCCTTCAGGCAGGTAATGAACAGCAACCCGACCTTTGGCGCCAAAATGCTTTCGGTACTTGCTGAGCAAAGCATTATTATCAATGGCAGGTTTTATTGCCTGACAAAAAAGCAAACCTATGGCCGCCTGGCTGATGTTGTGTTGTGCCTGGCAAACAGGATTTATAAGCAAAAGAAATTCCCTTTGCAGCTTTCACGTAAGGACTTTGCAGAATTAAGCGGAATGTCGATTGAGAGTATCGCGCGTATCCTCACCAAGTTCAAGGCCGATGGCCTGATCGAAATTAACAACGAATACGTTGAAATCCTCGATCCTGAAAGACTTGAAATGGTGAGTATGAAGGGATAATTCCTTTGCTGTAACTTCCTTCGAAAGTCACATGTTGCTTTTCGGTTCGATGATTTCCCCGCCTTTGTTCAGCTTCAGCCTTGTTTGCGCTTGCCGCCCCTTGCCTTTAACTGACACATACAACTGCCGCTGAGTACTTTTGCGGGATCCAGCTGAATTGGAAAGCCATCTCTCTCCCAATCAACGAATCCACCTGCAAGCGATAGCATGCGTGTGAAACCCATGCCCTTCAGGAGTTTCATGATTTCTTTACTGCGGATTCCCACACAGTCGGCCAGGATCAGGAAGCTGTCGACCGAAAGTTCACCGACCCTGCCTGGTAGCTCAGAATAGGGGATAACCACAAGACCAGGCACCATCGGACGCTTAAATTCACCTTCGAAATCTGGTCTCAGGTCTATCAACAATACTCCCTGATGTAGCAGAGGCCAGGCGTTTTTCGGACTAATAAAGAAGAGTCCGCCGCTTTCAAAACTTGCTGCAAAAAATGATTGTTCATCCATACGCCCACATTTTAACCAAAGATAGCTCCGTACATCAATCCGGCCAGGGTGGCCATGATAATGACCAGTAGTACATAATATATTGTCTTTTTTGTACCCATGACTCCCCTGATGACGAGCATATTGGGCAACGAAAGCGATGGTCCTGCCAGCAGCAAAGCCAGGGCAGGCCCCTTACCCATACCTGAAGCAATTAATCCTTGAAGGATGGGGACCTCGGTGAGTGTTGCGAAATACATGAATGCACCAATAACAGAGGCAAACAGGTTCGAGAACAGTGAGTTTCCTCCGACAAGGGCATTTATCCAGCTGTTTGGAATGATGCCTGCAATGGAGGTGCCTTCGTGGGTTGATCCGAGCAAAAAACCGGCAGTGAGCACACCAATGGCCAGCAAGGGGATAATTTGCTTCGTAAAATCCCAGGTCGACCGGGTCCATTCTGAATTGTCGGGATCGTTCTTATCGAAAAGGGTGACCAGGCTTAGGGCCGAAATACCTACAATAACAGGAACCATGGGCGAATGGCTGAGCAATGCTGCAGCAGCGGTTGCCAAGGCGGCAAGCAGGACATGCCAACGGTTGATTTTCAGGATGTAAATAAGAGAATAAACCAGCATGAGTCCGAAGCCTGCAGTTATGTACCATTTGTTGGCCCAAATCAGAAACCATATTCCATTGGAGTCTCCTTCAGCCGGCTTTCCCCAGTTGGCAAACACAAGGATAAGCACGAGGGTAAAAAAGTGAAACGCCGTCTGCCACATCGGGCGTTTTTCAGGAAAGTCAGGAAAATTCAATTGTTCAATACGCATCGCTTTTTCTTCTTTTCTGAAAATAAGGGCCATCATTGCGCCGATCAATACAGAAAATGAAACGGCACCAACCACCCGGGCAATGCCCATTTCGGGGCCCAGAATGCGTGCGGTGAGAATAATGGCCAGGATGTTAATCGCCGGCCCCGAATAGAGAAAAGCGATGGCAGGACCGAGGCCGGCACCCCGCCTGTGGATGCTTGAAAATAAGGGCAGGATGGTGCAACTGCAAACGGCAAGGATGGTGCCGGAAACAGCGGCAACGGTGTAGGCTACCCACCGCTTTGCCTTGGCTCCAAAATACTTCATCACAGCGCCCTGGCTTACGAAAACGGAAATAACACCGGCAATGAAAAACGCTGGCAACAAACACAGAATCACATGTTCACGGGCATACCACCTGCTGAGGTCCAAAGCAGCGTGAATGGCTTCGTTAAACCGGGTATTTTCTACCGGGATATAGAATGCGGCCAAAAACAGAACCACCATCAGGGCCAGTATCCTGATTTCTTTTTTTATTTCCATGCTGATGGGTTTAGGGTGCGAAAAACACAATAAGATAGTACAAGCCGACACCGATAAAGGTCAGGGCAACAAGCTTCCGAAACCAAAACTCAAACACCTTCAATCGGTTGTAGAACAGGCCAATTTCGGAAATGGTATACGCGATAAGGTATGCAACGATGATTACCGGAATGGCTGTCGAAATAGCGAAAACAGGAGGAAGCAACAGTCCTGAGGAACTGCTGATGATCATTGGCACCAGCATGCCAAAGAATAACACACCGCTGTATGGGCAAAATGCCAGTGCAAATACCATTCCGAGGGCCAGCACATGGATGTAACCACTGCTTTTTTGTTCCTTTTGATTTCCCTTCATCAGCTGAAACGAGGGCCACTTTACCGGTATCAGATCTAGCATCAGGAAGCCAACGATCATGAGCAGGGGGCCAAGCAACCTTTCGCCCCAGTGCTGGAAAAATCCGCCAAGCTCAAATACCCCGGCCCCGAAGTAAAATGCAAGTCCCAGCCCGGTGTATGAAATGCTTCTCCCAAGTGTGTAAACAAGTCCCTTCAAAAACACCCGGCGCCTGTTCTCGAGTTGTTTACTGATAAATGCAATGGCAGTGATGTTGGTCGCCAATGGGCAAGGGCTGATCGCAGTCATCAATCCAAGCAAAATGGCAGTGATGACAGGAGTGGTGCTGTTGTCGACAAGCTGTTGCAGAAAGTCCATTGCAGTTGCTCAGTTGGGTTTAAGTATGAAAGATGCTCATACTACATGGCTAGTTTTTCACGGATTGTCTTTGCCAACAAGGTCCTGAACTCTTCTGGCTTTGTTCTGGCCATAGCAAATCCTTCTTTGGTAAGGTCGGTGCGTTCTTCGTCTCCTCTTTTTACCAGAAACAGGCTTGAACCCCAGATTTTGTATTGCTCAACGAGTTCTTTGTTTTCCTTCAGGTCGATATTAATAATATGCAAGACCAGCGTGCCAGCGTTGATTTCAGTTTTAAACTGTGTCTCCAGTGTTTCACGGGTCTGTGCCTCAATGGCTTTGCAGGTAGGACAGCGGTTTGTGCTATGGGCGTAATAAATATCCAGCACTTTTTTAGGAGCATCTTGCTGGGCTGTTAAGCTGGTTGATACCGCAAATGCAAGTAGAAGCATTAAACTGAAAATTCCGGTGATTTTTTTCATGGCCTGTGTGTTAATAGGTTATGCAAGAAATTCGTTAAGCTCAGCCTGGTTTGGTAACCTGCCGGCAACCACAATCTTTCCATCGACAACCAGTCCGGGCGTGCGCATGATGCCATACGACATAATGTCGACTATATCTTCTACCTTGCTTACTTCAGCATCGATTCCCAGGGCGGTGACAGTTTCTCTGACCATGGCCTCGAGCTGTTTGCATTTCGGACAACCGGTGCCCAGTACTTTGATTTCTTTTTTCATGGTATTTAAGTGATAATTTAGCATTTGTTGCATAATTTTTTGGCAAACAGTGCATTGAACGAGGAGCGGGCCAGTTCCCAATTTTCGGTATTCAGGCAGTATTTGATCTTAGGCGGATTCAACTCGCCTTGAATGAGGCCGGCTGATTTCAGTTCCTTTAGATGCTGTGAAAGTGTTGAGCGTGCTATGGGCAATTCTTCGGCAAGATCACCGCTGTAACAGCAATTTTGCTGCGACAATAACTCAAGGATGAGCAGGCGCACAGGATGGCCCATTGCTTTTGCGAATCGTGCCATTTTAATCTGTGATTCGCTGTAGGAGAGGTTTTCCTGCATATGTTTCGTATTTCGTAATATTACGAAACAAAATTAATATTGTTTAGTGATATGATCCAGGGTGCAGCTTATAATTTTTTACAGATAAACCTAATTTAGAATGGGTCTTGACGTAATTCATAATTTATAAAGCCTGTTAGGACTATAATGCCTCAGTGGCTTCTTCAGAGTCCTCATCCAGCAGGTTTTCTCCTAACAGCAGGCTCGATTCCGCAGCGGGCAACTCCTGCACCTGGCGTAAGCGGCGTTCAATCGCCCGTGAACGGGTGCCTACCAGTGTATCGATTTCATTTCCTGCTTCATCAATCTTTTTTCTGGCTTTCTCCAGGATGCCGCCAAACTTCCCAAACTCTGTTTTTACTGCACCTAATATCTGCCATACCTCACTGCTGCGTTTTTGGATGGCCAGTGTCTTAAAGCCCATCTGCAGGCTGTTTAGAATGGCTGCAAGGGTTGTGGGCCCGGTTACGATAATTTTATACTCGCGTTGCAGTTGTTCCATCAGGTCGGTGTTGCGCACCACCTCGGCATACAGCCCTTCGACAGGCAGAAACATAATGCCGAAATCGGTGGTAAACGGTGGGTCGAGGTATTTGTCGCTGATGTCTTTTGCGAATTTGCGGATTGAGGTAACGAGGGTCTTTGTTGCCTCTTCTACCTTCTGTGCGTTGGCTTCATCGTAGGCAAGCTGAAGCAAATGGTAGGCTTCCTGCGGAAATTTGGCGTCAATAGGCAAGTATACCTGACCGTCATTCTGATCCCGGCCTGGCAACTTGATGGCAAATTCAACATGGTCGCCACTCGACTTTTTGGTTTTCACATTGGTTTCGTATTGTTCAGGTGCCATGATTTGTTCGAGGATGTTACCCAACTGAATTTCGCCCATCACACCACGTGTTTTCACATTCGAAAGCACCCGCTTCAGCCCGCCCACATCCTGGGCCAGCGTTTGCATTTCACCAAGGCCTTTTTGCACGCTTTCGAGCTGTTTGCTGACAAGCTCAAATGATTGTCCGAGCCGCTGTTCCAGTGTTTTCTGCAGCTTCTCATCCACGGTTTCCCGCATCTTTTCGAGGCTCATTGCAGTGGAAGTGATCAGCTCGGCTTGTTTTTTCTCAAGGTCGCCAAATTTCTGTTTCTGCAACTCATTGAAATCCTTTACGTTATTTGAAAATGAATCCTGGAATTCCTTCATCGTCGCACCGATGGCCTCACGCGACTGCTGGGCATTTTGTTGCATGCGTTCGGTGAGTTGTCCTAATTTCTCATCGAGTTTTGCTGTCACCGCTTCCATTTGTTTCACCGTTAGCTCGTGTTGCTCTTTCTGGCGCTGTGCCATTTCATCCACCTTTGCCTTCATTTGCTCGTTTATGAGCAATAGGTTCCGGCCAAGCTCTTCGCGGTTTTCCTTGTTGTTGCGGTCATTTTTATCGATAAGCGCAGTCAGGCGGTCTTCCAGCGTTTTATTCATGGCCGCCATACCCTTCTGGTTTTGCTCGCTCATACCGGTCAATTGCTCTACCTGGGCCCTTGACATCTCCCTGAGGGTTTCAGTTACTGATTGTTGAAACCTGCTCAGGTTATTGTTGAGCTCTTCGCGGTTTTGCCTGAAGTCATCCTTTACCAGGGCTTCGAATCGGTTGATGTTTTTGTCGAGGTAGTCAATCTTTGCCAGCAGGTCGGTAAATGCCTGTCCTTCGGATGCAGTTTTTGTTTTGCGGAAGACAAGCAAAAGTGAAGTCAGAAAAATGAGCCCCAGCAGGGTGATAATCAGGATATCCATAGGGTGTAGGTTTTTGCACAGATGTCAGACAAAATTGCGAAAAAAATCGCGGCCGGACAAGTTTGTTTCAGTGAATAATGTGGGTAGCTGATTGTGTACATTAGCAATAATTTGCCAGGATGCCTACTGTCATAACCACCTATGACTGTAATATGGCCTGCTTAAAAAAGCGCTCAATATTATGATTTATGAAGATAAGCCACCTGTAAGTGCCGAAAACAGTTGATCCTGAAATAATTTCAGCAAACCATCAACACCTTTCATTTGGCATGTGGGTCGATAGAAAGTTCATCAATCATCGTTATGAATTGGTTATAGAGGCTGCTGAATGCTTGTATTGGTCATTTGTACCAGGCAAGCCCCTGAAGTTGCCATTGGCTGTTGTTGCGCAGAAAAGATTTGTAAATAATTTCATTTTTTTCGCTTAACTTCCTAATTTTGCCGCTTCATTCAGCATTGATAACAGTTAAAGCATATTACCATGGGAAGAGCGTTTGAATACCGCAGGGCAGCAAAAGAGAAACGTTGGGACAAAATGTCGAAAGTGTTTCCAAAACTGGGCAAATTGATCACCATCGCCGCCAAAGAAAGTGGTCCTGATCCGGAGATGAATGCCAAATTGCGTAACGCCATTCAGAACGCTAAGGCTGAAAACATGCCCAAGGAAAACATTGAAGCAGCCATCAAGCGCGCTTCGGGCAAGGATGCAGATACCATGGTTGAAGTGGTTTATGAAGGAAAAGGTCCGCACGGAGTACTTGTGGTAGTCGAATGTGCCACTGACAATACCACCCGTACTGTGGCCAACGTGAAATCGTACTTCAATAAATCAGGTGGTTCGTTTGTTCCCATGGGATCCCTCGAATTCATGTTTTCGCGCAAGGCCGTTTTTGAATTCAAAATGGGAAATGGGATGAATGTGGAAGACCTTGAACTTGAACTCATCGACGCCGGATTGGAAGAAATTGAGTTGCATGAAGAAAGTGCTTTCGCCTATGCCGACTACACCAATTTTGGCGCCCTTCATGAAGCATTGGAGGAAAAAGGCATTGAAATCATCAAAGCCAATTTGCAACGCTTTCCAAACACACCGGTCGCCTTCGGCGAAGACCAGCTGGTCGACATTGAGAAGTTGCTTGATAAAATTGAGGAAGACGACGATGTGCAGGCAGTTTATACGAACATCGGATAAAACGCAACACATTATCGCAATGCTAATTATATACATAAGCACGGATCAATATCCGTGCTTATTTTTTTAGGTGATAATGGCATAAGCATCAAAAAATTCTAATAACAAGGCTACCTGGGCCTGAAGGTCTGTTGGAAATAAAGCAGATCCATAATTTGCAAATAGACTATACCACTTTAATCTACCTAACTAACCTTACCGCAAAAGATCAGGTTACAGAGCAGGAAGGATTATCTTACAAGTCTTAGTGTTCCTCTTACAGGGCTGTCAGCTTTGATGTTAAGGTAAGGTGGTAATTCAAAATGAACGATATAGGCATAAACACCTGCTTCTGTCATGTCGCCTTTGCATTTGCCATCCCAGGGTTCATTGTAGTCCGAGGTTTCATAGATCATTTGCCCCCAGCTATTGTAAATCATCATCCTGAACTTCACCGGAAATATTTCACCGAATACCGGACCAAAAGTGTCGTTCAGCCCATCGTTATTCGGGCTGAATGCATTTGGCATCATCAGCCTGAAGTCGCAGGGTTGCAGCCAAGTTGTGGCACTGCCTTGGCAGCCAATCGCCGTTTCAACGGTGACGCTGTAAGTTCCGGTTTCGGAAACCGTGATCTTTTGCGACAATTCTCCCGTGCTCCAGACATAAGTGGTAAACCCTTCGCCGGCATCGAGTTCAACAGGGCTGCCCGAGCACAAGGTGTCGCTCTCCGACAGGCTAATCACTGGGTTTGGCATCACCTCAATGCTTAACTGGCCGGTCGACTGACAACCCTGCCCATTGATGGCGAGCAATTGATATACGCCTGATGCAGTTATGGCAAGGTCGTTGCGTGTCCAGTTTTGCTGCTGGCTGCTTTGTCCGTCCGGACCTGTCCACAACCAGCTGATTTGCTGCTGATCCTGCGATGTCGCAGTCAATGTTACTGTCCCGCCTTCGCAATAGGAACCATTGCCTCCAGAGCTGATGAGCGGCAAGGGATGAACAACGGCGCTTCCATCGCTGAGGGTGGCATTCAAAGGATTGCCTGCACCGGAAATGAAACTGCTTTGCATCCAGCTCAAGGCGGTGTTTCCTGCCTGAATGCCATTAAACAAGAGGTTAAACAGCAATGTCCCGTCGGGAATATCGACTGCTTGAGTCCCTTGCCATTGCATACGCAACAATCCAGATGAAGGCTGGCTGAGGATGAATGTTCCGCCAGCAAGGAAAGCATTCAACTGATTATGGCTGGTAAACGCAAGGATTGAAGCGTCATAGGCCAGTTCGAGGCTAAACGACTTCACATCAGTGATGCCACTGGCCATAATGGCTGTTGTAAGCGTGTTGTTCAAACAAGCTTCTGCCATACCTGCACCGACAATAACATTACCCGAACTGATGTTTAGTACAGTAAACGACTCTGGAAGTACGCAATTATTCACATCGCGGATAAACGCACCATAATCACCGGCCTGCAGGTTGCTGAAGGTGTTCGATGACTGCCAGTTAGCGCCATCGAGGCTGTATTCAAACGGTCCGTTTCCGCTTACATTGATGACCACAGATCCATTGGCGAGCCCGTCCGTTTCATCTGTCACAACCAGGGAAACAAGCTGTGGACCCGGTTGCTGGTTGATTACTACAGTAGTCGGATAGGCGCTCAGACAGCTGTTGGCGTCTTTTACACTGATGAAGTAGTTGCTTGCTGGAAGCAAACTGAAGGTGTTTGTCGCTGACCAGTTTATGCCATTGTCGATGCTGTACTGAAGTGGGTTTGTGCCACCAGAAGCCATAATGGTGATTGTGCCATCGTCCAGGTTACAATGGGAATCAGTTGAGCTGACATCATCTATCTGAGCGCCACCGGCAGAATTGATAACCACATTGTTGGTGTAATGTGTTACACAACCAGCCTGATCCCTCACTGCCACAAGGTAGGTACTTGCTGGAAGGTTGGTGAAATCTGCACCTGACTGAAAGTCGATGCCGCCATTGATGCTGTAAGTCAGGGGAGGAGTTCCGCCCGCTGCCTGCACAGTAATGCTGCCGTTGTCGAAACCGCATTCCGCATCTGATGTCAAAACATTGTTAAACACAACTTCCGGCGACACATTGATGTTAATGGTTGGTGTGGTAAACGGGCTGTTTGCTGCACAACTGAGTGATGAAGTTATGGTGCAGTATACCCCATCGCCTGCTGAAACAAAAAAGGTAAAAATATCTGTGTTGGCCGATAGGGTTCCGTTTAAATACCAGGCGTAAGTCGGGTTATTTCCTCCATTGATTATATTGAGGCTAAGGCTGATCTGTTGCCCGTTGCACACCGGGCCTGCCGGCGCTACAATCGTTGCACTTAGGGCCAGTCCGGCACTTATTGTCAATGTCATTGACGAAGAAACAGGTCCGCATCCACTGGCCGGATAAGAGGCTGACATGGTCAGCACAACACTTCCGTTTGCAACATCAGCTGCACTTGGGGTGTAGGTGGGGTGTAGTGCACTGGCATCATCGAAAACGCCTGTTCCCGAGCTCGTCCAGAGAATATCCTGGTAATTTGATGCAACTGACTGGTTCAGGGTGTAGGTGTCGCCTTCGCAAATGCCGTCATCGTTGCCGGCAAAGGTTGTTGGCAGGTCGCGCAATTCAACAGAAGTAGTTACAGTATTGGCCTGGCACCCCTGGTTGCTGAGTTGTGTCACCTCAATACTGAATGATCCGGGAACCATTCCCCATTCAATATCGACACTTGCTGTGTTGCCTGGTGGCAAAACAGTTCCTCCGGTGACTATCCAGGTATACGTGGATCCGGCCTGTCCGGTAACGGTGTATGTGACAACTGAGCCCAAGCATGCTTCGCTGTTTCCAGGGCTAATGGCTCCTGTGACCGGTATATTATTCACTGTTGCTGTAGTGTTGTTGGTCGAAGCAGGGCAACCCCCGGGAATGTTTGAAACAGTGACAGTATATGAACCGCTATTGGCTACTCCTGCTGAAGCAATGACCGGATTTTGCAGCGTAGAAGCGAATCCTGCCGGACCCGACCAGAGGTAGGTGGCTCCCGAAATATCCGAATATAATTCAAGGTCAAGGCCTTCGCAGATGGGGCCGTTATTTGAGGCATTCACGGTGATCGCTGTACTGAACGAAACTGCCACATCATCGCTTGATGCCGGACACACAAGGCCGTTTGTAATGGTCCATTGTAGCACATAGTTGCCGTATACGGGTGCGGTAACAGTAGTTGTTGGACTCGTTGCATTTGCAAATACGATTGTTCCCGGGCCTGAAAGCTGTGTCCACAATCCAGAACCCACAAGGGCTGTGTTGGCAGCCATAGCGGTGGTGAGTGTAGCGCATAGCGACTGATCAGGGCCTGCATTGCTCACTGTTGGTGGGTCAAAGAAACCAATGCCAACATCATCCATTGAGGCAGGACAGGTTCCTGTGGTGATGGTCCAACGAAAGACATAGGCGCCATATACTGAAACAGTTACTGCTGTATTGAACAAGGTGGCATCTGCGAAATTTGCCGTACCCGGTCCAGAAATTTTTGTCCACAAGCCAGTTCCAACCGAAGGATTGTTTCCTTGCAGGCTTGCGGTCAGTGTTGCACAGAGTGCCTGGTCTGGCCCAGCATTGCTTGTTGTCGGGTTGTTGCTGAAAACCACGGTCACATCATCAAATGACGGGGCGCAGGCACCAGCCGTTGAAATGGTCCACCTGAATACATAGGTGCCATAGGTTGAAACGCTTACCAATGAGTTATACAAAGAGACATTTCCAAAGGTGGAAGTTCCGGGACCACTCACCTGTGTCCAGGTTCCGGTTCCTGAGCCTGGGTTGTTTCCGGCAAGGGTATAGGTTAAACCACAGCTTTCGCCATCATTGCCCGCATTGGCCGCCGTAGGCAAGGGTGTAACGGTGACAGTCGTCTGCACGCATGAGGAAAGACCGCAATTGACAGTGCCCCAGCGCACATAATACGTAGTGGTGACCGTAGGGGAAGGAATAACAAGGTTGTTTCCTGTGCCAATGGATGTGCCTCCACAACTTCCGGTAAACCATTCCAATTCAGTTCCAGACCCGCCTGTGGCAGACAAGGTGATGTTTCCGGGATCGTCAATGCACACGATATCAGGCGTAACAGAAGCGCTTGTGGGTGCCACCGGAGGTGCACCAATGTTCAGCGTTCCGGCGGGTGAAAGTGCCGGTGTGCCACATTGCGGCGTAATGCTGCAACGATACTGATATCCATTGATTGTGATGGGTGGCGCAGTGATGAGCAGGGTGTTCGTTGTGGTTCCCGAATAGGGCGCTGTTTCGGTGAGGTCAGTCCAGCCGCTGCCACTATTTACTTGCCAGAGATAAACGAGTATGCCTATGCCATCGTTGGTGGATGAAAATGTGGCATTCGAACCCAGACAAATGTCATTTGATGCAGGATTGATTGTCGCAGTAATGGATTGAGTAAGTGGTCCATCGACATCAGCAGCACCAAAACTGGTTTCATTATAGGCCGTTCCACGGGCAAGGTCGAAACTGTTTCCATTTAAATTGTCGGTGGCAAAGCGATAGGCATAAATGCGGTAATACCGCTCTTCACCACAGGGAATTGTGATGTTATCGACATAAGAAAGCGTAGCTGATCCGCTGAGCACGGCGATTACAGTAGCACCGCCGATTGTCTGCCCGGCCGTGTAGGTTGTTCCGTCAACAGGAGCAGTGAAGTTATCGGCATTGTTACGCAAAATGATATAGCCCTGGGTGGCATCACCGGCATTGGGATCAGTGACTTGATTCCAGCTAAGGGTTACCTGGGTATTTTGTGCGTTCAGGCTGGCATCGGCAGAAGGAGAATTCCAACCGGGATGCCTGAGCGAACGCCAGTAGTTGCTGTTTGCAGGACTAGGTGCGGCCGGATTGTTATTCGGTAGACCAAATGTAGTGACATTGTTTTTTATTGTCCATGTGGTTCCATCCTGTGGCCCATTGGTGCCATATTCGGCAATATTGGTTCCCGGGAACACCATGACTGCCTCCGAAGATAAAATTGTGGCCTGGTGGTTGAGTTTGGGTAAGGGAATAGGGGCGTAATTGGTTCCAACGACCAATTTGTGCCCCAGGCTATGCACATGAAAGTTGCCAGCATCCCTTATTTCTAATATGTCACCTGCTCCGGCCACATTGAGTGTGTTACTGGCAAAACTCCCTCCATTAAAATAGTTTATATCGTTTGCGGCAACTTGTATATAACCATCGGCTTTGTTTACATCAAGGACATTTGGAGTCACATTGTCAGAGCGAATAGCCCTGTGCCAGATAATGATGATGGTGCCGGCACGCATATTGTTCCAAAAAGGAATGTTATTAAAGTAAATTTCTGGCTGCCAGGAGGTTTGTGCGCTGTTGTTGTCTCGGTAGGACCAGCCCCTCAGGTCGAGGTTGTCTTGTATTACAAGCAATTCACTCCATTCGTCTTTTTCACTTACTGCATTGAAATAACTGCTTACAACCACGCTTTGCCCCAGCGTAAATGCTGGCATGACTAAGATAAACAATAGCACAATGAAAATCCCTGAAAGATTAGGGAGACTTCGTGGTGTTCCTTTTCCGCTCACAATGCGTTGAATGTTAGTTGGTTTGTGGTCCTGATTCTGTAGCCTGAATGATAATGTCAGAAGCGCGATTGAACGGCAAAAACTCCTTAAGTTCGTGACAAAATTAATCACAATCCAGACAGAAAATCAAGAGAGCTGATAAATTAAACACAACTTAAGAACACTACCAAAAGGTGCTGAAATACATCAAATTGGATGCCAGCTTTAGAAAGTTTATGATTAATTTATTAGTTTGATTTACACATCCTTAAATAACGAATTCGGTCAGGGGCATCACCGCTTGTCCTCGACAGGAGGCAAAGTGTCATTTTAACGAAGGAATTAATGTAATTTGACAGCTGGAATTACCTATTTTGATAAGGGAATATTCCGCAGCAATACCTCAGTGCTCAAGCCCCATCCATGAATTTTCAGGAGGGCAATGCTGTTTGCTGTTGGGTCGATATTGCTGAAATCGAGGGTGACTTTAGTTGGAATACCTGCGATGTACAAATGCGACAAATCCTCAGACCTGTATTGGGTCTTTTTTGCTCCAACCGACCTTACCGGGTTGAGAAACTCCTGTCCGAGGTTATCATAAAAGCGTGTGTTGTTGTTTATCCTGACTTCCTTGTCAGTGCGGCTTGTGTTGGTAACCACCACATCAATCAGGATGTGGTCGCCTGGAACAATCTTCGCTGAAACGACTTCAAAATCGATGCCATCAACAGTATTCTTCGACAGGGTTTTGGCGATATTGGCATGGGTGGTTTCCTGGCTTCCAATGGAATGGGAATACGCATCATGGGCAGGAATTTTTTTCATGAGCGCAAGGATGTAATCATCTTTGCTGATATTGGCTGAAGAAACAGCAAACACACTGCCCGTCTGGGTTGCAATCATGCGCGCATTGATGCGGATCGAAGCTCCGATGTCAGTGATGGTCCCTGTGACAATGGCTTCAACACCCAGCATCTTACCGATTTCAGCCGCTGAGTTGGCATCGAGCATGCCTGAAACTCCCAGGCGTTGCTCATCAATCACTTTATTGATCAGCTGACGTTCAACCACATCGAAACGCTTTGTGCGAAAAAAACGCGTGGTTAGTTCTTCGGGGATGAACTTGCCCAATTCGCTTACCTGACCATTCAGGTCAGGAAATTCCATGATGGCGATTTTCGATTTTTTTTCCTGGCTCAGGCTTTTCACCATCTCATTTGCCAGCACATTCATCTGCTCGTCAAAACTACTTACCTGAGGCTTTGTTCCTGGTATTTTGCTTGTGTTTGCCGGCAGGTGGCCCGCGGCCGGCGATTTGCATCCTACCATGATGATAAGTGCCAAACTAATGACTTTAATGCCCGAATAAATATACCTTGAAAAGTGTAACATATTGACCTACTATTTTATATTTCAGAAATTTAAGGGAATCCGGTCCAATAAGTTTATTGCAGTTGCAATACAGAATTTTGCATGAAATTAATAAAAATACTGCAGATATAACGATATCTGCCTGAATTATTCATGCGAAAAATTAGACAATAGGTTTTAATTGGGAAGAAGACCGGCTGAACCTTTACTTAGGGCGCCAACATCAGTTTACTGGCGATTGTTCTCTGTTTAGTCCTGACAACAACGAAATACATGCCCTGTGGCAAGGCTTGTGGGATTTCGGCAACAATGATATTTGCGTCGACTGATGGTTTCACATGAAGTGTAGTCCTGTTCCCATGCATGCCGATCAGTTCAATACTGACGATCCTGTTGTCCGTTCCGGGAAGTTGAAGCTGAACCCATTGCCTGGCGGGATTAGGCCATACCTTGAATTCCTGATCGTGCTTTGTTCGCGGATTTTCCGTCAGTGTTGAATCCTGGCTGCAGACCGTGAGGCTATTGCCATCGATATACCTCAGGCTGGCCGGGATTTGACCGCTGTTCAATTCGTTGGGTACACCAACGGAAGGCCAGGACAGGTCGTTTTCCCAGAAGGTTGGTTGTTTATCAAGGTAATAACTAGTGTCGCTGAGTACATCCGTTCCGGGAGGTACAATGCTTCCTTTTATGTTGTTGCCATATTCGAAATGGTTGCTACCAGTCAGGCTGTATAATCCATGCAAAAAGGCGGTACTGGTAACCTCATTACCCACAATATTCTGCTCCTGTGTTTCAAGTAAATCACTGGGAGTCATGATGATGCCATATAGCTCAGCCCTGTTCCTGAAAAAAGTATTCAGCGGACCCGAAGGGCCCCAATAATGATCGATGATGATGTTCTGCACGATATTTCCTTCAAACAGGTTGCTGAAAGCATAATGGCCATGCAAGCTGATGTCGCCCGAAAAATCGTGAATTTCCTCGGAACGATAAGGATCGATGGAATAGTTGTAGGCGAAAATATTGCCATTTGCCCCTGTCTTTACCATCATCGCGTGGCGCAGCTGTTGAAAAATATTGTTAACCACGAGGCATTCGCCGCTGTGCTGATTCATTGTCACGCCATAACCCCTTGTTCCTGTTCCATCATAGGTGAAGGCATGATGGATATAACATCCTTTGATGAGGATGTTTGAGCAATTGTGCAGCTGGAAGTGACTACCAACACTGTGGTCGCTTTCGATACCCGAAAAGCTGCAATTTTTGGCAAAAACCAGATCAATATTCGAACCTGCTCCAGAGACTGGCTCGTCGGTCCGGATGATTTTCAGGCAATGAATGCCTGCATTCACCAAAGGATCAATGGTCCTGATCCGGGCCTGAAGTTCAATAGAGAAGTCCGTTCGCAGGCTGTTAATGAAAAACAAAGTGTCTTCAACCACAGCAGAAATCTGAAGAAGTTGACCGACGGCATTCTCAGCCCAGGATACGGGAACAACGTCCCATGATCCGTTCGATTGAATCAATTCGGCAGTCATTCCTGCAGCAAAACCGGCAGTGTTGTTCACCTTGAGCCAGGATGATCCCATAGTGGCAGATTCACTGAGGCCGACAAACTCACTCACAGGAGACCCACTGACATTGATGCAGGAAATGGCTTGCTGTCCAAGATCGAAGTGCAGGATGCATGAATCGGATGAAACGCCAATCAGCACAACGCTATCAACCAAAGCAACAGGGCTTGTTATCAGGTAATTTCCAGGCGGAAAATAAATGTAGCCGAGCCTTCCCTGTAAACTTGCAATGGCATTGATAATAGCTGGTTGATCGTTGGTTATACCATCACCAGTGGCACCAAAATCACGCACATTTACTGTTGTTCCAGGCAATTTAAAATGATATTGTAAAGCTATCTGCTGCCAGTCAACCCTCCGTTCTTCAGGTATCACCTGGGCAGTGGCTGCCATGCCCAACAACATCAAACCAATGCCAAAAAGAAATTGTTTCATCGGCTCAAAAGTACTTAAAAGTGCGTATGAGTCAACTGCTGGCCCGCTTTGATGCAGGGGCGACGCATTAAAAAAAGTGATCCAAAAACATCAAAAATTCAGTAAAATTAATTTGTTTAAATAGCTGATATTCAGTTAAATAAACTTGTTTCAATCAATAATATTTATTATATTTGCCTGATAATCAAATAGATAAATATATTGAAAAAGTTCGACTTAAGGTCTTATCTTTCCACAATGAAAGAT